>NZ_PQMR01000001.1:0-584190 GCF_008930935.1 Corynebacterium sp. 11A
GTGCTGCTGCGGATCAGGGGTGAGGGTGGTGACGAGCTTGATCACGCTCGCGCGGAGCTCCGCGGGGTTAACCACGCCGTCGATCACCCCGTGGGTGGCGAGGTTCTCCCCAGTCTGCACCCCAGGCGGCATAGGCTTGCCGGTGGTCAGCTCCACCACCCGCGGGCCTAAGAAACCGAGGAGTGCCCCTGGCTCGGCGAAGGTGAGATTGCCGGCCGAACCCCAGGAGGCCATCACGCCGCCGGTGGTGGGGTTGCGCAGATACACCAAGAAGGGCAGGTGCTTGTCCTTGTGGCGATACACAGCGGTGGTGATGGAGACCATCAAAGAGAACGCGGGGGTGCCTTCCTGCATGCGGGTGCCACCGGAGGAGGGGGAGATCAGCAGCGGCAGATTCTCCGCGGTGGCGCGGTGAATGCCGTCGATGATGCGGCGTGCGGTGGCGGCGCCGATCGAGCCGCCGAGGAAGCGGAACTCTCCGAGCACGCAGGCTACGCGGTGGCCGGCGACCCTGCCCTCCCCGATGATCACGGCCTCGTCCACCCCAGATTTCTCGCGGGCCCGCGCTAGCGAATCCTTATAGGCATCGTCGATATCGCCGTAGTTCGGCATGGTGCCCCAATTCTGGAAAGAATCGGGGTCGAGTACTTCATCAATCAGCTGCTGCGCGCTCGTATGTCCCATACTGGGTGAGCTTATCCGCACGCACCCCAAAGCGGGGCCCAATGACACAAAAAATCCTGCACCGCGCCGCCGAGTTACACCCACGTGCGGGTGTGGTGGTAGCAGGCCGTGCGGGACTGCGGTGGCAGTATCGAGGCTGTGCAAGCAGTATCAGCGGGGCGCTGAGAGGGCCGTAGCGGGAGGCCACAATGATCACACCTCAAGGCGTGCCCGTCGAACGCGAATAACGCCGACCGCCACCGCGACGAGGCGGGGAGGTCGGCGTCGATAAGCGTGTGCCGGCTAAGCCGAACGCACGTTTTTGACTGCGCTGAGCCACGAGATGGCGCTGCCAGAGTGCAGTACCGAGTTGCGGTAGATACGGGAGGTGAGCCAGCTGACGGCGAAGGTGGTGAGCACCAGCACCAGGGCACTGGCCGCCAGCTGCAGCGCGGAAAGGTTACCCGCGGCGTATTGCAGCGGGGCAACGCCCACCGAGAAGGGCGGAATCCATGTCGCGATCTCCATGAACGTGCTGTCCAGCTTGGAAAAGCCGAACATGGGGGTGTACGTCATAGCCAAGGCCAGCAGCAGCGCGGGCAGCTGGGCCGACTGGTAGTCCTCCATGCTCGATACCAGTGATCCTGCGGCGGCGTAGACCAGGCCGAAGAAGATGAAACCGAGGATGAAGAAGAGCACGAGAATGGGAATGATCGAGAGGTCGAAGTCGAGGTCATCCGTCAGCCCCGCGGCCCACACGGCGCCGATACCTGCGGAAAAGAGCACCGTGACCATGCCTAAGGCGACGAGCCCGATACCCAGCACCTTGCCCCAGAGGAAATCGAGGGGGCGCACCGTGGCCAAAATGATCTCGATGACGCGCGAGCTTTTCTCCTCCATCACGGCGGTGCCGATCATGGCGGCAAACATCAAAATAGCGAGGACGAGAAGAAAAACGCCTACGAGCGCGACCACGCGGTTACCCAAGGTGTTGGGATCGCCGAAGAATCCCGCGTCGCCGTCGCCGACCTGCACCGGGATGAGCTGGGTGGCTGCCATGGCTGCGGGGTCGACGCCTTGGGATTCTAAAAACACCTCGGCGCGAGTGGCGTTGAGCTGTTCCAGCAGCTCGGTGGGAAGCTCCCCGGTGTAGAGCAGCTCCGAGCCGGACTCCGCGGGTACCACCACGGCATCAAGACGCGGGGCATTGTCCTCTTCATCGGAGGCCCGCAGCGCCTCCTCGGCGCTGGCGCGGTCGGGGATACTGGGATCTTCGCCCAGCACGGCAACCACCGGAGAATCAGAGGCGGTGTCCTCATCGTCGGAATTGATATAGCCCACAACTCCGCCCACCACCGAAATGGCGAGCATCACGCCGAGCATGACCCAGAGGCTCTTCGATTTCAGCAGCTTTGCGGCCTCGCGCCTGATCACGAGGCCGATCGTGGAGAAAGAGGAATAGGAATTCATTGCGACACAACCTCCTGGAAGAGCGTAGTGAGAGAGGGCAGGCGACGGCCAAAGTGGTGCACGGGGCCGGCGGCCAGCGCCGCCCGGAGCAGCTCCTGATCATCGAAGCCGCCAGGGCCGTGAGTGGCCTCCTCGGAGATCGACAGAACAACCGTTTCCTGGTGACGTTCCACGAGCTCCACACCGGCGAGCGCCTCCCACCATGCGGTGGTGGCCGGGCTGGTGATCTCATAGAGCACCGGCCCAGACTGCCGCAGCTCATCGACGCTACCTTGAGCCATCATGCGGCCGCCGCTAATGATGCCCACGCGATCGCACAAACGCTGCACCAGATCCAGCTGGTGCGAAGAAAACACCACCGGAATGCCCTGCTGGGCGCGTTCCCGCAGCGAGTTGGACATCACCTCAACGGCCACGGGGTCGAGGCCGCTAAAAGGCTCGTCGAGGATCAGCACCTGCGGATCAAAGACCAGCGCCGCGGCGAGCTGTACCCGCTGCTGATTACCCAAAGACAGCTGCTCCAATTTGTCCTTCGCGCGGTCACTGAGACCCAGCCGCTCGAGCAGCTCGGCGGTATTGCGCTTGGCAGCGGCAGCATCGAGCCCGTGCAGTCGTGCGAAATAGTGCAGCTGCTCTGCCACCTTTTGCTTGGGGTAGAGCCCGCGTTCCTCGGGCATGTAGCCAAAGCTGCGGCGCAGGGCGTCGTCGACTGCCCGTGAGCCCAAGCGCACCTCGCCAGAATCGGCGGTGAGCACGCCAAGCGCGATGCGCATCGTGGTGGTTTTGCCAGCGCCGTTGGAGCCAACAAAGCCGTAGATCTCGCCTGGGGCGACGGAAAAACTCATGTCCTGCAGCGCGACGACATCGCCATAGCGCTTGGTCAATCCATCTATGTGGAGTGTGGTGTCGTGCATACTCTGGTGTTCTTTCCTCATAGTCGTGGTGTGAACTCACACACGGACATATTTTCCAACAATCACGTAGGCCTACCTTAATAGACGGGTTGGACGCCTGCCACGGTGGACACCTAGGTACTGGCTATAGCCCTGAGCGCGGGGCAGGGGCACAATAGGAACTATGTCTACTTGCGTTCCCGCCATCACCCTCAACGACGCCACCCCTATTCCGCAGCTCGGTCTGGGCTTGTGGAAGATCGACCCGGATGAATGCGACACAGTCATCCGCACTGCCATCGAGGCAGGGTATCGCCATTTTGATTGTGCAGCGATCTATAAGAATGAGGAGGCCGTCGGCGCCGCCCTGCGCGCAGCGATTGCCGCCGGCGATGTGGAACGCGATGAGCTCTTCGTGGTGTCGAAGGTGTGGAATAACCAACAGGGCTTTGAGGAAACAGGGGAGGCCTTCAATCAGAGTCTGCAGCGACTCGGCCTCGACTATCTCGATATGTACATGGTGCACTGGCCCTGCCCGGATACAGACACCTACCGCGCCAGCTTCGAGGCGATTGCCCAGCTCCAAGGGCTGGGAAGGGTACAGACCGTGGGCGTCTGTAACTTCTATGAGGAGACTCTCGACAGCATCATCGCCGATACCGGCATCACTCCCGCGATCAATCAGATCGAGCTCCACCCCGGGTTCTCGCAGCGCCAGCTCGTGGACTATCACCACCACCACGGCATCGTTACTGAGTGCTGGTCGCCGCTGGGCCAGGGCGAAATCCTCAGCCATCACATCTTGGGAGAGATCGCCGAGCACCATGGGGTCAGCCCTGCCCAGGTGGCGCTGCGCTGGAGCCTGCAGCAGGATCGCATCGTGATTCCACGCTCGCGCACGCCCGAGCGGATTCGGGAGAATATCGATGTCTTCTCCTTCACCCTCAGCGAGGAGGAACTGCGGCGGATCACCGCCATGGATCAGGGCGAGGGTACTGGCCGTGTGGGGCCCGATCCCCGCGAGTTTAGCTAAGCGCCACGGCCCTGCCTCCAGCCGGGCGCAGCGCCGCTTCGCTGCTGGCAGGAGGGGGGGGCGACAAGGGCGCAGCTGGGAAAGCGCTGTGAATCCCCGTCTTGGGTGCTCACGCGGCTCAGTTACGCCGGACACAGGGGGTAGACTACGGAGCTCATGGAGGTAGACACCACACGGGCAATCACTCCCGCCGCAGGCTTGACCTCGGCGCAGGTGGTCGAGCGGCGCGAGCGCGGCCAGGTGAACGTGACGCTGCGGCGCACCGGTCGGCGAACCCGCGACATTATTTATTCCAATGTGTTCACTCGGATCAACGCCATCCTCGGCGTGCTCTTCATTATCGTGGCGACGACGGGCTCTTTTATTAATGGCGCCTTCGGTCTGCTCATTATCGCCAACTCGAGCATTGGCATCATTCAGGAACTGCGGGCCAAGCGCACCCTGGACCGGCTGACGATTCTCGGCGAAGAGGATCCGAAGGTGATCCGCGATGGGGCCACGGCCGAGATTCCGCGCGATTCTATTGTGCTCGACGATCTCATCGATATTGGCGCCGGCGACCAGCTGGTGGTGGACGGCGTGGTGCGCAGTTCCGAAGGGCTCGAGATCAATGAATCGATGCTCACCGGCGAGTCCGAGCCGATAAAGAAATCCGTGGGAGATCCGCTCTACTCCGGCTCCTTTGTGGCCGCGGGCTTTGGCACCTTCCAGGCCACCGGCATCGGTGAGGATGCCTATGCCGCCAAGCTGATACGCGATGCCGGGCGTTTCACCCTCACCGACTCCGAGCTGCAAAACGGGATCAACAAGATCTTGCGGATCATCACTTGGCTGCTTATTCCCACGGGGCTACTCGCGATCTACACCCAGCTGGTGCGCACCGGCAATCCATTACGCGAGTCCCTGCTGGCGATGGTGGCGGCGTTGGTACCGATGGTGCCCGAGGGGCTCGTGCTGATGACCTCGATTGCCTTTGCCGTCGGCGTGGTGCGCTTAGGCAAGCGCCAAGCGCTGGTGAATGAGCTTCCCTCCATCGAAGGTTTGGCGCGGGTGGATGTGGTGTGCACTGATAAAACCGGAACGCTCACGGAAAACCGCATGGGCTATACCGGCCTTGATGTGGTGGCGGATGCTGGACGTCGCCGCCCCGAGGCCGAGTATGAGGCCACGCTGCTCGCAATGGCCAAGGCCGATAAACGCCCCAATGACACTATGCAGGCCATCGCCGAGGCGCTGCAGCACTCCCGTGCTGACGCGCCGGGAGAGCCCAGCCCGCTGCCGCAGGTGAGTGAGCATATCGCTTTCGATTCCACCAAGAAGTACTCAGGTGTGGAGCTGGCCTCCGGCGAGTGCTGGCTGCTGGGAGCGCCCGATGTGCTGGCTCCCGAGTCGCGCGCAGCCGATGAGCATATGCAGCTCGGCCAGCGCGTGCTCTTGCTCGGGAGGAAAACAGAGACGGAGTTTGAGCCGCATGCCTTGGTGATTCTGGAGCAGGTGATCCGACCCGAGGCTCGTGCCACCCTCGATTACTTCGCCAAGGAAAAGGTACAGCTGAAGATCATCTCCGGCGATAATGCGGTATCGGTGGGGGCGGTGGCCCGGTCCCTTGGTATCTCGACCGAGGCCATCGATGCCCGCGAGCTTCCCACCGATCCCGAGGAGTTTCGAGCGGCCGTGGAGCGTGGCCGCGTGTTCGGCCGCGTGACTCCAGAGATGAAAAAGCAGATGGTGCTCGCGCTCAAGGAATCCGGGCACACGGTAGCGATGACGGGCGATGGCGTAAACGATGTGCTGGCTTTGAAGGAAGCCTCCATTGGTATCGCCATGGGGTCTGGATCGCCGGCGGCCCGTTCGGTGGCCCAGCTGGTGTTGCTGGATAATCGCTTTTCCACGCTGCCGCATGTGGTGGCCGAGGGCCGCCGGGTGATTGGCAATATTGAGCGCGTGGCCAATCTCTTCCTCACAAAGACGGTCTACTCCGTGATCTTGGCACTGGTCACCGGCATATTTGGCGTTGTGTACCCCTTCCAGCCGATCCATGTGACAATGATCGGCTGGTTCACCATTGGCATTCCCGCCTTCATCCTGTCCTTGGCTCCCAACCACGAGCGCGCTCGGCCCGGCTTCGCGAGCCGTGTGCTGCGTTTGGCCATGCCCTCCGGGGTGGTCATCGGGCTCGGAGTCTCCCTGTGGTGGATGGTGATTTCTTCTTCGCCACACGGCTCGGGGGTGAATCAGCACGAGGCCACCGCGGCGCTGGCCGCCCTGCTCATCATGGCCTGGTGGGTGCTCGTGGTGGTCTCACGCCCGCTGAACTGGTGGAAGATGCTGCTCATCGGGGTCTCCGGCTTGGCCTATGTGGCGCTTTTTGCCGTGCCCTTCAGCGCCCATATTTTGCTTCTCGACGCCCATCTCTCGCCACTATTCCTGCAATCCGTGGCGGTCGGCGTTGCCGGGGCCGTGCTGGTGGAGCTGCTGTGGCGGGTGAATCAGGCGGCCTCGCGGCGTGAGGCACAGCGTGATCGCGAGCGTCACCGACCTCCGGAACTCCAGAAAACCGGCTTAAGCTGAAGAAACATCACATTTACCTGAGGCTGTCGCGGCGCGGCAGCCTCTCTGTGTGCGCGTGAAAAGCTAGCGAAGCTCACAATCTAAAGGTTCGCAAACTTAACAGAAGGATCCTGTCTGCCTTGTCGGGGGTGGTGGTAGGACCTTTCTTGGTGCAGGTGATCCGGTAGTGGGGGCAGTGATTCGGCGCTCTGTAGATAAAAAATGCTTCGTAGATCACACATTGCAATGTGAGCTAGGTAATTTGTTTGCTAGGGCGTTCCAATCTGAGAGGGCGCTGAAAGAATGCACTGAGCTTCATCACCGCTTGCGCTAGGCGCTAGATAGGAAAAAGCATGACTAATACCGCACCACCACCAGAGGCCCAACAGCCTCGGAGAAAGCACGAACCCACCGCTCAAGAGTTCCGCGAGATGCAGAAGAACCCGGAGTTTCAAGAGCTGCGCTCTACCTTCCGGTCCTTCACCTTTCCCATGTCTGTGGCCTTCCTCGTGTGGTACGTCGCCTTTGTGCTGCTGGCCACCTATGCTCCCAGCCTCTTGGCTGTGAAGGTCTATGGAGCGGTGAATCTCGGCATCGTTCTCGGCGCACTTCAGTTCTTCACCACGTTCTTGATCACGTGGATCTATGTGCGCTACGCGAATAAGAACATCGAGCCGAAGGCCGCTCATATCCGTCAACTCATGGAAGGCTAAGGAGGCGAAGATTCTATGAACATCACTTATTTAGCGAGCGAGTCACATCTCGCAGCAGAAGCAACTAGTACTGGTAACCCGATTCTGAACATCGGCATCTTCGCACTCTTCATCGTGGTCACCATGACCGTGGTGGTGAAGGCGGGTCGAACCACGAAGGAAGCCAGCGACTTCTACACCGGTGGCGCTAGCTTCTCCGGTACGCAAAATGGTCTCGCCATCGCCGGCGACTACCTTTCCGCCGCATCCTTCCTCGGTATCGTGGGCGCGATCGCGATCTCCGGCTACGACGGCTTCTTGTACTCCATCGGCTTCTTCGTGGCATGGCTGATCGCCCTGCTGCTGGTGGCCGAGCCATTGCGTAACACCGGTCGTTTCACCATGGCCGATGTACTCTCTTTCCGTCTGCGTCAGCGCCCCGTGCGCCTCGCCGCAGCCTTCGGCACCATGTTCGTGTCGCTGTTTTATCTCATCGCTCAAATGGCAGGCGCCGGCTCTCTGGTGTCTGTTCTCCTCGATATCCATGACCCCACGGCCCAGGCCGTTGTGGTTGCCGTGGTGGGCGTCATCATGATCGCCTACGTGCTTATCGGCGGTATGAAGGGCACCACCTACGTGCAGATGATTAAGGCCGTGCTGCTGGTGAGTGGCGTGGGCATCATGACGGTGCTCATCTTCTTCAACATCAAGGGCGGTCTGTCCGACCTCTTCGATTCCGCTGTTGCGGCCCACGCCGGCTCGGATCTTCTCGCCTCGAAGGGCTATGAAGCCAGCGCGATCTTGGATCCGGGTCTGAAGTATGGTGGCTCCATCACCACCAAGCTGGACTTCCTCTCCTTGGGTCTGGCTCTGGTGCTGGGTACCGCTGGTCTGCCGCACGTGCTCATGCGCTTCTACACCGTGCCGACCGCACGGGAAGCTCGTAAGTCCGTGACCTGGGCTATCGTACTCATCGGTTCCTTCTACCTGATGACTCTGGTGCTCGGCTACGCCGCTGCCGCACTGGTGGGGCCGGACCGGATCCTCAGTGCCCCAGGTGGCGCCAACGCCGCAGCACCGCTGCTGGCACTGGAGTTGGCCGGCCCGCTGTTCATGGCCGCCATCGCCGCTGTGGCCTTCGCTACCGTGCTGGCCGTGGTCGCTGGTCTGGCTATTACCGCCTCCGCCTCGGTGGCGCACGATATCTATCACTCGGTGATCCGCAATGGTGAATCCACCGAGGCCGAGCAGGTGCGCGTCTCTCGTATCACCGTGGTGGCCATCGGTGTCCTGTCCATCGTGTTGGGTATCCTCGCGATGAACCAGAACGTGGCCTTCCTGGTCTCCCTGGCCTTCGCGGTGGCCGCCTCGGCGAACCTGCCGACTATCCTGTACTCGCTGTACTGGAAGCGCTTCAACACCGTTGGTGCCTGCGCCTCCATCTACACCGGTCTGATTGCCACGCTGGTGCTGATCTTCTTCTCCCCGGCGGTCTCCGGTGCCCCGAGTGCCATGTTCCCCGATGCAGACTGGTCGTGGTTCCCGCTGACAAGCCCAGGTCTAGTCTCCATCCCGGCTGCCTTCCTTGCCGGCATCATCGGCACCTACTTGGGTAAGTCGGACAATATGGAAGACCTCCAAGCAGAGATGGAAGTTCGTTCCCTCACCGGTGTGGGCGTCGAAGCCCCAGTGGATCACTAAGATTCCTACCGCAGCCTCGGTGACACGAGGCCTGCCGGCACACCGCTGATTTGCAGCCCCGCGCTGAGCACAGTCCGTGCTCGCGACGGGGCTGTCGTCGTGTCAGCAGTATTTGTAGGTATGCGCTGGGGTTTCTTAGAATGGCCCCCATGTCGTCGACTTCCCACGGCTCACGCCCCACATCGTGGTCTCGAGCGCTGGTGCTTCCACCAGCGTTTTTTCTCGTCGGCGCCCTATTCATACTTCCCTCGGTGGGGGCGGCACGCAGTCCAGAGCCGCTGCGTTATGCCACCGAGGTCACCGCTCCAGCTGCGCCGTCTGCGCCTATCTATCGCTACCCCGTGGAGCCGGCGCCACTGCCGCTGGACAACGATGTGTTTGGCACCCATGCAGCCGGTTCACAGGTGAGCTTCGTGCGGCTTTCTGACGGCGAGCACCATGGCACCGCCAATGAGCGCTTCGCACGCCCCGCGCTCAGCTTGATTAAGCTCTACATTGCCGATTATGTGCTCAACCACGGTAGCGCCACGGAACAAAAGAAGGCGCTCACCATGGTGCGAGATTCCAGCGATAGCATTGCCGCCTCGCTCTATGAGTCCTATCCGGAGGCCATCGACGCCACTGCCGCCCGCTATGGCTTGCAGTCCACCCGCGCAAACTCTAGGTGGGGCTACAGCGTGACCTCTACCTATGACGTGTGTTTCTTCCTCGCCCAGAAACTCGAGGAGGATCCGAACTCGCCGCTCCTGCACGCCATGCGCACAGCGAAGCCGGTGGCGGCGGATGGCTATAAGCAGAACTTCGGCACCAGCACTCTCCCCAGAGCCGAGGGATCTAAGTGGGGATGGTCGAATAGCCGCACGCTCCACTCCTCCGTCACCTTCGGTTCGGACTACGTGGCTGCCGCGGCCATCGCCGGCTCCCCTGAGGATCTCACCGACCTCGTGGAGCAGCAGCTCGCAGGGCTGGTACCGGAAGAATCTTTGGATACCTAGCGGAGTGGGGGAGGGGCAGGGGCAGAGCGTCGATAGGCGAAAAAACCTGTCGGTTGTATATCCTGTGACATTCGCATGCGGATACCGCAGCCTATAGCCTTAGAGCTGTCGGCACGTCCGCGCATCACCGTTGAAAAAACAATTCTGGAGTAAAGCCCATGACCACAGTCATTGTGTCGACGATGTGGATCACGCTCGCCGCACTGGCGTCGCAGTTCCTCGCGTTTATGACGAAGAACCACATCCCCGCCGTGGTGTTCATGCTGGGACTCGGCGTGATCATCGGTCCAGAGGTGCTGGAGTTCGCCGTCGATGACGGTGGTGTGAGCATGCTGCGTGAGCTCGGTCTCGGGCTGCTTTTCCTGCTCGCCGGCTGGGAGATCGATCCGAAGACGATGAAGGGGCGCACCGGTCGGTGGGCGCTGCGGACGTGGCTGATCAGCATCACAGTGGCGTTCGTGGTGGTCTACTTTATTGCCCAACCCGAGAACCCGCTGTGGGCGGTCACGATCGCGATTGCGGTGTCCTCGACGGCACTCGGCACGCTGCTGCCCATTCTCAAGTCCGTGGGCATGGACACCTCCAAGGTTGGCAAGACGGTATTCGTGCACGGCGCGGTGGGTGAGATGGCCCCCATCTTCGCTATGTCGCTGTTGCTTTCGGCGCGCTCGATGGGCCTGACCCTGATCATTCTCCTCATCTTCATGACGATCGCGCTGATCACCGCCTTTATCCCACGCACCGTGAAGGCCCTTGTGCCGCGGGTGGGATCGCTGATCCACGAGAGCGCTGGTAATACCTCGCAGACGGTGATGCGTTCGGTGATGGCCTTGTTGACGGTGCTCATGGCGGCGGCTGCGGTATTCGAGCTCGACGTGGTGCTTGGCGCCTTCTCCGCGGGTATTATCTTGCGCTCGCTGGTACCGGAGAAATTCCACAAGACCGTGGAAGCCCGCCTCAACGTGATGGGCTATGGCTTCTTCATTCCCGTGTTCTTCATTACCTCCGGCATGGCCATCAATATCTCCGCTGTGGCTGGCCGGTGGTGGCTGATCTTCCTCTTCGTCGCCGTGATCCTCGTCGCCCGCGGTATCCCGGTGTTCCTCACCGAGATGTTCACCGATACCGACTCCGGGTTGAAGGAGCCCCGCGACAAGGTGGAACTGGGGCTCTACGCTGCCACTGGTCTGCCCATCATTGTTGCTGTCACCGAGGTGGCCGCGCATCGCGATCTCATTGGCGAAGAGCTCGCATCCATTCTGGTCTGTGCTGGCGCGATCACGGTGCTCGCCTTCCCGCTCGCCGCCTATCTGGTGCACCAGTACTGGCCGGAGATGGATTCTCCGAAGGAACCGAAGGATCAAAAGACCAAGCGGGCCGCCGCCGAGGACGAGCACCGCGAATATCTTGAGTCCAAGAAGCAGCAGGAGGAAAAGGCCCGCCAGGGTGCCCCCGCCGCCCGCAAACCGCAGTCCCGCACGGTCGCCGAGGAGGAAGTGACCATCGACACCGACTAGCCGCCGCCCGCTTATCGACGTATCACTGCTGCATAACCCCAAATTTCACCGCTAGCCCGCGGCTACGGTAGCCTAATCACGACACGCCCCACATGCTGTGGCCACCCAGCCATAGAATGTGCGCGTCGTGTAGCAGCCCTAGTAGCTCAGTGGATAGAGCACGGCTCTCCTAAAGCCGGTGTCGGAGGTTCGATTCCTCTCTGGGGCACACAAAGCGATTTTACGTGTCTGCAGACCCAAAAAATATCCCCGATTCAAGTATGGATCGGGGATATTTTGCCGATATGCGGAGGTATCGAGCCGATGAGATAGGCTTCGGGAGGGTGATTTTGGGAGGTTCTTGAAAGTGTGGCACGACTTCTAGCCGATGTAACCTCTCGGATCCATCGACTAATTCTTCGAAAGATCCGTTCTGCTCACTTTGTCGATCCGATCGAGACTGGTGAAACGTTCGCCCCGCTTAAAGAAATGGCCTAATCGCGTAACTTTGCCTAGCGTAAGCAGGCTACTCACGAACGTGTTACCCAGGAGCGCATTCACCGCAACGACACCGAGCGCAACTGCCAAGACAGTATTAGCGAATCCTCGTATCCAAACCAGAGGCGCCATTCTTGAGAAGCGTATTGCGGTCCTCAATCGTGTTACGGCCTCAGTTGTTGATGTTCGACCAGGCTTGGCTGCCCTAGGTGGGATTCTGCTATGTGAACTTTGCGGAAGCAAAGACAGAACTGCGTATGCTTCACGGCAGGCATACCTGTGTAGTATTCTCCGAAGATCCAGCTTCAACAACTTACGCACGGTACGCTGAAGTTCATTCGGCTTCACAGGGATACCGAGAACAATCCTTAACGTCTACTCAAAGCGCGCCGAGTGACTTCTCAGGCGGGGGTTCGCGCTATAAAGAATCTATAGTTCGTGCCACAACCCGAGCCGGAAGGAATCTGTCACGCACCTTTGAACTAGGAGCTACGTCACGCGTGGCCGTCCTCCTAGGAGGAGTAGATGGAGATTGGGCACTGGCCGGATGCAAAGCAACTACTACTCCTGAGCGACTACAAGCATCTCGTCGTAACGCTTGGGCTTGGGGTGGGGTGCGTGTGGGCCGGAAATGGATACGCTGCGTTAGGAGCAGGTTGACGGTCGCGTGGACGAGAATGTGATCCTGCGTGAGATAGACGGGCGTGATGCGCAGTTGGTCAGTCGTTGATGGAAGATACTGTGAGACGCTCGCGCCGGAGAAGGATGTGTGCTGTACCTGGTGTACAAGACACGGGCAAAGATCGCCGGTTCTGTTCTTTTTCGCGGCACGGATGAAGGGCTGCGTTCGTTTCTACCGAGAGTGAGGGATACCTATATCGAGGATCAGCTGAACAATTAGTGTGCCTGCAGGGTTGGTTCGCTAGGGCGCTGGAATCGTGCACGAGAGGCAGTGGGGTTCGCCGCTGAGGGGTTCGGTGAACCGGTGGTTTGTGTGAATAGCGAGGTTAGAAGTGGAGTGGTCCGACAACCCTGTCTAGGGGTGACTACTGCGTCTACTAGCACCACCGTTAGGTCGACTACCTCACAAATACCTTTGTCGTTCTGTGGTACTGGCTAGACTCAACATCACTGATACACAAGGAGGTGACACATGGACAGCCAAGACATACGCGAGACCCGATCGCTTAATCTCGTACTCAACGGCACCCTGCAAGACATGGACGCGAAAACCGTCCTCGAAGGGCTTGAACTACTCACGAAATTGGTGAAGAGTTTTAGCAACGAGCCTGTGAAGATGGGTCTACTCGACGAGGGGAGCTCTATCACTGGTGTGATTGTGTCACCAGAGCTCGAAGCAGAAGTCTTGGACGGGGTTGCTCGCCTTCGTGATGGAGGGTCCATCCCTGAGAACTGGACATTCAAGCAAGTTCGGTTTGTTCGAGACCTAACTCGACTTGAGTCAAAGGTAGGTGTAACAGGTGTAAAGCTGAGCACGTCCTACGGTTCAGGAGATGCATTCCTCGACGAACCCTTGCGAGAGGCCATCGACGCCATCTTGGAGAAAATTCCAATATCCCTCGGCTCAGTTACGGGTGAGCTGTATTCCTACTCTGCCAACGATAAACGGTTTCGCGCGAGGTTACACCCCTCGGCTGGTGGCCCGATGGTGAAAATTAGCTTCAACGAAGATCTAGATGAGGAAATTCGTAACGGATTGCGCCAGAAGGTGAGTATTTATGGACTCCTCAAACGACACCCTGAAACGCACGTAGTTGAAGAGGTCGATGCGCGAAGAGTAAAGATTCTCAAGACCCCTAGACTTGTGCGTTCGGGCCGCGGGATTTGGAAGGGGGCCAAGGAACAAGGTGTCACGGTAGATGAACTTATGAGTGCAATTCGAGGAGAGGACTGGGTAGGTAGAAACCATGGCTAAGACTCCCGAAGCTATTAAGGTTGCTGTCGACACGAGCCTTCTACTGAACCTTTTCTTGGAAGAGGAGCCATCGTACTCCGAACGCACAGAGCGGGTTTTTAGTGATTCAAACTATCAAGTCTACCTACCTACCTTGGTTGGTGTCGAGGCAGTCGCTGCGCCAAGAATGCGGAATAACCAACAAAAACCGCCTATCTCCAATCGATACATCGATGCTGCCAAAGAATTCCTTGAAACGGTTGATGTTATCTGGGTTGAGCTCGATGAGTTTGCCATGCAGCGAGCGCAGAAGCTTGGTCCAGAGAGAATGATAAGGGCTCAAGACGTTGCCATTCTCTCCTGTGCGATAGAAGCTGAATGCCAGTATCTTTTCACGAAAGACAAAAAACTCATCAAAGCGACCGCAGGGCTGGAAGATATTGAAGTGTGTCTACCGCCTGAACTGGGTTCGACTCAGACGGCTCTGACACTGTCGTAGATTTTCCCTGTTGGGTACCAAGCGGTCTCCCCGTCAATTCTATGGAAAGCACTCGACACTGTTAGTGGTATGTGTCCCTTTGTTAGTGACAGTGGGCAACTTTTATACAGCACAGTGCCTATTTCTTCCTCATCTGAAATGCGGTTTTGCTACGTTGAGCCTCGGGCGATGTGCCCTAGGGCCTCGTTTTGTCGTTTTCGAGGTTCTGGGAGGGCCTTAATTAGACTTCTCGCAGTTCACTAGGAAGTGGCGAAAAGTCCACTTGAGCTGGGCGGGAGACGGTAAGAGGGGGTAGATGGAGGCGGTTTTGTGAGCAAGAGGAACATTGAGAGAGACCAATAGGTTTCGCGAAAGTCTACCCAGAACAGTGCCGCGCCTGGCACATGAGGGCCCTCTTTTCAGGCCCACAACGCACTATCCCCGATTCGGAAGTGGAATCGGGGATAGTGCTGTATGTGGGGCTTCGTTGGCTAGTCGAACGTGCAGCGCAGGGCCCATCTCCTGGAGGGATCGGATCGCTGGGCCACCAGCACTGGCTCGGGGAGACACTCACGCTGACGTGTTCGCCATCCCTGCCGGCCAAGCTACTACCGGCCGAATCCTCGGGGGTCGTGCCGATGCCCACACGGTATGTCTGATCCTCCCGAGTCTTGCCGTCACTGTAGGGGTAGGTGCCGCGCAGTACCGTGGGCTCATCCAGTTCCACAAACCCCACGCGGCCGGTGACGCGGATGTTAAAGGGGTAGAGCTCCCCGTATTTCTCCAGGAACTCCTCGGCCGAGAGATCGCGGATCACGCCGCTCACAGTCTGGGGTTCGTTATCGTCTAACTCGGGGTATCTGGGCGCGCGCTCTTCGCCGGCGGGCACCGTCTTGTCGTAGAGATAGACGTGCGCATTGTTGCCGCCGGTGCAGTGAACAGTGTGCTCGCCACTGCACTTCATGGTGTAGGTGTCTCCGGTGACGAAGGAGTTGGCTTCTACGCTCACATCTGAGTTGCCCGTGCGCACCCATTGGGCAGCGAAGGCATCGCGCACGCTTTTAGCAAAGAGCTCAGAGGTGTGGGGGCCCGCCTCATAGCGCAGGTAGGCATCTTCGGTGCGCGGTGTCGGCTCCGTATCAGCGCTAGTCTCGTCCGCGATTTCGGTTTCGATTTCGGTCACCGTGGTGGTGCTCGTGGAGTCGCTGGGCGCGGCATCATCCGCGCCGCCGCACCCTGTGAGCACCAGGGCCGCAGTTCCGAGAATGACTGTGATGGCTGCCCCTCTATTGAGGCGGGACGGAGAACGCACGTGTGCTCCCTTCGTGGCGACTACCTCGGACCAGCTCCCGCTGGGATTCTCAGGCCTATTTTAATCGCTGCCAGGTGCTCATTTCGGGAGAATAGGGCGCTAGGTGGGCGATAGTTCTCCCCGCTTAGTGGCCGTGTTGCCACCTCGATATAGCGCGCTAGCCGCTATTGCCGCATGTTGGGCTGGACGCATTCTGGATTGCTAGGGCTGCCTGCGGTGTCCGTCTGCGGCGGGACAGCGCTGTTCCTGCGCACTTTTGGGGGTGAATATATCCTTGTCCTCGCATCCTGTACGGCCCACAGCGGGGGTGTATTGCACTAAAGACGCACATAAGTAGGAGGAAACGCCTACTGTTGTAGGTAATCAGATTCTCTTGACTGTATAGGTAGGTTCCCATGTCTGCACGACCGACGTTTACCGACGTTCAGCGCCGCGATATTCGTGTGCACACTGTCATTGATCACGATGTTCCGGTTCTCGCCGTAGATCAGATTCTTGAGGATGGCTCCTCTAAGCGTCTCTTGCTGCTGAACAAGTTTGACTCCAAGCAGCTCGCCGCTGCGTGTGAGTTGTACCTGCAGCAGATTTTCTCGGCCTCCTTCTCCGAACTGCACACCGGCTTGGACCCGCAGGAGATGGCCGATCTCTTCGGTTCTCACGACGAAGAAGACGACTAAAGAGCACTGCCACCATGAACGACACACACATTTGTGTGATCGGGATAGGGGCCGGTAGCCCTGGGCATATCACTCAAGACGCAATCGCGGCGCTGGCTAGCGCAGATTGCGTCTTGAGTCTTGATAAGGGGGAAGACAAGGCGGAGCTGCGTGCCGTCCGTGAGCGCATTATTGCGGCTCATGCGCCGCAGGTGAAGCTCGTCGCTATTCCCGATCCGCCCCGCGATCGCCATCCCGAGAACTATGCAGCAGAGGTGAAACGCTGGCACCAGGCGCGCGCGCAGCGTATCGACGCCGCCTTGGGCGAGCATCTCTCCAGCGGCGGCACAGCCGCCTTCCTCGTCTGGGGCGATCCCTCGCTCTATGATTCCACGCTGCGGATCTTGGACCGGCTGCACACACCCCATACCCGATCGATCTACCCAGGTATCACCGCTATTCAGGCTCTCACCGCGGCTCATGGGATGCTGCTGAACCGCATCGGTGAAGCCATCCACGTCACCACCGCGCGCAAGCTGCCAGAAACCAGCGAGGCGGACCGCGCGAACTGTGTGGTGATGCTCGATGGGGGAGCGGCCTGGATGGAGAACTACACGGAGAACACCGTGATCTATTGGGGCGCGTATCTCTCCACGGATTGGCAGGTGCTGCGCCGCGGCAAGGTCTGCGAGATCGGTGCCGAGATCGCGGAGCTGAAAAAGCAGCTCCGTGCCGAACACGGCTGGATTATGGATATCTACCTTCTGCGCGAGGAGCCTGCCTCCTAATACAGGGCAGAGAACACGCACAAAGGGGCTCCCACCAGATCACTGGTAGGAGCCCCTTTTTCGTGCTGAGCGGATAGTTAGCTAAGCTCCTCGAGCTTCGCACGAACCTCGGATGCAGCCGGGTTGGTGGCGGTAGAGCCATCAGAGTACTTCACGGTGGGAACCACGCGGTTGCCATCGTTGACCGACTCCACCCACGCGGCAGCCTCGGCATCCTGCTCCACATCGATCTCATCGAAAGGAGTCTCGGTACGGTTCAAAGCCTTCTTCAGACGCTGACAAAAGGGGCACCACGACGTGGTGTACAAAGTTACGTTAGCCATAGCCTCCACTGTGCCACACCCGTGGCTCTCAGCGCACCCAGAAAACTCAAGCGCGCGGCTCGCGCCGGCGATAGCTGCGGAAGCAGTAGCGGGCCCCCGTGCGGGAGGTGCGCCAGTCGCTTTCTGAGACAAGCTCGATGTCCGCGGGCAGCGCGGGCGCATACACAGCGGCGGCGCCGAGCTCGGAGGCGAGGGTGGCGTCGACAAGCGTCATCTCTATCCGCTCACAGCGATCAAGAAGAGCCTCGTAGATGCTGCCGCCGCCCATCACCCACAAGGTGTCGCACTCGGGCAGAGTGCGCAGATCGGGCAGCACCTCGGCCCCAGCGGACCACGGCCCGGGCGTGCGGGTGGATACCACGAGATTGCGGCGGCCGGGCAGGGGGCGCACCGCCGGCGGCAGGGACTCCCAGGTGGCGCGCCCCATGAGCACGGGGTGGCCGGAGGTGATCTCCTTGAAATGCGCGAGATCTTCGGGAATATGCCACGGCATGGTGTGGCCATCGCCGATCACGCCGTCGCGGGACTGCGCCCAGATAGCGCCGATCATCCACCTACTCCTTTCTCAGGCGGACTATACCGCCACCTGGCCACGAATAGCCGGGTGCGGGTCGTAGCCGGTGATCTCGATATCGGAGAAGTCATAATCAAACATCGACTCCGCCTTGCGCAGCGATAGCTGCGGGTAGGGGCGGGGTTCGCGCTCCAGCTGGGTGCGCACCTGTTCGAGGTGGTTGGTGTAGATGTGGCAGTCGCCGCCAGTCCACACGAACTCGCCCACCTCGAGTCCCGCTTGCTGGGCGAACATGTGGGTGAGCAGGGAATAGGAGGCGATATTAAAGGGCACGCCGAGGAACATGTCGGCGCTGCGCTGATAGAGCTGGCAGGACAGCCGGCCCTCGGCCACATAGAGTTGGAAGAGCAGGTGGCAGGGCGGCAGGGCCATGGAATCGAGCTCCGAGACATTCCACGCGCTAACGATGGTGCGTCGGGAGTCCGGGTTGGTGCGTAGCGTCTCGAGAGCGAGCGAGATCTGATCGATGTGCTGGCCATCGGGGGTGGGCCAGCTGCGCCACTGCACGCCGTAGATGGGGCCGAGATCGCCGTTCTCATCGGCCCACTCGTCCCAGATGCTCACCCCGTGCTCGTGCAAGAAGTTCACATTGGAATCGCCGCGCAAGAACCACAGTAGCTCCCCAATGATGGATTTCATATGCACTTTTTTCGTGGTGATCAGCGGAAAGGACTCCGCCAGATTAAACCGCATCTGCTGGGCAAAGAGGCTGATCGTGCCCGTGCCCGTGCGGTCATCCTTGCGGGTGCCCTGCTGGAGAATAGTGCGCAGAAGATCTTCATAAGGCGTCTCGATACTCACAGACGCTAAGCATACCTAGGGCGGTAGACACCACCGCCGACGGGGAGCTGGAGAAAAGAAACACCCCGCGCGGCCTAAGGATGCGGGCGGCGCGGGGTGGGGCGGTATTAGTAGGAGCCGTTCTCCTCGAGGTACTGCGCGGCGAGCTGCAGAATCTCATCCTTGACGTCCGGTCGGCAGATCACCATGTCCGGCATGTAGGTGTCGCGGTTGTTATAGGTGGGCTCGGAGCCATCGAGGCGCGAGCAGTGTAGCCCCGCAGCCTGGGCCACACCCACCGGCGCGGCGGAGTCCCACTCGTACTGGCCGCCGGCGTGAATATAGGCGTCGGCATCGCCGAGCAGCACAGACATCGCCTTCGCGCCGGCAGAACCCATCGGGGTGATGGTGCAGTCCATCTTCTCGGCCACAAAGGTGCCCACCTTCGGCGGGCGGTTCTTCGACAGCACGATGTTGTAGGGGCGCGGGCCCATCACGGCCTTGACATCGGAGGAGTCGAACACCACGCCCAGATCAGGAAGGCCGACGGCGGCGTGGATGGGGGTGCCGTTTTCCACGAGCGCGATGTGCACCGCCCAGTCTTGGCGGCCGGTGGCGAACTCCTTGGTGCCGTCGAGGGGATCGATGATCCACACACGGTCCTTGCCAAGACGGGCGGGGTTATCCGCAGCCTCTTCGGAGAGGAATCCATCCTCGGGGCGGTGCTGCTCAAGCACACGCGCGATCCAGTTCTGGGCAAGTTCATCGCCGGCGTCGCCGAGGTTGCGGCCTCGCAGCACGCCGACATTACGGACGCCCTTGAGGATCTCTCCGGTTCCTTGGGCGAGACGGTGGGTCAAAATGGCATCATCAATGTGCGCAGTCATGCCCTTTAGCTTAATGGTTTGGTTTGATGGTTACATGACCGCTCAGATCCTGCAGAAGTTCCACCCAGTGGTGGCGCGCTGGTTTACTGATGTCTTCGCCGCTCCCACCGCCGTGCAGGCCGCCGCGTGGGAGTCCATTTCCGCAGGACACCATGCGCTCGTGGTGGCGCCCACCGGTTCGGGTAAAACACTGTCCGCCTTCTTATGGGCACTGAACACGCTGGTGAGTCGGCAGGACAGCGTCGATAAGCGCAGCGAAGATGCGCTGCCTTTGCAGGGGGTGCCCGCGCCGGGCCGGGTGGAGGTCAGCGAGACGGGCGTGCGCGTGCTCTATATCTCCCCGCTGAAAGCGCTGGGAGTGGACGTGCAGAACAATCTGCGGGCGCCATTGACGGGGATTGAAATGACCGCCGAGCGCGACGGGGTGCGGCTGCACGGAGTGAGCGTGGGCGTGCGCTCGGGCGATACCCCGCAGGCCGAGCGGGCGCGGCAGGTGCGCATTGCCCCCGATGTGTTAATCACCACGCCCGAGAGCCTGTATCTGATGCTCACCTCGAAGGCGGCGTCGATTCTCAGCGATGTCGATACGGTGATCATCGACGAGATCCACGCCCTCGCCGGTACGAAACGCGGCAGCCACCTAGCGCTCTCCCTCGAACGGCTGGAGGCCCTGAGCGAGCGCACAGTGCAACGCATCGGTTTATCGGCCACGGTGCGCCCCATCGCGACCGTCGCCCAGTTCCTCGGCGGCGACCGCGACGTGGACATCGTGGCACCGCACAGCAGCAAGGAATGGGACCTGAGCGTGCGAGTGCCGGTCCCCGATATGTCGGATCTGCCTGTACCGGAGCGCGGCTCAAGCATCGGTGAGGCCACCATCGACGATCCCTTGGGGATTGCCTCGCCGCTTATCGACGATCACAGCCAGCGCAGCGACAACGATGAGGAGTCCGCGCCGAGCCTGCCCAGCTTCGACGATGCCGCCGATGCCGCAGTGGAATCGGCCTTGCCGCAGCAGGGAAGCATCTGGCCCTTCATCGAAGAGCAACTCTATGAGCAGGTGATGAACGCTCGTTCCACCTTGGTGTTCGTTAATTCTCGGCGCAGTGCGGAGCGGCTGACCTCCCGCATCAATGAGCTCTATGCCGCCCAGCACCAGCCCGAGGCGCTCAGTGCCGCTCGCCGCCGCGACCCCGCTCAGTTGATGAAGTCCACGGATATCGCCGGTGAGGCCGAGGCAATCATCGCCCGCGCCCACCATGGTTCGGTGAGTAAGGATGAACGCGCCCGCACCGAGGCAGCGCTCAAAAGCGGCGAGCTGCGCTGCGTTGTGGCCACCTCCTCACTGGAACTCGGAATCGATATGGGCGCGGTGGATCTCGTGATCCAGGTGCAATCCCCGCCCTCTGTGGCCTCGGGACTGCAGCGCGTGGGCCGGGCTGGGCACCGCGTCAACGCGGTATCCCGCGCCACCTTCTATCCCACGCATCGCAGTGATCTAGTGGACTCCGCCGTGGTGGTAGACAAGATGCGCGCCGGGTTTATCGAGGCGCTGAGCGTGCCGCAGAATCCCCTCGACGTGCTGGCACAGCAGACCATTGCGGTCACGGTGAATGACGATATTCACGTGGACGAGTGGTATGAGATGGTGCGCCGCGCCTATCCCTATCGCCATCTCGCCCGCACCGTCTTCGACTCCGTGGTGGATCTGGTCAGCGGGGTGTATCCCTCAACGAATTTTGCCGAGCTCAAACCGCGGGTGAATTTTGATCGCGTCAGCGGCATGCTCTCTGCCCGGCAGGGGGCGCAGCGGGTGGCGGTGACCAGCGGTGGCACCATTCCTGACCGCGGCATGTTTGGGGTGTTTTTGGCCGCTGGCGGCGAGCATGGGCCGCGGCGTGTGGGGGAGCTCGATGAAGAGATGGTCTACGAGTCCCGCGTGGGCGATGTATTCACCCTAGGGGCATCGAGCTGGCGCATCGAGGAGATCACCCGCGATCAGGTACTGGTGACCCCCGCCCCCGGCCACACCGGCCGGCTGCCCTTCTGGGGCGGCGATAGCCCCGGCCGGCCCGCGGAGCTGGGGGTGATGATCGGCGAGTTTCTGCGCCGTGTGGCCGATCACCCGCAGGTGCTGGAGAACTCAGATCTCGACCAGTGGGCCCGCGACAATGTACGCGCGTTTGTGCGCGAGCAGCAGCAGGCCACCGGCATGGTGCCCGATGAGCGCACACTGCTGGTGGAACGCTTCACAGACGAGCTCGGGGACTGGCGCGTTGTGCTGCACTCGCCCTATGGCCGCGGCGTCAATGCCGCGTGGGCGTTGGCCGTGGGGGCGCGCATCGCCGAGCACAGCGGCATCGACGCCCAGGCCGTGGCCGGCGATAACGGCATTGTGCTGCGTCTGCCCGCCATGGACAGCGATCCTGGGCCGGAGCTCTTTCGCTTCGATAAGGACGAGATCAGTGATCTGGTCACCGAACAGGTGGGCAACTCGGCGCTATTCGCCTCCCGCTTCCGCGAATGCGCGGCCCGGGCGTTGCTGCTGCCGCGCCGCAACCCCGGCAAGCGGGCCCCCTTGTGGCAGCAGCGTCAACGCGCTGCCCAGCTGCTCGACGTGGCCCGCAGATACCCCTCCTTTCCCATCATCTTGGAGACGGTGCGCGAATGCCTGCAGGATGTCTATGACCTCGACGCGCTCACCGCCCTGATGGGCGATATAGAGCAGCACCGAGTGCGCATAGCCGAGGTCACCGTGGAGCAGCCCAGCCCCTTCGCCTCCTCGCTCATGTTCAACTACACCGGCGCGTTCATGTACGAGGGCGATACTCCACTCGCCGAGAAACGCGCCGCCGCGTTATCCCTCGACCCCGACCTGCTGGCCACCCTCTTGGGCAAAGTGGAGCTGCGGGAGCTTTTGGATCAAGACATCATCTCCGAGGTCCACGCCCAGCTGCAGCACACCGCCGACGGCTGGCGGGCCCGCACCCCCGATGCGCTTATCGACGTGCTCCGCGAAACCGGCCCCATCCCGCTGGCGGAGCTGCATCGCCACGCCGGTTTCCCCGAGCCGTGGACCCAGCTCGCCCGTAGCCAGCAAGTGATGGAAGTACGCATCCAGGGGCAGGCCCATGCGGCGCTGGCGATCGACGCCGCGCTGTTGCGCGATGGCCTCGGTATCCCCGTCCCGCCCGGGGTCGGAGCGGACCCCGCCACCATCGACGACGCCCTCGATCAGCTGGTGCGCCGCTACGCCCGCAGCCGTGGCCCCTTCACCGCCCGAGAACTCGCCACCGCCTTAGGTATCGGGATCAGTGTGGCCGCCACTGCCGCCAGCCGCAATGGCGCGGTGGAAGGACGCTACCGCGCCGAGATCGAAGAGCGCGAATACGTCGATCGCGGGGTGTTGAAAAAGCTTCGCACCCGCACCCTGGCGAAGGTGCAGAGCCAGATCGAGCCGGTGAGCCAGCAGGCCTATGCCGCTTTCCTTCCCGAATGGCATAACCTCGCCGCATATGGCAGCTATCCGACGCTGCGCGGCGCCGATGGTGTGTTCGCTGTGTGCGAGCAACTGGCGGGGGTTTTTCTTCCCGCCAGCGCCTGGGAGTCCCTCGTCTTTCCACTGCGAGTGAGTAAGTACACCCCCACAGACCTCGATGAGCTCACCCAAAACGGCGAGGTCCTCGTGGTGTGCCGAGGCCTCGCCGGCGCCCGCGATCCATGGGTGAGCCTCATCCCAGCCGACTACGCACCACAACTACTAGAGGAGGTTGCCGAGCACACCCTCTCCACCACGGAGACAGCGCTGCTGCAGGCCCTCGACACCGGCGGTGCCTTCCTCTTCAGCGAACTCCAGAGCTACCTTGAGCGCTACACCGATGAACTCGGCGTGCCGCTGCCCCCAGCCGAGCAGAGCCCCGAGGTGGTGCGCGATAGCTTATGGTCGCTGATGGAGAAAACCCTCGTGAGCCCCGAGAGCTTCGCCCCGCTGCGGGCTCGGCTCGCCGGCACCTCCACGAAAGGCGCGACCGCACACCGCGCCACCCGCCGCCCCAATCGTTCGCGCCTGCGCATGGGGCGCACCAGCTTCGCCCAGAGCACCAACGCTCGGCGTGCCGGGAACACCAGCCAGCCGGTGGATGTGCCGGGTCGCTTCTCCCGTGCCGTCCGGCCCGCTGATCCGGTGGCGGAGGCCACTGCCCGCGCCGTGGCGCATGGCGAGGCGTGGCTGGATCGCTATGGGGTGGTCACCCGCGGGTCGATCCAGGCGGAGAACGTGCTCGGCGGTTTCGCGCTGGCCTATAAGGTGCTGCGCTCTTTTGCAGAAACCGGAAAGGCCACCCGCGGTTACATCATCGATGGTCTGGGTGGGGCGCAGTTTTCTACCTCTGCGGTGGTGGATCGAGTGCGCGCCACTCGGGAGGATGCGCTTTATCTTGTGGCCGGAGCTGATCCCGCCAATCCCTATGGGGCCGCCCTCGAGTGGCCAGGTAGTGGTTACTCTCGCGCGGCGGGGGCCATGGTGGTGCTGCGGGGCGGGGCCTTGCTGGGCTATCTCAGCCGCGGCGGCAAGACCCTCCGGATTCCCGAGGAGGTGGCGGATGTGGACTCCGCGCTGCGTGATATCGACGCCGCCGTGCAGCACGCCACCCACTTGACCTCGGTGACACCCGTGGTGGTGGAAAAGATCAATGGTGTCTCGGTATGGGAGTCGCCGCTTCTGCCGGCCGTGCGCTCACTGGGGCTGAGCATCACTCCCAAGGGGGTGCGCGTGGGCTCCAGTCGCAGCAGCGCCGAGGAGACGAAGCGGCGGGGCAGGGGGTTGGCCGATGCCGTGGAAGCGGTGGACAATACTGCTTTTCGAGGTTCCTCTGCAGGCCCTGGGGGCGAGCGCCGGGGCCCCTTCGGTGCCGGCGGTCGGCGGCGCTAGGGACACCGGTTTCACTGGTTGGGGTTGCTAGACTTCCACGCAGCGCACTGCGCATCCTGGTGCCTAGCGGGAGCGTTGCACCGAGCGACACGAGGAAGAGAGCACAGCATGCCTGAGGGCGATTCAGTATTTCAGCTCAGCCGCCGTTTGCAGTTCATGACTGGGCGGAAGGTCGTGGGCTCCTCGCTGCGGGTGCCGCGCTGGGCCACCACCGATTTCAGCGGCTCTACCGTGCAGCAGGTGTGGCCCTATGGCAAGTATCTCTTCATGGATTTTGGGCACCAGATCCTGCAGACCCACCTGAAAATGGAGGGCACGTGGCGAATAGCCCTCAGCGGGGATCGCTGGTCCAAGCCGGGCTGGAAAGCGCGGGTGGTGCTGCAGCTCGACGGCGCGCCCGAGTATCCCCGTCCCATCGAGGTGGTGGGCTTCGATCTGGGAATGGTGCACGTACTACGCAGCACCGATTACCCGCACGTCATTGCGCATCTGGGGCCCGATGTACTGGGAGAGAACTGGGATGAGGCTGAGGCCTGCGCGAGGATTCTGCGCCGCCCCGAGCGTCCCATCGGCGCGGCCCTGCTGGATCAACGCAATCTCGCAGGCGTGGGCAACGAGTACCGAGCCGAAATCTGCTTCCTCGCTGGCCTCCATCCCGCCACACCCGTGGCGGAGGTGGATGTGGCCACCGTGGTGCGCATAACCCGTCGCCTCATGTGGACCAATCGCCTCGCCACCAAGCGAGTGAGCACAGGGATCAACCGGATTGGCGAGACCACCTATGTGTTTGGCCGCTATTCCCGCCCCTGCCGCCGCTGTGGCAGCCGCATTGAAAAGGGCTTTCTTGGCGGGGTGGACCAGGGCGGCGATGAAGGAGAGCTGGAGCGAGTCATCTGGTGGTGCCCCCGCTGCCAGCCACTGCTGAAGGCAGATTAAGCGGCATCGCCGAGCTGTGATTCCACATAGGTGGGGCGGGTGGCGAAGAAGGCGCCGATAGCAACCAGCACCGTCGCGATCACGGTCATGCCCACGGGCACGATCCAGCTCGAGGTGGCGTCGTGAAGCGTGCCGAATAACAGCGGGCCCACGGCAGCAATGGTGTAGCCGCCGCCTTGGCCGAAACTCGACAGCGCGGTGGCGCCGGCAGTGGTGCGGGCGCGGAGGTTCACCAGTGTGAGTGCGGTGGGGAAGGAAAGCGGCCCGATCCCAGACAACGTGATCCACAGCCACGGCGCCGACATGGGGTTCAGCGCCATGCCCACATTGCCCACGATGAAGCAGAGCAGGAAAAGCGCCAGCACGGGGAAGGGATCGCGGAGGCGGGCGGCGATCCACGGCCCGGCGATAGAAAGCACGAGGCCCAAGCCGGACCAATAAGAAAGCATGAGCGCGGCGAAGTGCACGCTGGCGCCGCCGTCCAGATACATCTGGGGGATGAAGAGCATATAGGAGAAGGTGGAAAAGCTCGTCATGCCGAACATCACCACCAACCCGCGGCCCACGGCGGTGCGATGCACCGGCAGTGAGCTGCGGCGCGCGGCCGCCTGAGCAGCGGCGCGGCTACGGGCCAAGCCCCACAGCGGAGACCACGCGGTGGCGGCGATAAGCGCGGGGATGATCCACACGCCGAGCGCGAACTGCCAGCCCGCGACACCACCGCGGCCATCGAGGGATTCGGCCAGCGGCTCAGAGAGCAAGGGGGCGCTCATCATACCGATCTGCATGCACACCATGTACACGATCGATAGCTGCGGCACGCGCCGCGGGAAGAAGGCACGAAGCGCTACCGGGATCACCGCGTTGGTGAGGCCTATAGCGAAGAGCGCGACAAACGTTCCCGCAAGCAGCAGCAGGGTAGACGGGCCCAGCACGCGCAGTAGCTGGCCGCAGGCCGTGGCGAGCATCGCGATACACAAGGTTTGCGCGGAGGTAAACCTGCGCAACATACGCGGTGTGGACAACGCTGCCAAAGCGAAGGTGACGGTGGGGGCCATGCCGATAACACCGAGAATTACACCGCTGAGACCTAAACTGGCGTCGATACGCGGCAGCAGCGGCGGCAGGGCGGTGACGAGGGCGCGAAGGTTGAGAGAGCTCAACACAATAGCCGTTGCAGCGATGAACGCTATCCGGCGATTCGGCTGGGATGTCGTCGTGTCAGTCACGGCAGACACACTACGCCAGTGCGTCACCTCGCGGGAATCTAGGCCCAGAGCGTGTCCCACCTAGTGGTATCGCGTCCGCGTGCTGCGGGTACCGAAGACGCCGCTGCCCAGCGCGTCCGCGGCACGAGGGTGGAACGGGCTGGGCGAAGAAAAGCGACGGTACTAAGCGCTAGCGCTTGGAGCGGTAGAAGGCGATCAGAGCGTCGGTGGAGGCATCGCCCGAGTTGGGCTCTTGCTCACCGGACACGGCTGGGGCAAGGTCATTAGCCTGCTGCTTGCCTAGCTCCACGCCCCATTGATCAAAGGAGTTGATGTCCCAGATCACGCCTTGAGTGAACACGATGTGCTCGTAGAGGGCGATGAGGGCGCCGAGGGTGAAGGGTGTGAGTTCCTCCGCCAGAATGGTGGTGGTGGGGCGATTGCCCGGCATGAGCTTGTGGGTGATGAGCTCGGTGGGCACGCCCTCTTCGAGCAGCTCCTCGTAGGTTTTGCCGAAGGCAAGCACCTTGGTCTGGGCGAAGAAGTTGCCCATGAGCAGATCGTGCATGGAGCCCTCGCCACTGGCGGTGGGCAGATCCTCCTTGGGGCGGGCGAAACCAATGAAGTCCGCCGGCACCACGCGGGTGCCCTGGTGCATCAGCTGATAGAAGGCGTGCTGGCCATTGGTGCCGGGCTCGCCCCAGTAAATCTCGCCGGTGTTGGTGGTCACGGAGGTGCCATCGTGACGCACCGACTTGCCATTGGACTCCATGGTGAGCTGCTGTAGATAGGCGGGGAAGCGGGAGAGATCCTCGGAGTAGGGCAGAACCGCGTGGGTTTCCGCGCCGAAGAAATCGGTGTACCACACGCCGAGCAGACCCATCAGGGCCGGCACGTTCTTCTCCAGCGGGGTGGTGCGGAAGTGGGTGTCCATGGCGTGGAAGCCCTCGAGGAAACGCATGAAGTCCATGGGCCCGATCACGGCCATGAGCGACAGTCCGATGGCGGAATCCACCGAGTAACGGCCGCCCACCCAATCCCAGAAGCCGAACATGTTCTCCGTGTCGATACCGAACTCGGCGACCTTTTCGGCTTTGGTGGACACAGCGACGAAGTGCTTGGCCACAGCCGACTCCTCGCCATCGAACTTCTCCAGCAGCCAGCGCTTCGCGGCGTGGGCATTGGCCAGAGTCTCCTGGGTGGTGAAGGTTTTAGAGGCCACGATGAACAGGGTGGACTCCGGATCCACCTCCTCGAGCACGGCGCTCATGTCCGCTGGGTCCACGTTGGAGACAAAGTAGGCGTTGATACCGACGGTGGCGTAGGTGCGCAGTGCCTTAGTGGCCATTGCGGGGCCCAGATCCGAGCCGCCGATGCCGATATTGACCACAGTTTTAATAGTGTGGCCAGTGTGGCCGAGCCACGAGCCCGAGCGCAAAGCCTGTGCGAAGTCGCGCATCCGGCCCAGCACCTCGTGCACGTCTGCGGCCACGTCTTGGCCGTCGACCTCCAAAGAGTCTTCCACCGGCATGCGCAGCGCGGTGTGTAGCACGGCACGGTCCTCAGTGTTGTTGATATGAGAACCGGAGAACATCTCCTCGATCTTCTCCGGCAGTCCTGCCTCGTGGGCTAGCTGCACCAGCAGCTCACGGGCTTCATCATCAATCACGTTCTTGGACAGATCCACGTGCAGGTCAGCAGCAGAGAATGTGAGCTTAGATACGCGCTCGGCATCGCCGGCGAAGAGCTCGCGGAGGCTGGTCTCGCTCAGCTTATTGCGATGAGCAGAGAGCTTACTCCAGGTCTCAGTCTTAGTAATATCCATCGACACTTTTTCTCTAACGCTCCTTGATATATGGGATCTTTGCGAAGTGTGGGCGAGTCATACGAGCCGGCAGCGCAGATGTGCATGGTGCAGCTCATAGGTTCGCCACTCTAGTGGTAATGCTAGCGAGACTATGCCCGTTTTGCTGGGGTGAGAAGGACGCGTCAGTGCAAGCGCGCAGGTGGTGCTTCTCAGCTGTGGTGAAAGTCCCAACATAATCGGACATTGGGCTGGGGGAAACGTGGGAACCCAAAACCCCGATTAGGGTTGTGCGTACTTATCTGGGGCGATAATGACATCGCAGCCGCCGAATAACACGAACCCTTTGATTGTGACAGACGGGGCAGTGGAGGGGAGCTCGCTGGGGTCCACGCGGACGGCTCCCTTTACCTTGAGTGAGCTATCGCCAAAAAAGGTCAGGGGGTTCATAATTACGCGCATGCCCTCGGGGACGATGATGTCGCAGCCGCCGAACATCACATTCAGGGTGATGGTGGTGTGCATCGATTCCAGCTGGGCTGCGCGTAAATCGAGGCTGGCGCCACTAAACAACACTATGGCGTCATGGCGGGTGGCAAGAGTGCTACCACCGGAAAAGGAGTTGGCGCCAAAGACGCTTAAAGAATATGCCGAGCCCGTCCCACCGACGACGCGGCGAGTGATGCGGGCGATGGCCTGCTCCTGCTTGGGGCGTGGTGCCCATTGCTCCGCCTCGTATTGAGCAGAAGCCGAGCGTGGCGGCAGAGAGTAGGTGGGGGAGACAGCGAGATGCTCTTGGGTGCCGCCGAGATCCTCGAGGAGGGGGCTGAGCTCGTCCATGAAGCGACTGGTGGAAGCAGCCGAGGAACGCTCATCGAACTCGGAATAGTCCAGCCGCCCATCCGCATAGGCTTGGGCGAGGTAGTCAAGGACACGGGAACGATCGTAGTCGCTTGCACGCAGTCGCGGCGGCTGTTGATGATGCGAGGAGGACTCGGAAGTCATAGCTTCAGTGTAATCCAGTTTTTCCCGATAAAGGGCGAAGCAGGTGCACAATTCCAGCGAGGTGAGATATGCCGACGCACTACGCACAGCAGCGCCGGTGGCCGAGGTGATCCTCGGTGTCCACCGGCGCGGCAGAAAGGAATGCGCGGGCGCGCGGTCGCTACTGCATGCAGCTGCGAATCACAGCCACCGCCTCCTCTGCCGTGCTGGCCTTAAGCAGCTGGGCGCGGACATCATCGCGCATAGTGGCGCGGGCCAGCTTCGACAAGATCCGCAGATGCTGCTTGCCGGCATCCTCCGGAGCAGCAATGAAAAAGACCATACGAACGCGATCCTCGGCATCCTCATTCCACTGCATCCCCGGCTCGGGAATGCGGGCGAAAGCCAGGGTGGGACGCGCCACCCCAGAGCATCGAGCATGCGGGATAGCCACGTGATGTCCTACCGCAGTGGAGGCGTGGGCCTCGCGGGTACGAGCGGCATCGATGACCTGCTCAGGGTGAGTGATTCTGTCCTGCTCGCTCGCGGCGCGCACGAGAGTACGCAGTATCTCCTGCTGGCTGCTGTCAGGTGCGAGGGTGTCGAGGGCAACCAAGGATGCGGTGATGAGCTCGTCGGCCTCGGTGGTGGCGGGTGAAGCGCCGGCGCTGCCCTTGATGGCTGAGGCAGCAGTGGTGCCGGCTCCCGCAGTGCTGGCCTCGGCTGCGGCAGAAGCTGGAGTAGAAGCGGCAGTCTGCTCTGCAGGCGCGGCTGTCTCGGCTGCAGGGGAGGTATCGTGCTGTTGGCGTCGAGAAATGCCCACGAGCACGATGACTAGGCCGGTGGTGACGGCGATGCCGGCGGCCAAAGCAAGGAAGAAACCGAGGGGATTGTCCACCGCGCCAAGTATCGCCACAATTGGACCGCCGTGCATCACGTTGTCTTCCACATGCAGCAGGCCGGCGACGGCCCCCGCGACAGCGCCGCCAGCCACGTTGGCGGGAATGACCTGTAGCGGGCGCGCGGCGGCCACGGGAATGGCGCCCTCGGTGATACCGAAGAAACCCATGAACAGTGCGGCGATGCCGGAGTCGCGCTCGGCACTGTTGAACCAGCTGCGGCGCAGCAGGGTGGAAAGCCCGACCGCCAGTGGCGGCACCGCGATCGCCGCGGCCACCATGCCCATCGGGGCGGCGTTGCCACTGGCGATCATGCCGCCGCCGAACAGGAAGGCTGTTTTGTTGAAGGGGCCACCCATATCGAAGGCGATCATCGCTCCCAGAATGGCGCCAAGCACAATCACCGAGGCGCCATCGAGCGAGGCCAACCATGTAGACAGTGCTGCAAAGAGCGAGGAGATCGGCCCGCCAAGGATGTAGACAAAGAGCAGGCCCACGATGAGCGTGGTGGCGATGGGGATCACGATCACCGGCATGATCGCGGCACCATATCTACCCGCGGGTATTTTCTTAATCGCTAGGGCCACATATCCGGAGAGGAAGCCGGTGATGATGCCGCCGATGAAGCCGGCGCCGGCATCGGAGTTATAGAGCGATCCCGTCACCGCAATCATGCCGGTGATAAAACCTGGGGCGAGGCCTGGGCGGCCGGCGATACCGGAGGCGATATAGGCGGAGAGCACCGGCACCATTAAGCCAAAAGCGAGGGCGCCGATGGAGCTGAGCATGAACCAGAAGGAGTCCTCCGGAATGGCCAAGCCTTCGGGGGTGGGTTCGCCACCCAGCGATAGCGACACGGCGATGAGCAAACCGCCGGTGACCACGAAGGGCACCATGTGCGACACACCGTTCATCAGCGCCTGGTAGAGCTGGCGGCGCAGCGGCTCATCGGTGCTGGCGGTGTCGGTGCTATCTTCTTGGCGGCCGCCGGCTGTCCACACCGCGGCAGACTGGGCGCGCTCGAGCACTGTGGCTGGATCCTTAATAGCGGCGTCGACAGACGTGCTGAGTAGCCGTTTCCCGTCGAAGCGCTCCTTGTCGATCACCGTGTCTGCGGAGATCAGAATGGCATCGGCGGCGGCGATCTCCTCGGCGCTAAAGGCGCCCTCGATCCCGACTGAGCCGTGTGTCTCCACACGCAGCTCGATCCCCATCTCGTGCGCAGCGGCCTCGAGACTCTCGGCGGCCATATAGGTGTGGGCAATTCCGGTGGGGCAGGCTGTGATGGCCAACACTCGTGGTGCGCCCCTATCGCGTGCATCTCTCATGAGACGTAGAATAACACCGGTTGAACGCCCCTCTCGACAGGTGAATAGGGCCAACTACTTCGATGAGCAGTCGCGCTGGCCTCTAGCCCAGTGGGCTGCGCAGCGGGTACGTGCTCCCGCCGCCACAGCCCCGCCCGAGCTGTGCCGCGCAACCCCCACCCCTAACTCTCACCAGCGCGGGCATTGTGATAGTGGCGCCATTTCTGGTTCGGGGGCATAGTGGTGGCTATGAGTATTGATCTAGACGCAGTCATTGCTGATTGCCCCACGCAGCTTTTTATTAATGGTGAATTTGTTGATGCCCGCTCCGGAGAGACCTTCGAGGTAGAAAATCCTTCGGATGGCAGTGTGCTGGCTACGGTGGCCAAGGCCGGCGAGGCGGACGCCGTGGCAGCACTGGATGCGGCTGTTGCGGTGCAGAAAGAGTGGGCGGCCACCGCCCCGCGCGAACGCGCCGAGATTCTGCGCCGAGCATTCGAGTTGCTCACCGAGCACAGTGAGGAATTGGCCTACATCATGTCCGCCGAACTGGGCCGCGCCCTCCCGGATTCTCGTGGCGAGGTCACCTATGGCGCTGAGTTCTTCCGCTGGTTCGCTGAGGAAGCCGTGCGCATTAGCGGCGATTACCGCATCACTCCTGCTGGTGGCGGCCGCGTCATCACTATCCGGCAGCCGGTAGGCCCGGTGCTGGCCATCACCCCGTGGAACTTCCCGCTGTCGATGGGCACCCGCAAGATGGGTCCGGTGCTGGCCTCTGGGTGCACGATGGTGCTTAAGCCAGCCTCGAAGACCCCGCTGACCATGCTCTATCTGGCCCGTATTCTCAAGGAGGCGGGTCTGCCTGATGGTGTCATCAATATCATTCCCGGCTCTGGTTCGGCGGCGTCCTCGCTCCTAGAGGATCCTCGCCTGCGCAAGTTCACCTTTACCGGCTCCACTGAGGTGGGCCAGGCACTCCACGCGAAGGCCTCCGAGCACACCTTGGGTGCCAGCTTGGAGCTGGGCGGCAATGCCCCCTTCATCGTTTTCGAGGATGCTGATCTCGACAAGGCCGTGGAGGCCGTGAAGGTGGCGAAGATGCGCGGCGCCGGCCAGGTGTGCATCGCTGCGAACCGCTTCATCGTGCATGAAAAGCTTTATGACGCCTTCTGCGATCGCGTCACCGAGCTGATCGGCACCTACACCGTGGGGCGCGGCACCGATGAGGGCGTCACCGTGGGGCCGCTCTCCGGTGAGGACCAAGTAGAAACCGTTTCCGAACTGGTCAATGACGCCATCGCCCAGGGAGCACGGGTGCTCGCCGGAGGCAGCGTCTACGAGCTGGACGACCATCTCCCGGAGAAGGGCTCCTACTTCCCACCAACCGTGCTGGCCGATGTGCCGCGCTCGGCACGCATCGCCACCGAGGAAATCTTCGGGCCCGTGGTGGCGATCTACAAGGCTAGCTCCGATGCGGACGCCATCGACTTCGCCAATGACACCCTCTTCGGCCTCGCAGGCTATGTATTCACCGAGAACCTCGAGCGCGCCCTCGGCGCGGGCGAGGCGATGCAGGTGGGCATGCTGGCCATCAACAAGGGCGCGATCTCTGATCCTTCTGCGCCTTTCGGTGGGGTGAAGCAGTCCGGTGTGGGCCGCGAAGGCGGTTTCGAAGGTATTGATGAGTATCTCGAAACCAAGCTCATGGCACTGCCCGAAGCCAGCCTCTAACACCGCCATCGCGCACGGATAAAGGGCGGCGCACCCACATCATGGACTCATGGTGGGGTGCGCCGCCCTGCAGCTATCTGTGGTGTGAGTGCGGGAATCCCCATGCTCGCCGCCCCCTCGCGCCGGGGGAGGGGCTAGAGCTTGCCGCGGCCGAGGCGCAGCAGAATACCGGCGAGCTGCGGGCCCTCTTCGCCCAATTGCTCGCGGAACTGGTTAATGATGGACACCTCGCGGGTATGGACGAGACGAGTGCCGCCGGAGCCCATGCGGGTTTTCCCAATGGCCTGGGAAATGGCGGTGCGGCGCTGGATCGATTCGATAATAACCTTGTCGAGACGATCGATTTCCTTGCGATACTGCTGGATCTCGGCGTCAGAGAGCGGATCATCAGTGCCCGACGGCATGCGAATATCAAAACTTTCAGCATCACTCATAGCAGTATTGTGCCACACCCCCACCGCATAGCGCGGTATGCGCTGGGATAACGCATGCGACTGCTGTGCCTATCGAACGCCTGGGTGAGCGTCGCTGATCAGTGTCCGAGGGAACGAGTAGTTTAGAAGACACTATGTCGAATTCTCCCTTTAGTCCGCGTAGCACCCAGTCCTCCGCCGTGTCGCCCTCCGCCCGCGTGGCGGCTTTTCCAGGCGCTGCCGAAGCGGCAGCGCCACGTCCGCCGCAAGCCCGCACGGAGGCCATTGTCGAGGGGTTGAATCCGCAGCAGCGGGAGGCGGTGCTGCATAGCGGCTCGCCGCTGTTGATTGTGGCAGGTGCGGGCTCGGGCAAGACCGCGGTGCTGACCCGCCGCATCGCCTACCTGCTGGCGGAACGCGGCGTCGCTCCGTGGCAAGTGCTGGCTATTACCTTTACTAATAAGGCCGCTGCCGAGATGCGCGAGCGGGTGCTGGAGCTGGTGGGTCCGGCTGCGCAACAGATGTGGGTGTCTACCTTCCATTCCACATGTGTGCGGATGCTGCGGCAGAATGCACATCTGGTGCCGGGGCTGAATTCCAACTTCACCATCTATGATGCTGATGATTCCCGCCGCTTGATTGGGTTGGTAGCCAAGGACATGCAGCTCGACGCCAAGCGGTTCCCACCCCGCCAGGTGGCCAATGCCATCTCTCAGTGGAAAAACGAGCTGCTGCGCCCAGAGGAGGCAGCGGCCGCGGCGGAGCGGACGCATAACCCCTATGAGGAGACCCATGCCGCGGTGTATCGGGAATATAACCGCCGGCTGCGGCAGGCTAATGCCGTGGACTTCGATGATCTCATCTTCGAGATGGTGGCGATTCTGCGTCAGCACCCCGAGGTAGCCCAGCACTATCGTTCCCGTTTCCGCCACGTTCTCGTGGACGAGTACCAGGACACCAACCACGCCCAGTATGCGCTTGTTGCGGAACTCGTCGGCGCTGAGAGCGAGCACCCCTCCGAGTTGTGTGTGGTGGGCGATGCCGATCAGTCGATTTATGCCTTCCGCGGCGCCACCATCCGCAATATCGAGGAGTTTGAGCGCGACTTCCCGCATGCCCGCTCCGTGCTGCTGGAGCAGAACTATCGCTCCACACAGAATATTCTGAGCGCTGCGAACGCGGTGATCTCCCAAAACGAGGGGCGCCGAGAGAAGAAACTGTGGACTGCGGAGGGCAGCGGCCCGAAGATTATCGGCTATGTCGCCGATAATGAACACGATGAGGCCTCCTATATCGCCTCGGAAATCAACCGCCTGCTCGATGAAGGACATAGCGCCGATGAGGTCGCGGTGATGTATCGCACCAACAACGCCTCCCGTGCCCTCGAGGACGCGTTCATGCGCTGTGGCATCACCTACCGAGTGGTGGGTGGCACTCGGTTTTATGAGCGCAAAGAGATCCGCGATATCGTCGCCTACCTGCGCGTCTTGGACAATCCCGATGATGATGTCTCCATTCGACGCATCATCAACACCCCGCGCCGCGGTATCGGCGACAGGGCTCTTGCCTTTGTGGACCTGCACGCCTCGAATAACCAGATCCCCTTTTCCCAGGCGCTTATCGACGCCGGTAACGGCATGATTGACCTGCTCGGCGGACGTGGCCGCAATGCAATCGCGGGCTACAACGAGATGATGGCCGGGCTGCGCGCACGAATGGAGGAGATCGTCGCCGAGGAGGAAATCCCCGCTATTGGCGACATCATCGCCGAGGTCCTCGACGTCACCGGGTATAAGCATCAACTCGAGAAATCCAATGATCCCCAAGATGCGACCCGCTTGGATAACCTCAACGAGCTCGTGTCTGTCGCGCGCGAGTTCACCTCCGAAGTTATGAACCAGAAGGCCTATGCAGAGATGGACGGCGGTGCTCTCGAGGTAGAGGAGGGCGAGCCCGCGCCGGGTAGCCTCCAGGCTTTTCTCGAGAGGGTCTCCTTGGTAGCCGATGCCGATCAGCTGCCCGATGGCGACGAGGGTGTCGTGACCCTCATGACGCTGCACACCGCCAAGGGTTTGGAGTTCCCTATGGTCTTTCTCATCGGCTGGGAGGACGGGCAGTTCCCCCACATGCGCAGCCTCGGGGATCCTGCGGAGCTCGCTGAGGAACGGCGTCTGGCCTATGTGGGTATCACCCGCGCGCGGCAGCGACTCTTTCTCACCCGAGCCATGGTGCGCTCGGCATGGGGCAAACCGATGAATAACCCGCCCTCGCGCTTCCTCAACGAGATTCCCTCTGAGTTGATCGAGTGGGAGCGAGAAGAACCGCAGCCCAGCTCCGCATGGGGCAGCGGCTCGGGAATAGGTGGCGGGTCGTGGTCCGGCTCGGGCTATGGCTCCGGTTCCAGTTATGGCTCGGGCTATGGTTCGCCGCAGCAACCGAAGCCGCGCTCCGGCAATCCCGCGCCGAAGCGCCATCTGAATAAGAATCTCTCGCTGCAGGCGGGGGATAGGGTCAATCATGATAAATACGGCCTCGGAACCGTGGTGGCCGTGGAAGGGGTGGGGGTGCGTGCTACCGCCACCATCGACTTCGGTTCGAGCGGCACCGTTCGCCTGATGCTGCTCGGCGGTGTGCCCATGGAGAAGCTCTAAGAAGCACCCGCCCTAAGGGGGGGCGGGCGCTGCCTACCCCGCCCCGCCCGCAGGACGCGCAACATGAAACTAGCCCGCAGCGTGTTGACACACGCTGCGGGCTGATTTCTATGCTCTAAAGATATTTAGACGTGGATGCCCAGGTTGGCCAGCCACGGCACGGGATCGATGGGTCCGCCGCCACCGGGGTGGACCTCGAAGTGCAGGTGGGAGCCGGTGGAGAAACCACGGGAACCCATGCCGGCGATACGCTGCCCAGCGGTCACCTTCTGGCCCACGGCGACCTCGACGGTCTCCATGTGGCCGTAGACGGTGATGGTGCCATCATCGTGCAGCACCCGCACCCAGTTACCGAAACCGGAGGCCGGGCCGGCGTCGATCACGGTGCCATTTAGCACAGCAACGATGGAGGTACCCACGGCATTGGCAATGTCGATGCCATTGTGCATGGTGCCCCAGCGGGGGCCGAAGGGGGAGGTGAAAGTGCCCTCGGCGGGCTTGGCAGCCTTCGGGGCACGGGCCGCAGCATCCGCGGCGAGGCGATCCTTGGTGAACTTCAGGGCGGTCTGCACCTGGTTACTCAGGTCCTCTACAGGCTTGTACTCGGCGATAGCGAGGATCTGCGGCTGTGCATCGGGGATAGCGGTCGCTGGGTCAGCGGCCAGCTCGAAGGTGGCGGTCTCAGGCTGGGAATCAGCAGTAGTAGCGGCAACGGCGGCGCCGCCGGCTCCCGCGATGGAGACGGAACCAGTAGCAAAAGCCACTGCGGCGACGCGTCCCTTAGCGGTTGCGCTCATCGCAGTGGTGCGGTGCTTGGCGTGTGCCCGAGTCTGAGTCTGCATGAGCCTTCTTTCTGTGCCTAACTAGTGTTCCGAGGGGAACCGCGGATCTGGATTGTCGTGACGCTGCTGGATGCATACAGAAACTGTGGACATCCAGAAGGTACGGAATCGTTAGATCCTTAGAAGTGTACAAAAATGTAACCATCCCGTTATCAACAGGTAGTAACGCTAGCCTTTTATAACGAATTGGTCAAGCACAATCGACCATGTTGTGAAAAATGTTTCTATACGTGACAACGGGGGAGAACGTTACAGGCGTGGCTCTGCCCCTCCCACCCGTGAGGGGGTGAGGCTCGGTGCTAGTGTCGCTTGACCTATCTTTCGCTGATTCATGGCAAAGTGGTCGTGTGAGTAAAACGACGTCGCCACAAAGCCATTCCTCGAGGAAAACGCGACAATCGAGGCGTGTCAAGGTTAGCGCCAGCACCGCCGAGCGTCGCCAGCGCGCAGCTGATCAAGCGCCCACTCCTGTGACGTGGCGGTCACGTCTGCTCCGCTTCGGTGGGGCCTCGGCGATTGCCAACGTGATTGTGCTCGCACTCTGCGTCGTGGTGGCGTTCGCCTCGATTCTCTTTAGTAATGAGCCTCTGGGATACCTGCTGCACGCCACCGCCTATGTGTGGGCAGGGGCACATACGGCGGCGCTCCACGCCGAGACCGTCACATTTTCCGCGATGCCGCTTCTGGGGCCGGTGGTAGTGATCGCCGGAATGGCCGCCTTGATTCGGCACAACGTGAATAAAAAGGTGAGCGTGGTGGACATCGCCTATCTCACCGGCGCCACCGTGATCGTGCCGCTACTGCTGGCCGTGGCGATCTGGGCCGTGCTGCGTCCTGCCGAGTTCACCCTGCAGCTGCCCAACCTTCTGGCCCGCGTGCTCGCCATCCACCTGCTGGCCTTGATCTTTGGCATGGGACCGCGCCTGTGGCGGGCATTGTGCACGAAATACGGCGTCCCCAGCGAAGTGCTCAGTGGCTTCGACGCGGCAACGCGTTTCCATACCGCGATGGCCGCCATCGCTGTGCTCGTCGTTGGCGTGAGTATCGCGGCCCACCATGCCGCGCTCGGAGAGATTCGCAGCGCCTTCGAGGGCAGCTCCGGCTTCCTCGGGGTGGTGGGAGTCTCTGTGCTCTACGCAGTCAATGGCGTGGTCGCCGCCATGGCGGTGCTCAGCGGTAGCGAGGCCCGCTTCGGTGAGGGGTTTGTGAGCCTTTTCGACGCCGCCCTCGTGCCCATGCCCCCGCTGCCGCTGCTGACAGCGTGGCCGGCCTCGATCTGGGACTACGCTTGGCTGCTCTTGCTGGTGCCTATGCTCATTGCCCTCGAGATCGGCTGGCGCATCCCCGCCCGCGCCGAGCGCCCGTGGCTGTGTGTAGCGCTGTCTGCCCTCTGGACCGCCGCTATCGCCGCCGTGCTGGCGTGGCTGCTGAGTGGCCAGGTGGGCCTCTACGGCTCCATCGGGGTGCATGTGCCCCTCTTTGCCGGTGTGAGTGCGGCGTGGATGCTCGTACTCGGCATCGCCATGGTGGGCCTTGACCGCCTGCTGGCGTATCGCGCCGCCGCTGCGGTTCCGGAGGAATTCCGCGCGATTGACTCTGAGCTGGAGGAGGACAGCGAAGACGCCGAGGAGAGCGAGGAAGACTTCGTCGCCGGTTTCGACGATGTGGAACACAACGAAGACTACGAAGAGCAGCTGACGGCGATCCCCGCTATCGGCGAGCCTGCCGATACCCCTGTAGAGGAGACTGCGGAGCAAGACGAGACCGCAGGGACGCCAGAGAGCGCCGCCCCGGAGGAGGCCATCGAGGCCGAGGAACAACCACAGGAACCGGATGGGGCAGTGGCGGAGGATGACGCCGAGATGGCGTCGACAAGCGAAAGCACAGAAAGTGCGGATGAGAACAACCAAACGGGGGTAGAGGCGTCCGAAACTGAGCGATCTCAGGGGGAAGAAGGCGGTAGTGAACCGCGTTAGCGTTACTATGTGTTCGTGACTTCACCCCATAGCACTACCCCGAGCACTGATCTGCAGCCCATGCGCATCGTCATTCTGGCATCGGGCTCCGGCACCCTCGCCCAGGCCATTATGGACGCCCAGGATGAGGCGTATCGCGTGTGTGGACTGGTGGCGGATTGCGAATGCCAGGCCCTGGAGCGGGCCCGCACCGCTGGAGTGCAGGCAGAGCTCGTGCCCTTTCGTGGCGGTGCGGAGCGACACCACTGGAACCTTGATCTGGCGCAGGCCGTAGCGGCGCTGCAGCCAGATTTTGTTGTTTCAGCGGGCTTTATGCGTATCCTCAGCCCCCAGTTTCTCGAGCGTTTTCCGCGGCGGGTCATTAATACCCATCCCGCGCTGCTGCCCGCATTCCCGGGCGCGCACGCGGTGCGGGATGCGCTGAACTACGGGGTGAAAGTCACCGGATCGACGGTTCATTATGTCGACGAGGGCGTGGACACCGGCGAGATCATCGCGCAACGCCCCGTCACGGTGCACGCCGATGACACGGAAGCCGGCCTGCATGAGCGCATCAAAGTAGTAGAGCGGCAGGCCATCGTTGATGTGCTGCACACTCTGTCCCGCGGCTAGCCTGCGCCGCTACGGCAGGCGCTGCGCACCAGAGACCATTGTTGGCGAAAGACATACTGCGAAAGGTTAGGAACAAGCTCATATGAGCGAGGATCGCAAGACTATTAAGCGCGCATTGATCAGCGTGTATGACAAAACTGGGTTGGAGTCTCTCGCGCGTGATCTGCACGAGGCCGGCGTGGATATTGTCTCCACCGGCTCCACCGCTGCCCGCATTGAGGAGGCCGGGGTACCCGTGACCCCCGTGGAGGCCATTACCGGCTTCCCCGAGTGTCTTGAGGGGCGGGTTAAGACGCTGCACCCGAAGGTGCACGCAGGCATCCTCGCCGACACCCGCAAGGACGATCACCTCTCCCAGCTCGAGGAGCTGGGCGTGGAGGCCTTCCAGCTGGTGGTGGTGAATCTCTACCCCTTCCGCGAGACCGTAGCCTCCGGCGCAGACTTCGACGCCTGCGTGGAGCAGATCGACATCGGCGGTCCCTCCATGGTGCGTGCCGCCGCGAAGAACCACCCCTCGGTAGCCGTGGTCACGTCGCCTGCGCATTACGACGCCATCTCCCAGGCACTCTCCAACGGCGGCTTTAGCCGGGCCGAGCGCACCGAGCTCGCCGCCGAGGCGTTCCGGCACACCGCCGCCTATGACGTGGCCGTGGCCACCTGGATGGGCGAGCAGCTGCACCAGCAGGACGATGCCGACAACACCTTCCCCGCATGGCGCGGCGCCAGCTATACCCTGCAGGAAACCCTGCGCTACGGCGAGAACCCGCACCAGAGCGCAGCACTGTATCTCAACGACGCCGAGCGCGAGGGGCTGGCGCGCGCCACCCAGCTGCACGGCAAGCAGATGAGCTACAACAACTACACCGATGGCGACGCCGCTTGGCGCGCCGCCTGGGACCACGAGCGTCCCTGCGTGGCGATCATCAAGCACGCCAACCCCTGCGGCATCGCGGTATCGGAGGACTCCATTGCGGAGGCACACCGCCGCGCCCACGCCTGCGATCCGATGTCTGCCTTCGGCGGCATCATTGCCGCCAACCGTGCCGTGTCTAAGGAGATGGCAGAGACCGTCTCCGGGATCTTCACCGAGGCGATTATCGCTCCCAGCTATGAGGACGGTGCGGTAGAGATCCTGCAGCAGAAGAAGAATATTCGTATCCTGCTCTGCCCCGCCCCCGAGCAGCAGCAGTATGAGACCCGCGAGATCTCCGGTGGTGTGCTCGTGCAGCAGCGCGATCGCCTCCAGGCTGAGGGCGACACCGCGGCCGGCTGGACCCTCGCTGCCGGTGAGGCCGTGGACGAGGACACCCTAGCCGATCTCGAGTTCGCATGGCGCTCGGTGCGTGCCACCAAGTCCAATGCCATCTTGCTTGCCCACGAGGGCGCTACCGTGGGCGTGGGCATGGGGCAGGTCAATCGCGTGGACGCAGCCAAGCTCGCGGTCGAGCGCGCCAATACTCTGGCAGGGGAGCAGGAGCGTGCCCGCGGTGCCGTGGCCGCCTCCGATGCCTTCTTCCCCTTCGCCGATGGCTTCGAAGTGCTCTCTGCGGCTGGAGTTCGTGCCGTGGTGCAGCCCGGCGGCTCCATCCGCGATGATGAAGTGATCGAGGCCGCCACCAAGGCCGGCGTGACGATGTACTTCACCGGCGCCCGCCACTTCGCGCACTAAACCTGGCGCTGAGAGCGGCTATGGTCGCAGTCGCGGTGCGGCTGCGGGCTGCGGGCCCTGCGAGTAGGACTGTGACAGCTAGACTGATCTGGCATGAGCACTTTCCATCTCGCAGGGCCCGCTTTGCTCTTCGCCCCCGTTAATCGCCCAGAGATCATTCCCAAGGCCGCCGCGCGGGCGGACATGGTGATCCTCGATCTAGAAGATGGTGCTGGGACGGTGGATCGGGCGAGCGCCTACGCCACCATTCGCGAGTCCAATCTCGATCCGGCTCGTACCTTCGTGCGGGTGGTGGGCCCGCAGGATGAGCACCACGAGGATGATCTTCGCTGCGTCGCAGAGACGCCCTACCGTTCGGTAATCATCCCTAAGGTTACGGACCCGCTGCCGGATTCCCCGCTGCTCGACGGACTCGATATTGTGCCGATCATTGAGCTGCCGGAGGCGCTGCTACATACCACCGAGATCGCCCGCGACGAGCGCGTGGTGGGGCTGTATTGGGGCGCCGATGATTTCACCATCGGCCTCGGCGGGGCAAGCTCGCGCCAGCAAGACGATGAGCCCTATCCGGGCCGCTATCGGGCGCCACTGGACTATCTGCGCTCCCATACCCTTATTCACGCCGCTGCAGCGGGCAAGTTCGCCATCGATGCGGTGTATCAAGACTTCACGGATCTCGAGGGGCTCTACACTGAAGCACTCGACTCGGCGCGCATGGGTTTTGCCGCCTATCCCTGTATCCATCCCAGCCAGGTGGACACGGTACGCCGCGCCTTTCAACCGAGTGCGGCACAGCTGGACTGGGCCCGGCGCATCGCAGCGGAAAGCCGCCGGCACCCGGGCGCGTTCTCGCTCGATGGGGAAATGGTCGATACTCCGCTGATCACCCTGGCACATCGGCTCCTCGAGCGCAGCGGCGAGGCTACCACCGAGGGCGCGGACTAGCTGGTCTGCACCTTGGTAATGAGTTCAAGGGCCGTTTCTTCGCGACGCTCCGGCAGCTCGGCGTTGAGCACGGCCAGAGCGGCGTCGGCCAAAATCACCGTCGGCTCGGGCAGGCTATCGATCGCCAACGGGAAGGGGATAGTGCCATCATTGGGGCGCATATCTACCACCGATTGGGCGATATGCCGTGGCAGGAAGGTGCGAGGGTCGTCGGGGCCGACGATCTCCGCAGCGAGGTCTCGGAAAATTTGGGAGAGATCCCCGCGCTGGCGGTGGAACTCCGTGAACTCTTCAGAGGACGCCATCGGCAGCTGATAGAGCTTGCCCACATTCCACCTCGTGGACAGCAAATGCCGCGTCTCGGCGGCCACCTGGGCCCACAAGCGCATCTCGGGAGTGATATCCGAGGCGCCGAGTTCCGCGGCCACCACCATCGACGGTTCCACCGTGGACTTCAGCAGAGTGAGAAAGATATCCGACTTGGAAGGAAAGTGGTAGTACAGGCTCGCCTGGCGCATGCCCACCGCATCCGCGATCTCGTGGGTGGAGGTGGTGGAAAAACCCTTAGTGGTGAACAGCTCGGCGGCGGCGTCGAGGATTTCCTCTCGGGCATTGTTGCCGCGCCGACGATCGCTATTTTTGCGGGGACGTCCTACTGCTCCGGCCATTATTTTCCCTCCTCGACGCTGTGCGCCTGATTATAGCGAGTATCTACGGCCGCAAAGACATCCGATAGTAGTCGGGACGCTGCGCCAAAGGCGGAACGGTCCAGCTGCGGGAGCAGATCCCAGCGCATGACGTGCCCGCCAGCGCGGTCCGCCCAGCGGTGCAGCTGGAGGGTGATCGCCGCCGTCCATGCCTCCCGAGCATAGGCGGCTTCGTGATGGCTGAGCACGCCCGCTACCTCCGCGGCGGCGATGCGGCGATCCGTTTCCGTCACGGTACTGCCGGCGCGCATCGACGCCCACCGGGCCAACTTGGCTAGTGGTACCACCAGCTCAGCGTGCATATCCACGACGCGGTCACGTTTGGGTAGCCCATCGATGACTTCGATCGCCGGCGGGCGCACCTTCGCGGCGTGGCTGAGCAGCGGGGTGCTCAGCTCGGCATCGCTGGCTACCGCGGCGGCGAGTTCGGCGGCCACCCAGGTGCCGGCATCTGCGAAAAGCCCCATGGCTTCGCCATCGCCGCTCTCGACCGATGCGTGGATCCGGCGGATCCATTCCTTCTTATCCGCGGGGGTGAAGCTATCGGGGGTGGCGTGCACGGTAAGACCGGCCGATTCGCAGAAGTGGGCGAGGGCGGCGTCGTCACTGCTCTGCCCCTCGCGGAGCACGCTGAGCCACTGCACCCCCGAGGTGGGCAGGCCATGGCCGCGGCCAAAGGCGCCGGTGACCACGATGGTGGCGCCACCGCAGAGCTGCGACACGGCAGGGGAGTGCAGTACGGCCTGCACCACATCGGAGAACCACCGGGTGAGCGACCACGCATCTACCTTGTCCTCGTGGGAGATAGCGTTGCGCAGCAGAATATGGGATTCCTCGAGGATGTCGCGAGCCATGGCGAGGCTGTGACACTGGGGCGCTTGCTCGAGTAGTTGGCGGAGGGAGGGATGCAGTGAAGTGGGCACAGGTGGGCTTTCTTGTGCGAGGTGGACGGTTAGCAAAAGACTACCAAGCCTGGAGATAAGCAAAAGGCGCATAGCTCCCGAATGTGGGAGATATGCGCCTTGTACTGCTGAAAACTCTTGCCGTGTCACGAATGCCAGCGGCAACAGTGCGCTGTCATCGCGTAAGCGATTAGAGTGCGTCCCAGTCGGCTTAGCGGCTGGTGAACGGCAGGAGGGCCATCTCACGGGCGTTCTTCACAGCGGTAGCGACCTGGCGCTGCTGCTGCGGGGTGAGCCCGGTGACGCGGCGGGAACGGATCTTGCCGCGGTCAGAGATGAAGGTACGAAGAGTGTTGACTTCCTTGTAGTCAACCTTCTCGATACCCAGAGCCTTCAGAGGGTTCTTCTTGGGGCGGCGGGACTGTTCCATCCGCGCCTTCTTAAAATTACGCTTCATTGAAACTCCCTAATTACCAGCTGGACTTACGGACGCCCGGAAGCTCACCACGGTGAGCCATGCCGCGAACGCGGACACGGGACAGGCCGAACTTGCGGAGGTAGCCGCGGGGACGACCATCGTGGGCGTCGCGGTTACGCACGCGGACCGGGGAGGCGTCGCGGGGCTGACGGTTCAGCTCGTACTGCGCATCCAAACGGTCCTCGTCAGAGGTGTTCGGGTTCTTGATGATGGCCTTGAGCTCAGCGCGACGCTCCGCAAAGCGGGCGACGATTTCCTTGCGCTGCTCGTTCTTGGCGATCTTAGACTTCTTAGCCATAGATTATCGCTCCTCGCGGAATTCGACGTGCTTGCGGGCGATCGGATCATACTTCTTCAGCGTGATGCGATCGGGGTTATTGCGCTTGTTCTTCCGAGTCACATAGGTGTAGCCGGTGCCCTCGGTGGACTTCAGCTTGATGATCGGGCGAATGTCATTACGTGCCATAAGTTAGATCTTCTCCCCACGTGCGATGAGACGAGTAACAACGGCGTCGATACCATCGCGGTCGATGATCTTCAGGCCCTTGGTGGACACATTAAGGGTTACGGTACGACCCAAAGAAGGGGCGTAGAAACGACGACGCTGCACGTTGGGGCTCCAACGGCGGTTAGTGCGTCGGTGCGAGTGCGAGACGGACTTGCCGAAACTCGGCTTGCGTCCCGTTACCTGGCAAATAGCCGACATGGGTTTCCTTCTCCTAGCCGCCCACGTCTGACTCTTCTGGAGCCGCTGCTCGCACAAGGCCTTAAAAATAAAAAAGGCATCGGGGCGCGGCTCACAGCCACGTCGACGGGGCGTAAACGAATACTTCGACAACAGCAAGCGATAACAATACATGTTTTCGCGTGAAATCCCTAATCGCTTGCTCATTTGCTGTCGTATCGGCCACTGCTGGGGTGTGTGGGGTGGATGTGGCGCCCAGATGCGGTGTCACAACCCAGGAGGCTCTATATATCTAGAGCCCTGTGCGTGGCTTATCGACGCCACCCTTATCGCCGCCGCACCCTTGGGGCGCCAACGGGGCGTGGAGCTAGTGCGAGGTTGGGGGAGTTTTGCAGGAACAATGCCGGTGTGTAGGATGTTTCGAGTGCCATCGTGCACGCCTATGCGCGCTGCGCGCACTGCATGGGTGGTGGCGATGAGCGAACCGCGCTCAGCAGCACATAGTCATCTTGTCGGTGGCCGTGGCTGCTGCGCAGAACTGCACACCTAAAGAAACCCAACTCAGGCACGACGTGCGCCACGGCTGGCCGCTTATATCTTTTTGAGGACTATGCCGGCGTGATGCGCGCGACCGACCTGAAGTTCAACCCTGAGGGAATCGAAGTTTATGAAGAAGGACATCCACCCTGACTACCACTGGGTAGTTTTCCAGGATGCTGGTACGGGCCACAAGTTCCTGACCCGCTCCACCGCCGGTAGCTCTCGCACCGTCGAGTGGGAGGACGGCAACGAGTACCCGCTTATCGTCGTTGACGTCACCAGCGAGTCTCACCCGTTCTGGACCGGCGCTCAGCGTGTCATGGACACCGCTGGTCGAGTCGAGAAGTTCCAACGTCGTTACGGCAACCGAGTTCGCCGCAACAAGAAGGCCTAAAGGAGGGAATACATCATGGCAGTACCAAAGCGTCGTATGTCGCGTGCCAACACTCGTTCCCGTCGCTCTCAGTGGAAGGCCAACAACGTGGCACTCCAGGAAGTCAAGATCGACGGCCAGACCTACCGCATTCCGAAGCGTCTGGTGAAGGCCGCCAAGCTCGGCCTGGTGGACCTCGAGCAGTTCTAAGCGCGAATAACACCTTGTACCTATCTCCGCTGCGGCGCCTGGTGCCCAGCTGAGACAATCACGAACCCATCGCCTCCCACGGCGGTGGGTTCGTGTGTATCCGCCACCCCGCCCACGGCACTACGCCGCGGAGTAGGGGCGGGGTGGCGCCGTCTGTGGGACGGTGGCGAGGCAGGTCACAGCAAAGCTGTGGGTTCGCTGTCAGCGGCTAAAAAGCTTTCTGTAAAGAGTCTAAAATTGGCGTCATCGTAGGTATGTTTGGCGATACATAGGGCACAATAGAGTTCATGAAAATTCTGGTAGTTGATGACGAACAAGCGGTACGCGAGTCGCTGCGCCGCTCCCTGACGTTCAATGGCTATGAGGTAGTCATGGGCGAGGATGGCCAAGACGCTCTGGACCTCACCGAACAGGAGCAGCCTGATCTGCTGATCTTGGACGTGATGATGCCGCGCGTCGATGGTCTCGAGGTGTGTCGCACCTTGCGCAGCCGCGGCGATGATCGTCCCATTCTGGTGCTCACCGCACGCGATGGTGTCTCGGACCGAGTGGCCGGGCTGGATGCGGGTGCCGATGACTACCTGCCCAAGCCTTTTGCACTCGAGGAGCTGCTGGCCAGGGTGCGTTCCCTGCTGCGCCGCGCCGCCGCCGAGGCCATCGGCCCAGAAACCACCGCCGATTTGGTCTATTCCGACCTACGCCTGAACCCCGAAACCCGCGATGTGTTCCGCGGCCAGCGTCAGATCAGCCTCACTCGCACCGAGTTCGCGCTGCTCGAGCTGCTGCTCTCTAGGGCGACGCATGTGCTCAGCCGTTCCGCGATCTTCGAGGAAGTATGGGGCTATGATTTCCCCACCTCCGGCAACGCTCTCGAGGTGTATATCGGCTATCTGCGTCGCAAGACCGAGGCCGATGGCGAGCCGCGCCTGATTCACACGGTGAGGGGTGTCGGCTACGTGCTGCGTGAGACTGCACCGTGATTCTGCGGCAGTCCACATCAGTGCCCGAGGACGGTGATATCGCCGACTCGGGCACCGATGCTGAAATGGATAGGCGCCTCGGCGGGTGGAATCGCTCCCCGCTGCGGTGGCGTTTGTCTATGGTCGCGGCCTTTATGGTGGCCGTCGCCGTAGGAATCATGACCATCGCCGCCTACTGGACGGTATCGACCGCGATGACGAACTCGGTCGACCGTGAGCTCGAGAGTAAAGCGGGGACCCTGCTGTCGAAGAGTCTCGATCCGGTGTTTGTCTACAACCCCGAAGCCGAGATCCTGCGCTTTAAGAACTACAACCCCTCCATGCGTGTGGCGTATTTCCCGCCAGGCTCGCATTCGGGGGTGGGCGATCAGATTCAGCTTTTCGATGAAATCCGGGTGATTAATGGCGCCCAGCAGCTGAGCCGCCGCAACAATGGCGATGAGCGCGTGGTGGCGGTGCGCAATGACTATGGCGCCACGGTGATTCTGGCCCAAGACCTCGAAAACACCCACCGCATTATCACCAGTCTTGGGCTGATGCTGCTCACCATTGGTGGTGTGGGCGTGCTCATCGCCATTGCCACCGGCATGGTGATTGCTCGCACCGGCCTACGGCCTGTGGGCCGGCTACAGCAGGCCGTGGACTATGTGGCCCGCACAGATGATCTCCGCCCGATCCCCGTGGTCGGCGATGACGAGCTGGCGCAGCTCACCCGCTCCTTCAATGACATGCTGGCGGCCCTGCAGGCTTCCCGCATCCGCCAGGCGGAGTTGGTGGCCGATGCCGGACACGAGCTGAAAACCCCCTTGACCTCGCTGCGCACCAATATCGAGCTGTTGATGATGGTCACCCGCAGCAATGGGGCGGCGATCAGCGAGGAGGACCGCAACGATCTGGAGCGCGATGTGGTGGCCCAGATCGAGGAGATGTCCACCCTCATTGGTGATCTCGTGGATTTGGCCCGCGAGGATGGCCCCCAGCAGGTAGTGGAGCTGGTCGATCTCGCCGAGGTCATGGAGGAGTCGCTGTCCCGCGTGGAGCGGCGCCGCCCAGATGTGGTCTTTGAGATGCAGACCACCGACTGGTTCCTCTATGGTGATCCTTTCGCGCTGGGGCGCGCCACCTTGAACCTGATGGATAATGCGGCCAAGTGGTCGCCCTCCGATGGGGTGGTGCGCATTGCCATGACCCCAGTGCGGGAGGACTTAGTGGAGCTCACCTTCGCGGACTCTGGGCCAGGCATTCCGGTGGAAGATCGCGAGAAGGTATTCCAGCGTTTCTATCGCTCGGTGCAGTCGCGCTCCATGCCCGGCTCTGGGTTGGGGCTGGCTATCGTCAAGCAGGTAATCGAACGCCATGCCGGCACGATCGTCGCCGAGGAATCCGAGAGCGGCGGTGCGCTGATGCGCGTGCAGCTGCCGGGAGAGCCAAGCAATCCGGAAGCCGAGGAGGATGAGATGGAGCCGGCGGAGGGCGACGTCGATAAGCGCGAGAACCCCATAAAGGAATTTCCGAAGCAGGGCTCGCGCGAAGAAATCTTCGGCGCGCTGTGGGAACGCAACCGAGAAAATTAGACGGCGGGCTTCCAAGGAAACTGACAGACAACTGTCAGTAAGCGCGATATTCTTCGCCAGTCATTCCCCACAATCAAGGTGAATAATAAGGATTTATGAACGAAGATAACACCACGCCCCGTCCCTCCGAGTCTCCCTCGTGGGGCCAGCAGAACGGATCAGGCCCCGCCGACTCGGCGCAGACTCACGGCGCCGAGTCCGGCTGGCAGTCTCCGAGTACTAATCCCTATGGCCGCTGGCAGGAACAACCTACCCAGCAATTCGGGCCCGCCGATGGGCCGGCGCCGCAGCAGGCGCAGCCTGGGCAGCCGGAGCAGCACGCAGCCGGCACCCCGTGGGCTGGGCCGCGCGCCGAGCAGCCGCAGAACCCGCAGCCGCACGCCCCGCAACCCGGTGCCCAACAGCCCGGCCCGAACGCGGCGCCGGAGGGTGGATATAGCGATCCCGCCGCGCCGCAGCAGAAACCGAAGCGCCAAGTCGGCTTTGTCACGGCGATGGCCATGATGCTTGTGGGTGCGGTCGCCGCCGGCAGCATCACCGGCCTGGTGGTGGCTAATTCCGGTACGGGCAGCTCGCCGCGCTCGGATCGGGTCAACGCGCTCGCCGAACAGCCCGTGGAGCGCACGGGCACTGCCGCGGAGGGCAGCGTGGAAGACGTCGCCAGCCGGGTGCTGCCGGCCGTGGTATCGATTACCACCGAAACCGCGGAAGGCTCGGGCTCGGTGATCTCCGAAGACGGGCTCATCCTGACCAATAACCACGTGGTGGCCGGCAGCGAGAATTCCCCGATCGTCGTGACGATGCACGATGGCCAGCACTATCAGGCCGACTTCATCGCCGGCGATTCCGATACCGACGTGGCCGTGATTAAGCTGCGCGACGCCCGCGATCTCACCGTGATGACCTTCGGTAACTCCGATGATCTCAAGGTAGGCCAGCAGGTTGTGGCCGTCGGCTCGCCCCTCGGGCTCGAGGCCACGGTGACCAGCGGTATTGTCTCCGCCCTGAACCGCCCGATCCGGGCCGCAGGCAATCGCGCCGGTGAGTCCTCGCTTATCGACGCCATCCAAACGGACGCAGCGATCAACCCCGGCAACTCCGGTGGCCCGCTGGTGGACATGCAGGGCAACCTAGTGGGGATGAACTCGGTGATTGCCACCACCTCCACTGGGGGCGGCAGAAGCGCCGGTTCCATTGGCGTGGGCTTCGCTATTCCTTCCAACCAGACGCGCCGGCTGGCCAACCAGTTGGTGGAGACCGGCAAAGTGACGCAGCCGATTATCGGTGTGCGGGTATCGCGGAGTCCCTCGCCCTATGGCGCCGTGGTGGCCGACGTGGAGCCGAGTGGCCCCGCTGAGGCCGCTGGGGTGAAGGCCGGAGATATTATTTCGCGGGTCGATGATCGCTCCATCGACAGCGCGGATGCGCTGATCACAGCGGTGCGCTCCCAAGAATTCGGGGCGACGATCAAGCTGGAAATTGTCGATGACAATGGCGAGAATCCGCGAATGGTCGAGGTTACGCTGCCGAACGAGTAGATTGATATCCAGCACTCGTAGATTCCGCGATCAGAAAAGGTCGACATGGTTGACGAAAATTTCAACTCCGCAGCCGATCGAGCTGCGCAACGCCTCGCCGACATCGAGGAACCATCGGCAGAATTTCTGCAGGCCTCCGAACGGGAAGAAGTCGCGGGCCGGCACACCGTGCACCACGCCCTCGTGGTGTTGGTGACCGATCACGTCATTGCCAGCGGCAAAGACACCGACCGCCTCGTGACCGAGTTGCTCGAAGAGGGCAACTATGCGGTCGATGCGGTTGTGTCGGTGCGGTCGGATGAATCCGCGATCCGAACCGCAATTGAAACCGCTGTGGTCGGTGGCGCCGATCTGGTGATCACCATCGGCGGTACTGGGGTGGGGCCGCGCGATAAGGCCCCAGAAGCCACCGAGGCGGTGTTGGATCTAAAACTCAACGGGGTCACTCAGGCACTACGCTCCTCTGGGCTGGCCTGCGGAGCCGTGGATGCGTGCGTATCTCGCGGCGTGGCTGGGGTGTCTGGCTCCACTGTTGTGGTCAATATCGCCCCCTCTCGGGCGGCGATTCGCGACGGCATGGCCACGCTCTTGCCGCTGGTGGATCACGTGATCGAGCAGCTACAGAATTGGAGTTTGGAAGACTAGTGGCACAGCCCCCGTCGAGACAATCGCGGCCGCGCCGCCGCACCCGCCGCCTCTCCGATGCAGAGAATATTGACCGCAGCGTGGACTCGATCGAGTTCTATCGCCGCATTAGTGGAGCCGAGAGTGGTCGCGGAGATCGCGACCGCACCGTCGATGTCGACAGTGATGGCGTGGTGGACGAACGTGCTCCCCTGGAGGCAGATGGGCGGTTGAGCGCCGAATTTTGGACACAGAACCGCCCGCCGCATTATGGGGGCTAACGCGTAGCCGCAGTGAAGAACAATCGCCGCCACAGCCGGCACCATGAGGGTGCTTGGCTGTGGCGGCGTCGTGATAGAAGCAGGTGCGCAGAGGCGCAATACTCAAGCGTGTTAGTGCTTCTCCTTTGGGGAAGAGCTCTCCCTTTCGGCGCTACCGTCGAGAGCTGCGGTGGGGGACGAGGCTTGAGCTCTGAGCAAATCGCGGATCTCGCCGAGTAGCTCTGCTTCCACAGAACTGGGAGCTTCCTCATCCTCAGTTACTCCCTTACGGGCGGCTTGCAGAGCTCGGAATCTGTTCATCGGAGCAACGAACAGGAAGTAAACTACGGCTGCCATAATCAGGAAGTTCAGTGCTGCCGTGATGAGTTTGCCCACATTCACTACGGTACCGGGCTTATCGTGGTCGAGCTGGAAGGCAAACCCTTGGACATCGGTGGAACCGAATAACGCCAGCACCGGTTCGATGATGTTGTCAGAGAAGGCAGTAACTAAGGCCGTGAAAGCGGAGCCGATCACGACCGCCACAGCAAGATCGATCACATTACCCCGCAAGATGAAGTCGCGGAAACCCTTGAACATAGAAAGCGTCCTTAAAAAATAAAGAGATGGAGTGGGCGAAAAGCACAGGTGTCAGGAAGCGTCACTGCATGCAGCAAAGGCTATAGACACAAGAACCCTTGGCGAGCGCCAGTTCCTACCGGCGTGCAGTACGTGGTGGGCGCTAGGGGACCGCCTTAAAGTCAAGGTTGTACTTTAGCCCAGTTTCCCATCCATACGTTAAGTGGCCGGTTTTCCGCTACGGGTGGATATGAAGGCTCCGTGTGTTCCTCCTCTGCTAGGGAATCCCTGTGTTCTTTCGGGCGCGGGCTCCGGTGACCACGACAGTGAGGGGGCCGTGGAGTGCCGCAGCCGCCACCGCGTGCGCCTCTGGTTGGGAAAGCACCACTAGGATGGTGCCCGGCTGTGCGTCCGTATCCACTGGGGGTTGGGTCAGCGCCACCCGAGCGTGCTCTGCGATGGTCACCGTCTCCTCGCGATTATCGGCCCACGTGAGAATACTGATGCTATCGCCGTGCTGGAGCAAGCCGGCCACGGCGGGATCGGCCACGGTGATCGGAACCATCGTGGCATCGGGGATAGTCGGTGAGCCCGTGGCGAGCTGTGCTGTGAGCTCGGGGCCGAGCACCCGCGCCGGGTGCAGGATCTCCCCCGTGCGGAGTGCCGAGGCCGCCACAAGGCCGCTGACATCCTCCACCGCGGCATAGGCGCCCTCCGGGCGCAGCCGATCGGGCACAGAGATCACTATGAGATCGGCAGAGGCGATCTCCTCACCGGCGGCCACATCGCGGCTGAGTACCACCGCGGCGGGGTCGCTGCTGCGCAGAGGCGCCAGCGCAGATACGGCAGCCACCACGAGGCAAAGACCGGCGATACACCAGCGCAGCAGGCGGCCGCGATGATAGCTCGGGGTGTGGAGGGCTTGAGTAAAAGAACGTAATCGAGAATCAAGAGAGGAGCTCATATCTCCAATAGACGCAGCAGCGCTAGCACTAGGTTCCCCATTCTCGCCGCAGGTGAGCTAGCAGCGCGCTATTCCACGCTGCGGATCGCCGAGGGCGTGATGATGATGTCCACGGGCGCGTCATGGTCCTCGGTAGGCAGCTGCGGCAGCAGATTATCGTCGAAAAGCAGCACAGCGGCGAGGGGGTGAAGCGCCGCGCGGGTGGCCAGCGCGCGATCGTAGTAGCCGCCCCCTTTGCCTAAACGACACCCCTGCGGGGTAGCCGCCAGAGCGGGCACGAGCATGACGTCGAGCTCGCTCAATATACTGCTCGGATGGCGCGGGCCGGTGGGCTCCGGGATGGAATAGGGGCCGGTGCGGGTGTGCTCGAAACCACGAAACTCCGCCCAGCTCAGTTGTCCTTGCGGCTCGGAAATGGGCAGATAGAGCTGCTCGAGGCACGAGGCGAGAACTGGGACGAGCGCGTCGCCGCCTGGCTCGGTGGCCAGCGGCACATAGGCGGCAGCGCGTCGGGCACCAATGGACATCATGAGATTGGACACATGGGTGCACAGGGCTTCATTGGCTGCCTCGCGTGCGACAGTGCTCAGCGCGCGGCGTCGAGCGATCATCTCGCGGCGGATACGGGATTTCTCTGGGGCATGCTCGGTGGGGGAGGACTCTGCGCTCATAGCCCCAGCATAGGCACGCGGAGAGTCAAAGCATGGAAGTGAGGACAGAGGTAGGTAGTCTTAAAAGTTATGACCGTGCCAATCGAGAATCACGAACACTCTGTTAAGACTGTGGTTGTGCCGGCTGCGGGTTTAGGCACCCGCTTCCTGCCCGCAACCAAACGCGTCCCTAAGGAACTCCTGCCGGTAGTGGACACCCCCGGTATCGAGTTAATCGCTGAAGAGGCCTCCCAGCTGGGCGCTTCTCGATTGGCTATTATCACCGCGCCACAAAAATCCGATGTGCTCGCCCATTTCGAGCCCTATCCCGAATTGGTGAGCACGCTGCGCGAACGCGGCAAAATGGATCAACTGCGCAAGGTGGAGCGTGCGGAAACCCTGATCGACGCCGTGCCTGTGGAACAGGATCAACCCCTGGGATTGGGGCATGCAGTGGGCTTGGCGGAGTCCGTCCTCGATGATGACGAAGACGTGGTGGCCGTAATGCTGCCCGACGACATCGTGATGCCCATGGGCGTGATGGCGGACATGGCGAAGGTCCGCGCGGACAAGGGCGGTTCGGTTCTGTGCGCGTTCGAGGTGCCGCACGATGAAGTGTCGAACTATGGTGTCTTCGACGTCGAGGAGTGCGGCGAAGGCAGTGTGCGCAAGGTAGTGGGCATGGTGGAAAAGCCCGATGCTGATGAAGCACCGTCGAACTTCGTGGCCACGGGCCGCTATTTGCTGGATCGTTCGATTTTTGATGCGTTGCGCCGCATTCCCCCAGGAAAGGGCGGGGAGTTGCAGCTCACCGATGCCATCGAGCTGCTTATTGAGCAAGGCCACCCCGTGCACATCGTGATTCACGAAGGCAAGCGCCATGATCTGGGTAACCCAGGCGGATTTATCCGAGCCTGCGTGGATTTTGGTCTCGACCACCCCGAGTACGGTCCTGGTCTCAAGCGCGCCATTAAAGAGATGCTTGCGGAGCGGGAATCTAAGAAACGACGCGGCTAGAATAATTCTTTACACAGCACGGGGCCGATAAGCCCTGCCGCGCTGGCCGTACACGCGATACCGAAGGAGTTAGTGAGCTTGTGAGATCGGTTGAGAAACAGCTCGAGCTAATAACCACGCTTGCGGCCACCCCGGAACCGGTGCGGATCGCTATCGCGGAAGCCCTCGGCATGATGTGCGCCGAAGAAATCAAGGCCACCAAGCCGCTTCCGGGCTTCCCGCAGGCCGCTATTGATGGCTATGCGGTGCGGGCCGTGGACGTTGGCGGCGAGCGCGGGCTATCCCGACGCCCCTCACGCGGCGGCGAGGACGTGCCGGAGCTCGCGCCTGAGCCCGTGGCGGAAACATCCATGCCCGTGGTTGGCGAGGTTCCCGCCGGCTCCCAGCGTCCGCTGCGCCTCCAGCCCAAACAAGCAGTGCGCGTGCACACGGGCGCACCCCTGCCTACGCTTGCCGACGCCGTGCTCCCGTTGGAGTGGTCCGATCGTGGATCGAAGCGCGTGGTGGCCACCCGCCCGGTGCGCTCGGGCGAATTTGTGCGCGGCGTGGGCCAAGACATCCAGCCCGGAGACGTGGCCGTCGCCCCCGGGGTGACTCTCGCCCCCGCTCAGATCGGTTTGTTGGCGGCGGTGGGACGCTCCAAGGTGCTGGTCTACCCGCGGCCGCGGGTATCGGTGATCTCCGTTGGCGCGGAGCTCGTTGATATCGACCGTGAACCGGGGCTAGGACAGGTCTATGACATCAACTCCTATGCCCTCGCCGCCGCAGTAAAGGAAGCGGGAGCCGAGGTGCATCGCGTGGGTATCGCCGCGGGTGAACCACGCCGCTTACGGGAGATTATTGAAGGCCAAACGCTGCGCTCGGAGTTGATTGTGATCTCTGGCGCTGTCGGCGGAGCCAGTTCTCGCACTATCCAGGATGTACTGCGAGAGCTCGGCGATATCGACACCACTCGAGTGGCCATGCACCCAGGTTCCGTGCAGGGTTTTGGTGTTCTCGGCGAGGAGCGCACGCCGGTATTTTTAACTCCCTCGAACCCAGTGAGCTCGCTGGTGATTTTCGAGACCTTCATCCGCCCGTGGATTCGCCGCAGCCTCGGGAAAACCAGTACGCAGCGTCGTTTTGTGCGGGCGCGAGCCCTCAACCACGTGGATTCCCGTCCAGGCCGTCGCGGCTTCGTGCGGGCGCGGCTGATGCGCGATGCTCAGACTCAGGACTATCTCGTGGAAGGCCTCGCCGGCGCTGGGGGTGCCCCAGCGCACCTGCTGGCAGGGTTGAGTGAAGCGAACGCCATTATTCGTATTCCGGAAGACGTCACCGAGATCCGCCCCGGAGATATTGTGGACGTGATCTTCCTCGCCCAAGGCCGCTAGGACATAAGCATCATTACTCCACGGCAGCTCAGTTTTCGATCTCAAAGAGCACACGATCTCTATGTTCGGTTTGTTCACGCGCGTTCGACATAGCGTGCGGGCGCACGTGGCGCCCAGTGGCTGTGAGCCGCGGGCGACAATCGCCGTTCGCCTACCTGGAGGCGAGCAGGTGCGTCTTCGTCCCGTGGCCTACAGCGATGGTCCACACTGGCGTGCTTTGCGCATCAAAGACCGCGAGTTTCTTGAGCCGGTTGAGCCAACGGTCGAGGGCACATGGGAGCAGGCGCACTCCGCTCGCGCGTGGAAGGACACCTTCCGCATATTGGAAGAGGCCGGCATGAACGGTGAAATCGTGCCCATGGTGATCGAACTCGATGGACGCTTCGTGGGGCAGATGACTCTCGGCAATATTCAACGGGGCGCGCTGAGCGAGTGCTGGATTGGCTATTGGGTAGATAGCGACTACACCGGACGAGGAATCGCCACCGTGGCCTGTGCACTCGGAGTGGACTACGCCTTCGGCCACCTGCAGTTGAATAGGGTGACCGCCACCTACCTTCCCCACAATCCCGCCTCTGCTGCCGTGCTCGAGCATTGTGGTTTTAGCGAGGAAGGATATCTGCGCGAGGCATTGCATATCAACGGTCGTTGGCAGGACCATTGGCTCGTGGCAATCCTGCGCAAGGACTATGCGGTGCCGGCGATAGAGCGTCTACGACGCCTCCACCGGGTGCTCTAAACAGTGCAGGCACGGAATAAATAATGAGCTGACTCGGCGTGGCTGTCTCAGCCGCAATAGCATTCACAACTAGTGTTAAGTACCGACAAGAGTGGGATCCCCTCTCCGCGCGCCGGTGATGTCTGTGTGCGCTCTGTGTGCACTCGAATCGTTGTGTGGTGCACCGATGATTCCCACGCTTATTCTCAGCTAGGAAGGTCCTCAAACAGTGTCAGGTACAGTCGCGATCGCCGTCATGGTGGTGGTGTGGCTTTTCGTTCTTGCACCTCTTGCACTCCGAGGTCAAAAGCCGATCCGTCGCACCAATAAGGCCTTCGATGAAACCCGCGTGGTCTACGAGGGTGGCTCCGGCGAGCTGCCTCGCGCCACCAGACCCCGCTGGTCGCGTCGCGATATCCGTCCCGAAACCCCGCAGCCCGCTGTGGAGGCAGAGGAAATTGATCCCGAAGACATCCTGATTGATGACTCTCCCCGTCGCACCACCGTGACCGCAGAGCCCGTGGTGGATGAAGTCGATGGCGACGTGGTTCGAGAGCTGGAGCCAGCACGGAACACCCAGGCGGATGCAGCGGTGGATGAGGACACCTCCGACGAGGACACTTCCGATGCGGAGCTGACCGCCAACGACGAGGACGAGCAGGCACTAAGCGTCGACACCGTAGCAGCAAAGGCCCCTGCCGCCGAGGACTCCGTCTCCGAGGAGTCCGCTGTGGAGGCTGAGACGGATGAGGTCGAGGAGGACACTCCTGTGGCCGAAGACGCCTATGAGTTCGACAGCTCCTATACCGGCCCCTCCGATCTGCTACACCCAGCAGCTCACTATGAGGACGCAGACGAGGTGTCGGAGGCCGAAGCGCCTGCCGATGACACCGTTGAGCACGAGGTAGAAGCCACTGATGAGGATCGTGAGTTTGCTGCTTCTCGACGCGGCCGCGGCTGGTACGACCCCGAAGCCGACGCCAATCTCGCCCACGCCCGCTACCAGCGCCGCCAGCGCACCACGATCGGCCTAGGCGTGGCAGTCCTTTTGGGCGTTGTGCTCGGCGTCGTTGCTGGGGGCTGGGCCTGGCTGTGGAGCGTCGCTGCAGTGCTCTTGACTGTGCTCTACCTTTCTGCCCTGCGTAAACAAGTACGTGCCGAACAACAACTCCGCCAGCACCGACTGCGCCATCTGCGCCGCGCCCGCCTTGGCGTTCGCACGGACCGGGACGAAGAGATGGGTGTGCCCGAGCGCCTGCGCCATCCCGGCGCTGTTGTCCTCGACATGGACGATGAGAGCCCTGACTTCGAATACCTCGACACCAGGGATGTCAGCGCCGATTTCTACTACGATTACTACGATGAGTACGAAACGGCCTACAATGGCGGTCAGCCGCGTCGCGTAAGTTAGAGTATGTTTGCTCTCACCCTGCTGTGACGCAGTCTGGGGCCATAGCTCAGTTGGTAGAGCGTCGCGTTCGCAATGCGAAGGTCGGGAGTTCGATTCTCCTTGGCTCCACAGAGTACATTTCCCCTAGTGGTTATCCACTAGGGGTTTTGTTGTGTTCACGCTGATTGAGGGCGTTTTTCGTGGCATACAGGGGAAGGTCATATATGGGCGTGAGAGAAAGAGCAGAAGGCAGTGCGTTCCACGATCCACACCTAAGCAGAACCATATTCCTCCGAAGCAGCACACCACTGATCTGAATCCTCGTCATTTTTGGATCTCTAGAATTGACGATTGTGAGCCAACGGCCGGTCTGCTCGATATCGTGGGAGGTGACCTAGAGCAATGGCAATAGATCTACGACAGGCAACGAGGATTGCCCAAGGCTTAATCCCTCGTGGACATGAGCTCAAAGATCGAGTGCTGCATGGTGAGGGCCGCTTCGTATTCTTCGATGCCAATGTCGACAATGGCGAGGAGACTGACAGCATGCCGCTATCTATTGGTGATTTTCCCGTAGTCATTGTATGGGAGACTGATGGGTCAACTATGAGCGGGAGTGCGGCACCAACGTGCATTCCGCGAAGTTACGCGGAGCTGAACCTTAGTGGCCGTGTGGAACGGACTGAAGAGGACGTCGCTAGTGAACTCGCTGCGGAGCGCGAAGCAGAGGATCGTGCGTGGGCTGAGTATCAGAGCTCACGAGAGCACGGCGCTCATTAATACCGATCTCGCACGTATAGCGAAGAAGGAGCCACAGGGGGTGAGAGTCCCCACCGCCCCACGTGCATGCTGGGGCCACGTGGTACTCATTGAGCGAGCACCTCGGCACTGCTAGAGAGCTAGGTTGATATTTGAGGTTTCTGCTGGTGAGCTGACCACGTGGCGGCGACCGCCGGCATGTGCAGGCTTGAGCGCAGGGGCAGAGTGATTCGTGGGGAAGGTAGCGCTGATGGATTTTCCGAAGTTTGATGATCAGAAAAGCGTGTACGACTACGTAATGTCGGCGGGCCCTCAGCTATCTCCAGAGGATATGGCTCGGGTTCAAGAAGAGGCCGATGACGGTGATTACACCTTCGCCGTGCAACTCTACATGCTTATGGCAAAAGATTACGGCATGGACGACTATATCCCCTATACCGTGCGGGAAAACCTTCAGCTTTTCAGAGGAGACTACGGTTTTCCCACGCTTGCTCAGTTGTTGTCTGTTGATCCGGACACCATGACGGTGTGCTAGTCCATCGCTCTTGTACGCCATCTCCTTTTTGGGCGTGGTGGCGTTGGCTTCCTATGTGGGTGAAGCTGGGCTTGATTCCACCTGCGGCTAAGAGTCCCGCAGTGCTTGGTTGTGGATCGATCGCCGGTAGGGTGGAGGCACACTGATCGCCGCCTCCCCGGGGCTAGGAATTACAGTTCTGCCGGCCACGCGACCGAGAACATCCGGGAAGATGTCGGTTATTGAGCATGCGCATCCAGTTCAGCTATCCGTTCACAGTGGCGCCAACAACGACGATTGTGCACCGCGTTGATACAGAGATATCTGGCGAGTGGCCGCACAAGGCGCTGGAATGACACCCGAGAAGGCGTCAGCTGGGGGAGCCCACGGTTATGCATACTGAATGGGGGCTCTTAGGGTACGCTTATTTGGCTCATGGGCCGTGTGTTTGTCCCCGCATGAGGCGGAGAAGGTCACCCGGTGTGTGAGTGTGAGCGGGCTTTTGCCACGTGAGCGGGGTGCGAGTTGAGAAAAGTTTAATGGCACGGGTGTGCTTGATGGGGTAGGCAGAGCTGGTTGCGATGCGGGTGCGTCTAAGATCACAGAAATTTTATTTTCAGCCTTCTATCAGGTGCTTTAGTTCCGATCCTGCCGGGTGTTCATCCTTTGTTCATCTTTGGTTCTTGAGGCCGTTATGTCGGTTGTTTCTACTCTGTGCAGATCCTCGTCCATGCTCAACACGGAGATATGTGAACTACATGCAGACCAAGAGTCGTGAACATACCGCTACGGAAGCTTCCGAAGCGGTGCAGAGCGATGCCGCTATCCCGCGCAGTCCTCTCTCCTTCATTCCGCTGAAGGGGGCCGCAGCCAATGCCCGCGACTGGATTGGCGTGGTCCTCGGTATTTACGTGCTGATCACGGCCGTGAAGGTCATCGGTTCCGGTTTTAAAATTGCCACCGGTGATCAGGCGGAGGCCCTGTTCTCCTTCGCCTCTAACCCGCTTGTGGCCCTGATGATTGGTCTTTTGGCCACTGCCTTGACTCAATCTTCGTCCACCACCACCTCCATCGTGGTTGGTCTTGTGGCCGGCGGATTGCCCATGGCAGTGGCTATTCCCATGCTGATGGGTGCGAATCTCGGAACCACCATGACCAATACCTTGGTCAGCTTGGGTATGGCGCGAGATAAGGATGCTTTCCGACGCGCCTTCGCCGCAGCCACCGTGCATGATTTCTTCAACCTGATGGCCGTGCTCATTCTGCTTCCGCTTGAACTGATGTTCGGTGTGTTGGAGAAGAGCTCCAATTGGATGGCTACCCACACTGATGGTTCGGATGGCGGTATCGTTGCCGCAGTCTTCAGTGGTATCGGTTCCTTCGTCAAGACCATCACGACCCCGCTCGCGGACCTGTTCAAGAGTGGTGTTGGTGCTCTCGGCTTGAACGATGTGTGGACTGGCGGTCTGCTCATTGTGCTCGGTGTTGTGTTGATCCTCGCCGTGATTAACAACATCGGTAAGCTGCTCAAGGTACTCATGGTGGGTAAGGCCAAGGATGTGCTGCACAACGCCATCGGACGTGGCCCCATCACCGGTATTTTCTCCGGTGCGCTCATGACGATCATGGTGCAGTCCTCCTCCACCACCACCTCTCTGGCAGTGCCGCTGGCTGGCTCCGGCACCTTCACGCTGCGACAGATTTACCCCTTTACTATCGGCGCCAATATCGGAACCACCATCACCGCGCTGATTGCCGCCTTCGGCTTCACTGGCGCGGAGGGCACCCTGGCTATGCAGGCCGCCTTCGTGCACTTGCTGTTCAATGTGTTCGCCACCCTGATTATCTTCGGCCTTCCCTTCCTGCGCGGGCTTCCTCCGCGCGGAGCGGAAACGCTGGCACGGGTCTCCGCAGAACGCAAGATTTGGGCCGTGCTGTGGACCGTGGGCGTGTTCATCGTGGTCCCCCTCTTGCTGATCTTGGCCACTAATCTCTTCTAGGGAGCTGATTCATGTCCGAACATAGCGCGCCTGATCTTGAGTCAAGGCTCAAAGCCAAGCTCGTCGAAGCGGAAAAATATGCAGCAAGTATCCGCGAGGACATCGCTGCTCTTGTGAAGAAATCTGATGATCCTGACGATGTTGCGGAACGGAAGATGCAACATGAAGCAGTCAATCATCTCGATGAGTACGCGCAGCAGACGCACGTGCACTGGCGCACCGTGCTGCAGTTTTTGGAAGAAGCCATTGCAGAGTTGCGCGCTGGCCACGAGGGGCAGGACGCGGAGCTAGCGTCAGATGACCACGAGGCGGCGTCGACAAGCGTCGAGAGCGGCGCTGTGAGCAGCACAGCGGAGAAGGCACCATCGGTGCAGTCTGTGCCTCGCGCCGATACTGATAACGTTGCCCCCGACGATACGCACGAGCCCTGATACCTGAGGGAAACCCCAAGCGATGGACGAGCGCTTGGGGTTTGGCCGTTCAGGGGCCGGTGTAGGCGCGAGGACACGAACACCTATAGCGGAGACGAATAACACGATCGAGTGTGTGGTCCTTAGTGTCTCGGCATGAGGACTGCTCATCAGGCACCGAGGGAGTATCCTTGGTTGCACCCCACTTTTCCCAGTGAATAAAAACATCAAAGCAGGAACGAAACTGTGTAATAAGGGTTCGCGCTGGCACCACGCGCCGCGCAGGCCTTCATTGCAGTGAGAGGTCACCTGCTCGGTGGCTGTGAGGAAGACGGATCCATGAGTGAACGAAGTGATACCGAACTGGAAGCTCGACTGGAAGTCAAACTTGCCGAGGCTGAGGAATATGTAAGCCGTTTACGCAAGGAATTGGCGGAATTGCGCTCACGCAAGGCCCAAGCTCAGGCAGAGCGCGCCATAGTTGAGGCCGCCGAAGAAGAACTACGCGAGGCCGATCAGCATGCTGCTACTGATGAGCTCGACAAGTACATGCAGCGCACCGCCGTACAGTGGCGTTCCGTGCTGGAATTCCTAGAAGACTCGATCGCGGAACTGCGACGTGATCGCGAGCGATCCAGCGAATCCAGCGAGGAGCCGCGGGTGTCCGCCGAAGACGCTTTGCTCAACACGTTGCCGCCAAAGCCGTCCAATGGGGAGACTGACTAGTCTGACTCGTGGCTGCTAGGTGAGGGTGGGGACAGCTCGCCACACCTCGGCCGTGCATCTTTGGCATGCTGGAGGCATGGACTCGTACGGAGACGATGTATTCATCAAAAGACCTAACGAGCACGGGGCGGCCCTCGCTGAAGCCGCTGGGCTGAGGTGGCTCAAAGAAGGCGCGCCCGCCGCGATCGTGGAGGTGCTCGATGCCTCAGAAACAGCCATCGTGACTGCCCGAGTCACCGAGGTGCGCCCCACCGCAGAGGCGGCGTATGAGGCGGGCCGGCAGATCGCGTTCATGCACCGCGCTGGAGCAGCAGCGCATGGTGCACCACCCGCCCCAGGTGGCGAGGCGTTTCGGGGACAGAATTTCATCGGCACGAAACCCCAAGACTGCACGCCCTGTGAGCGGTGGGGCAGCTTCTACACTCAGCAGCGCGTACTGCCCTTTGCCGAGACCGCGCGGCAGCAGGGAACTCTCTCTGAGCAGGACTATCGCGACGTGCTCGTCGCCTGCCAGCGCATTGAGGCGAGTGACTATAATCCGCCGGTGGCTCGGATCCATGGTGATCTCTGGGCTGGTAATCTGCTTTTCTCTGCAGAGGGTCCCATCCTTATCGATCCCGCCGCACATGGTGGCGCCGCACTGACTGATATAGCCATGTTGGCGCTATTCGGTGCCCCCTTCTTCGATCAGATTGTGCAGGGCTACCAGAGCATCTCCGCGCTCGAGGAGAACTGGCGGGAGCTCATCCCGCTGCACCAGATGCACCCGCTCGCCGTTCACGCAGCCACCCACGGTCCGTCCTATGGCCGCGAGCTGGGCGAGGCGGCACGCTCAGTGATGTCGCTATGGAACTAAAGCGGATGCGCCCTATGTCCTCGCCGCGAGGGCACTGCGGCGCGCTGTGATCGCGCGGCTTTATTGAGACGGTCGTGGCCGCGCTGGGGTGTTAGTCTTAGAAACCATGGATAGACCAGCAATGAGGGACGCAGCGCTGTTTCTCCTGCGCGCCGTGCTCGGCTTCCTCTTCATCGCCCATGGCTGGCAGAAGGTCGCGATCGACGGCATGGATGAGACCATCGGCGCCTTCAGCGCGATGCACGTGCCGCAGCCCAAGCTCTCCGCCTATATCACCATGATGGCGGAGCTCGCCTGCGGTGGTTTATTGGTGGTGGGTTTTCTCACCACCATCGCCGCGGCTGTATTAGCTCTGGTCATGGCTGGTGCCCTGTATTTCGTGCACCTCGACTCGGGGGTATTTGTCGGCACGGGCGGGTTTGAATACGTGTTGCTGCTCATCACCGCCCTCATCATGGTGATCGTCTTTGGCTCGGGCCGGGCCAGTATCGACGGAGTGCTCACCAGATGATGGACTGCGCACAAGTCCAAGCGGCGCTATCTGCCCGTCTGGACGGCGAACCCACTGGCATCAATGATGACGCGCTCGATGCGCACCTGTCCCAGTGCAGCGACTGCCGGGCCTTTCTCAACGAGGCCGCGGCATTGAAGCGCAGCCTGAATTTTTGTGTTGCCGACGACTCCGATGGGGCGGGGGTGACCCCTCCCGATCTCTCCGAGATGATTCTCGCTGGGGTGGAGCCGCAGCGGCGTCGCCAAGCATCACGTCGCGCAATCGGGGTGGGCATCAGCCGCGTGCTGCTGGCGATCTGTGCGCTGGCGTTTTTGTTCTGGGGCATCCAACTCTTCGCCGCCGCCGCTTCCGTGCAACAGACATGGGAGGCAAGCGAGCTCGATCCTTATCTCGCGCGGATGCTTGTCGAAGGCGCCACCGTGCGGTTTGCTCTAGCCTTTGGCCTCGTATTCGCGGTGTGGCGCTCCCGCATCGCGATGGGTCTCTTACCCGTCTACGGGGCGCTATTTACCTTCAGCCTCGGCTTTGGCGCCCGCGATATGGTGTTGGGGGCGATCGATCGTGACAGCGTGTACTGGCTGCTACTGGTGGGGCTCAGTGCTGTGGTGCTGCTGTGCTACTGGCTGGCTGATCGAGGACTGGTGGCGCTGGAATTGGCGTGGCGGCAACTATCCGCCATGCCCATGCAGAGCACCGATCTCCGCTAACGCCAGCTGCGCAGCCACATGATGGTGAAGTAGTAGTCATCGCTGATCAGCATCCCGTAGAAGATGGGGGAGTAGATGGCGAAGAACACGACTGTCGCAACGAGATAGCTCACCGCAAGCACGCTGCCCACATGCCAGGTGTGCAGCCGCAATCGCGCCACCGGATGCGAGGTGGCTAGGGGGTGCCGTCGCAGCGTGGTGCCTGCGCCCCACATCTGATTCAGGATCAACGCTAAGCCGATGATGATGAACGGGATGAGCGGCACGGCGTAGAAGAAATACATTTGGCGATCATAGGAGAAGAGCCACGGAACATAGCCGGCGCTGAAGCCGAGCAGCACCATGAGATAGGTGCCGCGGCCACGCAGAAAGAACTGCACGATCGCCCACACGAGAACGGGGACGGTCAGCCACCAAATAATCGGCGTGCCATAAAGAAAGATCATGCGCCGGCAGGTGGAATCGCCGCACGCGATATCGGTGTCGGAATAAAAGAGCACCGGCCGCAGGGCGGCCAACCAGCTCAAGGGCTTGGACTCCCAAGGGTGCTCGTGGCCATTGGAGTTGGTGAGCGAGGAATGGAAGCTCAGCATCTTGTCGTGGTAGTACACCCAGCTCGCCAAGGTATCGGGAAGCGAGGCATACCACGCACCCTCCTCAATCTTCCCCTCCTCGGCGGCATGCCGAAAAGAGGAGGTCTCTGCGGCGAACCAGCCGCGCCAGCTGAAGATATAGCAGGCCACGGGGAGGATGACGAGGTAGACAAAGGCCTTCGGGGCATCGCGAAATAGTGTTCGGGTCACGGCCTTCTTATCGCCGGCCCCGGCACGAACCCACGCATCCCACCACACGGTGATGACGCCGAAGAAGGCCATGTAGTACAGCCCCGACCACTTCACGGATAGCGCTAAGCCAAAGAACAGCCCGCAGGCGAGCAGCCACGGGCGCAGCCCAAAGCGCAGCGGTGCCGAGCCGGGCTGAAGGGCCCGTGTGGTCACTTCTTCGCGATCGCGGATAAAGGCGTAGCAGGCGCAGAGAACAAAGAACACCAGATAGATGTCCAGCATGCCGAAGCGGGAAATAACTAAGAGGACGCCGTCACACAGCGCAATGATTCCGGCGAAGAGGGCCACGCGAGACGAGCGGGAGATACGGCGGGCGAGCAGCATAATGACGAGCACCAAGGCGCTGCCACAGAGGGCAGCCATCACGCGCCAGCCCAAGGGGGAGTAGCCAAAGATCGCTTCGCTCAGCGCAGTGAGGCGCTTGCCCAAGGGCGGGTGCACTACGAGCCCATAGCCCGGGTTGGATTCGATCCCGCCGCCCGCGAGCAGGCCGAGCTGGCCGTGAATGCTGCGCAGTTGGTCATATGCCTGGGGCACATAGTGCTTCTCATCGAACACGGGGGTGCCGCTGGCGGTGTGGGCGCTCAGGGCGATGAAGCGAGTGAAAAAAGACAACGCCGCGATGATGACAAAGATGAGGGTGTCACAGCGGCGCCACACCAGCTCAGAGCTCAGCGGGCCGCCGCGCCAGGCGCGCCCACGCACCGCTGTCGAGCCCACATGGGGCTCACGATTGATGAGCGGGGCCGCAGCACGAGGCCGGTCTGGGGAATCGGAGGGCGGCTCTACAGCGCCATGCGCACTCGCCGAAGCTGAACTCATGGCTACTTAGTCTAAATGTTGAGCCGGACACCGCTAAAGGGCGCTAAAGGGATTGCCGCCAACTCCTCTCGCTCGGTGCCGCCGCGCCCGGCAGAGTACGCCTTCCTCGGCGCTCGCCGGGATGTGAGAAGCTAGAGCTCATGAGCATCTCCTCCGCGCGTCACCCTGCACCACCGACCTATGCTGACTCGCTGCCCCGCGGGGTGATTATTGCGGCTACGCCTCTGGGCAATATCTACGATGCATCGCCGCGCTTGGTCGCCGCCTTGGCGCAGGCAGATATTATCGCCGCCGAGGACACGCGCCGCACCCGCTCCCTCGCGGCGGCGCTGGGGGTAGAGATCAAGGGAAAGGTGATCTCTAATTTCGATCACAATGAAAGCGCACGGGTGGAGGACTTGATTGCCGCCGCTGCGGCCCACTCGGTGCTGGTGGTCACCGACGCCGGCATGCCCGCGGTATCCGACCCCGGCTTTCCCCTCGTGCAAGCCGCTCACGATGCGGGCATAGCGGTGACCTGTCTGCCCGGCCCCTCGGCCGTACCCACCGCCTTGGCTCTGTCGGGTCTGCCGGTGGGCAAGTTTTGTTTCGATGGTTTCGCCCCGCGCAAGGCGGGCGCGCGCCGCACCTGGCTTGCTAGTTTGCGCACAGAAGAGCGGGCGGTGTGCTTCTTTGAATCCCCGCATCGCATCGCCGCGACTCTTCAGGAGGCCGCGGAGATTCTCGGCCCCGAGCGGCAGGCGGCGGTGTGTCGGGAGCTGACGAAAACCTATGAACAGGTCAAACGCGGCGGTTTGGCGGAGCTTGCCGACTGGGCGAGTAATGGTGTCAAGGGCGAGATTTCGGTGGTGATCGCCGGCGCGACCGGGGCGGCGGAGACCCCATTGGAGGAGCTGGTAGCCCAGGCAGTGCAGCGCGTTGCCGCGGGAGAGCGGGTGAAAAACGTGACCAAGGAGCTGGCTCAGCGTCATAAGGTGTCCAAAAACGAGCTCTATGATGCCGTGATCGCCGAGCGCGATGCGAGGAAGACTGGGCCCAGCGCCGCGGCTGAAGGCTCTGCTGCGGATGCTAATAATGGGAGTGAGCCAACAACTGAGCGTGGATCAGCCTCAGTCTGAGCGAATTGTTATCGTCTTGTGACATTTCGCTTATCGACGCTGCCCTTCGGGCATGCTCAAACTCACCCCTGAACAGGGGAAAAGCTGCTATCTGTGGAGCTTCTAAGCCAATGCTGAGCTAGCTCTGAGGAGAGGGGAGAAACCCTATGCTGCGACTTTCTGCCCAGCGAAGCGCTCTCTCCTTTTGGCAATGAGGTGAGTTTTCACCAAGCTAGAAGTATGAGCACTTCTGACCAGAATGACGCGGCAGGCACTCCTGCCGCAGACGAGACCGGAGGAACCGGTGCGGATGCCCACGTGGTAAACGCGACGGCTAATGCGGCCCCGAATTCCGCAGGGGCTGAACGCACCTCGGGAAGTACTGAGGACTCCAGCGGCACGACCGCCGCGGGCGAGTTCGCCTCACTTCTCGATTCCGAGGACGAATTCAACTACAAGGAAGCAGCCGCCGAATTTAATGATTACGGCGCCTACGAAGACAAGAATGCCCCTCTGAGCTGGGGGATCATCATCCCCTCGATGGCTGTGGTGATCGCTATCGTGGTGTGGGGTCTGACCCTGCCCGATAGCTTCGCAGCCTTCGCTAATGATGCCTTCGCGCAGGTGATTGACAAGCTCGGTTGGGCCTTCGTGCTCTTCGGTACCGTGTTTGTCGCGTTCATCCTGTACGTGGCTCTGAGCAAGTTCGGACATATCAACCTCGGCGCCGATGATGATGCGCCGGAGTTTTCTACGCCTAGCTGGATCGCCATGATGTTCGCGGCCGGTATGGGTATCGGCCTGATGTTCTTCGGTACTTCCGAGCCGCTGACCTTCTTCCGTAATGGTGTGCCTGGGCACCCAGACCACCAAGCCTCGTCGGCGTTTGCGTCCACCCTGTTCCACTGGACCCTGCACCCGTGGGCGATTTACGCGATCGTGGGCTTGGCTATCGCCTATTCCACCTTCCGCCTTGGCCGTAAGCAGCTGCTGTCTTCGGCCTTTATCCCATTGATCGGTGAGCGCGGTGCCAACGGCACAATCGGCAAGATGATCGACATCCTCGCGGTGATTGCGACCGTCTTCGGTACCGCCGCGTCTCTGGGTATTGGCGCGCTGCAGATCAAATCCGGCTTGGACGCTTCTGGTGTGATCGAGGATCCGCAGAACTCCACCGTGGTTGTGATCGTGCTGATCCTGACCGTCTGCTTCATCATTTCCGCAATGTCGGGTGTGGGCAAGGGCATTCAGTACATTTCTAACGCCAACATGGTGCTGGCTGCGCTTCTCGCTATTTTCGTGTTCGTCTTGGGGCCAACAGTTAACGTGCTCAACATGTTGCCCACCTCGGTGTCCTCGTACTTCTCCCAGTTCTTTGAGATGGCCGCCCGCACTGCTAACAACGGCAACCCCGAGGCCGCGGCATGGGTCTCCGGCTGGACCATCTTCTACTGGGCATGGTGGATCTCGTGGAGCCCCTTCGTGGGCATGTTCTTGGCCCGCATTTCTCGCGGCCGTACCGTGCGTGAGTTCATTCTCGGCGTGCTGCTGGTGCCCACCGCAGTGTCCGCTGTGTGGTTCTCGATCTTCGGTGGCACCGCCATCACCTTCGAGCAGCGCGGTGAATCCATCTGGGGTGACGGCGACAGCCAGCGTCAGCTCTTCGACTTGCTGCATCAGCTGCCGGGCGGCTTCATTGCCGGCTTCGTAGCGATGGTGCTGCTGTCCACCTTCTTCATCACCTCGGCGGACTCCGCCTCCACCGTGATGGGCTCGCTGAGCCAGAACGGCGCGATCGAGGCCAACCGCTTCGTCTCTGCCGCCTGGGGTATTCTTACCGCCGGCATTGGCCTGACCCTGCTGCTCATCGGCGATGGCCAGGACTCCCTGCAGAACCTGCAGAACGTCACCATTGTGGCTGCCTCGCCCTTCCTCGTGGTGATCATCCTGCTCATGGTTGCCCTGCATAAGGACCTGAGCAATGACAAGCTCTATCTGGATCACAAGGAGCAGCAGCGCTGGGCTATGAAGCTGGCCCGCGAGCGCCGCGTGTACAACGAGTGGAAGCAGGCGCAACAGCGCCGTTCCGAAGTGCGTCGCAAAGCGCGCAAGATGATCTAATCTTTTCGCCACTGGCTCCTGACCGCCTTCTCCTTAAAAAAGGGGAGGGCGGTTTTCTGTGTGTCGTGGGCGGGCGCCTCGGGCTGGACGATGGTGTCCAGACGTGGCAGTAGACTGTGGCTCTATGAGCCATACGATATCTACCCAGCACCTTGGTGAGCTGACTCTCAGCAACATCACCTTCACGCAGCCTTTGAGCGCCGACCCCGCAGACGAGCGCACCATCGACGTGTTCGCCCGCGTGGTCACAGCCCCAGGTGGCGAGGACAAGCCTTATCTGCTGTTCTTGCAAGGCGGCCCGGGAGTGGAAGCACCCCGCCCCTGTGCTCAGCCTGCCGAGCCCTCGTGGCTGCCCACGGCCCTCGAACGCTATCAAGTGGTGATGCTAGATCAGCGCGGCACTGGCCAGTCCAGTCCCGTCGATGAGCGTATTCTTGCCGGCAATAGCGCCGCCGAGGTGGCCGAATACCTCACCCACCTGCGCGCCGATGGCATCGTTCGTGACGCGGAGGCCCTGCGCGAGATTCTCCAGGTGGATACCTGGTGCACCCTGGGGCAGTCCTTCGGTGGTTTCACCACCTTGCACTACCTCAGCACCTACCCCGAGTCGCTGGATACCTGCTATTTCACCGGCGGTTTGTCCGCGGTGGGCCACTCCGTGGATGAGGTGTATTCCGAATGCTATCGCCGGATGCGCCGCAACTCGGAGGAGTTCTATCGACGCTTCCCCGAGCTGCGGGAGACCATGCGCCAGCTGCTCGAGGCGGCCCGTGCCGGGGAGATCGTGCTGCCCGATGGCGAGGTGGTCTCTGAGACTCGGTTACGCTCGCTGGGGCACCTGCTCGGCTCCGATGACGGCTGGCTGAAGCTCTATCAGCTCCTGCAGTTGGATCCCCAGTCCAGCCAATTCGCCTATGATCTTGCTGGCCTGCTGCCCTATGGGGGCCGCAACCCGCTCTACTATGTGCTGCACGAATCCTCCTACGCCGATGGCGGGGCCACCAACTGGGCGGCGCAACGCTGTCTGCCGCAGGAGTTCCGCGAGGATCCCACGCTCTTGCTCGGCGAGCATGTGTTCCAAGAGTGGTCCGAGACAGTGCCCGCCTTCCAGCCGTGGGCAGAGGTGGCCGAGATTCTCGCTGCTCATGAGTGGCCCACGCTCTACGACGCCGAGGCATTGCGGAACGCCGGGGTGCAGGGGGCAGCTGCGGTCTACGCCAATGACGTATTCGTGCCCCTGAACTTCTCCCTCGAGACCGGGGAGCTGCTGGAAAATGTCGCACTCTATATCACCAGCGAATATGAGCACGGTGGATTGCGCACGAGCCAGAACGGCGCGGTGCTGCGGCGTCTCTTCGAGCTCGCCGCGGGCCAGCGGGTGCGCTAAGCGCCGTGGCGGTGGGTACGGGGCGTGAGGGTGGCGTCGATAAGCGAATGACGCCTAAGTCTTAGACTTAGCTGTCTATCAATTATGCTCGTAGGCATGTCTGAATCTGTGCTCGTCTCAGTAGCTTGGCCCTACGCCAATGGCCCCCGCCACATCGGTCACGTGGCAGGGTTTGGCGTACCGTCCGATGTATTTGCGCGCTACCAGCGAATGCGTGGCCGCAACGTGTTGATGATTTCGGGAACGGACGAGCACGGCACGCCGCTACTTGTGCAGGCGGAGAAGGAGGGCGTGGCCGTCCAAGAGCTCGCTGATCGCTACAATCGCCAGATTGTGCAGGATCTCGCCGGGCTGGGGCTGACCTATGACCTGTTTACCCGCACCACCACCCGCAACCACTACGCCACGGTGCAGGAGCTCTTCCGCGGGCTCTATGACAACGGCTATATGGTCAAGGAAGTCACCCAGGGGGCAATTTCTCCCTCCACGGGGCGCACCCTGCCCGACCGCTATATTGAGGGCACCTGCCCGATCTGCGGCTGTGATGGCGCCCGCGGCGATCAGTGCGATAACTGCGGTAACCAGCTGGACCCAGCGGATCTGATTAATCCGGTGTCCAAGCTCAACGGGGAGACCCCGGAGTTCCGCGAGACAGAGCACTTCTTCCTCGATCTTCCTGCCCTCGCCGAGGCGCTGGAGACGTGGCTGACTGAGCGCAAAGACTGGCGCCCGAATGTGCTGAAGTTCTCGATGAACCTGCTCAAGGACATCCGCCCGCGCGCCATGAGCCGCGATATCGACTGGGGCGTGCCCGTTCCCATCGAGGGCTGGGAAGAGAACAACGCCAAGAAGCTCTATGTGTGGTTCGACGCGGTCGTGGGGTATTTGTCCTCCTCCATCGAGTGGGCCTATCGCATCGGCGAGCCGGAGGCGTGGCGCGAGTTCTGGAACAACCCAGAGACCCGGTCCTATTACTTCATGGGCAAAGACAACATCACCTTCCACTCCCAGATCTGGCCGGCGGAGCTGCTGGGCTATCGCGGCCAGGGCGCTAAGGGCGGTGAGGCCGGCCCGCTCGGCGAGCTCGATCTGCCCACCGAGGTGGTCTCCTCGGAGTATTTGACGATGTCGGGCTCGAAGTTCTCCTCCTCCAAGGGAGTGGTGATCTATGTCAAGGACTTCCTCGAGGAGTTCGGCCCCGATCCGCTGCGGTATTTCATCGCCGTGGCCGGCCCAGAGAATAATGACACCGACTTCACCTGGGACGAGTTTGTGCGCCGCGTGAACAACGAGCTGGCCAATGGCTGGGGCAATCTGGTCAATCGCACCGTGTCCATGGCCTATAAGAACTTTGGCGAGATCCCCACCCCGGGCGAGCTCACCGCCGCCGAGCAGGCGCTCTTGGAACAGGCCGAGCGGGCCTTCGTGGAGGCTGGGGAGAACCTTGAGCACTCCAAGTTCAAGGCCGCGATCAACCAGGTGATGCACATTGTGGGCGAGGCCAATGCCTATATCGCGGAGAATGAGCCGTGGAAGCTGGCGAAGGACGAGACCCAGCGGGAGCGGCTCGCCACTGTGCTGTGGACCGCGCTGCAGGTGGTATCCGACTGCAACACCATGCTCACTCCTTTCATCCCGCATACCGCCCAAAAGGTGCACGAGACCCTGGGCCGCGAGGGTGAGTGGGCCGCCACCCCGCAGGTGCGCGAGGTAGCCGACGATATGCCGGTGGAGCCGGTGGGTGTGGGCCTGCCGGAGAAGAACAAGACCTACCCGGTGATCATGGGCGACTACACCCAGCAGCAGGCGGCGTGGCAGCGCGTTGAGTGTGTTCCCGGCACGCCGCTGTCCAAGCCGAAGCCGCTGATCCAGAAGCTCGACCCGGCCTTGGCCGAGGAGGGCCCCTCCTGGGCCCCGGTGGCAGGCTAGAGCCATGGGAAAGAAGAAGCGACCTACGCCCACCCCGCTCGCCGGGGCAACGGGGCTTATCGACGCCCACACCCACCTCACCTCCTGCCCCGATGAGCCGGCCGCGGTGGTCGAGCGCGCCCGCGCTGCTGGGGTAGAGGCCATGGTGACCGTCGGCGATGGCCTGGCGGAAGCCGAGGCCGCCTTGGCCGTGGCGCAGCAGCTCGATCAGGTGTGGGCGGCGTGCGCCATTCACCCCACGCGGGCACGTGAGCTTGACGACGCCGCCCGCGCCCGCTTGCGCGAACTGGCCGCCGATCCCCTGTGCGTCTCCATCGGTGAGACCGGGCTTGATACCTACTGGATCGGCAAAGAAGAGTGGTGCGCCCCGCTGGAGGCGCAGGAAGAAGCGCTGCGCTTTCATATTGACCTCGCAGTGAGCAGCGGCAAGGCGCTGATGATTCACAATCGCGAGGCTGACGCGGAGTTGCTGCGGGTGCTCGATAGCTCCCCGCAGCCTAAGACGGTGATTCTGCACTGCTTTTCCTCGCCGCTGGAGGTCGCCCGCGAGGCCATCGAGCGCGGCTATGTGCTCTCCTTTGCCGGCAATGTCACCTTCAAACGCAATGATGAATTACGCCAGGCGGCGGCTTTGGCACCCATGGAGCAAATTCTCTATGAAACGGATGCGCCCTATATGACGCCCGAGCCTTTCCGCGGCGCCCGTAATGAGCCGGCCTTCATCGGCCACACCGCCCAGTGCATCGCCACGACCCGCGGCATGGCGCTCGAGGAGTTTAGCGCTGCAGTGGCGGCGAACTTCCGGCGGGTGTATCAGCTCGCGGACTGATCATGGGCGTCGAGTAGTGTGCGGAGCACCTGCAGCACGCCCTGCTCGCTATTGGAGGGCGCGATAAAGTCTGCGCTTTCGGCGATGCGCGGGTGAGCATTGGCCATGGCCACGGCGATGCCGGCCTGCTGGAGCAGTTCGAGATCGTTGAGGTAGTCGCCGAAGGCTAAGGTCTGGCTGGGCGAGATCCCCAGCTGGGCGCAGAGTTCCCGCAGGCCGTGACCCTTATCGGCGTCAGCCGCCATGATGTCGATCCAGTGCTTACCGGATACGGTCACCTGTGCCTGCTCGTAGAACTCAGACAGATGCGGGTAGATGCTCTCTTCCACCGAGTCGAAGCCGAACACCGCGATCTTGATGATCTCCTCCGGGTTGAGCTCGGATACTGCATCCACCTGCTGCATCGATGCGTAGTAGCGCCGCGTCTGCTCCAGAAAAGCCTCATCGCCGCGATCGACATAGGCCACCTCGGGGGTGCAGGCCACAATGCCGATATCGTGGCCGCGGTCGCGCAGCCGAGCGATTGTGTCCAGTACCTTGCCCACGATGTCTGGGGAGATCGTGCTGCTCGACACCGTGGTGTCATCGAGCACCACATTGGTGCCATTTTCTGCAATGAAGTTGCGTGGCGGGTTGTCTGCGGCGGGGTGGGCGAACTGCTCGCGCAAGGTGGCGTATTGCCGCCCCGAGGCAGGGGCAAAAAAGATACCAGCGCGGTTCAGGCGGTTGAGCAGCGGCCAGAACCCTTCTGGGATCATGTGATCATCGCCCAGCAGGGTGCCATCCATATCGGCGACGACAAGTGCGATGCTGTGCTCGCGGAGTAGGCCGGCGGGGATATCAGTGGGGCTGGGCATAACGTCCTTGTCTTAGGGGAGTCTCGTTCCGGGCGGCGTTTCTTCCCTCATGTCTGCTCGCAGCGGAGCTTAAGGGGAGAATCCTCATCCTAACGCGCGCCCACCCGGTGCAGCCCACATGCCTGAGCGCCGGCTGTGTCCAAGAACACTCCTAGATAGCGGGGGTGGCGGCACGGCCGTGCAGAGGGGGTTTTTCTTCGCCGCAGCAGTACAGCTGAGGGGGTAGGGGCAGGTGTGACGGCTGTGGTTTCTCTGAGGATAGGTGTCTCAGCTGCGTGGTCTGAAATATAAGACTCGCTAGCTCTAGGGGCTACATCCTCTAGACATCACAGAATTGTTACCGTACTGTTACATCCATTGCGCCAGCGGGGGAGAAGTACCCTGTGTATCTCGCCGCCTGAGCGCCACGACATGACGATCGCACGACACCTTAAGGGTGAAGGGAACACTAGCTTTCATGGGACACCGCACCAAGGCTCGCATCAATGGCACCGGCTCTAGCTCGACTCCGCTCAGGGTCGCCACCGGCGGCATGTTGGCCACCCTGCTGGTGGGCGGTGTGGTCTCCGCCAATGCGGTGAGCAAAAATGATGTCACCATTAATTTCAATGGTGAGACCATTAATCTCGCCACCGCGTCCGATACTGTCGGTGCCGCGCTGGATGAGGCAGATATTCCCGCCGCCGACCGCGATCTCGTTAGCCCCAGCCCGGAGAGCGCGATCGCTGATGATCAGACGATCACCGTGCGTAGCGCCAGGCAGGTTGCGCTGGTGATCGACGGCGAGGAAAAGACCGTTGATTCCACTGCGCTGACCGTAGATGAGCTGCTGGCCGAGCTCGGCATGGTGGATCCCTCTGATCTCATCTCCCTCGACGGCACCACCGTGATTCCCCGCGACGGGCTCACTGTGGACGTGGTGAAGTCCAAGATCATCACCATTAATGATGGCGGTTCCGTGACCTATTCCAAGGTGGCCGAGCGCACCGTGGGGGATGTGCTCAAGGAGCGCGGCATCACCTTGGGCGATAAGGATGAGGTAAGCCCCGCACTCGATACACCGCTGAAGCGTGGAATGACCATCGACATCACCCGGGTGGAAGAAAAGGAAGTGACCGATACCGAGTCCTTCACCGCCGATCCGGTTTATGTTGATGATGCCAACTTGGAACAGGGCAGCGAAGTGGTGGAGCGCGAAGCCACCCCGGGCGAGCGAGAGATCACTCGCAAGGTCACCCTCGTCAATGGCAAGGAGGTGGCCTCCGTGACGATCAAGACGAAGGAACTGCGCCCCTCCACTCCCGCCACCATCAAGCGTGGCGTGAAGCCGGCCGCTCCGGCCGTGGCCAATGGCAGCGTCTGGGATCAGCTCGCCCAGTGCGAGTCCGGTGGCAACTGGAGCATCAACACCGGTAATGGCTACTCCGGTGGCCTGCAGTTCGCCCCCTCCACCTGGCAGGCCTATGGCGGCGGCGAGTACGCCCCCACCGCCGGCCAGGCCACCCGCGAGCAGCAGATCGCCGTGGCCCAGCGGGTACAGGCCGCGCAGGGCTGGGGCGCATGGCCCGCCTGCACCGCTAAGCTGGGCATTCGCTAAGCACCCTGCTCGCTCGGGTGGGTCGGCGAGTTCCTGCTCGCGTCCGCTGCCTGCTGCGCCCACCCTCTGTGGTGGGCGCTTCGTGCTATCTCCGCCGCCTCGGTAGTGGGAGGTAATGGATCAGCCACTACACTGAAGAAACTATGACTACCGCACCGCCGCATGCCGAGGATGGAGGAGTGTCCCCGCAGGGCAGCGCCGTCCAGCTGCTTGGCCCGAAGGAGATTCGCGAGCTCGCCGAGAAACTCGATGTGAGCCCGACGAAGAAGCTGGGGCAGAACTTCCTGCACGATCCCAACACCGTCCGGATGATCATCGCCGCCGCCGAGATCACCGGCGCGGACGATGTGATCGAGATCGGCCCAGGGCTTGGTTCGCTCACTCTCGGATTGCTGGAGGTGGCCCGCTCGGTGACGGTCGTGGAGATCGATCCGCGGCTCGCCGGAGAGCTACCGGCCACTGCGGCCGCTCGCGCCGGTGCCGCCGCAGCGACCCTCAGCGTGCACAATCGCAACGCCTTGGAGTTCCAGCGCAGTGACTGCGTCGTGGCGCCGACGGTGTTGGCGGCGAACTTGCCCTATAACGTCTCCGTGCCGGTGCTCATGCACATCTTGGCGGAGTTTCCCTCCCTGCGGCGGGTATTGGTGATGGTGCAAAAGGAAGTGGCCGATCGGCTCGCCGCCGCGCCGGGCAGCAAAATCTATGGGGTGCCCAGTGTGAAAGCCGCCTACTACGGACAAGTGCGCCGCGCCGGGCTGGTGGGCAAGAACGTGTTCTGGCCGGCCCCGAAGATCGACTCTGGTCTGGTGCGTATCGATTGCTATGAGCGCGAGAATATGCCCTGGCAGGCCAGTGCCGCGGAGGTATTTCCCATCGTGGATGCCGCCTTCGCCCAGCGCCGCAAAACCCTGCGGGCCGCACTCTCGGGGCACTTCGGCTCAGGCGAGCGCAGCGCGGCGATCCTTAGCCGCGCCGGCATCGATCCCACATTGCGCGGCGAACGCCTCGGGGTGCGTGAGTTCGTCGATATCGCCCTGGCCGCCCGAGAGGAGGCCGCAGAATGAGCTTAGCGAGCACCTCGGTGCGGGCCTGCGCCAAAATCAACCTTTTTCTCGGAGTAGGGGCGGCCCGCGAGGATGGGTTCCACGAGCTGACGAGCGTTTTTCAATCCCTGTCCAATCACAATGTGGTGCGACTCAGCCCCGCTGCGGGGCCGGCGCGCTTGAGCGAGTATGTGGGCGCGGTGAGCGCCTCGGGCCTGGCCGCTAGCGCGGTGCCGCTTGACGCCAGCAATCTCGTGGTGGGCGCCGCCACCCGCTATCTGCAGGAGCTACGCAGACGGAACCCGGATATCACCCTGCCGGTGATAGATATCCACATCCACAAAGGTATCCCCACCGCTGGTGGCATGGCCGGCGGCTCCGCGGATGCTGCCGCCGTGCTGCATGCGCTCCAGGGCTACGGACCCTTGCCACAGGAGCGGGTGCTAGAGATCGCCGCCGAGCTCGGCTCGGATGTGCCCTTTAGCCTCGTAGGTGGCACGCAGTTAGGCACCGGCCGCGGGGAGCAGCTGGTGCCGATGCTCAGCCGCGGCACCTATCACTTGGCCCTAGGGATTCAGAAGCAGGGGCTGCGCACCCCTGAGGTGTTTCGCAAGCTCGATGAGATGCGCCAAGCCGGCAAGGCCGGTGCGTCCAGCACAGACACTAGCGCCCTAGCTACCGCTTTACTCAGCGGTGATCCGGCCGCGGTGGCGCGGCAGCTACAGAATGACTTGCAGCCGGCGGCGCTGTCGCTGATGCCGACGCTGCGGGCCACCCTCGCCGCCGGCACGGCCGCGGGTGCACTCGCCGGTATGGTTTCCGGCTCGGGCCCCACTATGGCATTTCTGTGCGAGAGCGCCGAGGCGTCCGAGGCCGTGGCCGAGGAGCTGCGCGATTCGGGCACCGTTTTCGATGCCTTCGCCGTACACACCGTGGCTCGCGGTATAGAAACACTCGAGTCTTAAGCCGTATATAACGTAGTTCGCCCACCTTTCGACGCCGACTAGTGAGAAGGACATACCTGCCGACGTGGCTAATTTGATCAACCTAGAAAATGTCACCCAGAGCTTCGGGATGAAGACCCTGCTCGACTCCGTGAGCCTTGGCGTGCAATCGCACGATCGGATCGGCGTGGTGGGGCTGAATGGAGGTGGTAAAACCACCCTCATTGAGATCCTCTCCGGGCAACTCGACCCGGATTCGGGACGGGTCTCCCACAATAAGGAGCTGCGCCTTGCCGTGGTGACGCAGCGGGCCAAGCTGGACGATACCCGCACCGTGGGGGAGGTTGTGCTGGAGCAGCTGGGGCTAGAAACCTATGAGTGGGCCTCTAATGCCAAGGTGCGTGACGTGCTCTCGGGTCTCGGGATCGTGGATCTCGGATTGGATACCCCAGTCTCTGCGCTCTCGGGCGGTGAGCGTCGCCGCACCCACCTAGCTGCCGCGCTGGTGCGCGAGCTGGATCTGGTGGTGCTCGATGAGCCCACCAACCACTTGGACGTGGAAGGCGTGCGTTGGTTGGCCGATCATCTGCTTCAGCGCAATCTCGCGGTGGTGGTGGTCACCCACGATCGCTGGTTCCTCGACACCGTGGCCACCCACACCTGGGAGGTCCACGACGGCACCGTGGACGTGTATGAGGGAGGCTATAACGACTGGACCTTCGCTCGCGCCGAGCGCGCCCGCCAGGCGGATGCGATGGAACAGCGCCGCCGCAACCTCGCCCGCAAGGAACTGGCGTGGCTGCGTCGTGGGGCACCGGCCCGCACCTCGAAGCCGCGCTACCGGATTGAGGCCGCCGAGGCGCTGATCTCCGATGTGCCGGCCCCGCGCGACACCGTGGAGCTCATGGCCTTCTCCAAGCGCCGCCAAGGAAAAGTGGTCATTGAGCTCGAAGATGCCACGATCTCCACCCCCGATGGCCGGGTGCTGGTGCAGGATCTCACCTGGCGGCTCGCGCCGGGCGAGCGCATCGGCCTAGTCGGGGTGAATGGCTCGGGCAAAACCACCCTGCTGCGGGCCCTTGCGGGGGAGCATGCGCTTGATGCTGGGCGCCGCATCGAGGGCAAAACGGTGCGGCTGGGCTGGCTGCGCCAAGAATTAGATGACCTCGATCCCGAGCGCCGCGTGCTTGATGCGGTGGAGGATGTGGCCAGCTATGTGGAGCTGGGCAAAAAACAGCTCTCGGCCTCGCAGCTCGCGGAGCGCTTAGGCTTTTCCGCCAAGCGCCAGCGCACCCCGATCAAGGATCTCTCTGGCGGCGAGCGGCGGCGGCTACAGCTGACCCGCGTGCTCATGGCGGAGCCGAATGTGCTGCTTCTCGACGAGCCGACCAACGATCTCGATATCGATACCCTGCAAGAGTTGGAATCCTTATTGGACTCCTGGCCGGGCACCCTGGTGGTGATCTCCCACGACCGCTACTTGATTGAGCGCATCGCGGATTCCACGTGGGCGCTGTTCGGAGATGGTGCGCTCACCAACCTGCCAGGCGGAATTGAGCAGTATCTCACTCGCCGCGATGAGATGGCAGCGGCGGAAGGTTCGGGGCCACTGAATGTGGGCACGAAGGAGGCGTCGTCAAGCGAAAAGAAGGTGGATCAGAAGCAGTGGCGGGCGCTGTCGAAGAAGTTGTCCGCCACCGAGCGCAAGCTGGACAAGGTGCGCGCGGAGATCGACTCCCTCAATGAGCAGATGGCTGCCGCAGCGCAGGCGGTGGATCAAGAGGCGATGATCGGGTTGGACGCCAAGCTCAAAGACGCGGCAGCGCGCGCTGAGGAGCTGGAAATGCAGTGGCTAGAGTTGGGCGAGCAGATGGAAGCCTAGCGCTGGTGGCCGTGGGGGCGGATTTTTCGTAGGCTGGGGCCATGATCTTGATCAATGTGAAATTCACCGTCAAGGACGAGTACGTGGAGACCTTCCGCCAGGAAGTCGCCGAGTTCACCGAGGCCACCCGGGCTGAGGAGGGCAATCTCTTCTTTGAGTGGTACCGCTCCACCGACGAACCGAACAGCTACATCCTCATCGAGGGCTTCAAGGACGACGCCGCGGAGCCGCACGTGAACTCCGATCACTTCCAGAAGGCATGTGTGGATATGCCGCGCCTGTTGGTGAAGACCCCGGAGATCATCAACACCCTGATCGAAGGCAAGACCGAGTGGGATAAGATGGCTGAATTCTCCGTGGAGGAGTAATAGCCGAAGGGTAGCGGCGTTAGGGGCTAGGACACGCGATGTGGACTGGCCCCTTAATGCTGAATAGAGTGATTTTTTCAGCGATTCTTAAGGTACTCTGGTGTTCATGAGCAAGAAGGACACACAGGATTTCACTGACCCGCCGAAGCTATCGAAAAAGGCCTATGAGGAAGAGCTGAAGCACCTCCAAGCTGAGCTGGTGGATATGCAGCAATGGGTGGTGGAAACCGGTGCCCGCGTGGTGATCGTCATGGAAGGCCGCGACGCTGCCGGCAAGGGCTCCGCGATCAAGCGCATCACTCAGTACCTCAACCCGCGTACCTGCCGCATCGAGGCATTGCCCGCGCCGAACTCCCGCGAGCAGGGCCAGTGGTACTTCCAGCGCTATATTGAGCGCCTGCCCACCGCCGGTGAGATCGTGATCTTTGACCGTTCGTGGTACAACCGCGCCGGCGTGGAACGCGTGATGGGCTTTTGCACCTCCGCTGAGTACCGTCGCTTCCTGCACCAGGCCCCCATCTTCGAGCGGCTGCTGGTGGAAGACGGAATCATGCTGCGCAAGTACTGGTTCTCCGTCTCTGATGAGGAGCAGGTGAAGCGCTTCCGGTCGCGTCGCAATGATCCGCTGCGCCGCTGGAAGCTCTCACCGATGGATCTGCAGTCCATCACCCGCTGGGAGGACTACTCCCGCGCCAAAGACGAGATGTTCATCCACACCGACATCCCCTCCGCGCCGTGGTACACCGTGGAATCCGAGGATAAGAAGCGCTCCCGCATTAACGTGATCAGCCACCTGCTGTCCACGATTCCCTATGAGAAGATCGACCGCGAGCTGCCGGAGATCCCCGAGCGCCCAGAGTCGGAAACCAACTACGATCGGCCGCCGCGCTCTGATTTCCGCTATGTGCCAGATGTGGCCGCGAAGCTGGAAAAGCGCAAGCTCGAGGGCGGCTCGAAGAAGGACAAGAAGAGCAAGAAGTCGAAGAAGTCCAAAAAAGACAAGAAATAGCTCCCACCGGCCGCAGTCGCGCGCGCATTCTCCCCGCAACAGTGGGGAGGGTGCGCGTTTTTCTGCACCCTGCGCTAAGAACACGCGGGAGAGAAGAGCCCGTAGGTATGGGCCCTGTGGTCATAGCCTAAGGTGAGTGTTCGCCGCCACATAATTTGGCATTTTGTGACACACTGTGTACATGACTACAGGACATTCCACTACAGGCGCCCAGGGTGCCGCAGCAGAGAAAACAGTAATCGCAGAGGTTCGTGGCTCGGTCGGCTTCTTAGAGCTCAACCGCCCGAAGAGCCTCAACTCCCTCGACACAGAGATGTGTCAGATCATTCACGATGCCTTGGACGAGTGGCGCGAGGATGACGCCGTGTCCGGAGTGGTGATCTACTCCAATAACCCCAAGGCCTTCTGTGCCGGTGGCGATGTGCGGGTCATCCGCGAGGCCATCCTCGCCGGCCAGCCCGAGGTGGGGGATCACTTCTTAGACGTCGAGTACGCCATGAACGCGGCGGTGGTGGACTTCCCCAAGCCCTATATCGCCCTCATCGATGGCATCGTCATGGGCGGCGGCTTGGGTGTATCGGTGCACGGCAGCCGGCGCGTGGTATCGGAGCGCTCCTGGGCCTCCATGCCGGAGATGGCCATCGGCTTCTGCCCCGATGTGGGCGTCACCTACGCCTTCCAGCGCATGGTCAATGCCACCGGCTCCCACTCCTTCCCGCTGGCCAAGTTCCTCGTGCTCACCACTTGGCGGCTGAACCCGCAGGACATGTTGTGGTCGGGTCTCGCCACCGACTATGTGCCCACGGAGAAGTTCGAGCAGCTCCGCGAGGCGCTGGAATCGGCCGCTGACGCCGACGGCATGAACGCGGTCATCGATAGCTTCGCCGAGCCGCTTGAGGGCGAATCCCAGCTGGCCGAGCTCATGGAGCATATCGAGACGGTCTTTGATGCTGCCTCGTGGGAAGAGGTAGTGACACAGCTGCAGGAGTGCCCCAGCGAGGAGTTCCGGGACCTCGTCCGCGGCCACCTAGCCCAAGCCAACCCCGCGTCGTTGGTGGCCACCATGGAGCTGATGGATGCCAACGAGCGCGTGGAGAATGTGCAGGCGGCACTGGCCAATGAGTTCGCCGTGGGCAAGGTGCTGCGCGAGGACAAGAACTTTGTCGAGGGCGTGCGTGCCGTGCTGGTGGATAAGGACCGCGATGCTGTCTTCGATCCGGCCACGACCGCCGAGGTGGATGTGGAGAAATACCGCGCTGCCGTGAAGTAGTCGCTACAGACGAACAACGCAGCCGACCGAGTGCGCATGAGCCTGGCCGGCTGCGTTTTCTTATGCGCTGGGCCGCCAACGGCCGCCACTGGCCGCCACCGGCTGCGGCTTAGGCTGCGCTGTGGCTGAGTTCTGCCTCGGTGGATGCCGTGCTGGTTTGGTTGCGGCGACGACGCTCCATACGGGACCATTCCACGAATCCCCACGCCACGAACCCGCCATAGGCGAGGTAGAGCACGGCCGAGGGGTAGTAGCCGGCGGCGAGCAGCAGCGGCACGCCGACGATGTCCACGCTGAGCCACAGCAGCCAAAACTCGATCCAGCCCTTGGCCATGCCAAAGGTGGCCAGCAGAGAACCGGAGAAGATCCACGCATCCGCCCACGGCCCCCACGAGCCAAGCGCGGAGAATATCTGGGCGCAGACTACGGTGCTGATCACCATGAAGGTGAGGATGGCGAGGCGTTGTCGCGGCGTGGCCCAGTGGGGCTCCACGGCGGCTTGGTCGGTGGAGCGATCCCGCTTGTTGAGGTTGCGCTGCCAGCCGTACCAGCCATAGGCGCTGACCACCAAGAACATCACTTGGCGGGCCGCTTGGCCATAAAGATCAAGATTCTGCGGTGTGTGGAACACGCCGCCGAGGAAGACGGTAAAGAGCAAAACATTGCCGATGATGCCCACCGGCCACGCCCATACGCGCCTTTTCAAACCAAAAATGGCGGAGCCAATGCCAAAAGCATTGCCTATGATTTCGCGCCACAGAATAGGGGCACCACCGATGATGACGGTGGCATCAAGAAGCTCGACTATAGGATTCATTCGCTGACCTACACGCTTTCATGTTTCGGTTGAGCAGAAAACAAATCCTCAGGTGAAACACAACATAGGTCAGCATCGCAGCCACCGCGCCCCGAGGCTACAGGCCACAGCAGGGTGGCAGTCTCGCATGGTGCGGCGCGCTCAGCGCCTAGGTTCTCTTCCATCCGGACTATTACCGTCGGTCCCGGAGTTTCACCGAGTCTGCTACAGCCGAAGCTGCGGCTCGTGGACTATCACCACCGGTGGGGAATTACGCCCCGCCCTGAGAACGTCTCTTACTATAGCGCGCGAGCGAGGGCGAGCACAGAAACTAGATGGATGGAGGTTGGGACACGGGGGTAGTTCCATCGCTGCTAGGGGTACCCGAAGGGTTCTGTGGGCGTTGTGACGCTGGTCTGTCTGTTGCCAATCCAGGTGCCGCCGGCCGCGGTGGCATGGCCGCGCTGCGATAGAGCACACACCGCCTAGCGGTGTGGAGATCCCCAGTCAGCGCCGCGGACTGGGCGCCTTCGGCGCGCAGAAGCGCAGGGATGCCGTTGGTCTGTGCCATTTGGACGATCGCCGGATGAGCAGTCACGGAAGGATCCGTGGCGGGCGGGTAGTCGGTTGGCACTTGCTGGGCGTCGCGCAGCACATCGGCGAAGCTCATGCCGCGGCCATAATCCACCACGATGGACTCGCGGGTGTTTACTCCCACGATTTGCCCAGCCACCCGCAGCTCATAGTGGCCCTCGCCGCAGGGCCGATAGTCGCATTCAAACAGCCGAGCCAGCCCATCGATGCTGCGTTCCATATCCGGTGAGGCTGGCATGAAAGCTCCAGCGTGAAAGAGTGTGCGATGAAAATCTGCGGCTGTGGGAGCGGGAACGGCCGCCATGATGGTGGCGCCATCGGCGGTGGGCAGATAGAGCACGGGGTCATTAGAAAAGAGTGTGCGTATCCCCGCCGCGAGTTCTTCCGCGGTGGCGAGGCTGCGATAGGCATGCGGTGCAGCAGCATCAGTGCTAGCACCGTCCTCGAGGGGTTGTGCTGCAGTCTCAAGGTCCAGCTCTGGGGGCCGAGGTGCCACCCATTCGTGCGCAAGTTCAGGGATGGAGAACTCTTCAGCTGCCTCAGCGATACGCGGGTGCAGCCACTGCCACACGCCATTGGGCAGGATCATAGCGAGGCGCTGGCCGGTGATCTCGCTGGAGCGTTGCCCAGAGAAGCTCAGCCGGACCTGCAGGTTCTCGTCGTCGGTATCGCCGGCCTCCACCGCAATCGCCGTGGACAGGGTGGGAAGGAAGGCGGCGTCGAGACAGGCTTGGTGAAAGTAGCCGTCGGCGCGGAGTTCAGCAATGTTGCGTGGTGCGGGGATAGTCACAAGCCCGCATTCTACCCAGCTTTGGCTTCAGAGCGGGATGCTTATCGGCGCCACCCCGCATCCACCAACCACCACCGGCGGGTTCGCGGCGCAAGCGTTCAGACGATCTGACAATCAGAGGGGTCATTCAGCCATGAACAACCACGATCCGCCCAACGCCAACGAGGGCGAGCACACGCAGGGCGACGAGAATCAGGGCGCGTTCGCGGCGGAGAACAACATCCAGCAGGCCACCCCAGAGTGGCCATCCGCATGCCCAGTACAACAACCCGCACGGCAATCAGCAGAGCAACCAGCCCTTCACCTAGCAGGCCAACCAGCAGGGTACGGCCCCGTTTTACTCCGGCACTGAGAACCATTAGTCCAACACCACACATTAGGGGCCGGCGGCTCATGCAGACGCCGCTGGCTTTCCTCAACTCAACGCTGGGGGCGGAGTTAAAGCACTTCCTGCAGGCGCTGTGTGATGTGAGTTTCTCGAGCTTCATCGCCATCAAGTTCGCCAAGCCCATTCACGTGGTCACTCGTGGTCACTATCGTTCTGGTAGTTCTGGGCTACGTGTTCTGGGTGTTTATGTGGTTGTTTGTGGCAGCGGATATCGGTGCCCCGGACGTGAGCGCTATGGCGGCCTTCTTCGCCATCATCGCGCCGCTCTTTTTTTGGGGGGATTCCGGCGCTGCTACAAATCGTGGGCGTGCGCCTGGCGCCGGAGATGACCATCGCCCTGGTGTGCACGGCGCAGAACACCTCTGCACTCTGCGAAGCCACCGTGGGGCGCTAAAGAAACGCATCCCACACACACGGGGCTGCGACTCTGGGCTCGCCTCCGTCCGGCAGCGGCACCCAATCCTTGCTCGCTCCCTGCACACAAGGGGTATTATCGCAGGGAGAACCAGTTCTCCCGAGGATATAAGGAGTGTCCCTATGTGTCGTCCTGTGCCGTGTCCCACCTGCGGTAAAACTACGTGGGCCGGGTGTGGTGAGCATATCGCCCAAGTAAAGGCGACGGTGCCGCCGGAGCAGTGGTGCGATGGCAAGCACGAGAGCAAGGCTCACTAGCGCCCCTGCGCCATAGCCCCCAGCGGCGGGCTAGTCGGCTACCAGCGGGAAGAGTTCGAACTCGGGGTGTTCCTTCTCAATGAAGCTCAGACGCCACTTGTCGCCAAAGAGCGCGATGAGTTCGCCGTCGGTGCGGGTGAAGATCTCCACGCCGCGCTGCTTATTCAGCTCGGGCGCGGTGGCGGCGGTGGTGCGTCGCGCCACCGAGTAGGGGACCGGCTCGGTGATGGTCTCCACGTTGTATTCCACATCCATGCGGGCCTGCATCACTTCGAACTGCATGGGGCCGACAGCAGCCATAATGGGGGCGGCGTCGCCGCGGGCCTCGTTTTTCAGGATCTGCACCACGCCCTCGGAGTCCAGTTGTTCCAGCGCTTTGCGGAATTGCTTGTACTTGCCCAGGGTTTTCGCCCGCAGGGTGCGGAAGTGCTCGGGGGCGAACTGCGGCATGGGCGGGAATTGTACTTCCCGGCCGGCGTAGATGGTGTCGCCCGGGGCGAGCGAGCCGGCGTTGACGAGGCCGACAATATCGCCGGGATAGGCGGTGTCCACGGTGTCGCGGGTGCGGCCGAAGACGGTGAGCGCGTACTTGGTGGAGAAGCTGCGCCCGGACTGGGCGTGGGTTACTTGCATGCCGCGGTCGAATTCGCCGGAGACCACGCGCATGAAGGCGAGGGTATCGCGGTGCTTGCGATCCATGCCGGCCTGCACCTTAAAGACCACACCGGCGAAGTCGCTGTCCAGATCGCGGTGATCGTCGATGGCAGAGGTTGCGGCGGCCACCACGGCCGGGTCCGCGGAACGGGGCGCGGGCTGCGGCGCCAGGGCGCAGAGAGCGTCGAGGATCTGGTGCACACCGAAGTTGAGCATCGCCGAGGCGAAAATAGTGGGGGAGGTGGTGCACTCGAGGAAGAGCTCGGGATCATGCACCGCGCCATCGGCGGCCATGAGTTCTACTTCCTCGGCAGCAGTTTCCCACGCCATCTCTTCCTTGGCGGCGGCCTCCTCGGGGCTGTAGTGCTCCTCGGGGGCAATGGTGGAGCCCCCGGCGGTGCGCAGGAAGTGAATGTATTCCTCCGCCTCGCCATCGGAGTTGATGCGGGCCAGACCACGGAAATCACCGGCGGCACCGACCGGCCAGAACAGCGGGGTAGGCTGCAGCCCGATCTTGGAGACGATCTCATCCATCAATTCCAGCGGTTCTTTACCCACGCGGTCCCATTTGTTCACCACGGTCACAATGGGCAGACCGCGGGCCTTACACACGCGGAAGAGCTTGAGGGTTTGGGGCTCGAGGCCCTTGGCGCCGTCGATAAGCATCACCGCGGCATCCACGGCGGTGAGCACGCGATAGGTGTCCTCAGAGAAGTCGGCGTGGCCGGGGGTGTCCACCAGGTTAATCATGTAGGGCTCGCCCTGGTGGCCTTCGGGCGCGTACTCGAATTGCAGAGCGGAGCTGGCGACAGAGATGCCGCGCTCCTTTTCCATATCCATCCAGTCGGAGACGGTGGCTTTGCGCCCAGCCTTGCCGTGCACCGCGCCGGCTTCGGCGATCATGTGCGCGTGCAGCGCCAACGCCTCGGTCAGGGTGGATTTACCGGCGTCGGGGTGTGCGATCACGGCGAAGGTTCTGCGGCGCGAGGCCTCGTCAACTACTCTGCTCATGGTGTTTCATCTTAACGCCTCGGTGTCTGAATCAATCGCTCGCACACATGCCTCCGCGGTGCGTTCGATTCAGCGCGTAGTGGATGAGACGGCTCCGCCCACCCCGCCTGCGGAGGCGGTGGCACAGATCGCGGAGCTCTTCGCCGGCGGGCGCGCCGCTGCGCTCACCGGCGCGGGGGTGTCTACGCCCTCTGGCATTCCGGATTATCGCGGGCCGCAGGGCTCGCTCGCCCGCTCGCGGCCGATGACCTATCAGGAGTTTCGCTATGATCGCGTCGCCCTGCACCGCTACTGGGCGCGGGCCTTTGTGGGGTGGCGGCACATGGCCGCAGCTCGGCCGAACTCAGTGCACTATCAGCTGGTGGAGCTAGAAGCTGCGGGCCTGATCACTGGGGTGATTACCCAAAACGTTGATGGCCTCCACCGCGCCGCCGGCAGCACAAGCCTGGTGGAACTCCACGGAGATCTCTCCCGCATCGAGTGCTTGAGCTGCGGGGAAATCATGCCACGAACGCTTATCGACGCCCGCCTGCATGCCGCCAATCCCGGCTACATTGAAAAAGCCGAGGCTAGGCGCGGTGCGGTGAACCCCGATGGCGATGTTGCCCTTGATGAGGAGATCGTTGCGAGTTTCCATCTCGTGGGCTGCCCCCACTGTGGGTCTCAGCTGCTCAAACCCCATGTGGTCTACTTCGGCGAACCGGTGGACCCGAGGCGGAAGGCGGCGGCCCATGCCCTAGTCGAGGAGGCCGATTTCCTGCTGGTGGCTGGCTCCTCTCTGGCGGTGATGAGCGGCTATCGTTTCGCCATCGAGGCGCAGCGCGCCGGGAAGCCGGTAGTGGTGATTAATGGCGGGCCAGGGCGAGCCGATGATCGCGCCGAGGTGCTGTGGCGCAGCGATGTGCAGCAAGCCTTCGCAACACTCATTGACGCCACGGGGTTGGCCTAGAGCCTTCATCTACGTAGAGGCAGAGTGCTGCTGCTATTCGCAGGCGATGCCATCTCCCTCGCGGTCAAGCTGGGACTGTATCCCGGATCGCCCTTGCACAGCAGCGCGGCGCCGGCTGCCCGAGCTACTGTGTAGTCGCCTGTGCGGGAACGGGCCTGGGTGCTGGTGTGGTTCACACTCTACTTCTTGGTGTTGGGGACGTGTTTTTGCGGGCGTGCGAGATGGGTGGTACTCGTCTCCGTATCCAATGAGCTGGTTACCGTCGAAGTCGCTACTTTCATCCTCATGGAATGGGCTGCTGTTAGCGGCTGCATTTTCTAGGATGCCCGCACTATAAAGAGCTGAGGGAGACACTCGGGTGGGGCGGTCCGAACACCTCAGCGAGCAAACATGCTGTGGATGTCGATCGAACGCTGACATAGAGCGCTACGAAAGTCGTCTCACTATTCTCTAGGGGCCGGCACTGGTACGGCAGATCATGCTCGGTTAACGCGGTTCTTAGATGGCCGCAGGAGTGGATTATGTGATCAGCCGCATCGCCGGTGCCGCAAGCACTGACGCCGGTCAGGGTAGCGAGAACGGTGGCACAGCGAGCCCTCGGAAGCAGGTAGGTGACTCACGCCTAGACATCCCACCTCCTGCTGGCCTAGCCTTGGGGTTGCGCTGTTATCTCACAGCTGGGCCTAGAAAACGAGAGTGCACAGGTCTGATCGTGGGATTAAAGGTGCGTGTAGAAGCTGTTCATCCCCTAGTGAGAGGCAGTGGCATGCTTTCTGGGTTCCTCGATCCCACGTCCACCCTTGCGATCGTGTTGCAAGTCGCGATCATTCTCTTCTGTCTTCTTCTCGGCACCCGCTACGGCGGAATCGGGCTTGGCCTGATCTCTGGGCTCGGGCTGATGGTGCTGGTCTTCATTTTTGGTTTGGTGCCCGGCGAGCCACCTGTATCGGTGATGCTCACGATTATCGCGGTGATTGGCTGCGCATCCACCTTGCAACAGTCCAAGGGCTTGGATGTGATGATGCAATTCGCCGAGCGGCTGTTGCGCACCAAGCCGCACTTGATCACGATTCTTGCGCCGCTAACCACGTGGACACTCACAGTGCTGTGTGGCACCGGCCACGTTGTGTACACGATGTTTCCCATCATCGAAGACATCGCGGTGAAGAAGAAGATCCGTCCCGAGCGGCCCATGGCTGCGGCGTCCACTGCGGCGCAGATGGGTATCACCGCCTCGCCGGTCTCGGTGGCCACGGTATCTCTTGCCTCAATCTTGGCCGAGAAAGCTGGGGTAATCGATCAGGCTTTTTCCATCCCGCAAATCCTCTCGGTGGCGCTGCCGGCTTCTCTGAGCGGTGTGTTGCTGGCCGCGTTGTGGTCCACGCGCCGCGGCAAGGACCTCGATGATGATCCTGAGTTCCAGCAGCGGCTACAAGATCCCGAGTTCGCCGAGACGATGCGCAGCGGCAACACCTCGCTGCTTTCGCAAACCTTCGATACAAGCGCCTACCGAGCGGTGGCGGTGTTCTTCTCTGCGATTGCTGTGGTGGTGCTGTTGGGTGCCGTTGAGGGGCTACGGCCCAGTTTCCCCACCGAGGATGGGGTGATGAAACCGCTATCGATGAATCTCGTGATTCAGATGGTGATGCTGGTGGCCGGTGCTATCATCCTGCTGTGGTGCGAGGTGGATAAGACGAAGATCGCCAATACCACCGTGTTCAAAGCGGGTATGACGGCGGTGTTCTCCGTCTTCGGAGTGGCCTGGATGGCGGATACCTTCTTCAGTACTCACATCGACGCACTCAAAGACGGCCTAGGCGATGTAGTGGCGTCCGCGCCGTGGACCTATGCCTTGGTGCTGCTCATTGTGTCCAAACTGGTCAACTCCCAAGCTGCGGCGTTGGTGGCTATCGCGCCTTTGGGCTTGAGCCTCGGAGTGGATCCGGTGCTCATCGTCGGCTTCTACGGAGCGGCCTACGGTTACTGGATCCTGCCCACCTATCCATCAGATCTGGCGTGCATCGGCTTTGATCGCACCGGCACCACTCGGATCGGGAAGTTCGTGATTAACCACTCCTTCCTTATCCCGGGTGCCATCAGTGTGGCTACCTCCTGTGTGGTGGGCTCGCTGCTTGCCCAACTCATCCTCGGATAGACGGTGGAGATCCACTCTAGCGCCGGTTGGTCGTATTCTGCGCGGCGCTGAGCGAGTCGGTGGCTGCCAACCAGGCCCCCTCGGCGGCCCGGGCAATGGCCTGCTCCATCTCTGGAGACGGATCGATAGGTCCCAGCACCCACACGGGGATGGCTACCGGTTCGCTCTGTGGCGGACGGCCGATACCGATGCGCACCCGCACATAGTCCCGAGTACCCAAAGCGGCGCTGAGCGATTTCAGCCCGTTGTGGCCATTTTCATTGCCGCCGCGTTTGATCTTCACCGCCCCAGCGGGAAGATCCAGCTCATCGTGGATCACGATCACGTGCTCGGCATCCAGTTCGAGGTGGCGTTGGAGAGCCTCGATAGCCTCGCCCGAGTTATTCATATAGGTATGCGAGCGGGCCAGCACAATGCTGCGGCCGTCATGCTCCAGTGCGGCGATACTTAAGGGGGCACCGGCGACCGGGGTGAGGATATCGCCGCGCTGCGCCAAGATGTCATCGAGAGCCATGTAGCCCACGTTGTGGCGGGTGGCCTCATAGTTACTACCGGGGTTGCCTAGTCCTAGAATCAGGTAATCGATGCGCTCGGGCAGGCTCGTGGTGGGGGTGGGAGTCCGCGAGCCGAGGCGAGCGAAGAAGGAGCGGAGGGAGTCGCTGAGGTTTTCAAATCCGTGCACGCATCGATTCTTGCACATAGGCTCAACGGCTATGAGTTACCTCCTGCACGATCGAACTATCACCCTCATTGCCGCGCCCATGGCGGGTGGGCCATCGACCCCACAGCTGGCGGCGTCGTTGTGGACTGCGGGTCACCTCGGCTTCCTCGCGGCGGGGCGCGCCAGTGCTGAGGCCTTGCGGGAGGATATGCGCACTGCCGCAAAGCTAGCCGGCGGGCTGAACGTGGGCGTCAACCTTTTCGCCCCGCACCCGCGGCCGCGCTATCTCGAGACCCACTCAGAAGAGCAGTGCGTCGCCGAGCTGGGCAGCCGTTGGAAGCCTGAGGTGGACTACAGCTTCGGCTGGGAGGAGAAATTCGCGGCCGTGCTCGAGGCGAGGCCGCTGGTGGTGAGCTCCATGTTTGGCTGCTTTTCCGCAGCGGAGGTGCAGCAGGCCCGGGAGCGCGGGATTGAAACGTGGGTGACTGTGACCAGCCCCGACGAAGCCCGCCAAGCTCAGCTGGTGGGCGCGGATGCGGTGATCGTGCAGGCAGCCGCCGCCGGCGGCCACCGCGGCACGTGGAATCAGGAGGACGAGCCCACCACCGTGGGCCTGCCGGAGCTCTGTGCCGCCGTCGCGGCCGGCTGCGAGCTGCCGCTCATCGCCGCCGGTGGGCTGAGTACCCCAGAGGCTGTGGCGGATGCCCTGGCGCTCGAGGGCGTGGTGGCGGTGTCCTGTGGCACTGCCTTTCTCTTGGCCGAGGAAGCCGGCACCTCCGAGAGCAATCGTGCGATTCTGCGCGAGGGCCAGCTGCGCACCGCTGCCACGCGCGCCTTCACTGGGCGAGTGGCCCGTGGGGTGATCACTGGGGTGAATGAACACGCTGCGGCCACCATGCCGCCGGTGTTTCCGCATCTCGCTCCCGCCCCAGCGGGGCAGAAGGCGAACCGGGCCTGGGCCTATTGCCTCGCTGGGGAAGGAGTGAACGACTGCCTCGAGGCCCCTGCCGCCGAGATCGTGCAGCAGCTGACGTCCGCCGCCAGCCGTCACTAAGACCGCTGGGTGATTCCCGCCCCCACGCCACTAAGGTCAGCTACACTTTTACTAGTTAAGGCTATGGTAATCAGGCCGGCTGTCTGTGGATCGCGGGGACGCGGCGCGAGGTGGCGTCGATAAGCGTCGATGAGCGCGGAGGAGGGGCAAGGATGAAGCTGGAGAAGGTTCGCCGCAATTTGGAGAAGGGCAAGACGAAGAAGAAGTGTTGCCGTTCTAAGAAGCGCTGCTGCTCGTGTCCGGTGGTGTGCCATCGACTGCGCAAGGCCAATGCCTTGGATTTGGACGATAAGGCGCTGAAGAAGGCGATCGCCAAAGCGCGTAAGTGGTAGTGCGGATCACAGCCGAGTAGGGGGTGGCTCACATCCGTGCGACCGGATGGGGGAGAACAGACATAAAACTCCCCCGACAGGTGAGAAAGTGGGGTGAAAACGGCCCCCTGAAAACCACATCTTCGCTACCGTTTGAAGTGGACATTGAAGCATTCACCCATCACTAGCGGAGGATAAGAACGTCACTATGACCGACGCCCACACCCCCAACCCCAGCGACTGGAGCAAGCGCATCGAGCTCGCGGAGCAGATGATCCCACTGATCGGCCGCCTACACCGCGAGAAGAATGTGGTTACCTCGATCTTCGGCCGTCTGCTGGTGAATCCGTCGGACATCGAGATCATCAAGATGCACCGCTATGCGCGCCGTGTGGTGGAGCGCGAGCTGCCTTTGGAAGACACCTTGCCCGTCTTCCAGACCTTGCTTGAGCTGGATCTCGGTACTGCCTCCATTGACGTGGCCCGCCTAGCCATCGGGCACAAGAAGCACGGTGGCGATTTGCGCGCCTATCTGGAGGAGCAGCTGGCGGATGTGATCGGTGATAAAGGCACCGATGTGCAGCGCGATGTGGTGCTCTATGGCTTCGGCCGTATTGGTCGGCTGTTGGCCCGCATCCTTGTGGCCCGTGAGGCCCAGGGGCGTGGCACCCGCCTGCGCGCTGTGGTGGTGCGTAAGAAGTGTGCGGATGACATCGCCAAGCGCGCGTCGCTGCTGCGCCGTGACTCCATCCATGGCGCCTTCGAGGGATCGATCACCATCGATGAGGAGAAGGAAATCATCTGGGCCAATGGCACCCCCATTCAGATGATCTACGCCAATAGCCCCGAAGAGGTGGACTATACCGCCTATGGCATCAACGACGCCATCGTGGTGGACAACACCGGTGTGTGGCGTGACCGCGCTGGGCTGTCCCAGCACCTCAAGTCCAAGGGTGCATCCAAGGTGCTGCTCACCGCCCCGGGCAAGGGCGATATCAAGAACATCGTCTACGGCATCAACCACACCGATATCGAGGACTCGGACGAGGTCCTCTCCGCCGCGTCCTGCACCACCAATGCCATCACCCCGGTGCTCAAGGCCATCGATCACCGTTATGGCGTGGAGTTTGGTCACGTGGAAACCGTTCACTCTTTCACCAATGATCAAAACCTGATCGATAACTTCCACAAGGGCGAGCGCCGCGGCCGTGCCGCCACCTTGAACATGGTGCTCACCTCTACCGGCGCGGCGAAGGCCGTAGCGAAGGCCCTGCCGGAGCTCGAGGGCAAGCTCACCGGCAATGCCATTCGTGTGCCTACTCCGGATGTATCCATGGCGGTGCTGAACCTCACCATGAAGAAGGACGTGGATGCCGATGAGGTGAATAACTACCTGCGCACCGTGTCGTTGAAGTCCGAGCTGCGCCAGCAGATCAACTACATCAAGTCCCCCGAGGTGGTGTCGAATGATTTCATCGGCTCCACCCACGCCGGCATCGTCGATGGTTTGGCCACCATTGCCACCGGCAATCACCTGGTGCTGTATGTGTGGTACGACAATGAGTTCGGCTACTCCAACCAGGTGATCCGCATCGTGGAGGAGATCGCCGGCACTCGGCCGCGCGTCTATCCGCCGCGTCGCGCGCTCTCTGAGCTGGACTAATACCTGCAGAAAGCAACGCCCCACCCTCGGTCTCGGGTGGGGCGTTGTGACGCTTATCGACGCCGACTCGGCGGGCTCTGCAGCCCAGCCGGCGACGGGGTTTAGACCGGCTCGGGCGAGGAGCCAGATTCTTGCTTGCGCTGCACCAGCTTCGCAGCATGCGGGTCCTTGCTCTTCTTAGCCCAATAGAGCAAGCTCCACGCCACGGAGGCGATAAATAGTGCCAGCATGGGGCCTAGAATCCAGCCGGGGCCGAACTGGTAGATGATCGGCACAGCGAGCGCAGTAATCACGCCGCCGCCGAAGAAGGGCTCAAATACCAGCTGCTTATAGCCGAAGGCCTCGAAGGCGGGGCTTTCTCCATCGGGGTCGGCGATGCGCATGAGTATCAGGCCGGTAGCGGTGACACCCATGGACTGTCCGAAATCACCGATACCACGCTCGAGCCAATAGGAGGGGATTGCGCGCGGCACCAGCCACAGCAAGATGACGACGTTGATGATGATGCCGCCCACGCACAGCAGCACGAAGGGCCAGAAGTTATCGGCGATCGCCTGTAGGGAAATGGTGGCCAAGGCAGCCACGATGAGCATATCCAGCGCCAAGCCCTGCAGGCGCAGCATCATATTGGAATCCACTAGGTAGTCATAGCCGGTCTTATTCAGCAGGATCTGCACGATGATGCCGCCGATCATGGCGATCGGGAACAGCGGCACATAGCGCAGCAGCTCTACCTGATCTGCCCACAGCATCTGCTCCACCCACTGCAGGAACTCGAGGATGCAGATACCGATGAGGATAGACAGCCCAATGAATGCGGCGTGCAGGGACAGTGGCTCGATAGAGGAGGGGCGAGAGGTCATCATCGCGGCGGTGTACTGCTCATCGCGGCGGAAGAGGCCACGCTGTTCTTCGAGAGAGCGATCCTTGACTTCGGTGACGATCGTGGTGCGGCCGGTGCGGATAGCCCAGTTGATCACGCCCACGCCGATCACGATGCCGCCCACGAGGCCTACGGTGGCTACGGCCACGGCGAGGTCGCCGCCTTCGGGGAATCCCACCTCGTGGAAGACGTCGATCATGCCGGCGGCAGTGCCGTGCCCACCCTCAAAGCCGATTTCGATGAGCGCACCCGCCATGGGTGACATCCCAAAGAGGGGAGCCAGCACCAGCATGGCAAGCAGCATGCCCACCACATACTGGCCAGAGGCGAAGGCCACGCCCACCGAGAGCTGCGGGCCGGCCAAGTGATAGACCTCTTTGGGCTTGGGCAGCTTTTGGCCCAGGAAGAGGGTGGCGAAGACGACAGAGATCAACAGCCCCGGCAGGGTCTTCCACACGCTGAGCATGTCCTCGCCAAAGAGGCCTCCAGCCTGCAGGTTCTCTGTGGCGGTAGTCTCGCCAAACCAGCCGGCGATGGTGCCCAGCACCTCGGGGCCGAGAAACAGGGCGAGGGTACCAGCAATGATAGAGCTGGGCAGGAAGAGGTTCTGCGTCCACCGAACGCGCATACGCACGACCTTGCCCACGAAGAGCACGACTAAGAGCACGACGAGCGCAAAGCCAACGGAGTTGGGGGTCATGGCTGGGACATCTCCTTTTCTATTTTCTAGGGTGCACATGTGGCGCACCACACACAACATGAGAGTTATGAAGTACCTTAGCCTGTGCTGTACGGAATAAATAGAAAAGCTGATACGGCCCCGAGAATGCAGGGGTGTTGTCCCTGCAACGCCTCCGTTGACAAGGCCATTGAGACCCGCGTCGATGAGGCGACAGGCGTACGCACTGCGTGCTGCGGAGGACTCATGGGTGAGCGGCCATTCCGCTGTAGGTGGTGCATGCTTTCCACCCCGTGGCTGCGCCGCTGTCGGTGAACACCGTGGCTATTGTGATTCCGTGCTCGGCGAAGCCGGAGACACAAAGACCCGCCTCATCCTCGCACGACAGGCTGGAATAAGGCGGGTAGAAGCGGGCACTGCGCCGAAAGCGTGCTTAGCGCAGCGCCGCGAGAGCAGCCTCGTAGTCCGGTTCGGTGGCGATCTCCTCTACCAGCTGGGAGTGCAGCACGGTGCCCTCGCCATCTACGACGATCACGGCGCGAGCCAGCAGCTGGGCCAGCGGGCCATCGGTTTGCACCAGGCCGAGGTTATCGCCGAAGCCACGGCGGAAGTCCGAGGCCACCTGCACGTTCTCCAAGCCTTCGGCGCCGCAGAAGCGAGCCAAGGCGAAGGGAAGATCGCGGGAGACATTGACCACCACGGTGTTGTCCAGCCCCGCAGCGAGCTCATTGAACTGGCGCACGGAGGCGGCGCAGACGCCGGTATCTACCGAGGGGAAAATGTTGAGCACCACGCGGCGCCCAGCGAAATCAGCATTGGTGACAGTCTCGAGCGAGTCATTCGTCAGCGAGAACTCGCCGAGACGCGAGCCCACCTCGGGCAGCTCGCCGGAGACGGTGACGGGGTTTCCTTTAAAAGCAGTATGAAGAGTCATGTCTCCTTTGTACCCGAATACCTCAGACGCCGACGTCCGAGAGATAACGCAGCACCGCTTTCACGCGGCGGTTGTCCTCCTCGGGGGAGAGCCCCAGCTTCTGAAAAATCGCGGCAATATGTTTCGCCACCGCCGCGCCTGAGACCACGAGAAGGCTGGCGATCTCCGGATTGGATAATCCCTGAGCCATGAGCGCCAGCACCTCACTTTCTCGGGCGGTGAGATCACTCATGCCCTGCTGGGAATGCACCATGGCCTGGGCTACCTGCGGATCAATCACCATGCCACCGGCGGCCACCGTGCGCAGCGTACGGATGAAATCAGCGACATGCCCCACCGAATCCTTCAGCACATAGCCGGTGCCGGCCACGCCCCCAGCCATCTCCAGCACGGTGCGGGCATAGGCCGGCGCCACATACTGGGAACAGACCACGATGCCCAGCTCGGGGTAACGCTGTCGCACCGCCACGGCCGCGTGCAGGCCGTCATCGCTCATTGACGGCGGCATGCGGACATCCGTGACCAATAGGCTGATCTCCGCGGAGTGGGCGTCGATAAGCGGCATGACCTCCTCGGCCGAGGAGCACTGCGCGAGCACATGAAAGCCCTGGCGTTCCAGCATGGCTGCCAAGGACTCCCGCAGCAGGCCGGAATCATCGGCTAAGACGATATTCATAGCGAGTGATCCTTTCTCTCCGCAGTAGAGCTGAGGGTGCCGAGCACGATGCTGGACTCCCCGCGATGCAGCAGTAGCGGCACATCCGCCACCACCTGGGTGGGCCCGCCCGGCGGCGAGTTCACCTCCATCGTGCCCCCGAATGCCGCCAAACGTTCCTTGATACCGTGCAGGCCACCACCGGGCACGATATGGGCGTCACCTGGGCCGGTATCGAGCACCGAGATCCGCAGCCCGGAATCGACCGTGATCAACACATCCACCCGCGCCTCGGGGGCGTATTTGCCGATATTGCTCAACGCCTCAGACACAAAGAAATACCCGCAGGCCAAGACCCCCTCCGGCAGGGTAGGAAGCGGATGTGGGCAGGTCAGCGAGGAACGCAGCGGCATCGACTGCAGCAGCTCCTCCACCGCAGCCACCAAGCCGGCGTCGCTGAGCATGTGCGGATGAATCCCGCGCACCGTACTCCGCAAGGCCGCCAGCCCCTCATCCAGATTGCGGTGGGCCTGCTCTAAGAGGGCACGCAGCTGCGGATTATTCTCCACCGCGGGATCCAGCTCGGCCTCTCCCAGCGCCATCGCCGCCGCGACGAAGGACTGCTGGGCACCATCGTGCAGGTCCCGCTCAATGCGCCGCCGCTCCACCTCATAGGCATCCACGATGGTGCGACGAGAATCAATCAGCTCGCGGATCTCCTCATCGCGGTCGCGTCGAGGCGCAGCAGCTCGGGTGCGGAATCGGGGAAACAAACCTGCCATGGCTCCCATTCTAAAAGGGCCGCCGGCCGCCCTCGCCGTGCTGGCGGCGGTGGGGGTAGTGCTAGGACTACGTGGAAAACTAGCCTCTAGGTTATTGGGAAAGACCAGCGTAGAGCCTTGAATTAGAGATATGACAACACACTCACTACTCAGCGCGCAGAATCTGTCTAAGAGCTTCGGCGCGGAACATGTACTCCACGACATCTCCCTCGAGATCGGCGCCGGCGAGGCCGTGGCCGTCATGGGCCCCTCCGGCTCCGGTAAATCGACACTGCTGAACTGCCTCGCTGGGGTGCTGGTGCCGGATGCGGGATCGGTGATCTACAACCAGCGTGATATCACCACCATCAGCGACACCGAGCGTTCACGCATCCGGCTGCACGATTTCGGCTTCGTATTCCAGGACGGCCAGCTCATCCCCGAGCTCAGCAACCGCGAAAACGTGGCCATGCCCCTACAGCTGCGGGGCAGCTCGCGTTGCGCGGCGCTGCGCCAGGCCGATGAACTACTAGCGAAGCTGGGCATGAGTGGCCATGGCGGCAAGCTGCCCGGCAATATCTCCGGCGGGCAAGCCCAGCGCGTGGCCGTAGCCCGCGCCATCGCCGGCGAACCGACAATCATCTTCGCCGATGAACCCACCGGTGCCCTCGACCAAGCCACCGGACACGAGGTGATGCAGCTACTCACCGCTTTAGTCGAGCGCAGCGGCTCCACACTGCTCACGGTGACCCACGACAGCAACGTGGCACAGTGGTGCGACCGGCTCATCGAGATCCGCGATGGGCGGGTACACACGGACCGGCGCATCGATGGCTCCCGTACCCGCACCGCCACCGCCCACGCGGCTATGCGACGCGGCGCCGGGGAGGGGCAACGATGAACCCCACCACAGCCTCCTCCACAGCGCCCACCAACACCCCACAGCCGCAGCGGGTGTATCGCGGTGCAGCGAATCTGCGCTCGATCGCCTACCAGGTGTTTTCCGCCCGCATGCGCCGGCGCGATGGCTCAGGGCTCTTGACGCTCTTGTCGATCGCAGCGTTTACCGCGGTGACCGCAATCGTGATGATCGTGGCCTCCGGTACGTGGATGTTTGTCTACCGAGAACAGCACCCGCGCGAACTCGCGGTCCAAGCCATCGCTGCGGATCCGACGATGTCGACGCTCCTCGGGTTTTATGTATTCCTCGCCGGTTTCGCCTGCGCCCTGCTGATCGTCCCCGTGCTCTCGCTGACCAGCTCAGCCACCCTGTTGGGAGCCCGCATGCGCGAACGCCGACTGGCCTCCTTCCGTCTGCTCGGGCTCTCCCGCTCAGAAGTCAATCGAATGGGCCTGATCGACACCCTCGTGCAGGCCGCGGTGGGTGTGGTGCTGGGTACGGGCGGAGCATTGCTCTTGCTGCCATTCTTTCAGCGCCTGTCCTTTCAAGGAGACACGGTGCGCTATGAGGAAATCTTGGCACCGTTGTGGCTCTATGCACTGCTCGATATTGCACTGCTAGGTTTTGTCACGCTCTCGGCCTGGTGGAGTTTGGTGCGGATCAATATTTCCCCCTTGGGAGTATCGCGCCGTTCCGCGCCGCGGGCCCTGCGTTTTTGGCGGATCGCCGTGCTCCTTGTTGCCATCGGCTTGTTGCTGCTCACGCCCGCACCGCGGCTGAGTTCTGGGCCGGCCCAATACGCCAAATCTGTGCTGGTGATTGTGGTGTTCCTGCTCAGCGTGGATGTGGTGATGCCGCTGGTGATGCAGCTGGCATCGCGGCTATTCGCCCGAGCCCCGTGGCTGCTGGTCAGCTGGACGGCCCGCCGGATAGCGCTGGAACCAGTAAAAGCCTGGCGACGCGTCTCCGGAGTAGCAGCCGTCTCGCTCATCGTGGCGGTTCTCGCCTCCGCACCCTTTCAGAACCCCAACGACCCTGATTTCCAAGACGCAGTCACGCAGATGTTTGTTGAGTTTGACAGGGATATCACCACCGGCGTGATCTTCACCATCACCTTCACCTTCATTCTGGCCGGTATTTCCGCGATGATGAATCAATGCTCCGCTGAGTTCGAACGCGCGCCCCAAACCCTGGCGCTGCACAAGATGGGTGTGCCCAATCGCGTCGGCCTGGCTGTCTCGTGGCTCGAGATGCTCGGCCCCCTCGTGGGCACCTGTGTGATGACCTTCATCTTCGGCCGCATCCTCTTTTTGCCCTATTCCAGCTATCAGGAATTCACTGACACCGATCCCACCGTCTTCGAACACCCCGCCTCGTGGATCGCTATCGTCGTTGCCGGTGTGGTGGTGATGGTCGTGGCACTGAGTGTGACTCTGCCGGTGCGCTCGCGCGTACTCGCCGGGGCGAAACGGGTGCGCCGCGCCGACTAGCCAGTGACGCTCTGCTCGATCAGATCGGCTGCATCGCTGCACACAAAGGGCAGCTCGCGGCGCTCGCGGGTACTGAAGGGCTTGAGCACAAAGCTCGCCGGCGCCTGGGAGCCCGGCGGGCGTCCGATGCCCACCCGAAGGCGCGGAAAGTCCTGAGTTCCCAGCGCTTGCGCGATCGAGCGCAGCCCATTATGGCCGGCCATGCCGCCGCCCATCTTGTGCGCGACCTGGCCAAAATCGAGCTCCATATCGTCGTGCACCACCAGGATCTTGCTCGGGGTGAGCGAGAAGAAACGCGCCAAGGCCTGCACCGGCCGGCCGCTGAGGTTCATCGCACACAGTGGCTTGGCCACGATGAGCCGCTGCTGGCCCAGACGCAGCTCCGCGATCTGCGTGCCGGATTTTTTATGCACGCTAAAGCGTGACGACGCCATCCCACGGCCCGCCAACTCATCGGCCACCATGAACCCGATATTGTGGCGGGTCTCGGCGTATTTAGAGCCTGAGTTTCCCAGCCCAACCACGATAAAATTTTCCATGTTTCCTCACCCTAGTAGCAGCGATACCGCCGCGGTTTCCGAGCCTAGGATCAGCTGCTGTGGGCTCAGCCGAGCTCGGGCGCATCCTCTGGCAGCGATGACGCGCGGGGAATGAAATGGGAGGGCAGCAGGAGCTTGCGGTGGGGCTTGCCATCCATCAACCCGGCAAGTTCATCAATGACCACACCAGCGAGCTCGGCGAAGTCCTGGCGAATAGAGGAGAGGGGAGGGGTCAGGTAGGAGCTGACTTCATCATCGTCAATCCCGATGAGCTTATAATCCTTCCCCGCGGTGAAGCCGTGTTCGGCGAAGGCGCGGGCGCAGCCGACCGCGATTTTGTCATTGCCGCCGATGACGGCCTCGGGCAGGCCAACGTTGAGGATCTCCTGCGCGGCAGCATAGCCATCACAGGCGCCCCAGCCCCTGCCGCCAAAAAGCGAGAAGGAGTGCTTCTTCAAACGGCTATAGCGCTGGTAGATGACCATACGCTCCCGAGCGTCGATATATTCCCGATCGCCGGTAATCATGGCCGTATCGGTTACTCCTTGGTCCCACAAATGGTCTAGGGCGGAGTGGAGGCCGGAGACTTGGTCGATGCCGATGGTGGACATGCCGTCAATGCCGTGGTCGACGGAGCTGATCATCACCCCAGGCGCGCCCGTCCAATGCTCGAAGAGCGGCAGAAGGCTGCGGTGTTGGAAGAGGATGACTGTCGCCAGTACTTGTTGGGAGCGCAAATAGTCAAGGGCGGACTGCGCCTCCGCGAAGTCGGCATTGGCCGAGGAGGAGGTGAGCACATGCCATCCCCGGTGTTTGGCGTGGGCCTGCAGCTCGGCAAAGAGGGTGATCAAGCCGTGAGACATCGTGCCCACAGAAAGGACACCAATGGAGCGGGAGGAACCGGAGGCAAGCATTTGAGCCGCTGCGTTGGGCCGGTAGTCGAGCTCGCGCATCGCGGCATAGACGCGTTCACGGGTGGCTGGTCGCACGGAAGAATGGTTATTTACCACTCGAGACACAGTTTGCGTGGATACCCCCGCTAACTGTGCCACATCCTGCATAACTGCCTTTTTACGCACGCCGGTAAGTGTACATGACGCCTAGGACACCCGAGAATGCGGGTGGCCTAGGCGTCATACAGTCTGTCGAAATTCGTGAATCTATTCTGGAATGACAATTCCCTTCGTGAGAATAATGTTTCCGTAGAGAGCGGTGTCCGTGGTCGCAACAACTGCGAAACACTTCTTTACTTGCTCATAGAACTCAAATCGCTCGAAGTGCTTCACGGTATGGCCCGGATAGCTGCGTTCGGCGATCTCTGCGAATTCGCTCCATACAGGAGGCTCTGGATCGTCTCCCACAGTTTCCATGAGGCCGATCTGCCATGGATTATAGGGATCCAAGGGCATCAGCTTGAGGATTGCGTCCATCATGTCAGCCACGGTGTGACCATCTGCGTGGATGACCGTGGAATTGAGGGTGTAGCCTGGGAAATTTCCATCTCCAATGACGATGCGATCGCCATGTCCCATGCGGGCCAGGGTGTAGAGGAGTTCCGGTGAGATCTTCTCTGGGATATTGCGGAGCATGTGTTCTCCTTAGTGTGAAAAGAGGTGACGATGAGGGGGCGTGAGAGTGATTATGTATTCAGCCTCCTATGCGGCAGCCGGTGCGGTTTCGCCAGGGTTCTTGAAGCGGAGCGTAAACACTCCGTAGGACAGCACCACAATGAAGCAGACGAGAACAACAATGAACGAGTGGGCGGTGCCGATAGTATCGACGAGCAGGCCTTGTACCGGGGGAAGAATAGCGCCACCGACGATGGCCATAACAAGTCCAGCCGAACCGAATTTGGTGTCTTCTCCGAGTCCGGTGAGTGCCTGGCCATAGATAGTGGGGAATAGCAAGGAAATACAGGCGGAGAGAGAAGCGATAGCGATCAAACCGATGATGTTTCCGGTGAGAATACCGATCAAGGTGAGGACGACACCCAAGGAGCACATGATGATCAAGAGTCGGCGGGCGTCGATGATGCCCATCAGGGCGGTCATGACGAAGCGGGCAACGAGGAAGCAGATCAGGGAGACCTGGAGCCAGATTCCCGACTCGGCGTTGGTCTTGCCGACGACATTGGTGGCGTAGTGGATGACGTAGGTCCAGATACAGGTTTGGGCGCCAATGTTGAAGAACTGGGCAACCACACCGAAGGAGTAGCGGCGATTGCTGATCAACCGGCCCAGGCGTCCCGAGCTCGGTACCGGAAGAGCGACTGCGTCGTCTCCGGCACTCCGGGAACGGTCAGGAATCTTGACCAGCGCGATAGCAATGCCGAGCACCAGGTACAGGATGGCGAGGCCCACGAAGGGAATCATCACGGCCTTGAGCTCGCCCGAGACCATAGAGGTGAGTTCCTCCTGGGGCAGCGATGCTCGTTCTTCTGCCGTGTGCTCGTGGATATTGGGCAGGATCATGATGGCCGCAACCAGCACACCCAAGTTAGAACCGATGGGGTTGAAGGATTGGGCGAAGTTCAGGCGCCGCGTCGAGGTCTCTTCCGGACCCATGGCAATAACAAACGGGTTAGCGGAGGTCTCGAGGATAGACAGGCCTGCGGCGAGGGAGAACAGGGCCCCAATAAAGGCCACGAAGGTCATGCTCAGGCTCGCGGGGTAGAACGCAAAGGCACCGGCAGCAGCAAGGAAGAGGCCGATACATACGCCACCCTTGTAGCCCAACTTCGAGTTAATGAAGGCCGCCGGAATGGCAAGCAGGAAGTATGCCCCATAATAGGAGAACTGCACGAGCGAGGATTGGAACGTCGACATCGAGAAGACCGAACCAAACACCTTGACGAGAGGCGCGGTCATGTCGGTGGACATACCCCAGGCTGCGAAGCAGGACACCAGAAGGATGAAAGGAACGAGCATTCCATCGTTCAGGTACTTTTTACGTTCCTTCTTCGGGGGCGTTGATTGTGGACTGCTAACGGAAGTGTCAGTCATGATCTTTTCTTTCAGTCGTCCGTCGGACAGACGGTGGTGATCACCCCAGCGTTGCGAACCCATTCCGCTAGATCTGCAGGGGGAACGTTCAGGGTGAGGAGCTGGTTGATGATGTTTCCTAGGGCCGTGGCCTCAGGATCCGTGACGTGGATGCTTTCGCCGAGGGCGGCGGCTGTCCTTTGCATGAGGAAGAGGTTCTTTACTCCGCCTCCCATGACATAGGTTTTCCCCGTGGATCCGGTCAGAGTGCGAAGCGTGTGGATCGCATCTGCTTGGGCTCGGGCGATGGAATCAAATACGACGCGCAGGATTTCGCCTCGTGTCGAAAGGGTGACGTTGTGTTCACGTGCTGCCTGCACGACGCGATCCGGCATGTCTCCAGGGGCGCTGAAGCGCGGGTCGCACACATCGATGATGGCGCCTGGATTTGAGGCGTCCGCTAGCAGCCGGTTGAGTTCTTCGTAGCTTGGATTTCCCCAGGCGCGCCGGCACTCTTGGGCGACCCAGAGCCCAGTGAGGTTGAGCTCGGCTCTGTTATCGCCCCGTGCGGTGGCTTCATTGGTGACCCCTCGGGAGTAGGCCTCCTCTGTCACCACCGCTTGTGCGGTTTGTGCGCCAACAACGGACCATGATCCGCAGGAAATAAACATGGCGTCTTCGGGATAACCACATTCCCGAGATAGCGATGAGAGTGCACAGGCGGTGTCATGAGAGCCAGCGGCGATGACGCGGACGCCATCAGAACGGGTGCCGATCACACGCCGCTCGCTGGTGATAGAGGGGAGTCGTTGCCGGTCGATACCCGCTGTGGCGAGTATCTCCTCGGACCAATCCTCATGACTTGCCGCGAGAAGCCCCGAGGTAGAGGCGATTCCTCGCGACGCCCACGCCTGTGTGGGCTGATCAAGCACGCAGCGGGCGATGAAGTCCGGGAGGAACATCACCGTGCCTGTGCTGGGCGGTTGCAGTGCGAGGCGATACACAGAGTTAATGTCTTGGGGGAGAACGCCGGAGGCGTGGTATTGCTCCGTCTCCGGCATTCGTGATGCCATCAGGCTTCGACCTCGGGCGCCGGCACTATCCCGATAGGAGCGTGCCTGCGACAGAGGATTATTGTTTTCGTCAACGACGACGAAATCGACTCCCCATCCATCGACAGCAACTGAATCAATTTCTCCGGCCGCGTGGAGTGCCTGGGTGGCTGCGTCTTTGAGCGCATCCAAATCCCAGTACAGGTTTCCCTGTTCATCGGTGCAGACGTGGTGTTCTGCACGAAACACTTCCGACCTTGTCAGTTTCTTGGAACCTGTGTCCCATGCACCAACAATTCCACGAACAGAGGACGAGCCCATGTCGATTGCCAAAGTCCTGATGACCCGTGACATTATGTGATCCTTATCTCTTGTCGCTCAGTACACTGCGCAATTAGGCAAAGAAGGGACCATAGGTTTCGCAGGCGCGGAAGTCGGCGCTTTCCTTGTCTGCGGTTCCAAGGAGACCCCATGCGCGCGGACGGAAGATCTCTGCATCGTCCACGTTGTGCATGTTCACTGGGATACGGAGCATGGCGGCGAGAGTGATCAGCTCCTTGCCGAAGTGGCCGAAGCCGATGGCGCCGTGGTTCGCGCCCCAGTTGTCCATCACGTCATACACTGAGGTGAATGCGCCCTTGCCCGTCAGACGCGGGGCGAAGAACGTGGTGGGCCAGGTACGGTCCGTGCGGTTCTCGATCTTTGTGGTGGCCTCTTCGCTCAGGGTGACGGTCTCACCCTCGGCGATCTGCAACACTGGGCCGACGCCCTTGACCAGATTCAGACGAACCATGGTGACAGGCATGTTCGGAGCGGTGCGGAAGTGGGTAGAGAATCCACCGCCACGGAAATACTCGTGGGTTGCCGCATGGAAGGTGGTGGCCTCCATGACAGCCTTCTGGTCCTCTTCGGTGACTTCCCAGAAAGGCTTGGTGCACGGATTACCGTCGGCGTCCTTCATCACGCCGGTGGCGTCGAGAGTGGTGGCGCCGGAGTTACGCAGGTCCAAGAAGCCATTCGCGGCCCCGCCGGTGGGCTTTTCGCCAGTGACGCGCTCAATGGCCTCAGGAGACCAGTAGGTGCGCACATCGGAGAACATCTGCGTGCGGTTGGTGAGCAGATAGTTGAGGAGCATGCTGGCACCATTGAGAGTGTCATTCTCCGTGGCCAACACCACCGGGCGGCGGGCGCCGTTCCAGTCGAAGGTGGTGTTCAGCATGGTCTCCATGAAGTCACCATTGGGGTAGGTGTCGGTCCACTGACGCTGACCCTGGAAGCCGGAGGCGATGGCGTTGAAGCCGCATGCTTCCTCCTCGAAGCCCAGCTCGGCGAGCTTGGGGTTGCCTTCCATCATGTCGCGGCCGATGAGAGCCATCTTGGTGATGAAGTCCCACTGCTCTTCGACGTCCTCGCGCGGCTCGGGGTTGAAATCCTTGCCTATCTGGACGTTCTCACGCACCCATGCGCGTGCCTTCTCATACTCTTCGGGATCGAAGATGCCTTCGTTGATGCGGCGAATGAACTCGGTCATGTCCACGGACTCCACGCGCATGCCGAGGTAGTCCTGGAAGAAGTGGCGATCGATGGAGGAACCAGCGATGCCCATGCAGGTCGAGCCCATCTGCAGATAGCCCTTACCGCGCATCTGGCCCGCAGCAACGGCTGCACGGGAGAAGGTCAGGATCTTGTCAGAGACCTCTTCGGGGATGTCGGTGTCATCAGCATCTTGAACGTCGTGACCATAGATGCTGAATGCGGGAATGCCGTACTGAGCGTAGGCGGCGAGATTTGCGGCCAGCGTCACGGCGCCGGGGCGCTCGGTGCCGTTATAGCCCCAGATGGCGTGGAAACGGTTGGGATCCATGTCCATGGTTTCCGTGACATAGCACCAGGCGGGAGTCACGGTGAGTTCGGCGATGACGTTCTGGCCAGCGAAAAGATCGTCGCAGGCAGCTGCTTCGCCGGGGCGGCCGATGGTGGTTTCGGCGATGACGACCTCAACGGGCTCGCCGTCGAGGTAACGGAGATTCTTAGTGATGAGATCGGCGGCAGCGTGGGCCATCCACATCGTTTTATCTTCGAGTGATTCGCGGACTCCGCGACGACGGCCGTCAATGGTGGGTCGGATGCCAATCTTCGGATGATGAACCATGAGTACTTCTCCTTCGGGAGGTAATGTCACCCCAGTATGGGGGATCTGGAGCGCCGTGGCCGATGGGGACGAATGGGCCTAGTCATCGGTCCGTGGGCACTGTCTCATGCCCGTATGTTAGCGCTATCAAAAGTCTAACACCGGCCCTACAGGCGGGGAAGGGCTTTCGACATCTTTCTCGCTGGCCCCACACGTACGGGGTGGGTTTTGTGGCGTTAGCCCAGCGTAAAGACGACTGAGACGGTCGTCACTCTGACTCGCGAGGGTGGGAAAGGCTGGAGAGAAGGGCCACCCAATGGGGGTAGTTATCCGACGGTGTGTGGCCAGAAAGGAGAGCGCAGCATGATAACGCTCACACGTGACAGCACAAAAGAGCCCACCATGACGATGGTGGGCTCTTAGGTATGTTGCTTTGCGCTTGTGCGGCTTAGCGCTTGTGCGGCTGGCCGTAGGTGGCGATGGCGGCGCTGGCCTCTTCCATCTGCTCGGGCGTGAGGATGCGCGGGGTGCCCGCAGCTCGGGCGTTGAGGTAGACCTTGGACAGCCATTCAATGGACTGTGCCTTGGTGTAGGCCTCGGCCAGGTCTTTACCTGCGGCTACGGAGCCGTGATTGCCGAGCAGGCATGCGGTTTTGCTCTGCAGTGCGGCCTCGACGTTGTCGGCGAGCAATTGGCTGCCATAGCGGGCGTATTCCGTGACGGGGATCGCTCCGCCCATGGTGGCGGTGATGTAGTGGATATTGGGTAGCTCTGTCACTCCTTCAAGGCTGGCCACGGTGGTGGCATAGGCGGAGTGCGTGTGCACGATCGAATCGAGGCCGGTCGTCTGCAGTGCCTGGAGGTGGAGGTGTATCTCACTGGTGGGGCGATACTGACCTTCGACCTGCTCTCCGGTGTCGAAATTGACCACGCAGATGTCTTCCGGGGTGATCCCAACGTAAGGCAGTCCGGTGGGGGTGATGGCTACGAGCTCACCTGCGCGAATAGAGATATTTCCGGCCGTTCCCACGACCAGCCCGTCGGATGCGAAGTGCTGGCAGTAGTCGGCGATGAGTGTTCTCTCTTCTGAGAGAAGCATGGTGTCCTCCTGGCGATTGGGTCTGCGAGTAGAAGCCGTGGGCGTCTATCACTGTCGTGTCTATGTGATGACTAGCGATATATGCAGCTAGAGGCTATAAAACGAGAAATGATAGCGCTCTCATTTGTCATGTTACTACTCTTCTTAGCGATCGGCATAGCGTATGTGAAATAAAGTGAGCTATGACAAGTACGGCGCAAACACCCACTAACGGGGGTAATATGGCAGATATGGCTGTGTTCATGTCCACCGCGGTTCCCTGCGGTTCGCTGCGCCTGGGTACAGCGCAGCACTACTCCGCAGTCTCATCGTCTGAGCAGTGGAAGGTAGAAACACGCTGCACGCAGGCGATTGTTGCCTAGGCAGCGGCGGGCACGGCGCAGCACAGCGCGGCGGCTCTCCCTTGGAGCGGCGCAGGGTAGGGCGTCAGCAGTGGCCCGTGCGGGGGTAGTGGCCTAGGCGGAAGGTTCTGCTCGGAAATCTGCGGTGAGCAGCTGTACTTCGAAGGGATCCTCGGCTAGACCGGTGAAGCCGCGGCTGCTGAGATGGACCTGCTCGACGGCGATGGGCTGCACCGCACCACTGGCGAGGATCTCCCGAGCGATCTGTGCCGCCGCGGTCTCGCGGCTCTCGGTGTCTGTGGTAGTTAATGCGGTGGCAATCTCTGCGTCCACGCTCTCATCGCAATAGCGGGCGATGTTATAGCGCTTGCCGCAGGTGGCATCGGAAGCGAGATAGCTGAGTGTGTCCGCGGCACCGCTCATGTAGTTGCGTGAGCCGAGAACAAGATCGAAACGCCCGTCCAGGATCCGGTTTTCCAGCGCCCCATAGCTATCAATGCTGAGCTGGACCTGGAAACCAGCCTGCTCGAGCTGCTCGGCGATCTCCGATGCGAGCTGGGGAAGCTCGGGGATATCAGAGTAGGTGGCTATGGTGATATGGGTGGGGCCATCCTCTAGGTCGTCTGTAGCCGGGGTGTTCAGCTTGATCGGCTTCGTTGTGCCATCGCCGCGTTCGGCGGCGCGGAAGAGCGTATTCTGCAGCGCATTCGTATCCGCAGGGTAGCTATCGCGGACCAGCGCTGGCATATCGAGTGCCTCAATCGCCGCGCTGCGCACATCGGCGCGGGTGAAGATGCCTTTGTCCGTGTTGAAATACAGCAGACTAGTGCGCGGGGTGGATACCGTCATCACCTCGGCGCGCTCGCTCACATCGCTCAGGCTCGCGGCTGGCAGGCCCGCCGCGACATCGAGCCGGGAGCTTGCCACTTCGCGGGCCAGCTCGTCCGGATCGGCGGAGAAGGTGACATCCACGTTGAGCACCGTGGGCTGATCGCCCCAGTAGTCCGCATTGGCCTCAAGGTGGGCCTGTCGTGGAGTGGCCTCCTTCCACACATAGGGGCCTGTGCCGAAGCCGATCGGGGTGATCACCAGGCGCTCATCTTCTGTGGTGTAGGCCTGAGGAGAAAGAATCATGGTGCCCGGATCCGCGAAGCGCTGCGCCAAGATCGGATCCTGACGATCGGAGGTGACCGTCACCTCGAGAGTGTTCGTGGCGGTGGCCCGCAGCGCCGCCGAGCCGAGCCCGCGCGGCCGGAAAGGAGAGGCAAAAGCCTCGTTGAGTGAGTTGGCCACGGCATCGGCATCCATGGGGGTGCCATCATGAAAATCCACCCCAGAGCGCAGCTCAAACACCACGGTGGTGGAGCTGGGCTGCTCCCAGGACGAGGCCAACCAGCCTTCGGGAGTGCCGTCGGGGGCGATGCGCACGAGCGTTTCCGAGGAACCTAACCGCGTCGCGATGGAGGCATCCGCGCTGAAGGGCGCGAAGCCGGCGACAGGGGAAAACGCCACGCCGAGACGGGCAGAGCTGGCGTTGGGGGTACCAGAATCGGCGGAACAGGACGCAAGCCCAATCGATAGGGCACACACTGCCGCCAGGGCAGTGGTGGTGGCAACGTTCATGAGGCAAGAAGCTTTCTAGATAAGCACCGAGATTCACCTCATGGTAGCGCGCCCAGATACACCACCACCCTAGGCACGCACAGGGGCGCCTAGGGTGGTGGTGCGAGGCGGCGTCGATAAGCATCGCGCCACGGTGAAGGAGATTACTCCTTGTCCTCGGAGTCCTCCTCGGAGTCCGCATCGTCCTCGTCCACGGTCGGGACGTCCTCCGGATCCTCGTTCTCGGCCTCGCCCGGCTCGACATCCTCGGTCTCCGGGTAAACGACGCTGAGAACCAGCACGTCTTCATCGGCAGCCAGGGAGCAGTTGCCGGGCATAGCAACGTCCTTGGCTAGGATCTGGGTGCCGACCTCGAGGCCCTCGATGTCGATCTCGATCTCTTCCGGAATGGAGAGCACGTCGGCCAGCAGGAGCAGGGTGTCTGCATCCTGGTAGACGAGGGTGCCCGGAGCCGGCTCGCCGGTGTAGGAGATCGGCACCTCGACCTCGACCTTTTCGCCGCGGGAAATGGCGTAGAGGTCGATGTGGTCGATGTCGAAGCTCAGCGGGTTCTGATCAACGTGCTTGATCATGGTGAGGTGCTCCTCGCCATCGACGTTGAGGTTCACAATCGCGTTCACACCGTGGTTACGCACGATGGCAGTGAACTCGATGCGGTCGACGGTGGCGTGCACCGGGGCCTCCAGGTGCTTGGAGTACACCACGAGGGGGATCAGGCCGTCGCGGCGGGCACGGCGGGCAGCGCCCTTACCGAACTCAGTGCGAGCGCTTGCCTTGATATCAATTGCCTTAGTAGCCATTGTTATCTCCTTAAAAGTTTGTGTTAGTGGTCAGCGCACCGCAGACGGATTGTGCTTGATCGCGCCGGAACCAAGTGCAGGTCCACGACACGAAAAAAGCCCGCAGGCAGTGCGTGGCATCTCGCATCGCCGCAGGCTAGAAGCCCCAATAGGTGGGGCTGAGCTCTTGGATCGCGTCGATAACGGGGCTTGGGTTACAAACCCCCTCGCCGAGACGAACGGAAGTCTAGCACAACCCGCAGGTTATCCACCAAAGACAACCCGATTTCGGATGCGGCCGATCCCGTCCACGGAGACCTGAACCACATCATTATGGGAGAGATACTCGCCGCGACCATGCCCCACACCCGCTGGGGTGCCGGTGGCGATCACATCGCCAGGATTGAGCGTGTACAGCTGTGAACAGAAGGAGACGAGATCCGCTGGGCTAAACACCAGATCCGATAGCGGCGCATTCTGGCGCTCTTCGCCATTGACCACGGTGTGCAGTCGTGCCTCCGGGTCCAACTCATCTGGGGTGACCAGCCATGGCCCGAAACCGCTCGTGCGCTCCAGGGACTTGCCCTGATGCCACTGTTGGGTGCGTTTTTGCAGCTCACGGCAGGTGAAATCATTGATCACCGAAAAGCCAGCGATGGAATCCGCGGCCTCCTCCGGTGTGACATTTCGGGTGCGCTTAGCGACGATCACTGCCAGCTCACCCTCGTAGTCTGCAGTGTCCTGAGCGAAAGACGGCACCTGGATATCGTCGAAGGGGCCGATCAGCGCCTCGGGAAACTTGATGAACAAGGTGGGCACATCGGGGCGTTCGTGGCCCATTTCCTCGATATGGGCCGCGTAGTTCAGGCCGACACAGATGATCTTGCTGGGGCGCGGAATCGGCGGAGCCAAGGTGTGTTGCTCAAACTCCACCGTCAGCTCCGAGGCGTGTGCGGCGAGCTCGCGCCAATTGGGCTGCTGGAGCAGCTCTGCCACATCGGCAAACTCACCGACAAGAGTGGCCGAGTGGTCATCGTCGACGCGTCCCACGCGAGTCCGATCTGGGGTGAGTGGGGAGCGAAAGGTAGCAAGCTTCATGTCCACCGAGGCTACTTGTCCCGTGGCTGGAGTGCAGTGCGGCCGGCACGGAAGGGGTAGGCCGCCCACCAGCGGGCCCAGCGGTTGTTTAAAGTTGAAAGGACACACACAGGTGCGAGGAAGGAGGATGCGGGTGCGGTTCTTCAGAAAGAAAACAGCGACCTCCGCGGCAGAACGCAGCCAGGCGGAGAAGCGCGACTCCGCTCATGATGGTGATACCCGAGTGCACAGTGGCGCCGGCCACTGGTGTGATGCAGGAGCAGCGGCGGACATTGCACCCGAATCCGCGATCGTGCTTGAAACCGCGATGACCGGCCTCGATGCCCCTATCGCCGTGTTTCGCACCGAGGATGACGAGTTCTACTGCATCGACGACACCTGCACCCACGAGGATGCATCGCTCGCTGAGGGCTGGGTGGAAGGCTGCGAGGTGGAATGCCCCGTGCACGTGGCAGCCTTTTGTCTTAAAACTGGGGACGCGCTCACCCCACCCGCCAGCGAGCCCGTGCGTACCTACCCAGTACGGCTCAACGACGGGCACGTGTGGGTGCTACTAGGGGAGTGAGGGGCTAGGTCTCGGCTCCGCGGAGATAGCTCAGATCCGCGGGATTGACGGGGATCTCAAAATCTAACTTCATGCGCACAACGTCAACGTTGCCACCTTTCCCCGGCATCCGTTCTTGAGTCGCGTCGCGTGAGGTCACTGGGCCAAGGTAGAAGAAATCAGTGCCTTCGCGATCATCCCGCTTGGCGAACATGTGGAGGTCGACCGAGTTATTGATGATCGGAATGAGTTCCTTGCTCTGCAGGGGGCGTTTTCCACGGGTGTACCAGGTCATGGTCTCCGGGGAGTCGAGATAATCCTCGTAGCGGGTGCTCTCAGAGAACCCATCACCCTTGTGGTGGGTGATGTAGATCGGGCAGGTGTTCGTCTCTTTATCTATCCTGTAGCCCTGAATCACGCCGCGTTCATTGCGCCTCCAGTTGAAAAGCCGGCAGAAATCTTCGCGGTTGTATAGCTTGCCTACGATCATCTTTCCGTCGATGGAATGCTTCTCCTTGTTGAGGAATAAGCTCGTTTCGATGATGTCGTCGACATGAGCCTTGAACAGCTCGGATGAGCGATAGTTCTCCAGGAACATCGAAGAAAGCCTGAGGCCGTTGCCTTCTCGCGTGATGACAGGAAACTCTGGCTCGGTTTTCCAGCAGTCGAATTCTCCGGTGAGCACGCGGACCGCGCTATCAATGGTGGCGCGATCGGATGTTGTGCCGTAATCGGCAAACAAAGCGCGGGTCTCGTCGATCGTTGTGGGGCCATCGATGAGACGACGAAGCAGTAGCGGCTCGTGCGGGCGCTTACCGTTGAGAATCCTCAGAGAGAGCAGATTGAGCAAGCCTACTTGAGTCTCGCTTGGGTGCTCCTCGCAAAACTTCACGTGGCACAACAACGACCAATAATTCCTATCAGTCGGTGTACGTTTTTTCTTCGTAAGGGCCATGGCCTCGGGCTCAACATTGCCGAAGCGGGCGAAGTCATAAAGCGTGGGTACTTTGTTGAGCCGAGCGCGAAGATCTTTGATATCAAGCTTCAATCGGTGGATGGAATCTATGGGTGCTTGACTAATAGCGTCGAGGATGCGTTGCTGGGCGATGTTATCGAAAGAGATATGACTGAGTCCGGACACTGCTTTCGCTGCACGCGCGCCGTCTCGAAGGACACCCTTAATTCTGGTCTCACCAGTGAGAGCCATCGGTACCAGATAATTGTTCTTGTAGTTACCGATGAAGTCGATGACACGAAGATTCTCTTTGCCCGGGTACTTCCGTAGGCCGCGACCGAGCTGCTGCGTAAATACAATGACTGACTGCGTGGGACGCAGCATTACGATCTGGTTGACCTTCGGGATATCGATCCCCTCATTGAAGAGATCCACCGTAATAATGTAATCCAGCTCGCCGGACTCTAGCCGCCGCACCATGCGCTCGCGCTCCTGGTGTGAGTCGGTCGCGCTGAGAACCACAGTGCGAAGGCACCGCCCGAATAGTTCAGACTCATTGAGCATGTGAGAAAGGTCCTGCGCCTCTTCGGTGCGACTGCAGAAGATAAGACCACACACATCCCGCACGCGACCATAGACGCGTAGTTTCTCCAGAAGATGCTGCACGCGCTCCTTGGCGACCAGATATTTCAAATCTGTGACGTCATCTACGGTGTTGCCGTCTTCCGCGACATAGTCAGCTACACCGTAATAGTCGAAGGGCGCCAGCATATCGTTCTCCAGTGCAGTGCCGAGGCGGATCTCGAAAGCTACGTTGAAATCGAAGAGCTCATAGACGCTGCGATCATCCGTACGCTCGGGAGTCGCAGTGAGCCCCAAGAGGAAATCAGGCGTGAAGTGGTCCATGATCCGGCGGTAGGAGTCAGCGGCTGAACGGTGAGCCTCGTCGATAATGATGTAATCGAACTGATCAGGGCTCAGGCTGTCCAAGCTGCTGTGGCGAGACATCGTCTGCACGGTGGAGAATACGTAGCGAGGCGTAGCATTCCGTTCATTGCCGAGGAATACAGAGAACTCGTCATCCTCTGCGTCAATCACGCGACTGAACTCCTTGCGCGCTTTACGCACAATCTGTTCCCGATGAGCAAGGAACAAGAGGCGAGTCGGTTGTGCTGCACGTGCGGCAAGTGCGGCCAGAATGGTCTTGCCGGTGCCAGTGGCGGAAATAATCAGTGCTTTCTGAGCGCCGGTGCTGCGCAGCTTAGTGAGCTCTTCCAACGCATGAAGCTGCATGTCATTGGGGGTGATGCGTTCTCTCGTGCGTAGTTGGGTGTCCCGCTCAGGAAAAGCTGGCGCCTGGCGGCGCGAGCGATACTCCTCGATCCAGTCCCGAGTCAAAGGAACGGAGATACCACGTTGGTAGGTCGTGGCGTCGTGTAGCTGATAGGCGATGTCCCCGTGTTCCATCGCGCTGAATTTGACGTTCCACTCCTGATTTTTCATCAGTGCTTTACGGGTCATATTCGCACTGCCGACAATGGCGGTGACACCGAAAACCGTGGAGAAAATATAGCCCTTGGCGTGGAATCCATAAGCGTGATCATCCACCACGCGAACCTCAATATTCGGAAGTTGGAGCAGCTCCTCGAACATTTCCGGCGAGTTGAAATCCAGGTAGGTGGACGTGATGATCGTCGCCTTACCCGTGTACTTGAGTAGGTACGGCTTGAGGAGGGCAAGAGCGCCCGGGGTAATAAACGCCACCGAGAAAATAAAGGAACTACACCGCTCCATCTCTCGGGTGATAGCGGCCAGCATTGTGTTGGGATCGCGATTATCGATCAGATGAGGGGTTTCATCGCCCTGTGGTGCATGGTCCTGATCAATAAAGCCATGGTGAAGATCGTCCAGCAGCTGCGGTGTGGGATTGGTGTTGCTCATGCGTGTGCCAGGATCTCCACGGTAGGAACATCGGCCGGCGCCCATTCCACGTCGTTTAGCTCCTCTTTGCTGAGCCAGCGGACCTGTTCGTGCTCGGTCAGTGTGGGCTCCTCCCCGGAGGGCAGAGAGCACACGTATGTGGCCAGTTCGATGATCGCGAAATCATACTCATGCCGCGTGGTGGTGATGTGTTCTTCGATCCGGGCGTCGATCAGTAGCTCTTCTTTGAGCTCGCGGGCGAGGGAAGCCTCCGGTGTCTCTCCCTCTTCAATCTTTCCACCCGGGAACTCCCAGAAGCCGCCGAGGCTCTTTCCCTGTCCTCGTTGGGCGGCAAGGATCTTTCCGTCTCGTTGGAGTACGGCGCCGGTCACTCGAATGGTCTTCTTCATCACGCCTCGCGTCATCGGGGGTTAGTGCTGTTTGACGCTGTAATTGTAGCAATCGTCCCGGACACCAGACCCTGATATTGGCTGATGCGGAGTGTTCCATCAATCGGAACGAGAACTGTCGACCATAGTGACCTGAACCATATTGTGGACTGGAACGTAAGGACGCTAATAGGAAAGAGGGGCGCTAGGGGCATGTCTACACAGTTGCTTGCGATGTCGCACAGTCCATTGCTCAATGTTCTTGAGCCACCGAAGGACGTGCTCGAAGAACTCCACAACGCTTTCGAACAGGCTCGAAACTACGTGAAGTCCTACGACCCGGAGCTTGTGGTCCTCTTCTGGCCCGACCACTACAACGGATTCTTCTATGATCTGATGCCGCCTTATTGTGTGGGCTACGAATGCGTGAGCGTTGGAGACTGGGGCGGACAGGTTGGGCAGCTCACTGTGCCCACCGAGTTGGCAGAGGAGCTCGCTCAGTTCATCATTTCCAGTGATATCGACGTGGCTATCTCGCGTCGCATGGAAATCGACCACGGGGGAGTGCAGCCGCTAGAGGTGATCTACGGCGACATCGAGGGGATCCCAGTTATTCCTATCTTCGTCAATGGAGTCGCTCGCCCCTTCGTATCAATGGAACGTGTGCGGCACCTGGGTGAGGCTGTGGGACGCTTCTTTGCGGATCGCGATGAACGGGTGCTGTTCATGGCATCGGGAGGTTTGTCCCACGATCCTCCGGTGCCGCAATGGGCTACGGCCACCGAAGAACAAAAGAAACTCTTGCTCAACGGCCGTCATCCCACGGAAGAAGCCCGGCATGCTCGAGAGCAGAACGTCATCAACAACGCTGTCGCATTTGCCAAAGGTGAGGCCCCTATTCAGGACCTTAACCCGGAGTGGGACACAGCATTTATGCAGGTGTGTGCCGGCAAGGATCCGACTGGATTCGATAGCTACATCGCTGACGAGATGGACGAACAAGCAGGCCACTCCTCCCACGAGGTACGCACCTGGGTGGCGGCGTTTTCCGCACTTGCGGCCGCCAATCCCGAGGCGGAAGTCCATTACCAGTACTACAAGCCAATCAAGGAGTTCATCGCGGGCTTCGGAATTATGGCGAAAGGATAGGGCGCAGCTATGAATGATGCGAAAGAAAAGGTTGCCGCAGCACTGCTCGAAGCTTATGACACTAAAGAAGCCATCGAGCCGCCGCGCAACACCATTCCTGATCTAGATCTGGACGGTGCCTATGTCATCCAACAGTGGCAAGAACGTGCACTGAAGGAGCAAGGGCGCACCATCCTCGGTAGGAAGATTGGGCTCACATCCATCGCGATGCAGCGGCAGCTTGGCGTTGATAGCCCCGATTTTGGTTTTTTCACCGATCAGCAGCTATTCCACGATGGGGACCACATTGATGTCTCCCAGTTTATCGCTCCAAAAGTGGAGCCTGAATTGGCTTTTAAGATCAATCGCGATCTGGGCGCTGATGCCACGTTTGACGAGGTTGTCGACGCAGTGGAGGAAGCCTATCTCGCAGTAGAGATCATCGACTCCCGCGTTCAGAATTGGGATATCCGTCTCGTTGACACAGTGGCAGACAATGCCTCGTGTGCGGCAGTCATTTTGAGCTCCAATCCAGTTGACATACCTATCGGGCAGTTGGCCGAGGTTGAAGCCGAGATGACGGTGGGAGAAGGCGCGCCGCAATCAGGAATCGGTTCGGCAGTCATGGGGCATCCATTAAAGCCCCTCGTCTGGCTAGCCGGTGTGCTCGCTGAGCAGGGAACCCCGCTCCAGGCAGGAGAAATCATTCTTACAGGTAGTTTCTGCGGCGCCGCAGCGGTACATGCGGGAGAAAGCGTTCGCGTGGATTACGGCAAATATGGAACTTTGACAGCCACTTTTAGTGAAGGGCAACAATAATGAGTAAAAAGATCACGGCAGCCATCGTTGGTCCGGGAAATATCGGCACCGACCTCATGTACAAACTCCTAAAATCAGAGGTCATTGAGCCGGTGTACATGGTGGGAGTCGATCCGCAATCGGAAGGGCTCAAGAAGGCAAAAGACAAGGGCTTGATTACATCGGCCGACGGCGTCGAGTGGCTGGTCAAGCAGGACAGGTTGCCGGATATCGTCTTTGAGGCAACCTCCGCCAATGCGCACCTCGCAAATGCCCCGCTTTATCGAGAAGCGGGAATTCGGGCAATCGACTTAACCCCCGCGGCTGTGGGACCCTACTTCTCTCCCAGTGTGAATCTGGACGAGATCAAAGACCTCGACAACGTCAATATGATCACGTGTGGCGGACAGGCTACGGTCCCTATCGTCTCTGCTGTGTCCAGCGTTGTTGACGTGGAATACGCGGAAATCGTTGCCTCGATTTCCTCTCGCTCCGCAGGACCAGGCACGCGTGCCAATATTGACGAATTTGTAGAAACTACAGCTACCGCGCTGGAAAAGCTGGGCGGGGCGCGGCGAGGCAAGGCCATTATCGTGCTCAATCCCGTTGAACCGCCAATGAATATGCGCAATACCGTCTACTGCTCGTTGCCGGCCGAGGCCGCACAGGAAGGCGAACTGCAAGACAAGGTTCTCGCTGCAATCGAGACCATGGTTGAACGCGTGAGTTCCTATGTTCCCGGCTATCACGTCACCGCTACTCCGCAGTTCGATGAAGCACGACCGGAATGGAATGGCTGGGGTCGCGTCACTGTGTTGCTTGAGGTAACCGGTGCCGGCGATTACTTGCCGGAGTACGCAGGAAATCTGGACATCATTACTGCAGCAGCTGTGGACACAGGCGAACGACTCGCGAGCCTGATCTAGGAGAGGATTTTTCACCCATGAGTATTCGTATTAATGACACAACGCTGCGCGATGGCTCACACTCGGTGCGCCATCAGTACACCGAGGAGCAGGTGCGCACAGTCGTACGAGCCCTCGATGATGCCAATGTAGAGATGATTGAGGTTACTCACGGCGATGGCCTGGGCGGATCATCCTTCAACTATGGCTTCTCCAAGGTCAATGAACTCGATCTGATCGCAGCTGCGCGCGATGAAGCGAAAAATGCCAAAATCGCTGCTCTCGTCCTACCTGGCGTCGGGCGCGTAGATGACATCAAGGAAGCACAAGCACGAGGGGTAGACGTGATTCGCGTCGCCACCCACTGCACCGAAGCCGACGTGTCGATCTCTCATTTCCAAGCGGCCCGCGAGCTGGGCCTCGAGACAAGCGGCTTCCTCATGCTCTCGCATCGCTCGGAGCCAGCTGCTCTCGCACAACAGGCGCGGATCATGGTGGATGCTGGCTGCCAGTGTGTGTTCGTCGTGGACTCGGCCGGTGCAATGATCATGGAGCAGGCATCAGACCGCGTGAAGGCGCTCGTGGACGAGATCGGTGACGATGCCCAGGTGGGCTTCCACGGTCACCAAAACATGTCTTTCGGCGTGGCCAACTCCGTCCTCGCGGTTCGCGCAGGGGCGAGCCAAATTGATGGTTCTCTCGCCGGGCTAGGCGCCGGGGCTGGCAACTCGCCGACGGAAGTCCTTGCCGTAGCATTCGAGCGGCTAGGAATTGACACTGGCGTGAAGACCAAAGAAATCCTGCACGCCGCGGAGGATGTACTCAAACCTATGGTGGATCGACTGCCCGCTATGGACCGCGGGGCGATCGTTCAGGGGCAGATGGGCGTGTACAACTCCTTCTTGCTCCACGCCGAGCGCGCGTCGGAACGCTATGGAGTGCCTACGCAGGACATCCTCGCGGAGGTGGGGCGCCGAGGATACGTCGGCGGGCAAGAGGACATGATTATCGATGTTGCTGTCGACCTCAAGCGAGCCGGCTAGAAGCATAGAGTGAATGCTCTACAGTGGCCTCCCACCTGAGAAGAACTCATGTGGGAGGCCACACGTGGTGTGTGCACCAGTGCACCCCGGCGGTAGCGCTAGCCGGCACGTATCGCGAAGCAGGAAAATGCCTACGTGCTGGGGCTAGTCGTCAAAAATCTCGGGGCGGTTTTTTCTTTGCCACTGTTGTACAACGCGGCTTGCCGCTACACAGATCTTCCTGAGGGGAGGAAGAACCCTTGTCGGATCAAAAGAATCCGAAGGGCCAGACACGCTCATTGCCGCCTGCGGCACATTGTGTATGCCGAATATGGGCGCTGCTACACAGTTCAGGCCTAGTGTGATCTCTTGGCGGTCGTAGGCGATTCCGGTGTCATGAATTGTGGCGAGCTCACGCTTAAATTGCGCAGGATCCGTGATCGTGAACGGGGTCCAGCCGCGCAGCCCGGAGGCCAAGACAGTTTCGGTGGCACCTTCATCAAAAGCGAGCATCGCTTTGCCGACGCCTGTGCAGTGCGCTGGTGCCCGGCCACCAATACGGGATGGGGCATCAACTCCACGCGCAGAAAACAGCTTGTTGACGTACACGACCTCGGTGCTGTCGAGATAGGCCAGGTGCACGGTGTGCCGGGTGTGTTCAAAGAGTGCGGCGAGATAAGGCGTGAGCTGCTCGCTGACGAGCTCTGAATGCTTACTGCTTCGCTCTGTGATGAGTTCGAAAAATAGCGGGCCAAGCCGGTAGACATCGCCGGAGCGTTCAAGCGCGTCGTTGTCTACCAGCGTTCCAAGGAGGCGGTGTGTCGTTGTTTTTGAGAGCTCGGCCCGTCGGGCGAGTTCACTGAGTCCGATGCCCATCGCGTCGTGGGTGGTGAAGCATCTCAAGAGACTCATCGCTTTGTCTACTGCTCCGCGAGTGTCTTTCGTTGGCTGTTCTCTTGTCATAGGGGGCTGACCTCATGAGTAACTGATGTACGTAGGAGACGTACTGCGATCTTTAAGCACTGGGTGGGTGCGGGGTGGCGTGGTGAACGGTGGCCACGTTTAGAGTGTCATCTTTTCTATTTTAAATACTTTCAAATACCCCTATGGGAGGGTGGGTAAGGTTTGGGGTGCGGGTGGGGCGGACATCTAGTTGAAACTGTACTCCCTGGGCGACGTTCCGGAGGGTGGAACGGACTCTTTAGAAAAGTTTGACATCAGTCACATAATTAAGCACACAAGATATGAATCAGCTCACATAGCAATGTCTTTATGGTTGTTGGCCACCCTCTGTGCTGAGGGGAACGGACCGTGATGGCGCCGGTGGGTTGATTCAGCACAGTAGAAAACCATGCCGTAGTGGTTGTGGTCTTTCGGGTTCGATCTATCCCCTGGGATGGCGCCGCCGAGCATGGTTTCCACAGTGTGACACGACAGGATAACGAAAGTAGGGACGGAGAAAATGGCAACTCCGAACAACCCGAGGCCTCTTGCTGGGCTGCAGCGCCCCGAAGGCCTTGATGCCAATACAGACATTGGCGGAATGGTCGACCCGGACGCAGGACTGATTGATCGCCGCATTTTCAGCGATCAGGAAATTTACCGGCAGGAGATGCGTCGGATTTTCGCACGCTCGTGGCTGTTCATTGCACACGAGGACCAGTTCGAAAAACCGGGCGACTTTTTCCAGACCTACATGGGAGAGGATCCGGTGATCGCCTCGATGAACAAAAAGAGGGAGATCCGGGTCCTGCTGAATAATTGTCGCCACCGAGGTGCGCGAGTGTGCCGTGCTGACCATGGTCGCACGAAAAACTTCACCTGCACCTATCACGGCTGGACCTATGATCTCGACGGCGAGCTCATCAACCTTCCTGGTAAGGGCAACTATGACTCCTCCTTTAGCGCAGCCGACTGGGGACTAGTTACCGCGCCTCGCGTGGAGTCCTACAAGGGACTCATCTTCGCTAACTGGGATGAAAATGCAGAGCCGCTTGAAGAAGCGCTGGGTGATCTCACCTGGTATCTCGATGCTTTTCTCGATCGTGACCCAGAAGGCACCTGCGTTGTTGGGGGAGTGACCAAGTGGGTCCTCGAGGGCAACTGGAAGCTCGCGGCGGAGCAATTCGCCACGGACTGGTACCACGTCAATATGTCCCACGCCTCGGCGTTGATGGTGATGTCGCCATCGGGCAAGGGGCCGAAGAAAGCCATCGCAGAGCGAACTGGCAAGCAGTTCACCAGCGAGGCAGGCCATGGTGCCGGCTTCCCGGTGCATCCGAAAAACCGCTTTGATGCCCAACCCGTGCACGAGTACTACGACTACGAGTTCCTGCGCGATCGCCTGTCGCCGGAACAAGTCACGGGTCCGATGACCAATGGGCACGGCAACGTATTTCCTAACTTCTCCTATCTTCCCGTCAACGGCTCGATCAGGGTGTGGCACCCCAAGGGGCCAAACAAGATGGAGGTATGGGCGTGGACGGTACTGGATAAATCGATGCCGGAGGACGTCAAAAAGGCCCAGCGGTTGTATAACCTTCGCACCTTCGGGCCATCTGGAATTTTCGAGCAGGACGACGGAGAGAACTGGTCGGAAGTACAGGCGAACGCCCATGGCTTCATGATTCAGGGAACTGCTCTGAACTACCAGATGGGAATCGGTACCGAGAAGCACAACGAAGGCTTCCCCGGCACCACCTCGGAGCTCTATTCCGATGCTGCCGGTCGAGGGTTCTACCGCCGCTGGAAGGAACTCATGAACACCCCGGCCTGGCACGAAAACTAAGACCGCGCCGGTTCACCCACCACTATCTATGTCACTAGAAAAGGTTCACCCATGTCTGAAGCAATAAAAGTCGCCGTCATGGACGATATCGAGCCTGAAGAGGCCATCGTCGTCGATACCGATGTCACCGGTTTCTCGGAGCCCATCGCAGTGTTCCGCACCGAGGATGATGAGTTCTACGCGCTCAATGACACCTGTTCCCACGAAGACGCCTCGCTCGCCGACGGTTGGATTGAAGGCTGCGAAGTGGAGTGCCCAATTCACACTGCGAAGTTCTGCCTGAAAACGGGTGCGGTGCAATGCATGCCTGCTACCGAAGATGTGGCAAGCCACAAGCTCGAGCTGCGCGGAGAAGAGATCTGGATCTATCCCGGTACTCCCGCTACCGCTGAGTAGATACCGCTCATCGGCATAAAGAATTGTCTTCATACTCAAGGAGCTGAAAACTCGTGGCACACACACTCATTATCGGCGGCGGAATCGGCGGGTTCAGCCTCGCTCAGTCGCTGCGCAAGCTGGGGTGGGATGGGCTCATCACTATCGTGGACCCTCATGGCCTGCCTTATGATCGCCCGCCTCTGTCTAAGGAGATCATGCAGGGCACAAAAAAGCATGACGATCTATTGCTCGCCCCGGCTGAGTGGTTCGAGGAAAACCGAGTTGAGGTAGTCCAAGGAGAAGCTATTGCCGTGGACGGCGTCAATAAGACCGTCACACTGAAGGACTCGCAGAAACTCGGATACGACAATCTCGTTATCGCCACCGGTGGCGTGCCCCGGGTGCTACCCCTGCCCGGTTTCAACCACCCTGAGATTCTCTCACTGCGCACCATCGAGGACGCGGAGACCCTCCAGAGCAGGCTTAGCCCGGGGGTTGATCTCGCTATCGTCGGCGCGGGTTTGATCGGTGCGGAGCTCGCTGGATCTGCTGTCGATCTGGGAGCGCAGGTCACGCTTATTGACCCAGCACCCGTTGCTCTGGTGCCAGCGGTGGGCGAGGAGATCGCTACTCGCCTGCACAACATGCATGACGATCATGGCGTCACTTATATCAATGGGCTTACTGAAGAGATCAACTACCACGACGATGGTGATCACGCGTTCACCGTGAAGATCAAGGGGCACGATTCCCTGGCTGCGGATGTCGTCGTTGTCGCAGTGGGAATCACCGCAGAGGAAGCGCTTGCTCGCTCAGCAGAACTTGATTTCGACAACGGCATTCTGGTGGACGAAGCACAACAGTCCAGCGTGCCAGGGATCTGGGCTATCGGCGATTGTGCTCGTACACGGCGCGAGGATGGAGCGCTCGAACGCCGCCATGAGCATTGGGAGAACGCGGTACACACTGCACAGACTGCCGCCGCCGCGATTGCAGGGGCGGATCTTCCGCAGCATGGTGCGGGCTGGTTCTGGTCGGATCGCTATGGCGTTCATGTCGAGGGAGTAGGCGACATGAGCCTTCCTGGAAGCACGGTCGTTCGCAAGGACAGCAACGGGCATCCCGCGGTGGCGTTCCGAATCACTAACGACGGTCGCGTCGTGGGCGCCGCTGCCGTTGATGACTCGATGGCGGTGCGTGCAGCACGACGAATGATTGATCGAGGCTTAAGCCCCGATCCGGACAAGCTCGCCGACCCTGGCGAGAATCTCAAAAAATTGGCTCGATAAGTAGCCCGGGGGACTGTAGAGGAGACATGTAATGACTGACTATTTACGCAGGGACGATGCGGTCGTGGGGGAGCTGGTGGACATCCAGCGCGCCTATGAGTTGCAGAACTTTTATTATCGCGAGGCGGATCTCCTGGACGATGGCCGCTATACCGATTGGTTGGAGCGCTTCGATGATGACTTGCTGTATTGGGCGCCGACCCGATCCAACCGCCTGCGGCGGCAGCAGGCGCTGTCCATCGCCGCTTATGGGGAAGCAGCCTTCTATGACGAAACGAAAGAATCGCTGGCATGGAGAATCCGGCGTTTTGATTCGGGCATGGCGTGGGCTGAAGACCCGCCTTCACGTACGAGGCATCTGATCACCAATCTCGTGTTCCGACACGCAGAAGTCGCTGGCGAGGAAGTTATTGAAGCCCGCAGTAACTTTCTCGTGTGGCGTACTCGGTTGGAAGAAGAAAAGGATGTATTCGCTGGTACCCGGACGGATCTCGTCCGCGTCACCGACGAGGGATACAAGATTTTCGATCGACGCATTCTCCTGGATATCAACGTCTTGACCTCTAAGAACATTTCGACGTTCTTCTAGCTGGCAGCCACGGACAGGAGAGGATTCATTATGGCGCAACAGAGGTTTCACGATCAGACAGTCTTTATCACCGGTGCGGGTTCCGGATTGGGAGCAGCGCTCGCGCGTCGATTCCATGAACAGGGCGCCAACGTGTCCTTGGTCGATGTGTCGTTGGAACGAGCACAGGCGGTAGCTGATGAATTAGGGGCATCCCGGGCGCTGGCCTGCAGCGCCGATGTGCGGCAGCCGGAAGCGCTCCATGCCGCGGTGGAGGAGACATGCCGTGCCTTCGGAGGGATCGACACTGTGATTCCCAACGCTGGCATCTGGGACTACAACCGCTCGCTCACGAAGCTCAACGGAGCGGAACTTGCCGCGGTGTGCGACGAAGTTTTTGGCATCAATGTCAAGGGCTATGTCCTCACAGTTGAGGCTACGTGGCGAGAACTCGTGAAATCACGCGGCTCCATCATTATGACCTTGTCCAATGCCTCCTTCTACGCTGCCGGCGGCGGTCCGGTGTACACCGCAGCCAAATTCGCCGATAGAGGGCTCATGCTCCAGTTCGCACACGAACTGGCACCAAAGGTTCGCGTCAATGGAGTGGCGGTCGGCGGAATGCGTACTGACCTTCGTGGCCCGGCGGCCGCAGGATTGGACAGTCGCAGCTTTAAAGACACCATTGATCGCCGACCAGAGGGCGGCAATCCCTATATCCCATTGCACGACATTTCGACAGACCCGAGCAGCTTCACTGGGCCCTACATCATGCTCGCAGATCGCGAGGACGGGGCCAACATAACTGGTTCGGTAGTTCAGATCGACGGAGGCATCGCCGCGCGCGGCTTCCACACAGCCGCAGGAGGCGATTCCTTATGATGATTACCGGCGTAGTCCACAATCCGGACTCCCTGGACATCAACCCCGTGTCACAGATCGCACGACATGCCCAGTACAGGCCCGACGCCGTAGCGTTGGTCTATGAAAACAGAAATATCACCTACGCGGAGCTACACGAGACTCTGCAGCGTTGGGTTCTGCACCTCGATGAAGCAGGTGTGAGACAGGGCGATCGTGTGGCTTATATAGGCGTGAACTCCGCGAGCTTTTTCTACACCATGCTCGCCACATGGTGGTTGGGCGCCACGTTCATGCCCTTCAATTTCCGACTCTCAGCGCCGGAGATATCAAAGCTGCTGATGCAGGGGACTCCGCACACAGTCGTCGTCGAAGGCGAATATGTGGGAAAGGCCATGACGGTCTATGGAATCGAGCGTCAGCATATTGTGTCCGTCGACGATGATGAGCTCAGTCCACCGGATAAGACGATCCCTGTTTACTGGCACTCCACGTCAGCTTTCACCACCCCAGATGAGACCAATCCCGCGCCAAAGATTCGGCCCATGGGGATGAAGGATCTTGCGCTGTTGCTCTTCACCTCCGGCACAACCGGATTGCCGAAGGGGGCACAACTCACCTTCGGGAATCTGTGGTGGAACCAGATCAACGTGGACTCCATGGTGGATGTGCGCCCGGGCGATGTCACGCTGGCCACGGCTCCTCTTTTCCACGTGGGTGCGCTGAACTCGTTTTCCATTCGGTCTCTTGTGCGTGGCAATACCGTGTTGATTCACCGACAGTTCAACCCGGGCCGCGTGCTGGAGGATATAGAGAAGTACTCTGTGTCCACATCGTTTCTTGTGCCTGCCCAACTAGAGGCCATGTTCAAGCACCCGAACTTCGGTTCCTCGGATCTACGCTCAATGCGGGCCACAATTTGTGCTGGAGCTCCTGTTCCGCCCGTATTGATCCACCGCTATATGGAAAAAGGGATCAATATTCAGCAGGCGTGGGGGCTCACAGAAACCTCACCCTTCGCCACGTACCTTCCGCCAGAGATGACTGTCTCCAAAATCGGTTCCTGCGGCATTCCAATGCCCTATACCGAGGTGAAGCTCATGAACTCTGACACCGGGGAAGAGGTGAAAGAGCCCGGCGTTTCGGGTGAAATGTGGGTGCGCGGACCTAATGTGGCCACAGGATATTGGAACAACCCCGAAGTTACGAATACCGCCTACACCGCGGGATGGTTCCATTCTGGGGACATCGGTATTCGCGACGAAGACGGCTTCTACTACGTGGTGGACCGTCTCAAGGACCTCATTATCTCCGGTGGAGAGAATGTGTATCCGGCAGAGGTAGAGCGTGTGGTCGCTGGGGTGGAAGGTGTGCTGGCCAATGCGGTTGTCGGCCACCCTGACCCCGATTGGGGCGAAATTGTGGTGGCGGTCGTCCAGCTGGATGAGGGTGCGACCCTGACGATTGAGCAGCTGCGGGAACACTGCGAGCATCACCTAGCTCGCTACAAGCTGCCGAAGAAGCTGGTGCTTGTCGACGCCATCGACCGCAACTCAGCCGGCAAGGTAAACAAAATCGCTATCCGGGAACACGTGCGAGAAGTGCTTGCGGTGGAACATGCTCGAGACGCAGCTGCGACGCGGGAGGACGCCGATGCTTAAGATCACGCCCATTGTTCGCTCGTCTTTGAAGCACACGTACCCCTATGGCGCGGAGGATGTCGAGATGTCGCTGGGCACCGCGGAACGTATGCGTGCCAGCATTGCGGAAGCCTTTCGAGCTAATCCCCGCTGCCGCCGCGTGATTGTGGGAGTGGCTATCGACGATCTCGATGGGGTGAGAGCATGCGAAGCGGCGGGGATGCATTTCGTCGTGGACGTCGAGACTCGTGACGGCGAGGAGCTGAATCTCATGGTCGCCGAACCTGACCGAGTCAAGCAGCAAGCTACAGATATTGACTCATTGGAGCTGACATGACATTTGAAGAAAAGTGGAACGACTTTTACTCCCGTGTGGATGACATCGCCATCACCCTCGGGCTCTATCCGATAGAAGGCTCGGCTGAGTGCGTCAAGGTGGGAATGCCCTTGGCTAAGGAAGTCTCGCAGCCGGCCGGAATGTTCGCCGCTCCCGCGCTCTTTGGCCTCGCGGATATCACCGCCACATGGTTGGCGATGCACAACGTGGCGGAAGGCGTGTTCCCTCTTGCAGTGTCATCGACGGTGAACGTCGTGGCGAACACCAGGAAGGGCGATGCGATTGCCACCGCACGGATCGTCCGCGCCGGGAAGACGATCATCGTCACCGATACCGAGGTTCATTCCAGTGCGGATGGCACTTTGCTCGGAAAGTTCCTGACCACCTATTCGGTGCCGCGGCCGCGGGACTAATCCTCCGCATCGGATTGTCCCGCTCAGCGGAACATACACCCACCTAAAGAATGTGATGAAGGATACAGTAACCGCTATGACTGAGACACAGATCCCTGATTTTAAGACAGATCCCTTCTTCGGTCTGGAAGATAAGTGGCTTGAGACCGCACCAGGTGAGATCACCCACTACCACGAGCTTGGTGAGGGCACCCCGATCCTCTTCCTGCATGGCTCCGGAACCGGGGTTACCGCCGCCGCGAACTGGTGGCTCAACCTCCCGCAGATCGCCGAGTTTGGCCGCTGCATCGCGATCGACTCGATTGGCTATGGCCAAACCGTGGTGGCAGAGGGCACCGAGTATGGCATTCGTCAATGGGTAGAGCATGCGATCCGCGTTCTCGATGCACTGGGCATTGAAAAGACCTGGATTGTGGGTAACTCCTTGGGCGGCTGGCTCGCCTTCCAATTCGCTATCGATCATCCGGAGCGCCTCGCTGGAATTATCTCCATGGGTACCGGAGGAGCCAAGCTCACCGGTGCGCTCAAGGGGCATTCGAACCCCACCCTGACCCGGGAAGGCATCCGTGACACCCTCGAACTGTTCGTGGTGGATAAGAGCCTGATCACCGAGGAACTTGTGGAATTGCGCTACAACTCCGCGCTCAATGACACAGCCAGTGATCGTCTCAAGGAGGTTGTTGCTGCCCGTGATCGTGACCGTAACGAGCTGCCGCTAGACTTCGACAAACTCGCTGAACTCGACATTCCGGTATTGCTAATCCACGGCACCCAGGACAAGGTGATTCCCGTATCGCGCACCTGGGACCTGCTGAATGTTGTGCCACATGCAGATGTGCATATCTTCTCCCAGTGTGGTCACTGGTCGCAGGTAGAACGTGCTGACGAGTTCAACCGAGTAATTAAGCAGTGGCTCGCTGAACGTCTCTAGGACGGATCGTTCTTCTCACTTCTCGCTCCGCGCTTCGGCGCGGGGCGAGTTGTTATGTCTGGACTAGCAGCACCCGGCGTCGATAAGCGCAGAAGCGGCCGTCGCCTCGAAAGTGAGGTGACGGCCGCCCTAGACGCCGGAGCGGGTTTAGGCCTCGCCCTCGAAGAGGGTGGTCACCGAGCCGTTTTCGAAGATCTCATGGATCGTCTTGGCCAACAGCGGGGCGATGGGCAACACGGTGAGGTTGTCCCAGCCCTCGGGGTTCTGCGGCAGGGTGTCGGTGGTGATGACTTCCTTGGCACCGCACTTGGAGAGGCGCTCGCGGGCGGGATCAGAGAACACGCCGTGGGTGCAGCCGATGATGACATCGCCGGCGCCGGCTTCCTTGAGCACGTTCACGGCACCAGAGATCGTGCCGCCGGTGTCGATCATGTCGTCGAGCAGCACGCAGGTGCGGCCTTCGACGTCACCGACCACGCGGTTCGCGGTGACCTTATTGGCTTCGTCCACGGAGCGGGTCTTGTGCACGAAGGCCATGGGGGAGTCGCCGAGAATATTGGCCCACTTTTCGGCCATCTTCACACGGCCAGCGTCCGGAGAAACCACGCAGATGTTGTTGAGCTCGTAGTTGCTCTTGATGTAGTCGGTGAGGATCGGCATGGCGTGCATGTGATCGACGGGGCCGTCGAAGAAGCCCTGGATCTGGTCGGTGTGCAGGTCCACAGACACGATGCGATCCGCGCCGGCGGTCTTGAGCAGATCAGCCACCAGACGGGCGGAGATGGGCTCGCGGCCGCGGTGCTTCTTGTCTTGGCGGGCGTAGGGGTAGAAGGGCAGGATCGCGGTGATGCGCTTGGCGGAGCCGCGCTTGAGCGCATCGATCATGATCAGTTGCTCCATCAGCAGCTTGTTCAGTGGCTGAGTGTGGGACTGGATCACGAAGGCGTCACAGCCGCGTACGGATTCCTCGAACCGCACAAAGATTTCGCCATTGGCGAAGTCGCGGGCGGTGGTGGGGGTCAATTCGGTACCCAGCTCACGTGCCACTTCCTCACCGAGGGCCGGGTTTCCCCGGCCGGAAAACACCATGAGGTTCTTTTGGTTATCTGTCCACTGGCCAGTCATCGTAATTCGATGCCTTACCTTTCCTTATGCTTGCTTGGGTTTGCGGGCGGCAGCTGCAGCGTCGGCAGCTGGGGTGTTTGGTCGCTTGCGCTCTACCCACCCTTCGATGTTGCGCTGTTTGCCGCCCGAGACTACGAGCGAACCTGCAGGTACATCATCTTTAATTACTGTACCTGCCCCGGAGTACACGCCGTCACCAATGGTCACCGGAGCGACGATCATGGTGTCGGAGCCGAGGCGCACATGGCTGCCAACGACGGAGCGGTGCTTGTCCACGCCGTCGTAGTTGACGAACACCGAGGAGCAGCCGATGTTGGAGTCCTCGCCCACCTCGGCATCGCCGATGTAGGTGAGGTGCGGAACCTTGGAACCGCGGCCAATCTGGGCGTTTTTGGACTCGACGAAGCCGCCGAGCTTGCCGTTCTCGCCGAGATCGGTGCCCGGGCGCAGGTAGGTGAACGGGCCTACGGAGGCGCCAGCGCCGATGCGGGAGTCGAAGCCGTGGGTGCGCACCACTTGGGCGCCTTCGCCCACCTCCACGTTGCTCAGCGTGGTGTCGGGGCCGATCTCGGCGCCATCAGCGATGATGGTGCTGCCCTTGAGCTGGGTGCCGGGGTGAATGGTCACATCTTGGCCGATCTGCACGGTGCAGTCGATGAAGGTGGTGGCGGGATCGTCGATGGTGGCGCCGCCGCGCATGGCGGCCTCGCAGAGGCGACGGTTGAATTCTTTGCTCATCGCGGCCAACTGCACGCGATCATTGACTCCCGACACGTAGTAGGGGTCGGCGAGCTTGTGGGCGCGCACCAGCTTGCCGGCGGTGCGGGCGATCTTGATCACGTCGGTGAGGTAGAGCTCACCCTGGGCATTGTTGGTGTCCAGCTGGGTGAGCGCTTGGCGGAGCAGCGCGGCATCAAAGGCGTAGACGGCCGAGTTGATCTCGGTGACGGCGCGCTGGGCGTCGGTGGCGTCTTTTTCCTCCACGATCTCGGTGACGCGCCCATCTTCATCGCGGATGATGCGGCCATAGCCGTGGGGATTATCCACCGCGGTAGTCAGCACGGTGACCGCGGCCTGCGGGGCGCTGGTGTGCGTGCGCACGAGCTGCTGCAGGGTTTCGGCGTTGAGCGCCGGGATATCGGAGGTGGTGACAACCACGGTGCCGGCGAAGTCAGCCGGCAGGGCCTCCAGACCGACGCCGACAGCATGGCCGGTGCCGTTTTGCTCCTCCTGTACCGCGGTGTGCACGGTCGGGGAGTGCGGCAGAGCTGGGGTCTCGGCTTCAATGGCGGGGACCACCTGGTCGCGGCCGTGGCCGACAACGGCAATGAGATGGGTGGGGTTGATGCCCGCCGCGGCGTGCAGGCCATGAGCCAGCATGGAACGGCCGGCAACATGGTGCAGCATTTTCGGAGTGGCGGACTTCATGCGGGTGCCAGCACCCGCAGCGAGCATGATCACTGCGGTGGCGGCGGGAGTATGGGAAGTATCTGACATAAAAGATTAGGCAACTTTGTCTCGATAGCGTTTCGTGTACGGCTCTAAAAGTACCATTAGCTGAGCCCAGAAACGGGTGAGTTCGAGGCACTGGGGTGTGGTGTCTGCGTGACGGCGTCGACAAGCGAGAAGGGACTGCTGGGGCTAGGAGGATGGGCTGGAGACATCGGTGATCCTGCGGGAAAAGAGCACTCCCAGTGCGCCTAAGCCCGCGAGGAACACCAGCGCCCACTCCTCGCCGAAGTAGGCGAATAGCCCAGAGATCGTGCCGGTGAACAGCAAGATGATACCCATGGTGGTGTTGGCCACGGCCACATAGCGCGTGCGCACATCGCCCTCGGCCATGTCCACGATGTAGGTTTTGCGGGCCACGCGGATCGCGGTATGCGCGAGGGTGACCACGAAAAACAGTGCAGGATACAGCCAGGGGTGCCAGCTGGTGGGCGCCCACCAATAGCAGGAGACCACAGCCACCAAGGCTAGCGAGGAGACGGCTGCGCCGAGCGTCATCACCCATTTAGAGGAACGATCCGACCAGACCCCCGAAATCTGGCCACCGAGCACCGCGGCGAGGCCGGAAGCCACGAGGAAGGATCCCAGACCAGCAAGCAGATCGGTGCTTTCTTGGGAGAGAGCCACAATGAACGCCGGCGACAGCGCGGAGACCAAAAGCAGTGAGCGCAGAATCACAAAGTTACGGAAGTCCCGATCCCCACTGAGTAGGGTGCGCACGTCGCTGAGCCAGCCGGAGGTGGGGCGCTGGGATTCATCGGGAGTTACCGCGGGCTCCTGGATGCGGTGGAATACCAGCGCGCTGATCAGCCACAGCCCTGCGGCGAGGAGGATGAGCGCCGCCAACAACCAGTCGGGAGCACGATCGCGCATGAGCCGCACCTCGCCGCCGACGGCGATGGCCACTATGCCCCCGATCATCGTGGAGGTGCCGTTGATGCGGCCACGGCGGCCCTTGGTGATGGTGCGCCCCTGCACATCTTTGGATGCGATCGAGCACAGGGAGCGGGAGAGCGCAAAGCCGAGGAGGGCGAGGATCACGCACAGCCCCAGCCACCAGCCCTCGAGCAGTAGGGCGCCCAGACCGATGATGGCGGAGGTCACCGCTTGGCCGAGCGCTCCAGCCACCCAGATGCCGGCGCGCCGCTCATGCCGCATCACCCACGGGGTGAGTGGCGCCTGCGGCAGCATCGGCCCCGACTCTCGGATGGGCACCAGCAACGCGATAAAGAACGCGGGAGTGCCGGCGGCGGCGAGCAGCCACGGCAGCACGGTCTTGGCTGCCACGAACTGATCACCCACATTTTGCAGGCTGTTGGCAGCAATGAGGCGGCGACCATTGGCCTTTTCCTGTGCGGACGCTGCCGTGGCGTCGTCAGGTTGCTGCGTGTGCATCGTGATTCTCCCTGTGGTGCGTCGGGGCGGGGTAGCCGTACGGGCTGCGAGCGCGGGATATACCCAGCGCTGCGAGGTAGTAGTTCATGTGATGCTAAGCCCTGCGCTGCAGTGCCGCAGCGCTAAGGGCGCACTGTCAAAAATGCGGCTGTACTAAGTGGTATGTGCTTTTTAGGCAGCTCAAAGGGGCATTGTCGACGCTGGGAAGGCGAGGAAAGAGTGTGCGAAAAAGCGCAGTGGAGGTGTCCGAGGCGTCGTTACACTCAGTGAAGTACACACACGTATCGCAGCAGCGCTAAGGGAGACATGCATGAGCACACCGAGCAGGAGCACAGAGACCGGCCATACATTCCGAGGGTTCGCCGTCCTCGACCTTGAGACCACGGGGGTGCGCAGAAGCGACAGGATCCTCGAGATCGGCATCGTTCTGCTCGATACCCAGGCACAGCCCGAACGCTATTGGCGTAGCTTGGTGCAGCCGAATCGTGGCTTCGACAACTCCCATATTCACTACATTGAGCCTAAGGATCTCGTGAATGCCCCCAGCTTTGAGCAGCTGGCTCGCCGTCTCGCCGAGGTCCTGCAGGGGCGCATTGTAGTGGCCCATAACGCCTCCTTTGAGCGCCGCTTTCTCAGCGATGAATTCGCGCGAGTGGGGGTGCAGCTACCGAGCCCTGCCTGGATACTCGATACCTGCATACTTTCGCGCCGGCTCCTGCCTGGCTCGCCGGGGAAGCTTTCTGCCTGCCTCGAGGTGATCGGAGTGAACAACCTCGCCGCCCACACCGCGCTCGCCGACGCCGCCGCCACCACCGAGCTCTTCGTTGAGCTACTGCGCAGGCACCCCGAGCTGTGCGCCGATACATCGCCGCTGATATTCACTGCTGCGCACTGGGCAGCCCTGCCGGAGTCTCATGCTCCCTGCATCGCTCGGGCGGACGGCTTATTCGGCAGCGAAGCCTCCGGTCCGATTAGCGAGTGGGCTGCGGCGGGAGAGGACGCCGCCTTCGCTGCGGAGTCCGCGTGGCTGCGGCGGCTCACCACCGCCATGCCCTCTACTGGCGATGCGCAATCCGATCGCTACTGCACGGCCCTGGCGCAGGCGATGGTGGACGGCCGGCTCACGAAGGAGGAGCTCGAAGAGCTGGTTCGGGTGGCGCAGACCTATGGGCTCGAGGCCGAGGACATCAGCGAACTGCATGAGCACTACCTCAAACAACTGGTGATTGAGGCCTGGGCCGATGGGGTGGTCACTGAACGTGAGCGCCTCTGGCTCGGCCATATCGCCGAGCAGCTGTGCATTGGCCATGCGCGCTTTCGGCAGCTGCTCGCTCGGCCAGGCGAGCAGGAGGGGCAGGAGGGGCAGGCCGCGGTGGCGGCGGAGGTGTGCACACTCGCGCCGGGAGATCGTGTCACCTTCACTGGGGCGATGATCACCCCGCGCGAAACCTGGGAGGCCCGCGCCCGCGAGGCTGGATTGAGTGTAGGCGGGGTGATCACATCCTCGAGGCTCGTGGTGGCCGCCGATGTGCACACCATGTCCGGCAAGGCGAAGAAAGCGCGCGCCCTCGGTGTGGAGATCATTGATGAGGTGAGCTTCGCCCGGGCGTTGGCGGCCATGACGGCGTCGATCAACGCCACAGAAAAGGACACCGAGGCCCACGGCCACGCCGAGCTTGTAGCGGCAGTGTTCCCGTGGCTGGAGACGGCGAATGTCGCCGAAGCTCCAGACACGATGGATGTGGTGGAGGCCTGGCTGGGGCGGGGGACCACCACAGCGCTGGGGCAGCTGTCTCCCTATCTTCGGCCTGGGTTGGTGCCGGAGAGCGCGCTGTGGACAAAGGTGCGGCGGCGGCTGGGCCTTACTCCCGAGGTGGGTATCACCGAGCTCACCGTCGAGGAGCTGGCGGATCTGCCCGGGATTGGGCGGGTGCGCCTGCAGAAGTTGCTGAATGAGGTGGTGCTCTTGGCGTTGGATGAGTATGAGACGGGCGGCTCGGAGGATGCCGCAGAGGGCGACAAGGCTCCCGCGGACGCTGATCACTTGGTGGAGCAGCGGCTCTTTGCCGACCCCGCCCTGAGCGATGCTTCCGTGCTGCTGGATTGGTTGGCGTTGACTGGTACGGCTGCGGACCTCTTGGGGGAAGAGGAGAAGATTCCCGAAAGCGTTGCAGCCGCGGCTGCTGCCCTAGATGGACGGACAGAGACCGTAGCAGGGGCTGCCTGCGTGGAGATCGCTGAGGTGGTGGCCGCTGATGCGCGCTTTGCCCCGATTCTCGATGAACGCCTAGCTGGGTCGGCGTCCCTGCAAACCCTAGGGGATCGCTTCGGGGTGAGCCGCGAGCGAGTCCGGCAACTCGAGAGCATGCTCTGCGCCGGGCTTGGCGCTATTGGGCCTGTGTGCGAGCTGGTACAAGCCGCCGTGCGCGAGCGCGTGGGCATCGCGCGACCGGTAGAGGAGATCTATCGGCTGCTGCCCGCGCTGCGTTCCGCTCCCGCAGGAGTGGAGACGGACCTATTGACAATCCTGCCCATGGTGGGTGCGCCCGGATCATGGGGGCTGGAGTGTATTGACGGCTCCGAGTCCGCAGGCGCGGGCACCGGCCGCTGGCTCGTCCGGGCCGGCTTTGCCGCCGCGGTGGACAAGGCCATTGCCGCCGCTGCCGATAACTATGGCGTGCTCACACTAGAAGAACTCGCGAATGCCGTGGGTGCGGATACTGCCTTGATGCGGGAGTGGATAGACACCCACACCCCCTATGCGCTCTATAAAGACCATGTGCTCAGCGACACCGGATCGGTGGTCGCTCGGGCCAGTGCGGTGCTGCGCATTGAGGGCGAGCCCATGAGCACGGAGCAGCTGCACGCGGTGCTGTCTGATCGCAGTAGCCGCTCTATCGATGGCAGCCTATCCAGTGCCGAGCATGTGCAGCGCTGCGGGGCGCGCACATGGGCGCTGCGCGAGTGGGGTAAAGAAGAGTGGACCACGATCTCGGATTTCATCGGGGCGCGGCTGGCGCAGGCGAATGCGGCCGATCCCGAGCGTCGCACATCGGTGCCGCTGCGGGAGCTTATCGCCGAGGCCACCGGATATGGGGTGGCGGAAAACTCGGTGCGGGCTTTTGCCGCCACCGGCGACTTCGTGGTCGAGCACGGCCAGGTGCGCTACCGCACTGAGGAGGAGGCGCTGGTCAATCACGCCCTGCCCGAGGAGACCAAGGGGCTCTACCTCCGCGACGGCGAGTGGAATCTCCTGCTGCGCGTGAGTCACGATCACGTGCGCGGCTCCGGCACCGGCATCGGCCTCGGCGTGCTCGCCATCTATGATGTGGCCTTCGGTGAGACGCGAATGATTCCCAGCCGGCTGGGGGAGCAGCGCCTGACCTGGGGTAAAACCACTGCCTCGCTGGGCACGATCTCCCGCTTTATTCAGGATCTCGGACTCGAAGAGGGCGAGCGCATGTGGTTGCGCTTTGGCGAGAGCTTCGACATCACCCGCGCCCCCGCCGAGCGCGAGGACGCCGAGGGCTTGGTGCTGCTCATCAACCGCATCGGCCTCGACGAGGAGTTCCTCGATGCCGATGGTGCGCTGGTGGACTGGGCGTGCCCCGAGGTGGTGATCGCCGCGCTCAATCTCGCGATGGGGTTGCCGGCGGAGTGTGCTCGCCGGAAAACCGTGCGCCAGTTGCGGGATCGCGGCGATGATGAGCTGGCCGAGCTGGTCCGCACCTTCTAGGGCCGCAGGGACGCTCCGTCCGTACCGCCCCGAGCCTCCCCCGCGTACCGAGCGGTCTATCTCAAAATACCAGCTAGGCGCACTACCGATCCAATATGGTGGCCATTTATCGGGGGTAGTGCGCGAAATGAATAGACAGGGGTGTCTATGATGGCGGCATGCACACACCAACTATTCCCGTCATTGACTTCTCTCGGCTACGCAACCCAGAGCACCCCGGATATGAAGACGAGCTTCATGCCTTGCTCCAGGCGGCGCACGAGGTGGGCTTTTTCTACCTTGCCCACCACGGCATTGCCCCCCGCGCCCGCGAGGGGCTCTTGGCCGAGGCTCAATCCTTTTTCGCCCAGCCCGCAGCGCAAAAGCGGCGCATCTCCCAAATACATTCCCCGCACTACCGCGGCTATACCGCCACCGGCACCGAACGCACCCAGGGCTTGCGCGATTGGCGCGAGCAGCTGGATATCGGCCCTGAGCTGCCCGCCGAGCTCGAGAAGGTGCCGGAGCAGCCGTGGAAGATCCTGCAAGGGCCCAATCAATGGCCTGCGGATCAACCCGAGCTCAAAGACCGCGCGCTGGCGTGGTTTGCCCAGCTCGAACAGATCGGGGCCGGCCTGCTACGGGCATGGGCGGTGGCCTTCGGCGAGGAGGAGGACTTTTTCGCCGAGGCCTTCCGCGCCCCGCACTCGCTGCTGAAGATCGTGCACTATCCCGGCCACGATCTCTCGGCCACCCGCCAGGGCGTCGGCGCGCACCACGACGCCGGTTTTATCACTCTGCTCACGGTGGAGGAGGGCTCGCGCGGCCTGCAGGTGCTTGTCGACGGCAGCTGGGTGAATGTTCCCGCCGTGGAGGATTACCTCATCGTCAATATCGGCGAGCTGCTCAGCGTGGCCACCGGCGGCTACCTTAAGGCCACCCCGCACCGGGTGCTGCCTTCCGCGCCGGGCACGGACCGCTTCTCCATTCCCTTCTTCTATAGCCCCGCGCTCGATGCCGAGGTGCCCCGCATCAACCTCCCGCCGGAGCTGCGTGACTCCCCCACGGAGGTGGGCGTGGATCTCGATGGCGAGCAGATCTATAGCACCAATGGCTTAAACGCCCTGAAGTCTCGGCTGCGCGCCCACCCTGATGTGACCCAGAAATATCACCAATACCTCGCGGATAACTTCGCGGATATCGTCGATAAGCACAAGAAAGCAGCCTAAAACCATGATTAAGAAGATTGCCGCCGCCGCAGTGTGCGTCCTGGGCCTCAGCGCCTGTAGCGCCCAGCCGGATGAGAACACACTCACCGTTGTCGCCTCGCCCGAGCCGCATGCCCGGATTCTGGAATATATCGCAGACGAGGGCCTCGCGGAGGGAGTGGAGCTGGATGTGAAGGTGATCCAAGGGGGAATCGACCCCAATCATGTGACCACCCACGGCGATGCCGACGCCAACTTCTTCCAACACCAGCCCTACCTAGAGGAATGGAGCGAGGAAAACGACGATCACAGCCTACGCAGTGTCGCTAGCGTCCACCTCGAGCCACTGACGCTGTTTTCTACCAGCATTGATTCCCTCGAGGCGCTGCCCGACGGCGCCACGGTGACCATCCCCAATGACCCGGTGAATCGTGCCCGCGCCCTAGCGCTACTTGCCGATACTGGGCTGATCGAGGTGGATGATCGCGGCGCCGAGACGGCCGTGGAGGACATCACCGCTAATCCGCGCGATCTGACCATCACGCCCGTCGACGCCCGTCTGCTGCCGCAGACGCTCGAGGATGAGGATGTGGCCGCAGCGGTGATCAATGGCAACTTCGCACTCGAAGCCGGGCTGAACTACGCAGAGGATGGTCTTGCCTCAGAGAAGCCGGAGAATAACCCCTATGTGAATATTCTGGTGGCGCCGGAGGATAAGGCAGACTCGCCGGCGGTACAGGCCCTCGCCCAGGCGCTTGAGTCCCACGAAGTCGCCGATTTTATCCGCGCCGAGTACCAGAGCGCAGTGCTGCCCGCGCACTAACACTGTGACCCGAGCCGCACACGCGGGGCGGCGGGGACTCTTACACTGGAGACTATGAGCGCAGATACCCCACGGAAAATCATTCTCGATTGCGATCCCGGCCACGATGACGCCGTGGCCATCATCCTCGCCGGCGGCAACCCCGCCATCGACCTGGTGGGCATTACCACCATCGGCGGCAACCAGACCTTAGAGAAGGTCACCCATAATGCCCGCGCCGTGGCCACCGCAGCTCGGCTGGACACCGTGGTCTATGCCGGTTGCGACCGCCCGCTGGTGCGGCCGCTGAGCGTCGCCGCCGATGTGCACGGCGAGACCGGCCTAGATGGGGCCACCCTGCCCACACCGCGGGTGCCGCTCGGCGAGCAACACGGCGTGGACTTCATCATTGACTCCATCATGGCCAGCGAGGACGGCGAGATCACCCTTGTTCCCACCGGCCCGCTGACCAATATCGCTCTCGCGGTGCGCAAAGAGCCGCGCATTGTGCCCAAGGTCCGCGAGGTGGTGCTCATGGGCGGCGGCTATCACACCGGAAACCGCACTGCCTGGGCCGAGTTCAATGTCTACGTGGACCCGGAAGCCGCACATATCGTGTTCAACGCCGGCTGGCCGGTGACCATGGTGGGCCTGGATCTCACCCACCAGGCGCTCGCGACCCGCGAGGTCGAGCAGCAGATCGCGCAGCTGGGCACCGATTGCTCCCAATTGGTGGTGGATCTATGCGGTTTCTTCCGCGAGGCCTATAGGGAAAACCAAGGCTTCGACGATCCGCCGGTGCACGATCCCTGCACGATCGCCTATCTCATCGATCCCGAGTGTGTGGCCACCCGCCGTGCCCCCATCGACGTCGAGTTGCAGGGCAGTCTCACCACCGGCATGACCGTGGTGGATTTCCGTGCCCCCGCCGGCCCCGAGTGCCCCACCCAGGTCGCGACCACCTTGGACCATGGCCGTTTCTGGCAGCTGGTTACCGAGGCCATCGCGGCCGTAGAGGACAAGCCCGAGCTCTAGCCGCTCGGCGCTTGCAGCCTGCAAGATACGCCAACGCCCAGCCTCGCCCCGATAGAGCAGGGGAGAGGCTGGGCGTTGGTGTGTATAGAACCCGTAGCCCGCGCGGGGCCGGTGCGGGTATTAGGAGCGGGCGGTGTGGCTAGCGACCGCGTTCAGGCCGGCATCGGTCATGTGGAACATGAGCTTGTGCGGGCTGCGGGCAGTGGTGTCCACGATGCCGGTGATCCAGCGATCATTGGAGCACATTTCGTGGCCATCGGAGATCGGCTTGGTGTCTACGAAGGTGGCGCCACCATCACGGGAGGCGTTCACCTGTGCCCACTGCAGGTGGCGCTCGACGTCATTGACGGCGCGGGCAGGAATGCCCAGCGGCACATTGGGGATCACGTTGATCAGGCACACGCCGCCTTCCGCATTGGCCACATGCGGCATGCCGACGACCTTCACTCGGGCATTCGGGGCAAAGCGCTTGGCCTTGGCGATGGAGTGGCGGATCGCGCCGTAGAGATCGCGCTCAATATCGGGCAGGGACTGGCTGCTCATCCGCGAGTAGGTGTCATTGCCGCCGGCGAAGATGACCACCTCGGAGGTGCCGTTGTTGAGCTTGCCGCGCCGTGCCGCGGTGTCAATGGCGAAGTCCACGCGCATGCCGCCGCTCATGAAGCTGGCGCCGGGGCAGGTGAAATCATCCACGGGCTTGTTCGAGACGCGGGCATAGGTGCCGGAGAAAAGACCATCGCTGCCGCATCCCACCTGGTTGAGGTGGGCGTTCGGGGTGATGACGCGAGCCTGCTCAGGGAGCTTGGAGGCAACGAAGTCCTCGATGCTCGGATTGGCGGGCATGGAATCGCCAACCACGACGACATTGCCGGGGGCCGCGTGGGAGGGGGCCGGCAGGGCGGCGGAGATTCCCATAGCAGCGGCGGCGGCGGTCACAAGAGACAGCACCTTAGTGCGGGTCTGAGATGCAGACTTCATGAAGTTCTTTCCAATCGGGTCACGGAAAACATCAGCACCGCCCGTCGGCGGCATCACTGATCTATATCGCTGGGGAGCTTATCAGGTGTTACCTCAATGAGACTTTACTCTTGTCACAGAGGTTACAGAGTGGGTGTGTAGGGCCGCAAAAATATGTCTCGATGCTGAGCGGGAGCTATGCCCGAATGGGGGGATGGGTGAGTGGTGCCCGTGGGGGTGCGGACCGCGCGGGCATGCCGGGCAGGTATCGAGCGTGTTACCGGCTAAAGGCAGCAGTGCAGCAGCTCTGCGAAGAAAGGGGGTAAACCCGCTCGATCGGGGGTGCATAATGTGTTCCGACTGGCGGACTATGTGCAGTTCAGGTGGGGAAATAAAAAAGCTTCCCCACCAGGACTCGAACCTAGAATGACGGTACCAAAAACCGTAGTGTTGCCAATTACACCATGGGGAAACGCACATGCCCTACGGCCGTGCGCTAGAAATCCTACAACATAGCGTCGGGGGCGTGCCAATCGTTGGTGGGGGAGGTATGAGGGGAAAGATGAGACTGAGAGATGCATAAGCGTATAGGCTCTACGGCATGGTTAAGCGGAGGATGACCGGCAAGCAGCGCCGCGAGCAACTAGTAGAAGTAGGACGCACAGTATTTGCTGAGCGCGGGCTCAAGGGCACCAGCGTGGAGGAGATTGCCTCTCGCGCAGGGGTGTCCAAGCCGGTGGTGTACGAGCACTTTGGTGGTAAAGAGGGGCTCTATGCCGAGGTCGTGGACCGCGATACGCAGCTGATGCGCTCGGTGATTGAAAATGCCCTGAACTGTTCCGGCTACCGCCGCCGGGTGGAATCCGCGGTGATGGCCTTCTTGTCTTTCGTGGAAGACCACACCGATGAGTTCACCATCCTTACCCGCGATGTGGACCCCGAGCAGCACAACACCTATTCCACGCTGCTCAATGACACCGTGGGCAAAGTCTCCTATATTCTGGCCGGTGCTTTCGAAAAGTCGGGGCTCAACCCCGATGTGGCGGTACTTTACGGCCAGGCGCTGGTGGGTATGGCCTCCTCCACGGCGCAGTGGTGGCTGGATGTGCGCGAGCCCAGTAAAGAAGTGGTGGCCGCGCACATCGTTAATCTCTGCTGGAATGGCCTGGCCGGCATGGTGGCTGATCCCAGCCTGCGCGATCCGGAGCTGAAGACGGTCGGCGAAAACGCCAAGTACTATCAGCCCACCGAAACCCCCGAGGCCCTGCAGCGCGCCCATAGCCGCCGCACCGCCCAGGACGACAGTACCCACAGCGATGGCGCCCAGAATCCGGCAGGTGGAGACTCTGCGGCAGGTTCCACCCCAGCTGCGGACTAACCCGATACCTGAAACTCCCCCCCCCTGCTACCGGCGCGCTGTCGCGCCGGCTCTGCTGCTGCCCACACCTCGCCTACGAGTAGTATCAGCGCGGTAAGGTGCACGGCAGCGCAGGGGACTGGCCTGCCGCGCCCACGGCGGCGCTCGTCGGCGACCGCGCTGTGTAGAATTCATCCACCGTTTTTAGGAAGGCATCGCCCAGCCGTGACTCACGAGGCGTCCGCATCATCCACCCCCATGCTCAGCGGCCTGGCCCGCACGGCCGCAGAGGATAAGAAGTTCGCTGGATTACTCACCCATGTGGGCGATCCGCGCCTGCACCTCTCGCTCGTTGATCAGGCCAGGCCGTGGACGATAGCGGCATTGGCGCACAAGGCACGGCTGTTGGTGGTCACCGCCAATGGCCGCGAGGCCGAAGATCTCACCGCAGAGCTGAAGGCCATGCTGGGGGAGAAGGTGGCCTTTTTGCCCTCCTGGGAGACGCTGCCGCATGAGCGCTTGAGCCCCGGGATGGACATCGTGGGCCGCCGCGCCCAGACCTTGGATAACCTGCAGGATTATCGCGTGGTGGTCACCCCAGCGCGCAGCTATTGCCAGCCGGTAGTGAATACCGAGCAGCATTCGATCCGCCTGCAGACCGATAGGGAATGCGATTTTGAGCAGTTGCGCGCCCAGCTGGTGTTTTTCGGCTACTCGCATGTGGATATGGTGTCTCGCCGCGGTGAGTTCGCCACCCGCGGCGGGATTATCGATGTCTTTCCCACCACAGCCGATCAGGCGGTGCGCATCGAGTTCTGGGGCGATGAGGTTAGCGAGATGCGCGAGTTCGCGGTGGCGGATCAGCGCGCCATTGCCGACCGCGTTCTCGAGCAGCTCTCGATTTATCCCGCACGCACGCTGCTCATCGACGATGAGGTGGCTGGCCGCGCCCGCGAGCTGGCGCGCACCTATGCGCATCACCCCGCGCTGGGTGAGCTGCTGGATAAGATCTCTACCCACACCTACGCCGACGGCATGGAGGCGCTGCTACCGGTACTCAGCCCGCATGAGCTAGTGCCGCTGCTGCAGGTCTTGGGCAGTGGCTGGCATGTGCTGGAGCTGGCACCGCAGAAAATCATGGCCCGCATCAGCGATCTCATCGCCACGGATGAAGAGTTTTTGGCCGCCGGGTGGGAGGTGGCCGCGATGGGCGGCACAGCGCCGGTGGCTAGCGCCGATCTGGATCTGTCGGCCGGCTCCTATGTGGGCATCGATGCGCTTCACGACGCCATGCTCGCCCAATCCCAGCCGCACTGGACCGCGGCAGAACCGGGGATTCTGGAGGCCAGCGAGGATCTCACCCTGCCCTTGGAGTTTTCGCTGCCGCCGCAGCCGCGGGGTGATCTCAAAGAGATTGAGTCCATGATGAAAAAGCTGCTAGCGCATACCCTCGCTGGTGGTAAAGCCGCCTATATTGCCCCGGCCAAAGGGGCGATTAAGCGCATGCGGGAGCGGTTTAAGGAGCAGGGAATCCGCACCACCGTGGCCTCCCCCGGCTGGCAGCCGAGCGATGGCGAGGTGACGCTCTATCAGGCCTTCGCCCATAACGGTGTGGTCTTTGACGGCCCGAATCTGGTGGTGATCACGGAGACAGACCTCACCGGCAACCGCGTGGGGGATATCGCTGGGGCGAAGCGTCGTCCAGCGAAAAAGCGCAATAGGGTGGATCCGCTGGCGCTGAAAAAGGGCGACTATGTGGTGCATGACACCCATGGCATCGGCCGCTTTGTGGAGATGACCGAGCGCACTATCACCACCGGCGATGGCACCTCGCGGCGCGAGTATGTGGTGTTGGAATACGCCTCCTCGAAGCGGGGCGCGCCGGCAGATAAGCTCTATGTGCCCATGGACTCCATCGACCTGCTGAGTAAGTATGTGGGCGGGGAGACCCCGACGCTGTCGAAGATGGGCGGCTCGGACTGGAAGAACACCAAGCGCAAGGCGCGCGCCGCGGTGCGCGAGATCGCCGGCGAACTCATTGAGCTCTATGCCAAGCGCCAGGCCGCCCCCGGCTATGCCTTCGCCCCGGATTCGCCCTGGCAAAAGGAGATGGAGGATAACTTCCCCTTCGTCGAAACCGAGGACCAGATGCTGGCCATTCAAGCGGTGAAGGAGGACATGGAAAAGCCGGTACCGATGGACCGTGTGGTCGTCGGCGATGTGGGCTATGGCAAAACCGAGGTGGCGGTGCGCGCCGCCTTCAAGGCCGTGCAAGATGGCAAGCAGGTGGCGTTGCTGGTGCCCACCACGCTGCTGGCGCAGCAGCATCTATCCACCTTCGAAGAACGCATGGCGGGCTTTCCCGTGACCATCCGTGGGCTATCGCGTTTTACCTCCACTGCGGAGGCGAAGGAGATCATCAGCGGCTTGGCCAGCGGCGAGGTAGATGTGGTGATCGGCACCCACCGCCTGCTGCAGACCGGTGTGACCTGGAAGAACCTCGGGCTGGTGATCGTGGACGAGGAACAGCGCTTCGGCGTGGAGCACAAGGAACACATCAAGGGCCTGCGCACCCACGTGGACGTGCTCACCATGTCTGCCACCCCGATCCCGCGCACCCTCGAGATGTCCATGGCCGGCATCAGGGAGATGTCGACCATCCTCACCCCGCCCGAGGATCGCCACCCAGTTCTGACCTATGTGGGCGCGGCCGAGGACAAGCAGATCGCGGCGGCGATTCGGCGCGAAATCCTGCGCGATGGGCAGGTGTTCTTCGTGCACAATAAGGTCAAAGATATTGATAAGCGCGCCAGCGAGCTGCGTGATCTCGTGCCCGAAGCGCGGATCGTGGTGGCCCACGGCCAGATGAGCGAGCAGCTGCTGGAACAAACCGTGCAGGGCTTCTGGAATCGCGACTATGACGTGCTGGTGTGTACCACGATCGTGGAAACCGGCCTCGATATCGCCAATGCCAATACCCTCATCGTGGAAAACGCCCACCATATGGGCCTGTCGCAGCTGCACCAGCTGCGCGGGCGTGTGGGGCGCTCCCGCGAGCGCGGCTATGCCTACTTCCTCTACCCCAAGGGAGTACTGCTCACTGAGATCGCCTATGACCGGCTTTCCACCATCGCCCACAACAATGACCTAGGTGCGGGCATGGCCGTGGCGATGAAGGATCTGGAGATGCGCGGCGCGGGCAATGTGCTCGGCGCCGAACAGTCCGGGCATATCGCCGGTGTGGGCTTCGATCTGTATATGCGGCTCGTGGGCGAGGCCGTGGAGACCTTCCGTGCTCTCGCCTCCGGTCAGCCCCTCGACGCTACCGAGAAGGAATCCACCGAAATCCGCATCGACCTGCCGGTGGATGCCCACATCCCCGATAGCTATATCAACTCCGAGCGGCTGCGTCTCGATATGTATCGCACTATTGCCGCTGCGAACACCGAGGAGGAGCTGGGCCGCGCCGTAGACGATATGAGCGATCGTTTCGGCCAGCCGCCGGTGGAGGTCCAGCGCCTGCTCACCATGGCACGGCTGCGCCGGGTGGCTGCCCGTGCGCAGGTGGCCGATATCGTGGTCCAGGGCAATCGCATCAAGATTCACCCCGTGGAACTCAAAGACTCCCAGCAGGTGCGGCTCAAGCGGCTCTATGGTGGTTCTACCTATCGCGCCGCCGCCAAGGCCGTGATGGTGCCGCTGCCCAAGGCGGGGCGCACCATCACCGATCCGCAGCTGCGCGATGTCGAGCTTGTGCAATGGGTGGCGGATTTCCTTTCCACCATGTTCCAGCTGGATCGGGTGAATGTGAGCACAGGCGTGGAATCCGCCATGGAGACCGTCGCCCCGGTGGTGAGCAGTTCCACTGCGGAGGGGAGTCGCAACACTAGTAGTGGTGGCTCCGCTGCTGGGACGCGGCGGCGCCGGGCGGGCCGGGGCGGCACGCGCACCGCCGCCGAGATCGATGAGCAGATGGATATCGAAGATAAGCGCGAAGCTAGGCGGCGGAAATACCGTTTGCGCTGAGAAGCGGCGCCGCGCCACCGGCAGCAGGGAAAAGCCTCCCCGGCAGGATATGTGTTCCTGCGGGGAGGCGTCGATAAGCGCGGTGGGGCAGCGCTAGAGCGAAAGGCTGCCGGTGGACAGCCCGTAGATGGCGATTGCGCCACCGGTGATAACGAGCGCCACAATCACCCATTCCACGGGGTTGAACACCCGATCGCCGCTTGCTTTTCGGGTCCACACATACGGCACCAGCCCAGGGATGACGAGCAGCGCGCCGAAGAGCACGTAAGTGACATCGGCGGCATAGAACAGCCACAGCGAATACACGGTGGCAATCAGCGCCACCATGCGATGTTTTCTGTTCGCGTGTGCCGCAATATCCGGCCCGGAATCATCGAAGCGGATACCGGCCTGCGGGTGTGCCACGCCGCGGCCACGGGTGGTCAGCAGCAGCAAATAGATAGCCGAGAACACGTAGGGCAGCATGTACATCATGGTGGCCAGCTGCACCATGGACACGTAGGTGGTCTTATTAACGAAGAAGATAACCACCGAGATTTGAATTACCACGGTGGATACGAGCTGCGCCCACACCGTGGCACCCTGATCGTTGACAGCGCCCAGTTTTTTGGGCAGCAGCCCGTCCGTGGCCATGAGTGCGATCGGCTCGGCGCAGAGCATCTGCCACGACACATAGGCGCCCAGCACCGACAGACACAGTCCCAGTGATATGAGCGCTCCACCCCACGGGCCCACCACGGCCTCCAGCACGCTGGCCATGGAGTTATCCGGCAGCGCCGCCAGTTCCTCCTGGGTGAACACGCCATAGGAGAGGGTCGCTACGGTCACTAGCAGGGCGAGCACCGTGAAGAAGCCGAAGACGGTGGCTTTGCCCACATCAGAGCGGGTGCGGGCCTGTTTGGAATAGACGCTGGCGCCCTCGACGCCGATGAAGGCCCACACGGTAAAGAGCATGATGCCCTTGACCTGATCCATGGTGGACCCCACCGAGCCCTCGCGTGCCCAGATATCGAGGGTGAAGGTGTCCCAGCTAAAGCCCACAAACGCCACCAGCAGAATGAAAGCGGCAATCGGCAGCAATTTTGCCACCGTCGTCACCATATTCAGCACCGCTGCCTGTCTGATGCCGCGAGTGAGGGCGAAGTAGATCACCCAGGTCATGATGGATACGGCCACCGCTTGAATCCACCGGTGCTCATCATTAAAGATCGGCACGTAATGGCCGATCGTGGAGAAAAACAACGTGGCGTAACCCACTTGGGCGATCACGGAGCCCAGCCAATATCCCCATGCCGAGGCGAAGCCGACGAAATCGCCGAGACCGGCACGCACGTAGGAATACACGCCTGAATCAAGATGTGGTTTACGTACGGCCAGAATCTGGAACACAAAGGCAATCGAGAGCATGCCCACGCCCGCAATTGCCCAGCCGATGAGCATCGCGCCGGGCCCCGCAACAGAACCCGCATTTTGCGGCAGAGCAAAAATGCCGGTTCCGATCGTGGAGCCGATAATGAGCGACACGAGCGTCCACACGCGCACGGTCGGCCGATGAGAGTTCGTGCCCGAGACCACGGGCTGAGATGTATTGGTCACGCACATACCCTAAAACACGCTGCCGGAAAACTAAGAAGCATCGGGTTTCCGTCTGGGGGTAACGCGGTACGGTGAGGCCATGCGCACTATTGTTCTCGATGCCGATAATGGTTTTGCTGTACCGCTGGAGTACATCGCAGATTTGAAAGGGCCGGTGCTTATCGACGCAAACCTGCCCAGCAGCGTTCGCTCCCAGCTCTGCGCCCTCGGCGCGGAGCCCGCAGCGGAGGCGCCGGTGCGGGTGTGCGCCAGCCCCAGCACGCACGCCATGGCCGTGATGGAGCGGGCGCTCGATATTGGAGAGTGGGAGCGCAGCCAAAGCCATAGCTCACTGGTGCCCTATCTGCGGGAGGAAAGCGAGGAGTTCATCGCCGCGGTCGTCGCCTGGGAGCGTGGCGAGGCCAGCGCGGAGGAGTTAAAGAAGGAACTCGCCGATGTCTACCTCCAAGTCCTGTTCCACGCCGAGCTGGCCCGCCGCCGCGGGGATTTTTCCATGGTGGAGGTAGCCCAGGCCTTCGTGGAGAAACTACAGGGGCGCGCCCCCTATCTCTTCGATGGCACCACCGAGATCGTTGCCGTGGAAGAACAGAAGAACTTGTGGGAGCAGGGTAAGCAGACGGAGCAGCGCCGCGAGCGGGGCGATTCTGTATATTAAACGTCCATGGCTACTGGAGGACGACGCGCGCTCGGCTGCGGCTGCAGCACGTTTTTGGCGATCATCATGGTGATCGCCGTGGTGGGGTGGGCGCTATCGCTCTTGGAGGGTGCCAGCCCCATCCGCCAGTTGCGGCCCGTGCCCGATAACGTCCCGCCGGCCGCTGGGGCGGAAGTGCCGGCCATCAATATCGATGATGCCGGGCGCACCTCCGACAAGCTCGGCTACTGGGCCGATCCGCTGGCCGCGGAGATGTCTATTCCCGCCCCGGCGCTGCGCGCCTATGCGAATGCGGAGCTGATCGCTGCCGCCTCTTGGCCGGAGTGCCACCTGAAGTGGAATACCCTCGCCGGTATCGGTTTTGTGGAGACCCGCCACGGCACCTATTCCGGCAAGGTATTCGGCGGCTCCAGCATCGGCGATGATGGCGTGGTCTCCCCGCCGATCATCGGCGTGCCGCTCGATGGTTCGCCCGGCTTCGCGGAGATTCCCGATACCGATCAGGGCGAGCTCGACGGCGATGCCCAGTGGGATCGCGCCGTGGGCCCGATGCAATTCATTCCCGAATCCTGGGGCCGCTATGGGCGCGACGCCAATGGCGATGGGGTAGCGGATCCGCATCAGATCGACGACGCCGCTCTCGGCTCGGCCACCTTGCTCTGCTCGAATGGCCGCGATCTGGCCACCCCAGAGGGTTGGGTCGATGGCATCCGCTCCTACAACATGTCCAATGACTATCTGGTGCGGGTGCGCGATGCCGCCGCCTCCTATGCCTTGGGGCAGCCGGCGCTCTAGCGGTGTGAGTTTGTTCCCACATTGCCGCCTGCGACGGCAGGGGCGCGCATTTCGTGCCACAATTGAGCGGTGAAGCGTGACTTTCGCAACCATCTCGCAGCCTATCCTGCAGAAATGTTGGCTATCGGACATCAAACATGTGGTTTTGGGTCCGTATGTCACAAAAATGCGCTAGAATCGGGCATGTTGGTGGAAAGATCGCACACGCATTTCCACACCCCAGCAATCTGTCTAACGGCTTAGGAGGCCATAGTGGCTGAGATTATGCACGTATTTGCACGCGAGATCCTTGATTCCCGCGGTAACCCCACCATTGAGTGCGAGGTCATCTTGGATGATGGCTCGCACGGTCGCGCCGATGTGCCCTCGGGTGCATCCACCGGTGTGCACGAGGCACACGAGCTGCGCGATGGCGGTGACCGCTACCTGGGCAAGGGTGTGCAGAAGGCAGTGGAGAACGTCAACGAGGAAATCGCTGACGCTCTCGCTGGTCTCGAGGCCGATGACCAGCGCCTGATCGACCAGACCCTCATCGAGCTCGATGGCACCGACAACAAGTCCCGTCTGGGCGCCAACGCCATTCTGGGCGTGTCCATGGCGGTGGCTAAGGCTGCCGCTGACTCCTCCCTGCTGGAGCTTTTCCGCTACGTCGGCGGCCCGAACGCCCACGTTCTGCCCGTGCCGATGATGAACATCCTCAACGGTGGCGCTCACGCCGACTCCGGCGTGGACGTCCAAGAGTTCATGATCGCCCCGATCGGTGCCGAGACCTTCTCCGAGGCCCTGCGCATCGGCGCCGAGGTCTACCACACTCTGAAGAAGGTTATTAAGGAGAAGGGCCTGTCCACCGGCTTGGGAGATGAGGGCGGCTTCGCTCCCTCCGTCGAGTCCACCAAGGCTGCCCTCGACCTCATCGTCGAGGCCATCGAGAAGGCCGGCTTCACCCCGGGCAAGGACGTTGCCCTGGCACTGGACGTTGCCTCCTCCGAGTTCTTCAAGGACGGCAAGTACCACTTCGAGGGCGGCGAGCACACCGCCGAGGAGATGGCCAAGGTTTACGAGGAGCTCATCGAGCAGTACCCGATCGTCTCCATCGAAGATCCGCTGCAGGAAGACGACTGGGAGGGCTACACCAACCTCACCGCCACTATCGGCGAGAAGGTTCAGGTCGTCGGCGACGACTTCTTCGTCACCAACCCGCAGCGCCTGCAGGAGGGCATCGACAAGAAGGCCGCCAACGCGCTGCTGGTGAAGGTGAACCAGATCGGTACCCTCACCGAGACCTTCGACGCTGTCGAGCTGGCCCACCGCAATGGCTACCGCTGCATGATGTCCCACCGCTCCGGTGAGACCGAGGACGTCACCATCGCCGATTTGGCTGTGGCCCTCAACTGCGGCCAGATCAAGACCGGTGCCCCGGCTCGCTCCGAGCGTGTTGCTAAGTACAACCAGCTGCTGCGCATTGAGCAGATCCTCGGCGACGCCGCTGTCTACGCTGGCGCCAGCGCCTTCCCGCGCTTTCAGGCATAAACGCCGCAGAGCGCGCGCTCACCCGCGCTGATCACCACCGCGCCCCACGGCCGGCACCCACACTGGGTGTCGCGTGGGGCGCGGTGTGCTGTGTGGGGCTAAACTTAGGCGCATTATGGCCACAGGAGATACCTCGCGATCGGTACCGGTGAAAAACAAGGCACACTTCGCCACCCCCACACGCAGCGCCAGCCTGCCCCGCACCTCGGTGACCCGCGGCATGAGCCCTGTCGGGATCGTCGTGCTCGTCGTCGCCCTGCTGCTCGCGCTCTGGCTTATCGTGCTGCCGTTGCGCACCTACTTTGACCAGCGCTCCGATATCTCCAATCTCAACTCCTCCATCGCGGCCAAACAAGCCGAAAAGGAGCGCCTGCTTGACGAATTGGAGAAAAACAACTCTCCGGCCTACCAAGACGAGCAGATTCGCCGCCGCCTCGGCGCCATCGCAGAAGGGGAAACACCCTTCCGTATTCTCGATCCCTCCATCACACCCAGCGACGGGGTGACGTCGACAAGCGCAGAAGAGCGCGCCGAGAACCACACCTGGTACACCGATCTGTGGCACAGCGTCACCGACCCCCGCGCCACCCTAGTGGAGCTCAATCACGACGTAGACAGCGATCGCGGGGACGAGCCCAATATCTCTAATTTGCCGCTCGAACCCCTCGAACCACAACAACAACCCCAGCCCGCCGACGCCGAGCCCGCCGCACCGCCACAGAATTAACTCCGCGCCCTGGATCGTGAGACACTAGAGCGCATGAGCGTACGCGATGCAGATCTAGACGAGATCCAGACCCAGCTTGGCCGCCGCCCCCGCGGCGTGCGCGCCGTCTCCTACCGCTGCCCCGATGGCGCCCCCGGGGTCATCGAAACCGCGCCGCGACTCGAAGACGGCACTCCCTTTCCCACCCTGTACTACCTCACCGACCCGCGCTTGACCGCAGAGGCCTCGCGGCTCGAGGTGGCGCACGTGATGAAATGGATGACCGCGCGGCTCGACAGCGACGCTGACCTCGCAGAGGATTACCGTCGTGCCCACGAGTTTTATCTTGAAAAGCGCAATGCTATCGAGGATCTCGGCACCGACTTCTCCGGCGGCGGCATGCCCGATCGCGTCAAGTGCGTCCACGTGCTCATCGCCTATGCGCTATCGGAAGGTCCCGATCGGGTGCGCCTCGGCACCGAGGCCGTAGCGATCGCCGCCGACCACGGGAAACTGCGCGGCACCGCCATCCCCGCCGACTGGCCCACCTGCGCCGAGCTCGGCATCGACCTCGAGCAATTCGACTTCTCCAACGCCGAGGTGAAATAACATGACCCGCCTCGCCGCCGTCGATTGCGGAACCAACTCCCTGCGCCTGCTCATCTCCGAAGTCCGCGACGGCCACGTCCGCGACATCTACCGCGGCATGGAAATCGTGCGCCTCGGCCAAGGCGTCGACGCCACCGGGGAATTCGATCCCGAGGCGCTCGAACGCACCCGCATCGTGCTCGAGCGCTACGTGGACATCATGAAGATCGAGCGCGTCGAAGCCGTGCGCATGGTGGCCACTTCCGCCACCCGCGACGCCGGCAACCGCAATGAGTTCTTCACCATGACCAGCAAGCTGCTCAACCAGGTAGCACCCAACCGCGGCGCCGAAGTAATCAGCGGCGAAGAAGAAGCCCAGCTCTCCTTCAGCGGCGCAGTCAGCGACCTCAAAGAACTCCCAGGGCCCTACTGCGTGATCGACCTCGGCGGCGGCTCCACAGAATTCGTGGTGGGCACCAGCGACGGCGAGATCCTCGGCTCCCACTCCAGCCAGATGGGCTGTGTGCGCCTGACCGAACGCATCATGCGCTCCGACCCGCCCACCAGCACCGAGATCGACATCGCCGCCGACTATGTGCGCGAACGCCTCGGCGAAGTACGCGCCATCGTGCCCATCAGCGACGCCGTCACCTTCGTCGGCTGCGCCGGCACCTTCACCACGCTCTCCGCGCTCGCCCAAGGACTCGAAGCCTATGAAGCCACCGCGATCCACGGCAGCACGCTGCGTTTCGACGCCCTCCGCGTGCTCTGCGGGGACCTATTGGCACAAACCTCCACCCAGCGTGCCGCCCACCCCGTGATCCACGAAGGCCGCGCCGATGTCATCTCCGGCGGGGCGATGGTCGTCGAAGGCATCACCACCATGATCGAAGAGGAAACAGAGGTCCACGAGATCATGATTTCCGAAAAAGACATCCTCGACGGGATCATCAATGAGCTCGCGCGGCAGCGCGGGGAACTCGAATAAAGAAGCGTTGCAGCGGCGGGGAGGTGGCGTCGATAAGCGCGAAGGGGCGGAGACAGAAAAACGTCCCCCCAGTCGGACTCGAACCGACACTGAATGGATTTTAAGTCCACCGCCTCTGCCAATTGGGCTATAGGGGGCTCACGCGCTGCGCGCGCTCGAACCAGTGTAAAACATCGCGCGCACAGCGAGCGAATTTGCCCTGCCCGCGGGTCGGGAAAGGAAAGTGGGGTCCGAGGGAACTAACACGGGGGCGGAAACGTTGAATAGGACGTAAGCGCGATAACGTGACACAACAATCGCAGATAAACGAAGCTAAGAAAACCATGAAAGGACACGGGCAAACTAGTGCGTAGCAGCAATCCAGTATTTAGCTCTCTCACCCAATCGGGACAGCGAGGCGGCCAAGCCCCCGGTTATCAGAACGACCCCTATGGGCAGGGCTATCGCGGCCAGCAGGCGGCACAGCAAGCCGCGATGCAGGGCTACTACCAAGATCCCAGCTTCAACCAAGCCACCGCCCAAGGCGCTGAGCGGCCCATGACCGTCGACGATGTCATCGCTAAAACCGGCATCACCCTCGGCGTGATCATCGTCGGCGCCATCATCACCTACGCGATCGGTGTTGCTAATCCGGGCCTCGCCATGATGCTCGCCGGCATCGGCGCCATCGGCGGCCTCATCACCGTGCTGATCTCCGCCTTCGGAAAGAAGTACGGCTCCGCCCCCATTACCCTGACCTACGCAGCGTTTGAAGGCCTCTTCGTAGGCGGCATCTCCTTCATGTTCACCAACATGGTGGTCGCCGACACCAACGCCGCCGTGATGATCGGCCAAGCCGTCATCGGCACCGTTGGCGTGTTCATCGGCATGCTCTACGTGTACAAGACCGGCGCAGTGAAGGTCACCCCGAAGTTCCAGCGCATCATGACCGGCGCCCTCATTGGTGTCGTCGTGCTGGCCATCGGCAATATGCTGCTCTACATGTTCACCGGCAACAACCCGCTCACCGACGGTGGCCCGCTCGCCATCATCTTCTCGCTCGTGTGCATTGGGCTCGCCGCCTTCTCCTTCCTCAACGACTTCAACATGGCCGACCAGCTCGTGCGCCAAGGCGCACCCGCCAAGATGGCCTGGGGCGTCGCGCTCGGACTCGCCGTCACCCTCGTGTGGCTCTACACCGAGATCCTGCGCCTGCTGTCCTACTTCCGGAACTAGAGCAGACACAACCCACACGTGGCGGCGACGTCATGTGTGGGTTTTTTCGTGCCTTAGTGGGGGTGATTGGTTGGTTTGGGTTTGTGGGGCTGGGGTGTGGGTGGCTGAGTTTGAGGCTGTGTTTGAGGCTGTGTTTGAGGCTGGGTTTGAGCGAGGCCCGGCAGCGGTAGATTTCGCGGCCCCGAAAGCCCCCATAACCCATCAGAGCCCGGATCGCACGCCAAAGAAGCACGCCAAGACGTGCAGTTTCAGCGAGCGCAACGGGCGGGGGAGGGGCTAAAGTGGGGGCTGGTTGAACAGAAGTACGTTTTATTCGGGGGAAAATCAATGTACTCGGGGGATCAGCACGCGCTAGACAGCGCTGCGCAATGGCTCGAACACCACTCTGCGAGCCTTGAATCCGGCGACATCGAGCTCGCCGCGATTCATCAACATCGTGATCGCCTCAAATCCGTGCTCACGGCCCTCGCCCGTTTCGAGCTCCAGCTCGCCCGCGCCGCCGATACCTGCAGCACCACCGAGCTTTGCGGCTCGAACAAATCCACCCTGTACCTCACTGAGTCCTATGGCTGGTCCAAAGCCAAAGCAAAGGACTTGCGAGCTCAGGGCCGCGGCTGGTACGACAGCGTTATCGACGAGCCCGCAAGCACAGACGACAACCGCATCGCTGTCACTAGGCGGCGGGAAGAAGCAGAACGCATTCGCGCCCGCGCCCGGGACCTCGCCAACCGCCAGGGCCTCACCGCCGAGCAGCGCCTCACCATCGAGCGCGGCCTGAAGTGCTTGCGCTCCAAGGCCGCGGTCCCGCGAGAAGCGATCCGCCTCCGCGCTGTCGAGCGCGCGGCCCACTGCAGCGTCGAGGATCTCAAGGCATTCGTGATGAGCCTCGTCAACGAACGCAACGACGAGCTCCCCCGCGACACCCTGCGCGCCCACCGCAACCGCGGTTTCTTCATCGGGCCCCAAGACAGCGATGGTGGTGCCCGCATCGGCGGCTACATCCCGCCCTACGCCCTCGCCATGCTCAAAACCCAACTCGATGTCGCCCAATCCACCGCGCGACCTCTCCGCACCGACACCACCTGCCACCGCACCAAGCGCCAACGCCTCGCCGACGCGCTTTTCGCCATCCTCGGCCGCCCCGCGTCACCCCAGGAACCGAAACACCCGCTGGCCCACGTTCTCGTGTCGCTGTCTGCCAAGGACCTCGAACTCCCACCCCGCGCCGGCGCCAACGCCCTCTTCCATACCACCTGCGGTATTCAACTCTCGGCCCTAGACCTGAGCTTCCTCGGCATCGACGCCACTGGGCACGTCGCGCTTCACGACGCTACCTCTGGCCAAATCAAAGCCCTGCGCACCGAAAAACGCTTCGCCGATGTCGCCCAACGCATCGCCTTATTCGCCACCGAGCTGGTGTGCTCCCACCCCGGATGCAACCAACCGGTCACGGCGTGCCACGTCCACCACATCGATCCGTTCTCACGGGGCGGCCCCACCGACCTAGACAACCTCACACTCATGTGCCCGCAACACCACTCGGACACAGATGACAGCGGCATCCATCCGCACAAATATCACGCAGAACGAGACCCCGACAGCGGCATCGTCTATCACACCAAAGCCGCCACACCAGAAGAACCCTACCCAGAGAAACGCTTCAACAGAAGCACCTTCTCCCAACAATCAGCCGCGGCAAAAATCCGCCGCCAACACTGGCCCGACAGCGCGCCACCGACAAGAGACGACCCCTAGCGTCGAGCCCCACACAGCGCTAGTCCCCGCCGGCATACACCATAAGCCTGGCCACCAGAAGAGGTGACCAGGCTAGAAGTCGTGGTGGAAGCCCCTTAGGGCGATTGCTCCTTGCCATCGATAGACAGCGATGTAAAAGCGAGCCCAAAAGGAGTGTGCACGGGATCGCCAAGAGTGACAGCGACGCGCTTTTCTTGCTTTTTTGAGCGATCAGCAGAGTCCCGCGTGCGCCCGCGCTGCTTACGGGCGGCCTCAGTACGCTTCTTTTTACTAGACAGCGATGCGGTATGCAGTCTCGCGGTTCCGGTGGCGCCATCAATGAGCCATTCCTCCCACGTGATGTCGTCTACGTAGTCGCTGTCTGTAGCGCAGTTGAGCGAAATCCGCTTGGGCCGTATTTCTGGGGTGGAGACGCAGTCTATATAGCGCGGCAGGTTCACCGGAATCGCATCGCTGTCTGGAGTGGCGATTTTATGTGGTGAGTCCTGCTCGAGACTGGGCGTGCAAGCCGAAAGCGCGACCGCAGTGCAGGTCACTGCGATCGCGAGGATCGTTGAACGCATGAAAAGTGGATCGCTGTCAGCTTTGGTTGCGCAGGGTGGCGTACTTCTCGGAGTTGTAGGGCTCCGCGGAGATCACGGTGACGCTGATGCTCACGCCGGAGGGGGCGGTGTATTCCCGTGTTTCGCCTTCGGTGGCGCCGAGGACTGCGGCGCCGAGGGGGGACTGCTCGGAGTAGGTTTCGAGGTCCGGGTTTTCGCTGGCGGCGGCGCGGGTGCCGATGAGGAAGGTTTCTTTGTCGTTTTCGTCGCCGTTGTAGTAGACGTGCACGACGGAGCCGACGTTGGCGACGCCTTCTTCGACGGCGGAGCGCTCGGTGGTGGCATTGGCGAGGATTTCGGAGATTTGCTTGATGCGGGCTTCTTCTTGGTCCTGCATCTCGCGGGCGGCGTCGTAGCCTGCGTTTTCCTTGAGGTCGCCTTCTTCGCGGCGCTCGTTGATTTCGGCGGCGACGACGGGGCGGTGCGCGATGAGCTCGTTGAGCTCGGCTTCGAGCTTGGCCTTGGTCTCCGGGGTGATGTACTGCTTTCGGGCGTCAGACATAGTTAGCCTTTATACCTTCCCGTCGTTGGGTGGTGGGTTGGGTGCATCGCTGTCAGCGAGAAATTCTAGGTCGCCATAGTATCAGACGCCCTAGTCTTCGCCTTTGAGGTAGTCAGGGATGGTGTTGGAGCATCCGTAGATGTCGGCGACCACGGGAATGTCGCGGGTGGTGATTGTGGTGTTGTGCCGGGTGGTGTGCTCGCCGCCGCTGGGGATGTAGATTTCGCGCCGCCCCACTTCCACGGCGTCGTAGTTCATTGCTGTCACTATGCAGTATGCAGGCTTATCGACGTCATCTCGCGTGATATCCACCGTCGCTGCAATCATGTTGTCCTCGACTCGTTCAAACTTGGTGATTTGCCCGTCGACGCTTCCCGCCTGCAGTTTCTGGGAGTATTGCACGATCACGATGACAGTCACGATGGCGAAGATGACCGCGCCGACAGCGATGATCTTTCCGGAGATCGTTCCGCGCTTGCTGTCATAGGTGGCGGTGGGCTCTGTGCTCTGGTTGTGCGACTGCGACGTGGGGCTGGGCATGGCGTGCTTTCTGGGGTGTCGAGGCCTTCGATATCAAAATGTTGATCGCTGTCATTCTAGCTTGTTGGCTTCAGCTATTACGATGGTGGGATGCTTGTGCCTTAGCGCAGGCGAATGAATTTTATTTTCTCAACGTTTACGGGAGTGACTGTCACGTGACTATTCCTTCGGATGCTGTATCTGAGCCGGGCACGGATCGTGCTGGCGCTGCTGAGCGGCCTCGCCCCAAGGAGGGTTTGCGTCTTTTGGCTATCCATGCCCACCCGGATGATGAGTCGAGTAAGGGCGCGGCCACGATGGCTCGTTATGTGGATGAGGGCGCGGATGTGCTGGTGTTGACCTGCACTGGCGGTGAGCGCGGGAGCATTTTGAACCCGAATATGAACCGCTCTGGCGTGTTGGAGAATATCGCCGAGGTGCGTCGCGAGGAGATGGCGGCGGCGATGCGTGCGCTCGGCACCTCTAATATCTGGTTGGGTTATGAGGATTCTGGTTTGCCGGAGGGCGATCCTTTGCCGCCGTTGCCGGAGGGGTGCTTTGCTCTCGCTGACAGCGATGAGGTCACCCGCGAGGTGGTGCGCGTGATGCGTGATTTTAAGCCGCACGTGATCATTACTTATGACGAGAATGGCGGCTACCCCCACCCGGATCACCTGAAGGTGCACGAGGTGTCGATGAAAGCGTGGGCGCTGTCTAGTGATGAGAACTTTTATCCGGAGGTGGGGGAGCCGTGGACGCCGCTGAAGTTGTATTACACCCACGGCTTTATCCGACAGCGTTTGCAGATGTTCCATGATCGTCTGGTCGCGGAGGGCCGCCCGTCGCCTTATGGTGGTTTTTTGGAGCGGTTGCGTTCGGACAGGGGCGATACGTTGGCGCGGGTGACGACGCAGGTGCATGCGGCGGAGTATTTTGAGCGCCGTGATGATGCGTTGCGCGCGCATGCGACGCAGATTGATCCGGCGGGCACGTTCTTTGCGACCCCAGTGGAGTTGCAGCGCGAGTTGTGGCCCACGGAGGAATTTGAATTGGCCCGTACGAGGGTGAAGACTGAACTACCAGAGGATGATTTGTTCGCTGGGATCGATAAGGATTAACTGACGTGCTGTACGAGATTCTCGCCCAGGCTGACCAGCTGGAGGGCCCGCTCGGCCCCGAATTCGGTAAGGCTTCGCCGATCGGCTTGTTTGTGCTGGTTGTGTCGCTGGTGGCGGTGTTGTTCATTGGTTGGCGCCTGTCGCGCCGCATTGCTCGGTTGAACCGTCGTCAGCGTTTCGCTGAGGACAATGGCCTCGATGTTTTCGATACGGAGGCGATCGATAAGGCCCTCAAGGAGGCCGGCCTTTACGACCAAGCCAAGCGCACTTGGTTTTAGCTGTTTTCGCTTATCGACGCACACCTCTCGGCCCCATTCGCCGGGCCCGCGGGTGCGCCGCCGCTGTCGTGGTCCCACGGCAGCGGCTTTTTGTTGGAGACAGCGGGCGCGGAGAATCGCGATCGCTGTCTCGTGGAGATAAACTAGGGGTTTGTGAGGATTGTGCCGAAGGTTTTGTACCCGCTCTATGAGAAGCGTCTCGAGCGGGACGTTCGGCGTATCACGAAGGAGCTGCGCGGCGCCCGTTTGCCGAAGCATATCGCGGTGATGGCGGATGGTAATCGCCGGTGGGCGCGCGAGGCGGGTTTTTCTGATGTCAGCCATGGCCATCGAGTGGGGGCCCAAAAGATTGCTGAGATGGTGCGCTGGGCGGATGAGCTCGGTATCACCTTGGTGACGGTGTATTTGCTGAGCACGGAAAATCTGGCGCGTTCCTCCTCGGAGCTGGAGCAGCTCTTCGAGATTTTGGCGGATGTGGCGCGCGAGTTGTCGGATCCTGATATCAATTGCCGAGTGCGTTTGGTGGGGCACACGGATTTGTTGCCGGATTCGCTGTCTGCGGCGCTGGGGGAGGCCGAGTCGCGGACGAGTGAGCACACGGGCGTGGTGGTCAATGTGGCGGTGGGATATGGCGGCCGCCAGGAGATTGTGGACGCTGTGCAGGCGTTGATTCGCGATGAGCTCGCTGCCGGTACCCCTAGTGATCAGTTGGCGGAGGCGGTCACGGTGGATGCTATTTCTACGCATCTTTACACCAAGGGTCAGCCGGATCCGGATTTGGTGATTCGTACCTCTGGCGAGCAGCGGCTGTCGGGCTTTTTGTTGTGGCAGGCAGCGTATTCGGAGATTTGGTTCACCGATACCTATTGGCCGGCTTTCCGCCGTATCGATTTCTTGCGGGCGTTGCGTGAGTATTCTTCGCGTTCGCGTCGTTTTGGGAAGTGAGTATGGTTGCGATCGTTTTTTCTTCCACCTATGGCTCCACTGAGCGCTATGCCCGCGAGCTTGCTGCTCGCGTTGCTGCCCCCTGCATGACGCTTGACGACGCCACCTCCCAGCTCGGTGAGCACACCGGCTGTGTGGTGGTCTTGTCACCGAATTTTGGCGGCCAGTTCCGAGGTGTCGAGTGGGCACGTTCGCTGTCTCAGCAGGGGATTGCGACGGCGTTTGTTGCTGTGGGGATGACTCCGCTGCCGCAGGCGCGGGAGAAGGACCAGCTGCGCGGCGTCGTCAATTGCCCGGATATTGCGCGTTTTTATTTGCCGGGGCGTTTGGCCTATTCGGAGCTGTCGCGGATGCATCGGGCGACGATGTGGACGATGACGAAGCTGCTGCGGGCGAAGCCGTCGTTGAGTGTTGCTGAGCAGGCGATTGTCGATGGCTACGGCAAGGACATCTCCCGCATAGATTTCTCCGAGCTTGCCCCGATCGAGGCGTGGCTACGCGCCAACTAGCACGAGGCGAGAGCCACGGCCTTTATTGAACTAGGTTCATACCGCGATCGCTGTCATAGTTTACGCATCCGCACTCGTTGGACGGAGTGATCGATATTCTTCCGGAGCACCAGCGACGCTCGCACCCTAGTGGGCAGGATGTTTTCCACGAGGTTGGGCAGGTTCACGGATTGCCAAATTTCGCGGGCGACCTCGCGGGCGGAGTCGTCGTCGAGGTTGGCGTAATGGGAGAAGTGGGCGTTGGGTTGCTGGAAGGCGGAGTGCCGGAGCTTGAGGAAACGTTCGATGTACCAGCTCTCGATGTGTTCGGTGGCGGCGTCGACATAGACGGAGAAGTCGAAGAGGTCGCTGACCATGAGTGTGGGGGAGGTTTGGAGGACGTTGAGTCCTTCGAGGATGACGATGTCGGGGCGTTCGACGTCGATGGTTTCGCCAGGGATGCGGTCGTAGAGGGTGTGGGAGTAAACGGGCGCCTGGACGAGGGCTTTGCCGGCTTTGACATTGGTGACAAAGCGCAGCAGCGCCCGCCGATCATAGGATTCGGGGAATCCTTTGCGGCTCATTAGGCCGCGGCGGTGGAGTTCGGCGCTGGGGTAGAGGAAGCCATCGGTGGTGACGAGGTCGACGCGGGGGTGGCTGTCCCAGCGGGAGAGGAGCACTTGCAGTAGGCGGGCCGTGGTGGATTTGCCGACCGCCACGGAGCCGGCCACGCCGATGATATAGGGCACCCGGGTGAAGGGGTCGTCCAAGAACTCGGCGGTGGCTTGGTGTAGGCGCTGCCGGGCGGCGACTTGCAGGTGGATGAGGCGCGAGAGCGGCAGATACACCTCGGCGACCTCGTCTAGGTCAATGGATTCGCCGATACCGCGCAGCTGAATGACTTCTTTTTCCGTCAACACCTGCGGCATGGATTTACGCAGCGTGCGCCATGAGTTGCGGTCGAAGTCGAGATAGGGGCTGGAATCGTTGGCGCGGACCATAGTCTCTATTGTGCCCTCTTGGCGGCGTGGCGAAAACATCAACCCCGCTGTCTAGGCGTGTGATCGGAGTAGGGTACTAGATGTATGTGGGTTTAGTCTCGCCCCGAGAGTTAGCTACGGTTAGAAGTACGCTCGCGGCACTACTGGCTTGTCTACGCCACCCCGCTGCCGCACAATCACCGTGATAGGGAAGGACCTTCATGAGCGAAAATACCCCGGACATCCGCTACCAGTCACTTGCCGAGCTCGATCCTGATGTGGCTGCCGCTATTGGCGGCGAGCTAGGCCGCCAGCGCGACACCTTGGAGATGATCGCCTCGGAGAATTTTGTGCCGCGTGCGGTGCTGCAGGCGCAGGGTTCGGTGCTGACGAATAAGTACGCCGAGGGCTACCCGGGGCGCCGTTACTATGGTGGCTGCGAGCACGTGGACATTATCGAGGACCTGGCGCGGGAGCGCGTCAAGGCGCTGTTCGGTGCCGAGTTCGCCAATGTGCAGCCGCACTCGGGTGCGCAGGCGAATGCCGCGGTGCTCATGGCTTTGGCTAATCCGGGGGACAAAATCATGGGCCTGTCTCTGGCCCACGGTGGTCACCTCACGCACGGGATGAAGTTGAACTTCTCTGGCAAGCTCTACGAGGTTGCCGCCTATGAGGTGGATCCGGAGACGTTCCGCGTGGATATGGATAAGGTCCGCGAGCAGGCCCTGGCCGAGCGCCCCGATGTGATCATCGGTGGCTGGTCCGCCTATCCGCGCCACCAGGACTTCCAGGCCTTCCGCGAGATCGCCGATGAGGTGGGCGCGAAGCTGTGGGTGGATATGGCGCACTTCGCCGGTCTGGTGGCCGCGGGGCTGCACCCCAGCCCGGTGCCGCACGCCGATGTGGTCTCCTCCACGGTGCACAAGACCCTGGGTGGGCCGCGTTCGGGTGTGATCCTGGCTAAGCAGGACTATGCGAAGAAGATCAACAGCGCTGTCTTCCCGGGCCAGCAGGGCGGGCCGCTGATGCACGCCATCGCCGCCAAGGCCGTGACCTTCAAGGTGGCCCAGACCGACGAGTTCAAGGATCGCCAGGCCCGCACGATTGAGGGCGCGAAGATCCTGGCCGAGCGGTTGATGGGCGAGGACTGCGCCGCCGCCGGCGTGGATGTGCTCACCGGCGGCACCGATGTGCACTTGGTGCTGGTGGATCTGCGCAATTCCGAGCTCAACGGCCAGGAGGCCGAGGATCTGCTGCATGAGGTTGGCATTACCGTCAACCGCAATGCTGTGCCCTTCGATCCGCGCCCGCCGATGGTCACCTCGGGTCTGCGTATCGGCACCCCGGCATTGGCCACCCGCGGCTTCGATGCCGCTGCCTTCACCGAGGTCGCCGATATCATCGGCAGCGCCCTGGCCGCCGGCAAGAACGCCGATGTGCAGGCGCTGCGCCAGCGCGTCGATGCCCTGGCCGCGAACTATCCGCTCTATGACGGCCTCGAGGACTGGAAGCTCGCCTAAACGCCGCGAAACGCCGCAACCACCATCTCGCTCCACGCTGGACTGAGATGGTGGTTGTTGTGTGCTCGGGGGTTAGGAGTTCGTATTCTCCTGGAACTTCTCGCGCTCCTCGGCCAGCCACGCGGGCATGGTCGAGAGCAGTTCTTCGATCTCGGCGGTGGTCAGCGGCGCGTCCATGTCATGGCGCTTGAGCGCGGCGATGGTGATGCCGAGCTTCTCCGCTACCACCGGGCGCGGATGCGGGCCCGTCTCGCGCAACTCGTTGAGCCACGCGGGTGGGGTGGTGCGCAGGGCCTTCAGCTCCGCGTGCGTGATCGCGGTGATGCGGAACTCCTCTGGGCAGGCGGGAAAATAGATTCCCAGCTTCTTGGCGGCAGTCTCCGGTTTCATTGCGGTGCCGGAGGGCTGGATCGGGGTGCGTGCAGATTCTTCGTTCACAGGGTTCACGGTAGCATTTATCGTCATGGAACTCGTGATCTCGTATGTGAAGGGCACCGCCCCCGGAAAATGGTTTGCCCGCATGCGGGAGCGTACCGATATCAGCTTCCGCTCCTTCGAATCCTATGATGCGCTCGCTGACGTTGCCTCTGGCGAGGCCACCGTGGCGCTGGCGCGGCTTGTCGACGCCACCCCGCCCGCCAGTCTCGACCCCTACCACGTGGTCATTCTCTACGAGGAGCAGCCCGGCATCGCCGTGCCGGTGGATTCCGAGCTCACCCTGCTCGATGAGATCGACGCCGAGGACATCGCCGAGGAGATCATCACCATCACCGCCCCTGATGAGCAGGGCGTGGTGGATGTCGCCGCAGTAAAACAGGCCCTCGATGTGGTCGGCGCGAATGTGGGCGTAGCCCGCGCCCCGCGGCCGCTCTTGCGTTCCTTCAACGTCAAGTCCTGTGCGCACCGCGACTTCCGTGGCGGAGATCCGACTAAGATCGCTGTCATATGGAAAAAGGAAGATGACTGCGAAGAGATCCAAGAGTTCATCGGCATCACCCGCGGCCGCACCCCGCGCAGTACCCGCCAGGATTCTGCTGCTGGGGAGCAGAAGAAGCGTTCGGCCCGAGAAAAAACACGTGCCAAGCAGCAGCGGCGTGGACAGCGGCCAGGGGCTGCTGCCAAAAGAAAGGGAGCACGGCGTGCGAGAAAGCGTCGATAAGCGCGAGAAAAGCGCAAGCTCACAGACATATTTTGCGGCGCAATTCCGCAATGAGAGAAGATAATGCGCATGGCACAGCGAGATTTCCGTATCCGGCCGATGACGAAGGCCGACTATCCGCAGGCCCGCGCGATTTATGAGCAGGGGCTAGACAGCGGTCACGCCTCCTTCGAGACCAGCGGTCCTACGTGGGAGGAATTCGCACAGAAGAAGCTGCTCAAAACCTGCTTCGTCGCGGTGGAAGAAGACGATGATGAGAAGGTGCTCGGCTGGGTGTCCGGGGCGCCGGCATCCTCGCGCTCGGTGTATTACGGCGTGGTGGAAAACTCGATCTACGTGGGCACGGACGCCGTGGGGCGCGGTATCGCCGGCGCGCTGATGGATACGCTCATCGATGTGTGCAACAGCCTGCACTATTGGTCGCTGCACGCCTGGATTTTCCCCGAGAACGAAGGCTCCAAGCGGCTGCACGAGTCCCGCGGCTTTGAGCGTGTGGGCACGATGCATCACATGGGGCGCATGACCTATGGGGAGCTCAAGGGGCAGTGGCGCAACGTGGATCTCTACGAGCGGCTGCTGGATAAGCCGGAGGATTATGATCCGGACAATCACACCCACGAAACCCTCGACCGCCTCGATCACGACGACACCGAGGCCTAATACGACGGCCATACCGCATACAGCCCACCGGTACACGCGTAGCGCATCCGGTGGGCTGTTTCTTTAGTGGCTCAGTGTGTCGCAGCTAGCGCGAGCCGGGCCCAGGCTCAGGGGTGTTTTCGGACTTGTTGGCTGGCTCGGAGTGCTCGACGATGCGGGTACTCGATGGCGCTTGCGTCGCAACGGTGGGGACAGCCCCAGCATCGCTGTCAGCGTCTAGGGTCTCCCGCAGTTTCTCGTGCTTAATAAAGAGCAGAAGCAGCAAGGACAGCGCTGCCATCGGCATCACGTACATAAAGACCGGGGTGAGGGCGTCGTTGTAGCTGGAAATGAAGGCCTCGCGTACCGGCCCCGGCATGTTTCCGACGATCCCAGGGGTGATCGCATTGGTGTCCACACCCTCGTGCTGGGCGAGCGCAGTTTGCTGTTCGAGCGACAATTGTCGGCTGGCCTCGGGGATTCGAGTGGCGAGGAGGGAAGAGAGATTGCCAACGAAGATCCCGCCGACGAGGGCGGAGCCCAAGGCGGAGCCGATCTGGCGGAAAAAGTTATTCACCGCGGTCGCCGTGCCCACCACGGCGGCGGGCAGCGTGTTTTGCACGATGAGCACCAGCACCTGCACGGAAAGCCCGAGGCCGAAGCCGAGCAGGAAGAGGTAGGTGGCGATGTGCCATACCGGGGTTCTGGGCTGCATGGAGTGGAAGAGCACTAGGGTGGCGAGCACGATCATCATGCCGAGGATGGGGTAGATGCGGTAGCGCCCGGTGCGGGTGATACGCATGCCGGTCCAGACGCTGACGCTCAGCATGGATACCAGCATGGGGATCATCATGAAGCCGGCCTCAGTGGCGTTGAAGCCGTGCACCATCTGCATGTAGGTAGGCAGGTAGCCGAGCACGCCGAACATGGTGATGCCCAGCACGAGGCCCACGGTGGTGGTGAGCGCGAAGTTGCGGTTGGCGAAGAACTCCAGCGGCACCAGCGGGTTGGTGGCGCGTCGCTCCACGGCGATCAGCGCAACGGCGGAGACCAAGAAAGCGATGATCAGTCCCACGATGATCGGATCGGACCACGCATAGCGTGAGCCTCCCCAAGTGGTGAAGAGGATCAGCGTGGTGGCTGCGCTGACCATGAACAGCGTGCCGAGATAGTCCCAGCGCAGCGTCGTCGAGCGTGCGGGGAGCCTGAGCACCACGGCGGCCACCACGATCGCGATGACGCCGAGGGGCAGGTTCATCCAGAATGCCCAGCGCCAGCCGGGGCCTTCGGTGAACCAACCGCCGAGCAGCGGGCCCAGCACCGCGGAGAGACCAAATACGCCTCCCATGACGCCCATATACCGGCCGCGTTCGCGGGGCGGTACCACATCGGCGATGATCGCTTGGGAGAGAATCATCAAGCCGCCGGCACCAATGCCTTGCACCGCACGTCCGCCGATGAGCACAGCCATGCCGGTGGCCAGCCCGCCCATGACAGAGCCGAGGAGAAAGATCATGAGTGCCGCGATAAAGAGCTGTTTGCGGCCGATGAGATCGCCCAACTTGCCGTAAATGGGCAGCATTACGGTTTCTGCGAGCAGATAGGCGGTGATCACCCACATCATGTGGTCCACCCCGCCGAGTTCGCCGACGATGGTGGGCAGGGCAGTAGCGAAGATCATCTGATCCAAGCTGGCGAGCAACATTGCCACCATGAGTGCGGACAGCACCCACCAGACGCGTTTCTGCTCTTCAGGAGAAAGTGATGAGGGTCGTCGTTCTTTCTGGGGTTTCTTCATGGTTAGGCGTACTCCTTCATGGCTCCGGCGAGTTGCTCTAATGCGCGGGCGCATTCCTCACGCAGTGCGGTGTAGTTTGCGTGCGGACGCTGCAGCCAGCGGTGATGCCCTAAATACAGGGAAGTGGATACCAAGGCGGTGGTGGCCTCCGCCTGTTCTTGTTCGCAACCTAGTACCTCGCGGGTGAGTTCGGTTAGCGATCCAAGGGCAGCCATCATTTGGGCGCTGCGCTGGGCGGCTAAATCGTGATTGCGGTGCATAATTTGTTTGCGGTGCCGCCTTAAAGCATCCTCATCCGCCCCCATGCCGTCGATGACGGTGCTGAGGTGCAGCTCGAGGAGATCGGCGAGCAGATTCCTATGGGGCGCGGCCAGAAACTTGGCCCGTTCCTCCGCTGACAGCGGCCGTGGTCCGGGGCCGATCACCGCCTGTTCCTTGGAGTCGCAGTAATTAAAAAAGGTGCGCTTCGAGATGCCGACCTGTGCACAAATCTCGTCCACCGTGACCGCATCAAAGCCGCGCGCGGCCACCAGCTGCGCCGCGCTGCAATAAATGGCCGCCAGAGTTTCGCGGCGCTTCTTGTCTCTGAGGTTTTCGTGTGTCATGCCCGCCATTTAACTCCTAAAAATACACTCGGTGCAAACTTGCACCTCACGCATTTTTCTCGGCTTGCGGCAGAGCTGGAGCGTTTGTCGACGCCAACCTCTAGCCCCCGCGCCTTATCGTTCGTCCTCATTGCATCGGACATGGGGGCGCACAAAAGGCGCGCCCGAAGGCGCGCCTGTGGGTGATGTGAGAAGGGAGTGTTTTAGGAGTCGCGATCCGTGTTGCACATATCGAGCACGTTCAGGCGACGGTCCAGCTCCTCTTCGGTGAGCGTCTCGCCATCGACGTAGCCGAGATCAATCACGGTCTGGCGAATGGTCTTGCCTTCCTTCAGCGCGGTCTTGGCTACCTTGGCGGCAGCCTCGTAGCCGATAGCGGAGTTCAGCGGAGTGACGATGGAGGGGGAGGACTCCGCGAGAGTTTGCATGCGCTCCTCGTTCGGCTCGATGCCATCCACCAGCTTCTCGGCGAAGACGCGGGAGGTATTGGCCAGCAGGCGGGCGGACTCGAGCACGTTGCGGGCCATCATCGGGATGAACACGTTGAGCTCGAAGGCGCCCTGGGCGCCACCGAATGCCACAGCGGCGTCGTTACCGATCACCTGGGCGGCGACCTGGGTGGCGGTCTCGCACAGCACCGGATTGACCTTGCCCGGCATGATGGACGAGCCCGGCTGCAGATCCGGCAGGTGGATCTCGCCAAGGCCGGTGAGCGGGCCAGAGCCCATCCATCGGATATCGTTGGCGATCTTGTTCAACGACACGGCGATGGTGCGCATAGCGCCGGAGAACTCCACCAGGCCATCGCGGTTAGCCTGAGCCTCGAAGTGGTTGACGCACTCACGCAGCTCCTCAACACCAGTGAGCTTGACCAGCTCGGCGGTGACCTTCTCGCCGAAGTCGGCCGGGGTGTTCAGGCCGGTGCCCACGGCGGTGCCACCAATCGGCAGCTCGCCCAGGCGGGGCAGGGTGGCCTCGACGCGCTCAATGCCGGCCGCGATCTGGCGGGCATAGCCGGAGAACTCCTGGCCCAAGGTGACCGGAACGGCATCCATCAGGTGGGTACGGCCGGACTTCACGACCTCTTCCCAGTCCTTGGCCTTCTTCTCCAGAGACTCCTGCAACACCTTCAGGCCGGGGATGAGATCCTTCACGGCCGCCTCGGTGGAGGCCACGTGGGTGGCGGTGGGGAAGGTGTCATTGGAGGACTGGCCCATGTTCACGTGATCATTGGGGTGCACCTCCACGCCATTGTTCTTGGCGATCGAGGCGATGACCTCGTTGGTGTTCATGTTCGACGATGTGCCGGAACCGGTCTGGAAGACATCGATCGGGAACTCGGCGTCATGCTTGCCCTCGGCGATTTCCTTCGCGGCGGCAATAATGGCATCGGCCTGCTCGGCCGGGAGGTCGCCGGAGTCCTTGTTCACCTGGGCGCAGGCTGCCTTAAGCAGGCCCATGGCGCGGATCTGAGCGGACTCGAGACCGCGGCCGGAGATCGGGAAGTTCTGCACTGCGCGCTGGGTCTGGGCGCGCCAGAGAGCGTCGGCGGGGACCTTCACTTCGCCCATGGTGTCGTGTTCGATGCGGTACTCAGTCATAAAAACCACCTTAAAAGTTGGTGACAATGTGTCAGTCGTGCGAATTGCCCGGTACCTCAGCCACACGCAGACGCGGGGCAGGGGGTAGTGCAGGCACTGCTTTTAAGTATGACTGATTTTTCTGCCGCGGGTAGGTCTGTGGCCGCCAAGAATCCCCCGAGCTTATGTGAGCTTCTTCACTAACGTACAGAGCGGTTTACTATTTATAGACAGATATGTCTACTATCGGGTGGTCTATCGCCCGTGGTGCCGTCGTGGCATGCGCGGGAGAAAAGCAGTACCTCATCCGCTGTGCGTTCACCGCACACCAGTTATAGACACAAGGGGTTCGACCATGATCATCACTGGCCTTGCGCTCGGCACACTTCTTGGCGCAGTTCTGCAGCGCGGACGCTTCTGCGTTACCGGTTTCCTGCGAGATATCTACCTCCGGCGCACGTTCCGTCCTTTCGTAGCACTGCTGGTTGTTATCAGCGTGCAAGCCCTCGGAGTGCAGCTTCTCACCAGTATGGGGTTCATCCAGCCCGAATTTGATCCCTTCGCGCCGGTGGCGGTGATCGTGGGCAGCCTGCTATTCGGTATCGGCATTGTTCTCGCCGGCGGCTGCGCCTCCGGTACCTGGTACCGCGCTGGCGAAGGGCTGGTGGGATCATGGATTGCACTCATCGCCTATGCCTTGTCCGCGGCAGCGATGAAAACGGGCGCCCTGCGTGGACTGAACGACTGGGGGCGGAGCCTGCAGACTGAGCATGTTTCCATCGCCGAAGACTTCAACATTGCGACGTGGGTGTTGGCCCTGGGACTCAGCGTCGTCACTGCCGTCCTTGTTTGGCACTACTGCTCGACCACGACGCAGCAGCCGACCCGCGCCGTACGTACTGATACACCGCGATTGACGCGCGTGCTGTCTGCACCCATTCCGCTCTATCGCGCGGCCGTGCTGGTCGGTCTCATCGGAGTGGTGGCGTGGCCTTTATCGGCTGCCGCCGGGCGCAATGATGGTCTGGGAATCACCGGCCCATCCAAAAACGTGATGAATTATCTCGTCACTGGCGATAGCGCCTTCCTCGACTGGGGAGCGCTACTCGTGCTCGGCATTCTTCTCGGCTCGATTATCGCCGCGTCTCTCAGTGGCGAGTTCCGCGTGCGCGTGCCGGATGGTCGCACCGCCGTGGCTTCCTTGGCTGGCGGTGTGCTCATGGGTGTGGGCGCCAGCTGGGCTGGGGGCTGCACCGTGGGCAATGGCATGGTGCAAACCAGCCTGTTCAGCTACCAGGGCTGGGTCGCGCTTCTGTTCACCACCCTCGGGGTATGGCTGGCAGCGAAGTTCTATCTCACTTCCCCCACACAGCAGGCACCAGCCACCAGTGGGGATTCCCTCCCCGCCACCTCTGAGCGTCTCTCCGCTCCGCTTGTCGACGCTGGGCACGGGCAGGTAGCCCTCGCTACCCGTCCCGCACCCCGTTTCACAGCGGTCGATGTGGGGCTTCGTGCCGCAACGTCCACCCGCACTGTCGAATCGATCGGCGAGGGGCACTACGCCCTCGATAGCTGCGGCGACGTGTGCCCCTTCCCGCTGCTCAAACTAAAAAACGCGGTTGCTGAGCTTCATACCGGCGACCAGATCACGATCACCTTCGATTGCACCCAAGCAACTGATGCCATTCCTGCGTGGGCTGCGGAAAACGGCCATAGCGTACTCGACTTCGTGCAACGTCGCGCCGCAGAGTGGGAGATCACCCTGCACGTAGGCGCGCCGAAGGCTTAGTCGGACTCAGGATCCGACATAGTGGGCAGGGCCGGGGTGTGCGGGTGGGCGAAAAAGAGATCCTGATCCGCCCACAACCCGGCGGTCTGGCCTTGGGCCTGCGCTTGGGCGACGAAGGTCAGCGGCTGCGGCATCGTGCGCGCAAGCGCAGTATCGCCCGCAGCGAAGACAAGAGGATTGCTGGTGCGCTGCTGGGCGTCGACGAGAATGTAGGGGCCCTGGGTTTCCAACTCGAGATCGGCGCTGAGATCCAGGCTGGCGCTGGTGGGGGCCTGGAAGAAGACGTGATCGAGATGATGCTCCTCCTGCGCAAGCTCGTCTGAGGAAGAGTCGAGAGCGTCCGTGTGCAGCACACAACCGCCGGTGTCGCCGGCCTGAAGGCGCTGTGCCCGGGCATGAAGCACCCGCACTCCCAGCGCCTCGAGAGCAGTGCGATGCTCCGCGGGTGGGAGCTCCTCGGTGATGAGGGTGACGCGATCGCTGAGACGTTGACGCAGATAGAGCGCTTGGTAGGAGGCGAGAAGCCCAGCCATGGGGGCATCCGGCTGCTGAATGTGCACCACTGCGATGGCGGAATCCTTGGCCTCGTAGCCGTGGCAGTAGGGGCAATGCAACACCTCGGTGCCCCACAGCTCGGCGGCGCCGGGCAGCAGATTGGGGTGGTCATGCTGGCCGGTGCCAAGGATGAGGCGCTGGGCGGTGATCGCGCGGCCATTGCTGAGGGTGACTTCCACGGCATCGACTTCCTCGCCGGAATCGTCGAGCGCGCGAAGGGTGCGGGCGGAACGCACGTGGCCTTGCAGGGCAATCACAGTGTCGAGGGCAGCGACCGCCGCGCGCGCCTGTGCGGTGTAGTCGGTGGGAGCGATCCCGTTGTTCGCGGCGAGCATATTAATGGCAGGGGAGGGGGCGTTGCGGTAATCGCCGGAATCGATGTGGATGGTGAGCCGTTGTTGCCGGCCGAGCAGCAGCGCCGCGGTCATGCCCGCAGGCCCTCCTCCCACCACGATCACCTCGGCGTCAATAGCGGGCAACTGGGTGGTGTCTGTCATCGTGTGTACCTCCATAGCGTGAGTGCAGTGTTCATCGTGGGCATGCGAGTCTCGTCCTCGCCTAGGTATGGATGGGGTTTATGCATCGTGATAGTTCGCAAGGATAGCGGCACGCCGGTGCCCGCGGGCCCGACGCGAGAGGCTCTCGCGCCGGGGAGCCTGCTCAGTTCCGCGCTCTGCTCGAGTGGGGCTGTCGGCAGTGACCGTGTGATTGCTCGTTCTGTCGGCAACGAGGCGCCGAGCATCAGGTGCGGTGCTGGATTCGGATGCCGAAGATGAATCGACGATCTTCGCTACGAGCGCATCGACTGTGGGATTGGTAAGTAGATCCACGACCGTGACATTCATGCCCTGTGCCTGCAATCGTTGCTGCGCGGCAACTAAGTCCAGCGAAGTGATGGATTGCTCGAAGAAGGGACGCTGTGGATCAAGATCGTCGAGGCTCGCGGTGTCGCTGAGTGTGGAGTGCACAAGCTCCCGGATTGCCGCAGAGTCGGGATGCCGCTGCGCACTAGTCTCGCTGTGCCTGGACTCTGGTGTGATGTGCGAACGATTCAGCAACGAGAGGAACGTATCGAAGAGACGACCCAAGGTAGCTGCATCGACGACGGTGGAATCAAAATCCCAGTTAATTACGAGATCTCCCTGCTCTTCTGTACGGAACGCCTGGACATCGAGCAACATCCCAGGGGTTTGAGAGATGGCATAGACGGTCTCGCCGAGAGCGGTGAACAGCTGCGAGGCGTCACCAGGGGCGCTGCCCAACGCACTCGATATCGAAACGACAGGCAGAGCTACACCGGCGTTTCTGGCAGCGCGCAATTGGTCATTGCCATGGGCCATGCCGTGTGGCGCATTGATTCTCGCATCCATGCTCTCCCAATACTGCGTATGCAATGCCGCCTTCGCTGCCGCTTCGCCTTGGCTACACGGCACCGTCAGAACTGCGGTATGGGTGAGTTCTCCCGCTGGGCCATCAGGATCCGTGATAGCTGCAGGGTTTGTCGTCAGAATGAGACTGCAGTCCTCCTCGGGAGAAAGAGTCTGGGCGACACACCAGATGATGTACTGGGTCAAAGAGGCAGAGTAGTGCATCGCGTCCTCCTCCAATGTGGAGGCCAGATGTGCCGGTACAACATGGCGTAGCCTGTGCCAACAGTGGCGACTTCCCGCCGGGTGGTGTGGGTCCGTTGGTTCGGAGCCGGCACCGACAGCGGTGAGGGGTAGGGCCGGTGATGGCGCAATGGGGGCTCCCGGTTCCGCCTGCCGAATGGGGGCAGCCGCGGCGGGGAGGGGGACACGATCCCATTCCCGTGTGCACCCAGGCTGAAGATACTCCTGCTCGATGACACGGGTGATGCGTAGGGCAGTGGGCGCATCGAAGAACAAGAGATCCACATCGACAATCACTCGCCACTGTCTGTGACCGGTGTGGATGGCAAGCACCTCGATCAAAGGCGCGTGCCTGGAGTCAAGAACCCGAGTGGCACGCTCCTCGCGAATGCCCGAGAGTCGGTGCTGCTGTTCGTTTTCGGAGAGATCGCTGAGGTCAAGGGTAGCGACGTCGATTCCAGCATCAGGGTCGCGGCGGGCCGTTGCGTTGGCCGTTGCGTACAGCTTAAGGCAGTCGAAGACGTCCACCGTGCGTGTGCACGCCGCCTGGAGCCGTTGCGGGTCTAGCTCCGAACAGTGAAGCTCTGTGTAGTAATGCGCGGCTGTCTTGGCACCATAAAACGGTGTTTGACGGCCGATGAAATAGGCAAGTTGCATCTCGTTAAACGGCACATCACAGTTGTCAGCGTCATGAGCGTCTACACGCGCCGTACTGGGAGGAGTTGTTCTACCGATAGCGTCGAGCGCAGCGTCGTCCACTTCGACCAACTCCGCCATCGTGCTCTGCGGTGCTGGGGCACACGCAGTCCGATCAGATGTCTGCGGGTTTTCCGAGTTCTTGAGACCAAGGAGCTGCTCTAGTTGGTCGACAGCAGAAACACACTCTTCGATGCGTGCTAAGGCATCGGCAATACGGTGCATACGTACCGACAGTGGTTCCGCCGTCTGGCCACGTTGCGCCCCTTCCTCCGCGTGCTCGCTGTTCGACGAAGGCGAGTAAAGGACGCTGCGCTCTGGGGGTGAGTCCACCGTTGATGGGTGTTGTAAGGGGCTGTCGGCCGAATGACGAGGGCGTGGTGCATCCTCTGGAGTCGTCGTATCAGTCTCAGAGGACGTACTCCTGAGAGATTCTATGAGCGCTCCTGTCGTTTCAGCCTTGGTCAACGTCGTGAGTGAGGGGCGCGTTCCGGTGTGCTCCTCAATGAGCAGCGCTAGCTGGACGAGGCCGACGCTGTCGAAACCGAGAGCGAGTAAGGGCAGGTTCTTCCAGTGCTCGTGGTCAGTACGGGCGGAAATGAATGCATGCACTGCATCGTCGAAATCTGGGCTTTCGCTCTGTTCTTCTGTCTCTTCTTCCGTACGGATAGGTCGTGGGGTGTAGTGGGCTGCGCTATCCACCGCGGTCGCCGTGCTGAGGTTGCTCTCTGCGGGGGCAGGCGATTCCTTTTCGCTCTCCGTGGACACCTCTCCCGTGGAGGAGTGCTGAGTTGGCGCCGCATTTTTCTTTCGGGAGGTGCTGAAGGGATCGGGTAGTGCGGAGAAATCAACCTTTCCATTGTCGGTCAACGGCAGGGCGTCTAGTGTGACGATGCGGTGCGGCACCATGTAGTTGGGCAGCGAGTCTTTGAGCTGCTGGTAATAGTCAGAGGCGGCTGAGTTGTCATGTTGCGCAACATAGGCGATCAGCCTTTGCCGATTGTCTGGTCCTCGAACTGCGGTGACGACAGCACCGCGAACATTGGGCATGCGTTGCAGTGCTGCTTCGACGTCGCCAAGTTCGATACGGAAACCATTAATTTTTACTTGGCGATCATTTCGACCTAAGAATTCGATGGTGGAATCACTCCGCCATTTACCGATATCGCCTGTGCGGTAGAAACGTCGTTGCAGCACGGGATGAATGATGAAGCGGTCATTCGTTTTTTCTTCATCCGCTAGGTAGCCGCGGGCCACTCCGTGTCCACCAATGTGTAGCTCTCCGGGTTGGTCCACTCGGCAGGGTAGGCCGTCTTCATCAAGCACCAAGAACTCTTGGCCACGGAGGGCACGGCCATAGGGAATACTCTTCCACGACTCGTGCACCGCTGTGATGGGATAGGTGATGGACCAGATAGCCGCTTCGGTCGCGCCACCAAGGCTATGAATATAGGTAGAGGGGCTGAGAGACCACATACGTGTGGGCAGCGTGATGGGAAGCCAATCACCAGAGAGAAGTACATGCCGCAGGCTGCGAATCGACGGTGGCTGAGGGTTGGTTTCCAGTGCATCGATAACGAGCTCGAAGGTCGCGGGAGCGGAATTCCACACTGTGATTCCGTGCTTCTCGATGAGCGTGGCGAGGTAGGTGGGATCGATGGCCTCGTGGGGATCTGGAAGGATCACGCATCCCCCGACACCGAGCATCCCAAACACGTCGTACACAGACAGATCGAAACTGAGCGACGACACCCCCAACACGCTGTCATCTGCGGTTATGTTGAATCGGTCATTAACGTCATCAATGGTTACGCGGGCGTGACGGTGCTCGATTGCGACACCTTTGGGCTCTCCTGTGGAACCCGAGGTAAAGATGATGTAGGCCAGATCGTCGGGGCTGGTGTGGCTCGGTGCTGGTGCTAAAGAGTGTTCTTCCTTTAGAGCAGTAGCGCAGCTGGTGTCCAGCGTCCCGTCGTAGCGGAGCGCGACCTGACTCAGCGAATAGGTCTCTGCCAGGGCGCGGAGAGCTTCAGATTCATCGGACAGAGTGAGGATCGTCGATGGTGTCGCCCGCTTCACGACTGCCTCGATTCGAGCTGCTGGCCACGCGGGGTCAACGGGCACATAGGCCGCCCCGCTGGCACATACAGCCAGCGCAGAGACCACTTGAGCGGCTGACTTTGGCATAGCGATGATGACACGGTCACCAGCATTGACCTGTGTGCCAAGGGTCGTGCGCAGTGCGGAGACGCGCTCTTCTAGCTCTCTGTGCGTCAGAGTAGTGCTAGTGGTGATGACTGCGGGACGCTCTGGATAGCGCTTGGCGGCTCGCATCCAAGGAGTATGGAGCAGACCGTCGTCCTCGGGGACACCGGCATCTGCTGGGGCATCCATCTCGATGTGGAAAGGCATCCATCCTAGACTCGGTCGATGCCACGCATCGCTCGTGGCGAATTGGGACATTGCTCGGAGAGAAGAATCTGCGAAGCTCGTCCACATGTCCTCTGGCCATTCTCCGTCGCGCACATCCCATACGAGCACGAGGTCATCACCTGCGGTGAATACGAGATGGTCGACCAAAACCTGCGGAGTTTGAGACAATCCGAGCTGCTTGTTCCCAAGCCACTCTTCGGCATCAGTTGTTCCTACGCCGAGAGTGGAGGTGAACACGATGGGATCGGTTGCACTAAAAGGCGAAGCGTGTTCGTGCAGCTTCCGACGCTTGCGCTCGGCGCTGGCAGGGTAGGCGCGGTGATCAACGCACTCCCACAGCCGATCGGTGATTTCTTTAATCGTGTGCTCTGCAGGAACGGTGTAGTTCAACGTAGGAACATCACAGATGGCATTGCTGCTGAAGTCGCCAATGACATCCGATTGTCCCGGAGGACGATCATAGACGGTGAGGTTAATGGAGAAATCCTCATCGTTCACCCGGAATCTATCTAAGAGCACTGCATATACCGTCAAGAGCAATCCCGTGGGGGAGACGTGGTGACGTTCGCACTGCTCCACTATCCGCGCCCAGGTCTTCCCATCAATGCGACGCTGGTATCGAGTAGTGGTGTCTGCGGCGTCCTGTGGAGCGACAGCCAAGGTAGGTGGGGGGCAGAGTTCCTGTTTCTCCCACCATGCCTGGGCATCGTGCGACTCCGGCAAGGGAGAGTGCTGGCGAAATGTATCGTGAGCGCTCATCTCAGAAAACGGCATATACACTGCCTCCTTCCAGCGTGTGAGTAGGGTGGTAAAAGACGCATAGTCGAGAAGAACTGCATCCGTGCTGAGTAAAAGATGCACGCTGTGGTCAGGCAAGAGGATCGCCGTGATCGCGAACATCGGCCAGCGCATCGGGTCGAAGACAAGGTGCGAATGGCTGCGGCGCAGCATCATCAAGCGCTCCTGCGCAGTCTGCTGATCGCTGGCACGTAGGTCGACGCGTTCAATCCGAAAATCGCGGCAGTCGATCACCGCCTCCCGCAGGCAGCCCTCAGCTGTGACCGCGCTACGCAGAGTGATTTCCGAGGCGAGCACTCGACGAAAGGCGACGTCAAGGACGTCAATTGCGAGTTCAGCTGGGGTGGTATCCGGCGCGTCATCTAAGAGATATCGGGCTGCGGGACTGCGGGTGATGGCGTCGATATCGAGAATGTACTCGTTGAACCAATGGGATCCCACCCCACCAAGTTCAAACTCGTGGGAGCGCCCAACCCAATACGCAGTCTGAAGAGCGGTGAGTGGCATCTCTTCGGCAGCGTCCGCGGAGGAAGGAAGGGGTGAGGAATCTTCGGCCTGCACCTGAGCACTGGAGTCTGCTCCCATTTGGGGGTGGTAGCGCCGTGCGAGCTCGCCCAAGGTGAGTGTGCCAAGAAGCTCGCTGAGAGGGATCTGTATCCCTAAGTCCTGGCGCAAGGTTTGTTGGATTTTAAGGGCCTGAAAGGATGTGACTCCGCATTCACGCAGTGTGAGGAGTTCGGGATTGGGCAGTGCACCAACGTTCTCAGTGAGGTTTTCACTGTCGAGGGCAGTGAACAGGGATCTCAGTGCGTAATGGGCAACGTTGCCAATTGGAGAATTCATAGTTAGATTTTTACCTCAAAGAGTGAAGGTTGCCTAGGCTTCGTTAAGCGTGGTTTCCAATGAAGCGTGATGAAGGGAAAAAGATTCACGATGAGCAGCTCCGAAGAGCGCGTGGACTATGGAGTTTTTATGCGCATCGTTGCCCCAATCCGTCGCCGGCTGCTGTTCGCTTCGGTCTTGCAGGCGCTGTCCTCGTTCAGTGCTGTGGCGGGAATGCTCTGCACCGCAGCAGTGGCAGGATGGCTGGTCACCGACCTCGGAACTGGGGCTCTCCCGTGGCCGCTGTTGATAGGAGCCATCCTCGGATTCCTCGGCCAAGCGATCTTTTTGGGTGCGGCGACCACGGTGAGCCACCTAGCCGATACTTTTCTCCAGCGTGAGCTGCGCGGGGATATCGCCGATTATCTGCAACGGCAGCCCATGGACGAGTTCGCTGAAAAAGACTCAGCGGCAGTGAAACGAATGCTCACAGATGATGTTGGGGCCCTACACAACGTCGTTGCGCATGCGCTTATCGACGCCGTAGCCTCGGTTCTCACACCAGTATTCGCCCTGATCGCCCTGGCGGTTCTTTCTCCACAGGCTGGACTTATTGCCTGTGTTCCGGCTCTAATCGGGGCCGGTATTCAGCTCTATCACGGGCGCACCGCGATGGCGAAGATGGACGAGTATTTCGCACATGTTTCCGCCCTCGACAGTGCAAGTGTCGCCGCCGTGGAAGGTGTCGCTGTCTCGAAAGTCTTTTTCACCGTTGATGATGAGACGGCCTCTGCCGATCAATTCCGGAAGGCCGCGACGCGTTATAGCCGTTTCGTCCACGCATGGGCGATGGATGTGGGACGCAAAATGACGGCGGCGGAGATCCTCCTGAGCCCCGTGCCCGCTTTTGTAATCGCCATTGGAGTTGGGCTGCTGTTCGACGTCGGCACCGCGGCGATCGCCTATGCCGCCTTGCTCGCGCCGATGGTGGGAGCTCCCATCTTGCCGCTGGCCTATGCCGCACAACACATCAGCGCCGGGCTGGCCGCAGCGCAACGCTTAGATGCGGCGCTGGGGCAACGCGCAACGGACAGCCCCCGCGATGAGACTCACGGCGTACACAGCCAGTGGCCTGAAGACTGGGAGTCCATCGAGCTGCGTGAGGTGAGTTGTTCGCGGCAGGGGCATCGCGTCCTCAACCGGGTAAGCGGGATCATCCATCGCGGGGAAAGCGTGGCCATAGTTGGACCTTCTGGAGGCGGAAAATCAACACTCGCGCAGGTCCTCGCGGGGCTGTATTCCCTCGATGAGGGCGACATCATCATCCATGCCCCCTCGGGAGCGGTGAGCATTACGCAACTACCGCTGGGAGCAATCGGTACGCATGTCGCCTTCGTAGGCCAACACCCAGGAATTTTGCAGGCGAGCATCGCAGACAACGTCACCATGGGGCGCGAAGCACTCAGCGCCGGCATCGATTCCTGTCTGCAGCAGGCGCAACTCGATGAGCGGGTATACGCCCTGCCAGAGGGCACGGACACCATTCTTGGCCGGGAAGCCTCTTTTAGTGGCGGTGAACGCCAAAGGCTCACTCTCGCCCGCGCTCTCTACCAGCGAAAGCCCGTACTCATTCTCGACGAACCTACCGCTGCAGTTGATGTGCTCGGCGAGCGACGCATCGATCAGGGGTTGGAAGAACACCACCAACAAGGAGTCACCATTATCAGGATTGACCACCGACTCACCTTCGCCACACAGGCGCGACAGGTGTGGGTGATGGACCGCGGCAGCATTGTCGAACACGGTAGTCCGGCGGACTTACGCGCCCAGCGCGACTCGGTATTCAGCCAGCTTTGTGCGGGGATTGTAGGTCCGAGATGAGTACTCACAGCACACATTCGAATGCCGCAGCACGGTCCACATTTCGCGGACTGGTGCTCTCTCTTGACGCTCGTGATCGCCGCCGCGTCGGGATAGCGATCGGCGTGGTAGCCGCTGCCAGCCTGGTGGAGGTCGCGGCAATAGTCATGGCCACCGTGGCACTGACCGAGGACGCTCCGCTGTGGCCGGCGTTTCTGCTCGCTGCGGTGTGGGTGCTCGTCTCCAGTCTGGGCGTCATGGCGAGTAGGGGCGCAGGATATTCCTTGGCCGAAGGACTCTTAGAGCGGGTGCGCTGCACTCTCATCTCGCTTCCTTATGGCTGGTTCCGCACGGACCGCAGGGGCGATCTCGCGACTCTGACCACGGGGGACGTGATGCAGGCCATGTCGATTCCAGCGCATCTTCTCCCGCGTCTCATTCCAGCGGTGATCGTGCCGTGTTCCTTGGCAGTGCTGCTGACATCGCGTGATCTCCTCCTTGGAGGGATCCTCTGGGTGCTCTTGCTTTTCTGTTGGGGCGCGGCAGTATGGGGGCGCGCTATGGTGGCCGCCAGCGACGGTCGCTTGCATGAAGCCCAAGAACTAGCCGCTAGCGCGGTGATCGAGTTTGCTCGCCTGCAACCGACTCTGCGCTTGGCTTCTGCCCAAAGCTTCGGCCGGCAGCGCATCGATACCGCACTCGATCGCGTTCGCGACGACACCGCACGCATGATCCGCTTGGTCCTGCCAGGCGTGACTGTATTCGCCTTCATGGTGCAGCTCACCATTGCGCTGAGCCTGGTGGTGGCCGTTGTGCACGGAGTTCACAGTGGGCAGAGCGGTATAGCAATTGTGCTGAACATTCTGCTGCTGTTGAGGTGTATCGAACCTCTACGCGGTGTCGCTGAACTCGCAGCAGCGCTGCGCATGGCCCGGAATGCAGTGCAGCGGCTGCTGGATTTCTTCGCTACCCCACAACTACAGCAGGACCCTGAGCGTGCTGCTCAGCCACCCAAAATCAACCCCGAGACGGGAAAGCCCGCGGCGTTCTCGCTGGAACACGCGAGCATGTACTACCCGAGCTCCACCTCTGGGGTCGATGACCTCACCCTGGACTTCGACGGACCGGGTCTGGTTGCGGTTGTCGGCGCGTCAGGATCCGGGAAAACCACCCTGCTGTCCCTGCTGGCACGCTTCGGGGATGTTGATTCCGGAACAGTGCACCTTATGGGGCGGGACGTGCGCGGGATGAGCGTCGAGGATATTTCCGCTCACGTCAGCGTGGTTTTTCAGGACACCTACCTGCTCAATACCAGTATTCGTGACAACATTGTCCTTGCTCGACCCAGCGCTAGCGCTGCAGAGATCGAGCACGTCATGGACATGTGCGGGGTAGAGGATCTCGCGCGGCATCTTGAGGATGGCGTTGACACCGTCGTGGGCGAAGGCGGCGAGCGGCTCTCGGGTGGAGAAAGACAGCGTGTGGCCATCGCCCGCGCTCTACTCAAACAAGCACCCGTGGTGTTGCTTGATGAGGTCACCTCCGCGCTCGACGCCTTCCAGCAGCGGATCATCATGCAGGCCATCGAGCAGCTGCGGCAAGATTCCACCGTTGTGATGGCGGCACACCGGTTGAGCACAGTCGTGTCAGCCGACTGCATCGTCGTCATGGATTCTGGACGCATCGTCGATGCCGGCACCTACAGCGAACTGCTGTCGCGCTGTTCCACATTCCAAGCGATGCACTCGTCTTCTGCGGAGCGAGGAGGGGATAGCCGGTCATGACCAGTATGGATCCAGTCTCCCCTGATCTCACAGCCGGGCGCGTCCACGCGTTAAAAGTGCACCATGTCTACCGAGAGCAGGCCGCATATGACTCGATATCTCGAGTGCTGAGGAATGTCGATCACGCTCACGTACCGGCGCATCTCACACCGATTCTGCGCCGCTGGGAAAGCATTACCTCGAACCCCGACGCCCAGCAGAAACGATGGAGGGAATTGCTTGCTCAGGACGCCGGTGACGTGCCCCAGTCATGTTCGTGGGCCGAAGTCCGCGTGCGTGGCGAGGAGCTACTTTCCGAAGCTGGGTGGGACGAGAGCACCATCGACAATCAAAAAAATCTTGACGCATTTTTCTCCACCTGTGATGCCGAACTCGAGTCGCTCATTGTGGGAGAAAACACCGTGCGACAGATACTTTTCGACAACGATGCACTCAGTGCCGCGTCGGCTATGTATCAGAACAACCCGATCAGTAGTGCCATCAATACCAACGTGGCGACCCAGCTTGCTGCCCGCGCAGCGCGCTGCCCATCCAGGCTCGCCGTGGCAGAGATAGGCGCGGGTACAGGCGCGCTCACTGACCCAGTTCTTGATGCTCTCCGGAACACACACGTGGACTACACCTTTAGCGACGTCTCGCGGTGGTTCCTGCATCGTGCAAAGCTGCGCTACGCAGGACGTCCCGGTATGAACTTCGGCATCGTCGATATCAATGATGCCCCTGGTGAGGCTTTGGATTCCCTCCATTCAGGCTCGGGGTTCGATGTAATCGCCTGTGGAAACGTTGCCCATAACGCACTGAGGCCTGTGCAACTGCTCTCGGAGTTGTCCGCACAACTGCGGCCGAAAGGGAGCATGTATCTCATCGAGACAGGAACAGAACATCTTCCCCTGCAGATCTCGATGAGGTTTCTGATGGCGCCAGATCCGAATGGGCCGCGCCAAGAATTTCAGGATGCCCGCGGAAGCAGCGGACGCATTTTTCTCAACCGTGAGGAATGGGTAGAGGCAGCCACGGCAGCGGGTCTCACCGTTAAAAGCCGGTACCCAGAAAAACACCACCCCCTGGAATGGCTGGACCAATTCAGCCTAGAGCTCATCAAGGAGGAATCAGTCTCGTGACTCGGGCTAACCCCGCTATCGCCGTCGTATCTATGACGTGCAGGTACCCCGGTGCCGACACCCCAGCGCAACTCCTTGGCCTCCAAGTAGACGGTGAATTCGGCTATGGTCGCCGCACACCGTCGCAGGACGCAGGTGCCTCCGCACTACATCGCCATCCGCATTTTGTTCCCGTCGTCGGCGATCTCAGCCACATGGACGCATTCGATGTTGAGGCACTCGGATTGAGTGAGAGCGCCGCGCAGTCTACTGACCCGCAAATGCTGCTGGCGATGGAATTGGTTGGTGAAGCGCTTGATCTTGCCGGTTTTACAGGGGAAGAAGAGTGGGGAGTTACCGGTGTTTTTTCTTCCTGCGCAGAATCGGTATATCTCCACGACAACCTTTCTGATGATTTCGATCCGAGGGGCGGCACGGATCCTGTCCGCAGCCTCGATCTGCACTCCCGCAACGTTGCGGATTATCTGCCTCTACGCATTGCGTACCGGTACAACCTCACTGGTCCAACGATGAGTATCGGCGCAACGTGTGCATCGTCTTTGGTGGCTGTTCATCAAGCCTTCAATAGCTTGCACGTGCATGAGTGTGATACCGCCATCGTCGTTGGCGTGAGCCTGAAAGACGTGGGGGCGCATCTGGGCGGCTATGTCGCTGTTCCTGATGGGCCATACTCGCCGTCTGGCTTTACCCACTCCTATGGCAGTGACGCCGATGGAACCGTGTTCACCCAAGGCGCGGGCGTTATCGTATTGCGGCGAACGACAGACGCGCTGCGTGCGAACCAGCCCGTGCTGGGAATGATCGCAGGCTCCGCTGTATCTAATGATGGTAGGTATGGCCGAGCCAGCTTTAGCGCCCCATCAGTAGAAGGGCACGTCGCCGCCATTGAAGAAGCTTTGGCAGTCTCCGGTCTTGAAACACAAGATATTGGGCTGTTGCACGGTCACGGCACAGCTACGGTGTTAGGCGACGACGTAGAGATTGCGGCCTTTTCCCAAGCATACGGGCAACGTCACGACGATGACCTCCCTCTATGTTCGATCAAAGCCCACATTGGTCACACTGATAGTGCAGCGGGCATCGCTAGCCTCATTGCTTCGATTCAGGCCGCGGCTACTGGTATTCAGCCGCCTGCGCACACCGCGAATTCGCCACACCCATCGCTTGCGCGCACACAGAACCTTAAGCTCCTTTCTTCCCCGCGTACGTGGGATGCAGCGCAACGGTGGGCAGGAGTAAGTGCACTGGGCATCGGGGGCGTGAATTGCCACGTTATCGCCGGATATGATGAGCGCTGCACGCCGGTGCAAAACACTGAGGCGGAGCGGGACAGTGTTTCTCTGAAACCGCAGGAAGATCCTCTATTTTTGCTCAGTTCGCATACCGCAGACAGCGTGCGAGACATGGCGCGGCGTGTTGGAATCACTCTCGCTACTCATCCTGATTGCAGCCATCAACTCGCTGGGATGCTGGCCGTGCATCGATTGCAGCGACGCTATCGGGCGGTCTATTCCCTTTCCCAGCTGCGTGCACGTGCATCCGATACACACGACGATGCCATCGCCGAGCCCACCGTTGTCGATAGTGGGAATAACCCCGCCCTACTGTGGGTATTCCCCGGTGCTGGTGTGCCACTGCGGGGAGCTGCAGCGGGGCTGCATCGTGCCGAGCTAGGGCATGCCGGTGAGCAAGAATTCTGGACGCACCTGCATGACTTGTGCCAGCGCTTTCACGAAAAAACCGGCACAGATTGTCTCGCATTTTTGACCGAGGACGTTGCTGCCGAGCAGGCCCAGCATGAGCCTGTTGCACCCCTTCTCCTCTTGTCTTCTCTCTTCGCCTACAGCGTCTCGCTTGCCCGTGCCGCACAGGCGGAAGGGATCATGCCGGACGTGATGCTTGGTCATAGTGCCGGCGAGTATGCTGCGGCAACGATCGCAGGCACGCTCTCGGTTGATGACGCCGTTTCACTGGTGTGCGCCCGTGCACAAGCAATGGAGAACGCACCAGAAGGAGAGATGCTCAGCGTGGGGCTGGGCGCGACAGCCCTAGAGGAACTCTGTCGTGACTCCGCCACAGACGCTTCTGTTCGTGCAGCGTTTCAGGCCTGCGATATCGCTGCAATCAATGCGCCCAATGCCGTGGTGCTGAGTGGGCCGCGTCGGGACATCGCTGTGCTTCGACACGCTGTGGAAGAAGCGGGCGCAACGACCCGAAATGTCGGTATTGCGGCAGCCAGCCATTCCCGGCTCATCGAAGGAGAACTGGCGGCGTTTCGCGAGGTAGCCACTACTGTCGGATCACCCACTGGGCAAGGAACCATGGTGAGCTGTCTCGACACGCAGGTCCACGGTGCTGGGGAGAAGATTGACCCCGAGTATTGGGTGCAGCATTTGCGCCAGCCGGTGCGTTTCGATGCGGCGGTGGACACAGCCATCGACGCACTCGAGCGCCAAGGATATGACGGTGTGCTCGCCTGCCATATCGGGCCCGGTTTGGGGCTTGCGAAAATGGTCGCCCGGAGGCCCATCTGCAAGGCGAGTCTCAGTCTTGCCCCAGCACAGCAGAACCCAGGTATTACTCCACACCAGCTGGTGCGCGGACATGTGTGGGCGGCCGGCCGCGACTCTGCAGCCTCCGAACTCGTCACAGACGAGGGCTTTGCTCCCCACTTAGTGGCAGAGATGGGGTTTTCTTATCGACGCACCCCGACGGTGAAACCGAGCCACAGCAGCACCCAGGCCAGTCGCCGATCGCGCACGGTTCAGGCCCAAATTCCCAAGTACTGCTTGGTCGATGCGCCCGAGGCTGGGGACACCGAACGCTCGTACGTGTTCGCTTATTGGCCCCCTGAGGCTCGCCACCAGGCTGCCACACTCGATCCGAGTGTGCAGTGGGTGGACTATGGTGCACAGGACCACGCATCGTGGGCCGACCTCGATGGTGTGGTGTTCTTCCCAACGCTGCTGTCCACGCAGAAGACTGCGCCCGCACTCGATCGGGTGCGAGCGGAGCTAATGGCCTACGTTGAGCTGCACAAGCTATGGAGCCAGCCGTCAGAGTCTCAGCAGAGTGGTCCAGCGCTGCTCGTTGTCTCTCACGCCAGCGCCGCAGTCACTTCCGCAGATAGCCCCGAAGCTCATCGCGCGGCCACGATAGCGGCCGCTCGAGTATTCGCTCAGGAGCATGGCGGGATCGCCTGGGCCACCGTGGATCTCGAGGAACCGCTGGGAACCCAGGCACACCCACATCTTCTCGCGAGGATGCTCAACCGCAGCGCGGGCGGTGGATTCCACTATGCGCAGCGCGGTGGTGTGCTGCTCCAACGAAGCTGGGTTAGTGCCGAAGATAATCCAGCGTTGGATGCTGTGCTGCACAAGGACACGCACACCGACGGCGCTGCAGCGTCGGCCCCGGCGCTGCAGGTCTTAGTGCTTGGTGGCACAGGCCGTGTCGGTAGCAACGTGTGTCTGCACCTAGTTGGCCACGGCCACGAGGTGACGGTGTGCTCGCGCACGGCGCCGGCCGCACAGGGGCATCAAGCTCGGCTGGCCGCGGCGATCGCTGCCGGGGAGCTGCGCTGGGAAGCCGCAGATGTCACCGATGAAGCCAGGGTGCAGGAGATATTGGCCCACGAAGATTACGACGTGTGCATTTTCGCTCCGGCGGAGATTGATCTGCTCACCTTTGAAGAGATGGATGAGGACGGGCTCAGCCGCGTCATGTCGGCCAAGATTGCAGGTCTGGAGTGTTTGGCCACAGCCATTCAAGACAGCGGCAGCAGCCCACGTGTCCTCGTGATGTCCTCTGCAGCAGTAACTATCGGTGGTTTCGGGCTAGGTGGATATGTTGCTGCCAGTGCCTTCATTGATGCCTGTGCTACCGCCCGAGGATGGACGGTGATCGACTTCGATCGTTTCCGGCTGGGAAGTGAAGAGGAAAACACCGCTGCCTCGGAAGTCTCTTTGCGTCACGCTATCGATATCGATGATGCTTTGAATGTCATTGACAAGGTTGTGCGGGAAGAAAGTACGTCTGACACCGGATTACACTTCGCGCTATCTGCTGGTGAGCTCAACGCTCGATCCCGCACGTTGGTCACGCGTCGAGCGACCACGCCAGCGTGCGTGGAGCAGCAAGAAGAAGCTGCATTATGGACAACTCAGCAACGCGCAGTAGCAGAAGTGTGGGCGGAGGTTCTAGGTGCACGTGACCTCAATCTTGACACCGATTTCTTCGCCGCGGGCGGGCACTCGCTCCTCGCGACCCGAGTGCTCTCGTTGTTGCAACAGCGGCACGGCATACACGCCCGGCTGCGCGATCTTCTCGATTATCCAACGGTACGGACCTTCGCAGACCACCTCGACCACGGGGAACATAGCGTCGATAAGCGCGACGCGCATGCTCCGGACCCAGCCCCCACGGAAGCTGTGGCTTCCACCCTCGGCACTGCTCACGAACCATTTCCCTTGACCCGTATTCAGCACGCCTACTGGGTGGGCCGAGGCGATGGCTATGAACTTGGTGGGGTGGCGTGCCAGTTCTACCTCGAGTACCGTGCGCCGGAGCTCGATATCGCTCGGTATCAGGCGGCATGGGATGCCACAGTGGCACACCATCCCATGCTGCGCGCTGTCATCGTGGAAAGCGGAGAGCAGTGCATTCGCGATCGCCGAGCCCCCACGATCGACGTGCATGATGCACGCGCCACCTCGGCTGAGACGCAGCGCAGGCTCGTGGAACGCACCCGAGAGCGCGTTTCGCGCCGGGTGTCTGATCCCGCCGTAGACTTCCCAGTGTTGGTGGAAATTGTGCGCACCGATGCCGGCGATCATGTAATGATCGCAGTCGATGTGCTCATGGTGGATTCCGCATCATGGCTCATCGTCGACTCCTGTGTGCAGCACTACTACGAGCACCCCGAGGTAGCTCTGGAGCCGCTGCCCTTGACATTTGAGGACATTCAGCGTTTCCACGCCAGCCAACCGACGGAGACCGCACAGCGTCGGCGGGCCCGCGACTATTGGGACTCTCAGCTCGACGGATTCCCTGAGGCACCTGCTATTGCGCGCCATCCCGCTCATGGTGCGCCTCGCTTCACACGATTGAGCGGCCGTGTCCAGGGCCAAGCCCTGGCAGAGCTGCGTCAGCGTGCTCAGCAAGCGGGAGTGTCGCTCACCAGCCTGCTACTCAGCGCTTATACCCACGTGCTTCACGATTATGCAGAGCAAGAAGATATTGCTGTCTCGGTGACCCATTTTGATCGCCGGAGTGCGCTTCCTGCCGAATGGGCAGAGCAGGTCGACTCGGTGGTTGGGGAATTCTCCTCCATGCTGCTCCTGCGCAGTCACGCTGATGCTGGAGAAGCGTTGCAGGACGATCGACTGAGAGCGACCAACCGAGAACTTTTTGATGCCTTGGATCATCGCGCGATGTCCGGAGTGGAAGTGCTTCATGCGCTGTCTCGTGCGCGCGGACACGTCGTCAGCGTTCCGGTGGTATTCACCAGCATGGTCGACTTCGAACAAGACCATGACCACAGTTGGCTGGGCGAGTATGTCACCGGTATCTCCCAAACTCCGCAGGTGTGGCTGGATCACCAGGCATTCTTTCATCGCGGTGAGCTTGTACTGCAATGGGATGTTGCTGATGTCGTGGACATCGATGAAGCAGAAATCTTCTTCGAGAAGTATCTTCGGATCCTCGGCGGCACCACCGACATCACAGCGCAGCAAGCTCAGGACGGCCAGCAGCACAATCAGGACCGGCTCGAATCCTCCTCGTCCAAGGACACCGCGGCGGACGAGCAGGCATCCTCGGTTGCGGAGGAGGAACAGCTCAGCGGCGATGCCACTGATCTTGTAGAGGTCGTGCGTCAGGCTTGGGCCGATCTTGTCGGCGTGCCTGCTGAGTCCATTCAACGAGACTCCACCCTCCTCGATATCGGGGGAGACTCACTCTTGGCTGTTCGTATCGCGAACACCCTGAAATCCCAGTTGGGGTGCACCCTTCCGGCGCCACTGATGAGGGCAGATGTCACCGTCAGCGAGGTAGTGGACAAGCTCGCACAGCTGCTCGCACCGTCCCCAGCAGAGCACCCAGAAGGCCAAGCCAGCATCGAGCTCAAGCGTGCCGATCCTCAGCAGCGTTTCCCGCTGATGTCTCTCCAACAGGCATATTTTGTGGGCCAGACGCAGGCGCTCGACGTGTCGTATCCGACCGCGCACGTCTATACCGACGTTCCGCTGTGGAATATGCAGATCACCGACCCAGCGGAGGCGACGAGAATCCTGCGTTCTGCCTGCCGCCGTGTGGCTGTGGCGCACCCAATGCTGCGTGTGAGCATTGATGAAGACTCACTTCAATATTTCCGGCCAACGTCGGCAGACGTTATCGATTCATGCGTGGAGGTGCGTGTTGTCGATATGCGTGGGCTGACTGCGCCGGAAGAACTCGAGGCAGCCCTGCAGCAGCACCGCCACACTATGACTCACCAAGGACCGAATCCAGTAAACGGTGGAGCTACCGCGATAGTCGGGGCACTACTTCTGCCTGGCGGTCATGGTCGCTTCTTCGTCTCCTCCAGCCTCCTCGTTCTCGATGGCTGGTCTGCGTCACTATTTGACCGGGCACTCCTGAAGGCACTGTGTAGTGAAGAGCCGCTACCTGAACTCGACATTACTTTCGCGGATTACGCGCTTTCTGTGCAGGAGTATGAACAAGATGCCGTGGATACGGACCGGCAATGGTGGAGCGAACGGCTTCCCACTCTTCCTGCGCCTCCAGTGCTTCACCCCGCAGATGGTTCTGCCACTGTGGCTAACAGCGCTGGTTCGATGCTCATGCTAGAACGCAGGATTTCTGCAGCGACGTGGTCACGCATCTGCCAACGGGCACGTAAAGAAGGTGTCACTGCTACCACGGCAGCAATGACGGCTTTCGCGCTTGCTTTAGCAGAGCACACTCACCGTGGTGCGATGCTACTTAATACGCTGCAGCACAATCGACACGGCATACACCCAGATGTGATGGACCTGATGGGACCCTTCTCGCGCACAGCTTTAGTGTCCCTCGAACTTGGGAGGAATGATTCCTCTGGCGCGCAGCCGACGATGCGAGAAGTGGCGCGGTCAATTGCTGCTCAATCTGGTGAGTGCTTGTCCCACAACCTCATAAGCGCAGTGGACATCAGCCGAATGCTGCTGAAGAACATGGGCCGAGCACGATCTGTGGCGCCGATTGTATTCCAGTCCACACTCGGAATGGACGCAGCGTTGGGCGGTGACTTGAGTACCAATGCTGGCCCTTTGGGAACGATAGATATCTCGGAGTACTTCCAGCAGGTTCGCACGCCTCAGGTGGAGCTTGAACTGCGTTGTTTCGAGCTCTACGGGGAATGTGTGTTGTCCATGGCCGCTCTCCCGGAGCGGTTTGGGGATGTGCCATCGTTGATTCTCGATCGGGTACATGAGCTCTTATTGGAACTGGGCAGCGAATCCGCGTGGCACAAAACTGTCGAGATCCCTCAAGAGCGCATGGCTCTGAGCGATTATCTCACGGCAGGGGAGAATGAGAATTCTCATAACTCGCCGCAGAAACACGTGCGTGAGATCCCCGCTGAGCTAGAGAAGTGCATTGAAAAGCTGTGGAACGAGCTCGTTCCTATTGCAAGCGAAGAACACTTCTTTAGGGCCGGAGGCGATTCCTTGCTGGCCGTGCAACTTATACAAAGGTTGTGTTCCACAGCGCTGGAGTGCGTGGACAGCCACCAGCTATCAATGGCAGAAGTAGCCCCAGAGTTTTTTGCGCACCCCACTCGGGAAGGACTGGCGCAGGCGTATATATCTGCCGCTGCGCAGGGGGAAGAAGGAACCTCCGACGGCGATGAAAGCGCCGCAGATTCGCACAACGTGTCTGCAGAGCCGCCTCGGGTAAAAGAGATTGATATCGCGAGTGTGGTTCGAGACTGTTGTCTGCATCTCACCCGAGGCGAGGGAAGGCCAATATTTTTCATTCACCCCTCTGGAGGCGACGCATTGTGCTATCTAGAATTAGCGAGGCGCCTAGAAACGGATCGTCCATGCGTGGCGATTATGGATCCGCAGATTGCCGGACACGACGTTCTCGGCGCGAGTATCGCCGAGATGGTTGAGCTTTACTATAGTTTGATCAAAGAAATATCACCGGATGGTCCCTACACGATTGGCGGTTGGTCAATGGGGGGAACATTGGCTCACGAAATCGCGTGTGCTCTTCGCAAGCAAGGGGATTCGGTTGATCTTGTGTGGATGGTGGATTCTAATTCTCCAGAAAGAATTATCGATATTCTCAATCAAGGCGAAGCGCTGTCTCTGAGCGAAGAAGAGCGTCAAGAGTGTAGCGACAATCGCATGATGTTGCGGCAGCTGCGTTCTATCGAAGCCTATCTTGGCCTCGACGGTGATAGCGGCCCCGACTCCGATGTAGACACGTTGTGCGACAAACTCGAAGCGCACGGTGTAGACGTGTCTCCGAAGGCGCTACAAGTGCGAAACGACATATTTTCTCGCCATATTCATGCGCTTTATGATCATCGTGCGCACCTGCTGGACCAAGAAGTAGCTGTTCTTCTGGTGCGGGCGGATCAGCGCTCCCCCCGAAACAGCGGGGAAGGCATGGGCGTCGATGACTGCACGGACGAGCACCTCGGGTGGGATTCCTGGATCGATGGCCCCTTCGAGGTACATGGCGTGCCAGCACACCACTATTCGATTCTTCGGCAACCACAGGCAGCCCGGGTGGCCACGCTGCTCTCGCAAGCAGTGCGCACCCACGCTACGGGAACCCATACAACGGGACGAGCGCGGTGCTCGCCCGCCGCCGCAGCTGAAGAAGGCGATAAGCCTCCCTGATGGGGTGCTGATCGTGCCTAGCACATTCCATCCCTCTCATCACCCATCCTTTCGCCCGAGCGCGAAAGCCCACTCTCATAGGAGACTGACATGGCAATGAACCGCCGCCGATTCCTCTCTGTCACCGGCTTAAGCATCGCCGGTGCCGTACTCGCAGCCTGTGGCTCTAGTAACAGCGACAGCAGCAGTGCACAGTCCTCGTCCTCCGGTGGCGCCGATTCCGCGGACGCGACCCTGACTTTCGCCTCCGTTGCTGCAGGCAGCCAAGCCTCCATCGACCCCCATGGCTCGCTGTTCTCCGAGTCCGATTGGTTCCGCCTCAGCTGCGTGTACGATCAGCTGCTCCTCAGCGATGACGGAAACCTCGTGCCGCGCCTTGCAACGAAGTGGACCCCGAACGAGGACTCCACCCGCTGGGTGTTCGATCTTCGCGAGGACGCCCAATTCGCGGACGGCTCCCCGCTCACCGCGAAAGACGTGTTCTACAGCCTGAACCGTATCGACGAAATGAAGGAACAAAACGGTGTGCGCTTGGGCACCGTGGACATTAAGGCCTCGCGCATTGTCGATGATTACACCATCGAGCTGGCGACCTCCGTGCCGGATGCGGAGCTGCCGCGCATGCTGGCTGGTTTCATCCTCGTGGTCAAGGACGGAACGACCGAATTCGATTCGCCGATCGCTTCCGGCCCATTCGTGCAGGATGCGCTGGAAGGCACCAATGCCGTCCTGAGCCCCAATGAGCACTGGTGGGGTAGCGATGCTCGGGCACAACGAGTGGAGATCATCGGCTTCAGCGATCCGCAGGCGATGGCAAACGCCGTATCCACCGGCGCAGTCATGGTTGCCTCCTCGCTCGCCCCAGCAGCCGCGAAGTCTCTCGAGCAGCAGTCCGGCTACACCATCCGGCAGCGCCCCGGCTACGAGACCTATCCGCTGCTGCTCCGCGTTGATACTGCCCCCTTCGACAAGAAGGAAGTTCGAGACGCCATCAAGCTCGCGCTGGACCGGGAGAAGCTCGTTGAGCAGGTCTTCCTAGGCTATGGATCTGTGGGCTATGACATGATCAAGCAGAACGATCCCTCGGTGCCGAAGGATGTCACCCCCATCAAGCGCGATGTGGAGAAGGCCAAGAAGCTGCTGGCCGAGGCGGGACACCCGGATGGCCTGGATCTGACGCTGCACAGCACCCAGTCCTACCCCGGGATGATGACCACCGCTACTGTTGCCGCAGCGCAACTGGAAGAGGCGGGCATTCGCGTCACGATCGAAGAGCACGCCCCTGACACCTATTGGTCCACCGCCTACACCGTGGAGCCCTTCACTGTGGGCATGTACACCAACACTCCTTTTGCGGTGACCGTGCGCCAGACGGTGCTCTCCTCCGCTGCTTTCTCCGAGACGGGCTTTAAGGACCCAGAGTTCGACAAGGACTTCGCTGACGCTATGAGCATCCAGGACGACAAGGAGCGTAACGAGGCCCTCGGCAAGCTGCACCACCGTATGGCAGAAGAAGGCGGCTGGGTCGTGTGGGGCTTCGGTAGCGGCTTGGACTGCATGGCAGATGGAGTCAGCGGCTGGCGGGATGGCTCCGCCCGCTACACCCTCGATGGGGTCGAAACCGCCTAATTCCGCACGACGCTAATCAGCTAGTCAGCTAAACAGGAGCCGCGATGAAAAAAGCCCCACCCACCGCCGATAGCAAGGCGCCGAAAGGTGCAGCGGTGATGAGCCGTGTGCTGAGCAATGTTGGCTCTGCATTTGTGACCTTGCTGGTCGTTGTGAGCATCGTGTTCCTGATTACTGCGTGGCTTCCTGGAGACTTCGCCTCCCAGCTCGCTGGGGCGAACCAGGATGCCGCCGAGCGCCTGCGCACCCACTATGACCTCGACAAGCCGTTGGTGTACCGGCTGGCTAGCTGGTGGTGGAGCGCCCTGCAGCTCGATTTGGGAACGAGTTGGATCGGGGGCACCGATGTGTTCAGTACTGTCACCCATCGATTAGGTGCCTCATCTGCCGTCGTGCTGCCCGCGTGGATCTTGGCGATGACCTTCGGTATCGGTGGGGCACTGATTCAGGCCGTGCTGCGCGGTCGCCCGAGCGCTTTTGTGCTCAGCGCATTCGTCGCGGCCTGCGCTGCGATCCCAGAGGCCATTGTGGTGGTGCTGCTCGTCCTGCTTTTCGCGGTGAAGTGGCGGCTACTACCGGCTGTGACCATGATCCCTCTCGGGGAATCACCGTGGGGATCGCCCGAGCAGCTCGTGCTCCCAGTGCTCGGGCTGGCCATCCCCGTTGCTGCTTGGGTGGCGCGGATCCTGCGCGGCCCCGCAGAGGAGCTGCTCGCTTTGCCCCTGTATGTCTCGGCCCAACGACGCGGCATGCCGTTGCTGCAGCGGCTCTGGCGTTGCGTGGCAATCCGGATGGCACCCGTGGTGCTCCACACTGCGGCGATTAGTGCCGTCGGCCTGCTGGGAGCTGGTGTGGTGGTGGAAGCGCTACTGAATTATCCCGGTGTGGGCGGGCTGCTCGCCAGCGCCCTCGGGGCACGCGACATGCCGGTGGTGCAGGGAATCGCCCTGGTGCTGTCCTGCATCGCAGTCGTGGTCTACACCAGCGCTGATGTGCTCAGCGTTGCCCTCGAGAGGCGGGTGAAGCGATGAGCGGGAAAAGAATGCGGCAGCAGCCACGCACCAGCGTGGCCGGCGCCGAGTCCCGCCGCAGCAGGCGGTGGCCAGGAACCCAGATAGCAGCTGTAGTAGTCAGCCTGCTGATGGCGCTGGTGTGCGCGCTGGTGCTCTACGGGCCAGTGCGGGCCGGCGATACGGTGCACCCAGTGTCGTTTCCCTATGACCAACAGGTGGGGCTGCTGGGCACCGACGCCTTGGGGCGTGACGTGGGACAGCGATTATTAGCAGGCGGTGCTCGTCTTTTGGTGGCGCTGCCGATTGGTGCTGTGACCACCCTCTTCATCACTGTGCTGTCCCTTCTCGCTGTGCAACGCCCGCGGTGGAGACGGGTGGCCAACCGTCTGTCCACATCCCTGTTAGCGATCCCGGCAATGGTGGTGGTGCTTGCGGCGGCGAGTATCTTTCCGGCGTGGATCGCGGTATCAGCGGCCATGTTATTACTCGGGGTGCCGCAGGGCATGCGCCAGCTCAGCGCGGCGGCGGCGCCGCTAACGACCGCGGGCTTTATCGAATCTGCTCGGGTGCGCGGCGAAAGCACCGCCGCTATTGCTCTCCGGGAGATGGTGCCGGCGTTGTTTCCCCTCATCGTTGCCGATGCCGCAGTGCGGTGTCTGGCCGCGATGCAGTTGATGGTGAGCGTGCATATCCTCGGGCTGGGGCCCACGGCTCCCACGGCGGATTGGGCGCTCATGATCCGAGAAAATCTCTCTGGGGTCATGCTGAATCCAGCAGCGGTTATTGCCCCGACCTGCGCTATCGTTGCGCTGCTACTCGTCGTCGTCTTGTTTTTCGATGTGCTGGTCAATGCCGTGCAGCCGCCAACTCTGCGCTCTGCGCACACCCCGCAGCGTCGCGGAACCAACACTGCGGCCGCCGCGGCGCCGGAACACGGGCCTGCGGCAGCACACGAGACCGCGCCCTCTGCGCGCATCGCGGTGGAGCAGCTGCGCCTAGCATATCCGGGCTCTACGCCCATCGAGGTGCAGTCCTTGCGTGTCCAACCGGGCGAGATCCTGGGGATCAGTGGTGCTTCTGGCAGTGGAAAATCCACGCTGCTCTCGCTGCTCGCCGCTTGTCCCGCACCCGCTCTGCAGGTGACGGGCCAGGTGTGGCTGGGCGGTAGGCGTTTTCCCACTGATACGCACGCAAGCGAGCACAGCGATAGGTGGTGGCGACGCTGGCGCCGCGAGCATTGCGGTCTCGTCGAGCAAGACGCGGCCACCACCGTGGATACGGCTCGTTCCCAATGGTCGATTATTCGAGACGGCCGGCCTCGGCGCGCGATCGATAGGGAAGCGGTGGATGCGGTTGCTCGGAGCGTGCGCCTCGATCCAGAAAAGTTTGACTCCTTGGCGCGCATGTCCGGCGGGCAGTGCACTCGCTTGGCACTAGTGCGTGCCCTGGCCCATGCGCCAGAGATTCTCGTCTTGGACGAGCCCACTACTGGTCTTGACTCCGCCGCCGTCGATGCGGTGGCGCGCGTGCTCGAGGATGCGGCAGCCCGCGGGGTTGCCATTGTTCTCAGCAGCCACGACCCGGACTTTCTGCGGCGAGTGTGCGATCAGGTTGTGGTGGTGGAAGAACAGGACACACGCACCATCATCAGGCCCTCAACCGTGGCTAAACTGCCCTGCGGAGACACAGCAGAGCGGCAAGAACACCCGCCACATGCGGGCAGCGGTTCCGCTGAGGTGTCGCCGCGCCCGGAGGCGGGGCAGGGCACTGTGTTCCAAGATCATGGTGGCCTGAGCGTGCAGGGCATGGAGGTGTACACGGCGAAGGGGGAGCTGCTTCTCCACGACGTCCACTTCCGCGTGCCCGCCGGCAGCTTCACTGTGTTGAGCGGCCCGAGCGGCTGCGGGAAAACTACGCTCATCCGCTATATCTTGGGGCTTCTCGGACCCGGCCCGATTCGCGCGGAGTGCGCCTACGCCGCCCAAGACGCCGCCCAGGCGCTGCATCCTATGTTTAGCCTGCGGCATCAGGTTCGGCGCGCCGCGGTCTGCGGCGGGCACCCGAATCCGCAGGCGTACGCGGACGAGTTGCTTGCCTCGGTGCGGCTGAGCGCGGTGGCGGATCACAAGCCAGCCGCATGCTCGGGCGGGCAGCGCCAGCGCGCCAGCATTGCCCGTGCTCTCGCCGCCGGCCGGCCCATTCTGGTGGTCGATGAGCCCACCACCGGCCTCGACGCACAGCACGCCACGGAAGTCGTGGATCTGCTCGACCAGCTGGCGCAGCAGGGAACTACGGTGCTGGCGATCACCCACGATCCCACTGTGCTGCACCGCGCCGATCACGTGATCGACGTCAGCCGTTGGAGCGTGGATTCCTAGACGCTGCAGATACACCCCGTGCAGCACGGTAGGACAGAGAAAAGCGTCGATAAGCACGATACTTATCGACGCCATCTCGGGGCGATTAAATCCCGCCGCGGGGAGTGTCCGTGTGGTCCTTCGCTACCTCGCCCTCAGCGTAGAGCGGCATGTCCGCATCGGCCCGGTAGAAGGGCGCGTTATTGGGCGCCAGCGGCTCGCGGCCAGCGATGAGATCGGAGGCCTTCTCCGCAATCATGATGGTCGGCGCGTAGATATTGCCGTTGGTGATACCGGGCATCACCGAGGCATCCACCACATACAGCCCCTCGGTGCCGTGGACCTGCATGGTCTCCGGATCGACTACCGCCATCTCATCGGAGGCGGGCCCCAGCTTCGCGGTGCAAGAGGGGTGAAGCGCGGTCTCGCCGTCGTTGCGCACCCACTCCAGGATCTCCTCGTCGCTTTGGACGGAGGGGCCGGGGGAGATCTCGCCGTCGGTGTACTCGCGCATGGCCTCGGTGTCCAAGAGCTCGCGGGCCACGCGGATCGCCTCTACCCACTCGCGCTTGTCTTGGTCCGTACTCAGGTAGTTGAACAACATGCTGGGCTTGGCGTGCGGGTCATCGCTGGTGATGCGCACGTGGCCGCGGGCATCGGAATACATCGGGCCCACATGGAACTGGAAGCCATGGGCGGCGCCGGAAGTGGTGCCGTCGTAGCGGATCGCCGCCGGAAGGAAGTGGAACATCAAGTTGGGATACTTTTCCCCCTCATTCGAGCGCGCGAAGCCACCCGCCTCAAAGTGGGAAGAGGAGACCGGGCCCTTCTTGGACACCAGCCACTGCGCCCCAATGAAGGGGCGCTTCCACATCTTCAGAGCCGGCATGATCGACACCGGCTTGGTCACGTTGTACTGCACATAGACCTCGAGGTGATCCTGCAGATTCTCGCCCACGCCAGGCAACGGGGCCACCACGTCGATGCCGTGCTCCTGGAGCAGCTCCGCCGGGCCGACACCCGAGAGCTGCAGCAGCTGCGGAGTGTTGATGGCGCCGCCGCACAGAATCACCTTGTCGGCGTACACGCGGCGGGTATGGCCCTTCCACTCATATTCCACGCCCACGGCCTTGGTGCCCTCGAATAGGACACGGCGGGTGAAGGCGCGGGTGCGCAGCTCGAGATTGTCTCGGTCGAGTGCGGGGTGCAGATAGGCGCGAGCCGCGGATTGACGAGTGCCGCCAACAATATTGCGGTCGAAGGGGGCGAAGCCCTCCTGGCGGTAGCCGTTGACGTCATTGGTCAGCGTGTAGCCGGCTTCCTGCACAGAGCGGAAAAACGCTTGGAACAGCGGGGTCTGGGCGGGGCCCCGGGTGAGCTTCAGCGGGCCATTGTGGCCGCGGCGGGGATCATCCTCATCCGCCGCGAGGGCAGTCTCCATGCGGTTGAAATAGGGCAGGCAGTGGGCATAATCCCAGTCCTGCATCCCCTCAGAATCCGCCCACTTTTCATAATCCATGGGGTTGCCGCGCTGAAAAATCATGCCGTTGATGGAGCTCGATCCACCCACCACCTTGCCGCGGGCGTGGTAGATGCGGCGGTTGTTCATCTCCGGCTCGGGGTCGGACTCGTACTGCCAGTCATAGTGCTTGTTCCCGATGGGGAAGGAAAACGCGGCAGGCATATGCACGTAGAGATCCCACAGTGAATCCATGCGGCCGGCCTCGAGTACCAGCACATCAGTATCGGCGTCCTCGCTGAGGCGGGCAGCAATCACGGAACCGGCGGAGCCACCGCCCACCACAATCACATCGCGTCGCTTCTCCTGCACGAATTCCACAGTGTCCTCGGCGAGCCCGAGACGCTTTTTCACACCGTTCTTCAGGCTGTCGCTAAAACCCAAGATGAACAATCCTCCTCTTGACAGAAGTCTGACAAATGATCACAACCTACCGAACTAATGCTAATGACTTTCGTGTCCCGCTGGCTACCACACAGTGTTCCGTAGCATGTCAGCGGCGTCCTACAGTGCCCTACGCTGGAGTAATGAGTGTCGATTCGGCAGGCAGGAGGGGCGGGGGAATACCTCGACAAGGGGGCTTAGTCGGTTGTTTTCTGGGGAAGTTTAATGCACCCTCGAAAGCACGTGGAAGGTTTTTTCATGTTTAACTCCCTTTCATAAGTACGTGTGTGGACAAACATATTTTTAAGGAAGTGAGAGCGTGAGCCTAGAGTCCAGATCAACAAATAGAAAAGAAAGAAGTGACGAGCGCCAAGCCGAGGATTCGTCTGGCGTGGCAGCCGCAGAAGAGCGCAGCACCAGCGACGGCATCGCGCAGAAGCCAAAGGTGAACATGCCGGTCTTCGCCATCTCTGTGCTGGGCGTATTCGCCATGGTGCTGTGGGCTGCTCTCGCGCCGGAGTCCGCCGAGTCCGCGCTGGGATCGATCACCGCCTGGATCTCGGTGAATCTCGGCTGGTTCTATATTCTCACCGCCACCGCGGCGGTGGTGTTTGTTCTGGTGATCGCACTCGCCCGCACCGGCACGGTGCGCCTCGGTCCGGATCACTCGCGCCCCCAATTTGGTCTCTTCTCCTGGTCCTCAATGCTCTTTGCCGCCGGTATCGGCGTGGACCTCATCTTCTTCGCCGTCGCCGAACCGGTGACCATGTACTACAACCCGCCAGTAGGGGATGCGGAAACCCGCAAGGCCGCAGAGGACGCGGTGGTGTTCGCGCTCTTCCACTACGGCATTAGTGGCTGGGCCCTCTATGCGCTTATGGGCATGGCCTTTGGCTATTTCGCCTATCGCTTGAACATGCCGCTGGCCTTGCGCAGCGCGCTCTATCCGCTCATCGGGCGCCGCATACATGGCCCCATCGGCGACTCGGTAGACATTGCCGCCACCCTCGGAACGGTATTCGGCATCGCGGCCTCCCTCGGCATCGGCGTGGTGCAGCTGAACTACGGCTTGAAGATGGTCTTTGGCATCGAAGAAGGGCCCGCCGCGCAGATCATCTTGGTCACGATCGCCGTGGCGGTCGCCACCGTCTCCGCCGTATCAGGTGTGGATCGCGGCATTAAGCGGCTCAGCGAATTGAACGTGGTCATCGCGCTGGTGCTCATGTTTTTCGTGGTGTTCACGGGGCGCACCGCCTTCCTCTTCGATTCGCTCGTGATGAACGTGGGGGACTACGCCGCGAACTTCGTGGATTGGACACTTGATACCTACGCCTTCTCGGAAACCCCGCAGGCTACCCGCGACTGGTTAGCCTCCTGGACTCTCTTCTTCTGGGCATGGTGGGTGGCCTGGGCGCCCTTTGTGGGGCTCTTCCTTGCTCGCATCTCCCGTGGCCGCACTATCCGCCAATTTGTGTTCGGCACGCTCACCATCCCGTTCCTCTTCATCGTGATGTGGATGAGCTTCTTCGGTAACTCCGCCTTGGATCGCATCATCGGTGGAGACGACGAGTTCGGCGCCGTGGCCATGGCGGAACCCCAGCGTGGGTTCTATGACCTCATCCAGTCCTATCCCGCCGGCATGATCCTGGTGGTGCTGGTGACCGCTGTGGGGCTGCTGCTCTACATCACCTCGGCGGACTCGGGGGCGCTGGTGTTGTCGAACTTCACCTCGAAAATCGAAAATAGCCGCCAAGACGGCCCCAGCTGGTCGCGCATCGTGTGGTCGGCCATTGTCGGTGTGCTCACCCTCGTGCTGTTGGCCATCGATGGAGTGGTGACCGTGCAATCAGCCACCATCGTGATGGGCCTGCCTTTCACCGTGGTGATCTATTTGATCATGTACAGCCTGTGGAAGTCCTTGCGCATCGAGGCCTATAAATCTGAGGCTCGCATGGTGGCCATCCACTCCGCGATGTCGGGTCGCCTGCGCAGCCGTGGCGGCTGGCAGGGCCGCCTCGAGCGGGCCATCAACTGGCCCTCGGCCGAGGATGCACAAAGCTACATGGTGGATGTGGCGAAGCCGGCCATGGAGAAGGTGACACAAGAAATCCGCCATCTCGGCTTCGCTAGCCTGCTGCTGTACTCCGAGGTTCCCGATTCCGAGGTCAGCCAGCTGGATCTCACCGTCAGCTTCGGCGAAGAGAAGGACTTCCGCTTCCAGATCTACCCAGTGGTGGGCGAGGTTCCCTCCTATGCCGGCAAGGCCACCGCGGACTCCGAGTGCTACTACCGGCTCGAGGTGCACGACCTCCAGGGATCCTTGGGCTATGACGTCTACGGCTATAGCGAAGAGCAGCTTCTTAATAGCGTGCTCGATCTCTTCGAACGCCACCTAGAGTTCCTGCACATGCAGGAAGGAAACCGCGGCAATACCGACGTCTCCGATGGGGCCGCCCCTGCCCGCGTGTGGGAAGAGAACTAGCCACGAGCCTGCCCGTTGGGCAGGCGCACCACAGTGTCCGATAGTCCGCGTCCCTACGCCACCGGAACAAGATAGGTAGCGTGGACTGTTGGCATAAACCATTCTGAAATATTCCCCGATGAAAAAGGAGTGTGTTCGACGTGGCCACAACCCCGTCCGAGCCCGTATTCGACCCCACCACCTGCGCTCTCCTCGAGGGAGTGCACGGGGCTGAGGGACCCGCCTCGTTGTTTATTGCCGGCCGCTGGCAGCCAGCAGCGTCCGGCGAGACCCGCACGATCAGCTGCCCGGCAGACGGCAGCGTCGTAGGAGACGTCTCGGAAGCCGCCGATGCGGATGCGGAGCGGGCTATCGCTGCTGCGCGCGAGAGCTTCGACGCCCAGGTGTGGAGTCAGGTTCCCGCGGTGGAGCGCGGCGCCCTGCTGCTGCGCGTTGCTGCCGCTATCCGTGACAATAAGGACACCTTCGCCTGCGCCGAAGCTGCCGATACTGGCAAGCGCGTCGTGGAGGCCGAGGCCGATATGGATGACATCATCTCCAGCTTCGAGTACTTCGGCACCTTGGCGCAGCATGATGCGGGTCGGGTAGTGGACCCAGGAAATGAGAATGTGCGCTCGCGTGTCGATGTCGAGCCCATTGGTGTCTGTGGCCTGATCACTCCTTGGAACTACCCATTGCTGCAGGTGGCGTGGAAGGTGGCCCCGGCGCTGGCAGCCGGCAATAGCTTCGTGCTCAAGCCCGCCGAGCTCACTCCGCACACCGCGATGCTGCTTATGGCAGTGCTGCGGGAGGCCGGGCTTCCCGATGGGGTGGCCAATCTGGTCACCGGCGCCGGTGCGGCCTGCGGCAACCCGCTATCCCAGAGCCCCGATGTCGATATGGTCTCCTTCACCGGCGGGCTGCAGACCGGCAAGCTCATCGCCCGCAACGCCGCAGAGACGATTAAGAACATCGCTCTCGAGCTGGGGGGTAAAAACCCGAATGTGATCTTCGCGGATGCGGACTTCGACGCCGCCGTGGATAACGCACTCAATGGCGCCTTCGTCCATTCCGGTCAGGTGTGCTCCGCAGGTGCCCGCATTATCGTGGAGGAATCCATCGCCGAGCGCTTCACCGAGGCTCTGGTACAGCGCGCCAGTGCCATCAAGCTCGGTGGCCCGCGGGACGAGGCCGCCGAAACCGGTGCACTGATTTCGGAGGAGCATCTGAACAAGGTCTCCGCCTATGTGGACCGCGCCAAGGAACAGGGCGCCACTATCGCCTGCGGTGGCCGTCGCGCTACCGCGGAGGATTCCTCCGCAGGCAATGGCACTGGTGCCACCGATCTTGCCGCGGGCTATTTTTACTTGCCCACCATCATCACCGGCTGCGATCAGAGCATGGACTGCGTACACGATGAGGGCTTCGGTCCTGTAGCCACCATCGAGACGTTTACCACGGAAGACGAGGCTGTACGCATTGCCAATGACACCACCTATGGCTTGGCTGGTGCGGTGTGGACCAGCAACGCCGGTCGCGCCGAGCGGGTAGCCCGCGGCATGCGCCACGGAACCATCTGGATCAATGACTTCCACCCGTATCTGCCGCAGGCAGAGTGGGGCGGGATGAAACAGTCCGGCATCGGCCGCGAGCTGGGGCCGACCGGCTTGGAGGAGTACCAGGAAAAGAAGCACGTGTATCACAACATTGCTCCCGCAGTGACTGGCTGGTTCGCCGAGTAGTGTCCAGTCAGCAGCCGACTAGCGCTCGGTAGCGCCGGCGCAGCCCGCACACCAGACAACACCACCCCTCTGGCGGTATCGGATGATCATCCGAGTTCCCCGCCAGAGGGGTGGTGTGTGTCTACCCAGTCGTCCGTAGAGGGCAGCAGTGGGGGTGAGTCTTAGTCCAGCTTGGTGTAGTCCACCACGGAGTACTCCTGCAGCTTGGCCAGCTGGTGGGTGGATTCAATGAAGCGGATGGTGCCGGACTTCGAACGCATCACTAGCGAACGGGTGGTGGCGCCGTTGCGGCGGTAGCTCACGCCACGCAGCATGTCACCGTTGGTCACGCCGGTGGCCACGAAGAAGCAGTTGTCCGAGGACACCAGATCGTCGGTGGTGAGCACAGTATCGAGTTCCAAGCCGGCGTCCTTGGCCTTTTGCACCTCGGCGTCATCGGTGGGGGCCAAGACGCCTTGGATCTCGCCGCCCATGCACTTCATGGCGCAGGCGGTGATGATGCCCTCGGGGGTGCCGCCGGTGCCCATCATGATGTCCACGGAGTTAGTGTCCTGGGCGGCGGCCACGGCGCCGGCCACATCGCCGTCGCGAATGAGGCGCACCTTGGCGCCTGCCTCGCGGATATCCCGGATCAGATCGTTGTGGCGGGGGCGGTCCAGCACCACCACGGTGACGTTGGTGGGATCAATGCCCTTGGCCTTGGCTACGGCGTGGATGTTGTGCTTGACCGGCGCCTCGATGTCAATGGTGCCGGCGGCCTCGGGGCCCACGGCGATCTTGCGCATGTAGAACACTGCGGAGGGATCGTACATGGTGCCGCGCTCGGCGGCGGCGAGAACAGCGATGGCGTTCGGGCGGCCCTCGGCCATCAGGGTGGTGCCGTCCACCGGGTCGACGGCGATATCCACCTCAGGGCCCTCACCGGTGCCCACCTTTTCGCCGTTGAACAGCATGGGGGCTTCATCCTTTTCGCCCTCACCGATGATCACGACACCACGCATCTGCACGGAGTTGATGAGCTTGCGCATGGCGTCCACAGCGGCGCCGTCGCCCTTCTTCTTCTGGCCGCGACCAACCCAGCGGCCGGAGGCAAGCGCGGCCGCCTCAGTCACGCGAACAAGCTCCAACGCCAGGTTCCGATCGGGGATCTCCAAAGAATGGTTAGACATAGGTGTAAAGCCTCCTGCAGGCAAGTAGCGCTTCGCTCACATCATCATGTGAGAGCCGGTTAGGTGAGCGTGGGTGGCGGTGGCGCATAACCACCGAGTGGGAATGAGAACCCAGCTGCACAACCCACACTGTCTATTGTTGCACTCTTGTGCAGCGCGTGCGGCGATTTATGCACCCGAAATGGGGCTCTGTGGCGGCTGTCATGCCCAAGCGGGCATTCGTCGGCCGGAGCAATTGGGAGTGGCCTCTACGTCTCTGCCATACTTGAGCCCGTGGCGAGCGAAAAACCCAAATTGTTCCAAGACAGCCGAGATATCGGCATGACCCTTCTGGTGATCATGGGCATCGCGGCAGCGTCGGTGGCGTTTACCGGTTTGTGCACCTTTAATACCGGCACCCCGGAAAACGGCCCGGTGCAGGAAGTCGATGCCTCCACCGTGCTGCACATGGAGGCGCGGGCCGTGGACTTTGAGCTGCGCCAGCCCGCTGACCCCGAGGGCTGGATCACTAATTCGGCGCGCCGCAGCAGCGTCAATGGCCAGCCCGCGGTGATTCAAGGATGGGTGACAACAGGCGGCGCCTATCTTCAGCTGATGCAGAGCAATCAGCCTTTGGAGGATGTGCTGCGAGCCAATGACTCGGGTCTAAAAACCAAGGGCGAGCCCGTGAGCGTGGCCGGCATGGATTTCACCACCTATATCAAGGAGGATCGCCACGGGCGTGACCTCTGGGGAGCGGATCTCGGAGACGTGCGCATTGTCTTAGCCGGTAGCGCCGATGCCGAGGATTTTGCCACGCTCGCTGAAGCCTACGCGGCGGCAACACCGATTGAAGTGAGCGTCGATAAGCCTTAATGCACGAGCGCTACTCGGAGAGCGCATCCTCCACCTTTGTGCGGGCCCCCGCCAGCTGCTGTTCACAGCGCTTGGCGAGGGCCTCGCCGCGTTCCCAGTACTTCAGTGACTCGTCGAGCGACATCTGCCCGAGCTCCAGAATGCGCACGATCTCAATGAGCTCATCGCGCGCGGCCTCGTAGTTCAACTCCTCGATGGGAGTGAAGCTGTCATCATTCGGGGTGCCGTGGCCATAGGTGTTGGGGTTGGACATGGAAATCTCCTTGGAATTTTTAGTCTTTGGGGAAGGTCTGCATGGACACTGCGGCGATGGAACCATCGGCCACTCTGATGCGCATATTGGTGGCTGGGCCAGCCTGCTCGATGGAGGTGACCACCTCCGGATCAGAGCCATCCCGAGGCAGCGCCTGCACCACCGCATAGCCACGGGCTAAAGTGGCGGCCGGTCCCAACGCCGTCACCTGGGCGCGCAGGCTGGAGGTCTGGGTTTCGGCGCGAGAAAGACTGTGCTCTATGGTGCGGCGAATCCGCTCGCGCGCCTGGCTAATCTGCTCCTCGCGCTGGGTGATCGGCAGATAAGGATCGGCGAGCACCGGACGGCTGCGTAGTGCCTGCAGCGCCTCCTCCTGGCGGGCCACCCAGCCCCGCAGCGCCTGGGCCAAACGGCTACTGGCCTCGGCCAAGAGCTGGCGCTCGGCGACCACATCCGGCACCACGCGCTTGGCGGCATCGGTGGGGGTCGCGGCGCGCAGATCGGCCACATTGTCCAGAATGGGGGTGTCCGGCTCGTGTCCGATCGCAGAGACCACAGGAGTGCGGGCTGCGGCGACTGCGCGCTGGAGTGACTCCTCAGAAAAGGGAAGAAGATCTTCCACCGAGCCACCGCCACGTGCAATGATGATCACGTCCACGCTCTCATCCTCGTCGAGGGTCCGGAGCGCGTCGATAATCTCCGGCACCGCGCGCGAGCCCTGAACGGCGGTATTGATCACCCGATAATCGACCTCCGGCCAGCGGTCCTTCGACACCGCCAACACATCGCGTTCGGCGGCCGAGCCGCGGCCGGTAATCAGCCCAATCCGGTTGGGCAAAAAGGGCAGCGCTTGCTTGCGCTCTGGGGCAAAGAGCCCCTCGCGCTGCAGCGTTTCCCGCAGCTGGGCAATGCGCGCCAGCAGCTCGCCGATGCCGACGTGGCGGATCTCCGTCACCCACAGGGAAAAGGAGCCGCGCCCCTCATAAAACGCGGGGCGGGCATAACACACCACCCGGTCGCCGGTGGTCAGCGGCGGTTCATGGTGGAGCACCATCTGCGTGGGCACAGTGAGCTGCACCGAGGTTTCTTTCTCCACATCACGCAGCGTGAGATAGGACAGCTTCCAACTCGGCTTCGTACTAATTTGTGCGAGCTCGCCTTCCACCCACACGTGCCCCAGCCGCTGAATCCAGCCCTTGACCTTGGAGTTCAACAGACTGACGGACCAGGGGCTCTCTGCCGAGCTTGCCGCTTGTTGATTCATAGTCTTCTTTGCCTATGCGCTTATCGACGTCGCCTCCCCGCACATTCACCGCACGGGCAGCGCCCTGAGCGTCGATGATGCGGCGAGGAAAAGAACAGACATTCAGTCTAGCGGGCTAGGCATGGCTGTGTGGTGTGCATGCACGCAAGGCAAGTACTGTTGAGCGCATGAGTTCACCTGCTACCTCAACTGCGACGAACCCCCACGCCGCTGGCGTGAAGAAAATTCTGCTGGCCTCGCCGCGCGGCTATTGCGCGGGCGTGGACCGGGCAGTCGAAACCGTTGAGCGTGCGCTGGAGAAATACGGCGCTCCGGTGTACGTGCGCAAAGAAATCGTGCACAACAAATACGTGGTCGAAACCCTAGCTAAGGCGGGGGCGATCTTCGTCGACGACACCGACGAGGTTCCGCCCAACGCCCACCTCGTTTTTTCCGCCCACGGCGTGTCCCCGGCGGTGCACGCGGCCGCCGCGGAGCGCAACCACGACACCATCGACGCCACCTGCCCGCTGGTGACGAAGGTGCACAACGAAGTCAAGCGCTTCGCCAAGTCCGGCTATCACATCATCCTCATTGGCCACGAAGGCCACGAGGAGGTGGAGGGCACCGCGGGCGAAGCCCCGGATGTGGTGCACCTTGTGGATGGACTCGAAGGAATCGAGGCCCTGCCCGAGTTTCTGCACGAGGAAAAACTCATCTGGTTATCGCAGACCACCTTGTCGGTAGATGAAACCATGGAAATCGTCGACAAGCTCCATGAGGTCTACGACAATCTCGAGAACCCGCCGAGCGATGACATTTGCTATGCCACCCAGAACCGCCAGGTGGCGGTGAAGAAGGTGGCCGAACAAGCGGAACTGATCATCGTGGTGGGCTCACAGAACTCCTCTAACTCCAAGCGCCTAGTGGAGGTCGCCCTCGATGCCGGTGCCGCCAACTCCTATCTGGTGGACTACGCCAACCAAATTGATCCCGCGTGGTTAGAGGGCGTGAGCACGGTGGGCATTACCTCCGGTGCATCCGTGCCGGAAATCCTGGTTCAAGAGGTGGTGGAGTACCTCGAGGGATACGGGTTTGGGGATGCCGAGGAAGTAACCACCGCGCAGGAGAAGATCGTCTTTTCTCTGCCGCGGGTGCTGCGTCCCAGCGATCGCACCAAGAAGCGCTAACGCACGACGAGATAGCGGCCAGCGCGGCCCCGACGGAGGTGTCGGGACCGCGCTGTTCTTTGTGCTTCTGCTCTGTGTGGGCGTTTAGTACCCGCGGCGGGGAGGTGTACGAAAGCCGTAGGAGTCGGGGTCGTCGGGGCGCCCAGGGAAGGGTTCGCGCCGGGGCTCGCGGCGCGGATTATGGGGTGCGCGGGAGCCGCGATAGCTGCGCTGCTTGTCCTGCGCGCCACGCTGCTCTGAGCGATAGCCTTCCGTGTGGGTGCGCGGGGGCATATCGCCGCCTCGGGTCGTGCTGAAGTCGCGGGAGGCGCGTGGCTCGCGCATCCCCCGAGAGTCCAGGCGGCCGCTCAGCCGGCCGCGCTCATCGCGTTTGAGGCGACGGAAACGGTTCTCGTGGTCCGGCCGTCGGATGCGGGGCGTGCGATGCTGCTGTGCATCTGCACGGCGCGGGTATGTGCCGTCGTTCGAGGCACCAGGGCGGGGCGTGTCCTTCGGACGGGGGCCGGTGTGCGGCTGGGCGCTACCGCGGGGTGCCGCCGAAGCGGGATCGCCGGGCGTGGGAGCAGGCGGTTGCGGTGCGCCCGGCGTGCTCGGTGCGCTCGGCGTGTGCGGGCGAGGAATACGCGGGGAGCGGATCTCCTCATAGTCGCGGGCACGGGTCGGCGCCTCGGGGCGGGCCGGTGCCTCGGGATGGTGAGGCGCGCCCTGTTCGAGGGGACTAGAGTGCTCGCTGGCCGGCTTGTGCTCCCGCGGGAAGCCACGCTTCTTCGAGCGCTTACGATCCCCGCGGTTGCGCTCCAACAAGTCTTCGACGGTGACCTCGGAATTGCCCGACTCGCCGCGATAGCGGCGGGAGCGGTTGGCCGCCTCCCGGGCGCGGGCCGTGGTACTGAGATTGCGGCGATCCGAATCGCTGGCCCGTTTGCGCTGGGCGCTGAGCTTGCGCTCGAGTTTCACATTGGTGCGGCGATGATGCAGATAGCGCAGCACCGCGATCGCCGCAGCGCTGAGGGTGACCACGATGAGAGTGGGGAAGAACTGCGCGAGCGGATAGATCAGAGTCAAAAGCTCCGTCTTGGATAATCGCCCATCGCCGCCGTTGACGGAATTGGACTTGCCCAGCAAAAGCGCCGCACACGGGGTGGCGATACCGAAGATCACAGGAATCTGCGCCACGGTGAGGGTCAGGCCGCGGGGTTCCACCCAGAGCACCGTCGCAAGGGCACCCACGGCGAAGGCCATGAGGTATAAGGCGCCCAAGGACTGCTGATTGAGACTGATCACAAGCCCGGTGAAAAGGGATGCGATCAGGATCGAGGTGGAGGACCACGTGGGCAAACCCGAAAAACCACCGCGCGGTGAAGAATGGCGGTGAGCTGAGGGATTATGTCGTGGCTGGGTTGGCACGAACCGATATCTTACCTATTCACCATGTGTTAATCCACGAGGAACGCCGCCACGGCGGTGTTCTCAGGCTTCTCAGAATACGGCGATCTAGTCTGTCAACCCCTCGTGCCGAGCGCGCATCCCCTGCGCATGAGGATAATCTGGCTGAGCTGCGTGCCGCGGCCGGGCGGGGGAGGTGCGGATCTCAGCGGGGGCAGTGATCGGCCGTGCAGTGCCACCAACCGAGGATGTTTCTTTTAGCTTCCTCGCGCTCACCAATACCCGCGAGTCGAGGGAGGCCATGGCCGCGTTATAGGTGTCTACTGATTTCTCGAGGCTGGCGCCCATGCGGGTGAAATGCTCGGTCATTGTGCCGAGGCGGCGGTAGAGCTCATCGCCGAGCTGCTGGATGGCGGCGGCCTGCTCAGAGACCTCATAGTGTTGCCAGCCCAGCGCCACAGTGCGCAGCAACGCCATCAATGTCGATGGGGTGGCGAGCACGATATCGCGGGAAAAGGCGTATTCCAGCAGCTCCGGATCGGCGCCGAGGGCGGCGTCGAGGAAAGGATCGGCGGGAACAAAAAGCACGACGAATTCGGGAGTGGGCTGAAACGCTGACTGGTAGTCCTTGCTGGACAGGGCAGTGACGTGGCTGCGCAGCAGATGCGCGTGCCGCCGGAGATAGCCGGCGTGTTCTTCCGGATCGGTGGTTTCAAGCGCATCCAAATACGCGCTATAAGGGGCCTTGGCATCCACCACGATGTGCCGCCCACCGGAGAGGTGGATGAGCATATCTGGTCGGACGCGGCTGCCCTGTGCGCTCACGGTGGTTTGGGTATCGAAGTCCACATGCTTCACCATGCCGGCAAGTTCCACCACCCGTTCGAGTTGTACCTCGCCCCAGCGGCCCCGCACCGTGGGGTTTTGTAATGCCGTGACGAGTTTGGAGGTGTGATCCGAGAGCCGTGCCGAGGTACGCAACATGGTGTGGAGGTGGCCGCTGAACTCGGCATGGGCCTGGGTTTGGCGGCGCTCCATCTGGTTGAGGTGCTCGTTGAGCGCAGACATCGTGGCCTGCAGCGGCGCCAGATGAGACTCTAGGGCTGGGGCAGGGGAGAGTGCCGGCTGGTCTTGTGCTTCGAGTGCTTGGGGATCCGTCGGGCGCGCCTGCCCATCTGCGCCCCGCTCAACGTTGCCGCGGGCTATCCAGCCGAGCACCAGGCCGACCACGAGCGCAATGAGGGCAAGAAGGATCGCGGCAAAGCTAGTCATGGCTCCCCACCTTAGAGGCAGAGCCGGACACGGGGCCTACTTTTTAGAGCGATTGTCGAACAAATTAGCGATAAAGTTCGGGGCGTCGCGGTGCGAGCGCTTCGCGTCGTCGTCGGCGTTGTCGCTGCCAGCATCGCTGCTGAAGCGCAGTGGGAGGAGCAGGCGGGTGTGTCGCTCGCGGGCTTCTTTCTCGGTGTGCTTGCCGGAGATAGAGCCCTGCTGCGTGATGAAGGAAATATCCTCGGCCCGCTTCTCGCCGGAGCGGAGCGAGACCACATCCGAGATATAGCGCAAAATAACGGCCACGGTTGCCGCGAACGGCACGGCGAGGAAGGCGCCGATAATGTTGAATAGGCTACCGCCAATGGTTACGGATACCAGCACGATCACCGGGTGCAGGTTCATCGCCTTGGACTGCAGCATCGGCTGCAACACATTGCCCTCAAGCTGCTGCACTGCCAGCACAATGATGAGGATGATGATGGCCTGCTTGATACCCAGTGAGACCAGCGCCACCACAACGGCGAGCGCCCCGGCGACAAAAGCACCCACGATGGGGATAAAGCCGGCCAGAAAGGTCAGCACGGCAAGGGCCAGCGCCAGCGGAACGCCCACCACTATCAACCCGAGGCCGATGAAGAAGGCGTCGATGAAGGACACCACCGCCTGCACCCGGATATAGCCGGAGAGCGTGACCCAGATACGAGACAGCAGTTCTGTGAGATGCCAGCCCACGCGCCGGCCGGTGAAGCTACGCATCCAGGGCAGGAAGCGCTCGCCATCTTTGAGGAAGAAGAAGGTGAGCACCAACACCACGACGAGTGTGAGCATCACGGATGCGGCCGCGCCCAGCCCGGCGAAGAGCTCGCCGGCGATATTGCCCGATTGCTCCTGTAGCCATTTGGTTCCGGACTGAAAGGCCTCGGTGAGGTCCTTTTCTTGCAGGTTCAGTGGCGGCCCTTGTAGCCAGAGCTGGAAGCGTTGCACCGCTTCCAAGGTTTGGAGATACAGCGTTTGGGACTGCCGAATCATCGACGGCGCAATCAAGGAGACAATCGCGGCGAGCAGCGCCACCGCCGCTAATAACACAAGAATCGCGGCCAGCCCGGCGGGCACCCCGAGCTTGCGGAGCCGCTTCGTGGGCCCCACCAGCACCGAGGAGACGAGCAGGGCGAGGATGAGGGGAAGCAGGCCCTTCCAGAACTGTGTGGCCAGCCAGCCCGCCCCGAGCGCGGTGGCGAAGATGATGAGGATGCGCACGCACCACCATGCGAAGTCCTTAATCAGATCCGAGATCACCACGGAGCGATCGATGGGATCAGATTCCAGTGCTTCGAAGGTGCTGGACGCCTCATCGTTCAGGCTCGTGGTTTCCGCCGCGCGGTCCTGTTCTGGGCGGGCGGAGTCGCTGCCGTCATTAGTGGAAGTGCTCACGTCATTTATCTTGCCCAAAAAACCTCTCGTGCGAAACCGTGAACGCTCAGCCCGTGGTGGAGCAGGCTTATCGACGCACACCTCACCAAGACCGAGCCTCGCGGCTGTTAGGATTAGGCCTCGTGAGCCTTACACTTGGAATCGTCGGCCTGCCCAATGTGGGCAAGTCCACGCTGTTTAATGCCCTGACCCGCAACGACGTGCTAGCTGCGAACTATCCCTTCGCCACCATCGAGCCCAATGTGGGTTTGGTGGAGCTTCCCGATGCACGCCTGAACACTCTCGCGGAGATTTTTCACTCCGAGCGCATTCTCCCTGCCACGGTGTCCTTCGTGGACATCGCCGGCATCGTGAAAGGCGCTTCTGAGGGCGAGGGGCTCGGCAATAAGTTCCTCGCGAACATCCGCGAGGCCGACGCCATCTGCCAGGTCGTGCGCGCCTTCTCCGATGAGAACGTGATCCACGTGGATGGTGCAGTGGACCCACGCTCGGATATCTCCGTCATTGAGACCGAGCTGATCTTGGCAGACCTGCAGACCATTGAGAAGGCCCTGCCGCGTCTGGAGAAGGAAGCCAAGAAGGATAAGGACAAGGCCCCGATGGTGGCCGAGGTGAAGAAGGCGCAGGAGATCCTCGAGGATGACCGCACGCTCTTCGCCGCATCCGTATCTGGGGATGTGGACCTCTCCCTTCTCCGCGAGCTGCACTTTTTGACCTCTAAGCCCTTCTTGTACGTGTTCAACGCCGACGAAGACGTGCTCAGCGATGACACCCGCAAGCAGGAGTTGCGCGAGCTCGTCGCCCCCGCCGATTGCGTCTTCCTTGACGCTAAGACCGAGGCGGAGCTTCTCGAACTTGATGAGGAAGAAGCAGCAGAGTTGCTCGAAAGCGTCGGCCAAGATGAGCCGGGCCTGGCCTCTCTGGCTCGCGCCGGCTTCGAGACCCTTGGTTTGCAGACCTATCTCACTGCCGGCCCGAAGGAAGCCCGCGCCTGGACCATCCACAAGGGCGATACCGCGCCCCAGGCCGCTGGCGTGATCCACACCGACTTCGAAAAGGGCTTCATTAAGGCTGAAGTCGTCTCCTTCGAGGATCTCGCTGCCGCCGGATCGATGGCAGAGGCCCGCGCTCACGGCAAGGTGCGCCAAGAGGGCAAGGACTACGTCATGACTGACGGCGACGTGGTGGAGTTTAAGTTCAACGTGTAACCCCTGGTGTATGTGACAGGTCGCGAGCAGACCTATTGCTGCAACTCTTTGACACTGCGCAGTGGCTTAGCTGATCGCGCGAGCGGTTAAAGTGAGCGTGGGAAAGGAGCCTCGACATGAGTCTGAAATATGAACTGGATGCGTACGTCCAGAAGACCGTCGACGAGCAATGGGAACGTCGCGCAGGCCGGAAGGTGCCCGACGCCGATGACCTTCCGCTGAAGAACCTTGCTGTCGAGCTTGAGGCAACTGTCCTCTACGCAGATCTTGCATCGTCGACGAAGATGGTCAAGGCTCACAAGGACTGGTTTGCTGCGGAGGTCTACAAGAGCTATCTCTACTGTGCAGCGAAGATCATTCGAGCGCGGGGCGGTATCATCACGGCCTACGACGGGGATCGTGTCATGGGTGTGTTCATCGGGGACTCGAAGAACTCCGCCGCCGCGAAGTGCGGGCTCCAGATCAACTGGGCATCGAAGAAAATCGTGGCAGCGAAGATCGCCGAGAAGTACCCGAAGAGCGCCTTCGTGCTCAAGCAGCGGGTTGGAATCGATACCTCGAAGCTTTTCGTCGCCCGAACAGGCATCCGAGGCAGTAATGACCTGGTGTGGGTTGGGGACGCAGCAAACAATGCGGCGAAGCTGGCCGCGCTCGATCCTCACTACCCGACCTACATCACCGCCGACGTCTACAGCAGGCTGAATGAGACCTCGAAGTTCGGGGGTGTTCCGAAGCGGGACATGTGGACTGACCTGGGGACCTCCGACATGGGCTATCGGATCTACGGTTCGACGTTCAGGTGTTCGGTCTGACACTGGAGGTCAACTGAGGGAGCTAATCCACTCGTACATCTCTCGGATGATGGGATTTCCTTGGTACACGGTTCCGATGCCGGACGTCCACTGCGGTCGGAGTAGGGCTTGGTTGTTCTTGTTCAGGTTCGTGTAGAAGACTTCCCCGACGACGACTGGACTCGATCCCCAATCGCGCCCCGCCAGGTGCGCTAGATGAGCTGCCCTGTTGACGACGTCGCCCATGTACACGACGTCGTTGATCGTGCTGCCGCTGTACCCCGCCTTGATCATGAGGACCCGCCCGTACTCGACGCCTATGCCGATGCTGAGCTGGGTGATCCCTGCCTTCTCGTAGTGGTGGTTGAGGAGCTCGAGGAGAGTATTGGCCTGCGCTGCGGTAGTGAACACATCGTCGATGTGGTTGACGTGCGTCGTCCTATAGGAGGCCCATACGCAATCGCCGACGATATTCACCTCGCGCACATAGGAGCTGGAATTTAGGACTGCGACCATTTCCGAGATGAAAGATCGGTAGATTTTCGCAAGAACGGGCCTCTTGTGCTTCGACGTCAGGCCGGACGAGTCTCGGATGTCAATGAAGATCGCCGAGCACATGCCATAGAAGCCGTTGGAGAACGTGAGCTTGTCTCGGCCAGGGAGCCCGTCTACCTCCTCATACGCCCCCGCCGGCTGATCCAGGATCGCTTTGATCCGAGCCGAGCTGGCCGTCCAGTCATACGGGCTATAGTTGCCGTCCATTTGCGTCCTACCTGTTCGTGATGCCGACAACGAGGGCTAGGACTGCGATCGCGGCTCCTGCAACGAGAGCGCATCGGATGGCCCACTTTGCGGCGGTTGCTTTTACCGTGGCAATCCGAGCATTGACATGTATCTGGTCAGCGAGATCTTTCGTCAGCTCAATAGGCTCAGAGGTCAGTGTTTGGAGCACCTCGCTGTACTCCTGTCTCTTGCCCCTGAAATTTCGATCGATGCTGGCAAAGAAGAGCCTGTTTATCGCGTCCCGATCCGCATCCTTGTCCCTCATTCTCGGTGTAAGTGTCCATCCGCACAAAGCGCCGGTCATGAAAAGCAAGAAACAGGCCGTGACAACGAGAGTGTCGAACAGTGCAGTCCGAGTAGTAAAGTCCTTTGCGAGGTTGAATGTCGTCGTTGCCATCACCCCGGTGAAGGCAAGCGTCACGCTGGCCTTCGCATCCGAGTGCCGAATCCACTCGTTCACCAAGGCGAGCGTCTTCCATGCGTGATCTGGGTTCGGTTCGGGCGAACTGACAGGTGTGGTTGCGTTGTGCGGATGACCCGCGGTGGCCCGTCGTCCACCGCGCCAGGACGGCATTCGAAACATAGCTCTAGGGTACTAAGGTCGACATAGATGCTTCAGGACCGTCCGTTACGCGCGCGTTTCAAGTGGGGCCCGGCAGCTGGCAGCCACGGGATAGAGCTTGAAGGCGGTTTGCGCTCCTGCCCCGCAGCTGCAGAGCGACCGCAGCGGACGCACCACCTGTCGATCCAGAGGTTGCTCTGGACTGGAACGTGGTGGAGTTTAAGTTCAACGTGTAGGATTATCCGACCATCCAGTTGTTCCTCATTGATCAAAGGGATCCGCAGTTTTTATTCGCTTCAGTTAGGCCGCCTGCGGCGATCGGAGAGCGTGAGGACCAACTCGTGCGCTATCGGGGGTGGTTAGAATTAATTTTAGAGCTGGTTACATCGACCGAAACGGGCTGCAGAACTGGGCGGATAAGCGCAGTTCGCAATCTGAATTCCCTCGTCTCGTGCGGCGTCTCATACTTGAGACGACACCGAGTTTGGTTGAGATTAGTATGCCTGCGGGCGATGGTGTGGCGATTGGTGGTTGGGACGGATTTGTTCGCGCGAACGAATCCACACCTTGGGTTGAGCACGGACTATCTGTGTGGGAATTGTCGGTTAATTCAAAGCCTAGAATCAAAGCCAATGACGACTACTCCAAGCGAACAAGTACTCCAGATGGCACGCCGACGTCCAATTGCACTTATGTGGAAGCGATACTACGTCCTTGGAGTGAACGGGCTGAATGGGCTAAAGCAAAACGAGCCGAGAAAGTGTGGCGAGACGTCAGAGCCTTGGGTCTCGACGAGATAGAGGCATGGCTTGAGGCAGCACCGATCACTTGGGCTTGGCTCTCAGAGAGATTCGGGTTATCGCCTTACGGCCTTTGCACGGGAGAGACATGGTGGCGTCAATGGGCAGCAGCAACAAAACCAGAATTGACGCCGGAGGTTGTACTCGCTGGCCGGGCCGAGGCGGCAGAGGATCTCAAGCATCGGCTCGTTTCGCCAGGTTTCGTTACGACGATTGCTGGTGCCTCGAAGTATGAGTTATGCGCCTTCATCGCTGCGGTCGCCGTCAAACTCGGCCAACAAGGCGAGGGGCAGATACTCGCACGCCTAGCGTTCGTTCATGAGGTATCCACTTGGAGGATGCTGGCGGCTTCCTCTGAACCTCTTATCTTGGTCCCGTGTACGCCCGATCTGGAGCGCGAGATTCCATCGAGCAGTGTGCACAGTGTCTGCGTACCGGTCGAGTCTAGTGCAAGAGCGGACGTGACTGTTCCGGCATTGGGTGCTGCAGAGGTAGCAGCCGCGCTGGGAAACGCTGGGGTTACGGAGTTAGAAAAAGCGGACGCTCTTGGAAGGCTCGCACGTCGAAGCTTGACTGGGCTGCGGCGAAGCCTGGCCGCAAAAGCCGCCCTGCATCGACCTGCTTGGGCAGACAAAAATTCGTCTCGTAACGTTCGGTCAATTTTACTGGCTGGCTCTTGGAGAGAAGACGTAGACGGGGATCGTTCCATTCTTGAGACGCTCACAGGGGTCGGCTACGAGCATTTTAGGGAGGCGGTCTCAGGGACCGCTGACAGTCCCACCGATCCACTCATCATCTGTACCTATGAGGCTTGGCATCTTGTATCGGCCGAGGACGCGTGGATGTTGCTTGCGTCCAAACTGACCCTTGACGACATGGAGAAATTTAAGATCGTTGTCGAGAAGGTCCTCATGGAGGTGGATCCGGCTCTCGGTTTATCGCGGGACCAACGGTGGAGAGCAGTATTTGATGGTAGGACTCGCTGCTATTCTGATGAACTTCGTCGTGGCCTCGCTCAGTCATTGGCCCTATTGGGAATCAACGGCGGAGCTGTCGGTTGGTCGCGCGGAGTATCGGGTTTAGATTTCGTAAAAGAAATAATTCGAAAGTTGTTCGAATGGGCGCTAGCGGACCGAACTGGGAAAGCGTGGCAATCACTCGCTGATGTGTTTCCGCTGCTCGCTGAGGCCGATCCAGATACCTTCCTCGAGGCGGTCGATGCAGCGACCGCAGGCGATAAACCTTTGTTGGTCACCATGGTTGACGACAATACAGAGGATTTCTTCATCTTATCTGGCCGCTCTCCCCATAGGAGACTATTGGAGTCCCTTGAACGCGTGGCCTGTTCGACCGAGCACTTCGGACATGCCGTCAGTCTTTTGGCCCGATTGAGTGGACTCGATCTAGACGGCCGAATGTCATGTGGGGCCGCTGATTCGTTAGCTGCCATTTACCGGCCGACGTATCCCTGCAACTCCGTCGATCCGGAACGGCGGATCACAGTGCTCGACACGTTGCGGCAAAGGTATCCCGACGTTGCTTGGGAGCTGGAAATTAGTATGCTCCCCACTGGGGAGAAGACACTCATTCCGATCAAGACACTAGCGTTTAGAACTTGGAAGCCAGACGAGCATGTAGTGACCTTCGGCGAGCTTAGGAAGATAACAACTGCTGCGGTGGAGCGCTGCATAGAGGATGCAGGTGAAGACGCGCAGCGTTGGTCAAAGATCCTTTCTTGTTCTTCGGCAATGTCGAAGGCGGATCGAGGTCGTGTTGTGGTTGCCTTGGAAACGATGGCCAAACAGGCAGATGTATCGACTGACTTCCAGTACACGGTGTGGCGAACACTCGTGGAACTTATTGGTCGTCATCGAAAGTTTGCGGGTTCTTCATGGGCGCTACCCGACAAAGAGATAAGTAAACTCGACGCGCTGGCTTCGTGTTATCAGCCAAAGTCCTCTTACCTTCGATTGGTCCGACTTTTCCAGTCATGGACTCCGTATATCGGTGTACACAGACCGGGCGACCATAAGGGCTTCGAGCGCGAACTCAAACGCCAACGCATTGCAGCTATTCAGGAGATTGAAGCCGAGGGCGGATTCGGTGCCGTCACGAGACTGGCACGCGACGCTTCGGTACCGATTTTTGTCGGCGCTGTCCTAGCGGACGTAGGTCTGACCCACGACGAAGAAGTTCTTGCATGGTTGGTCTATGATGACCAAAATCTCGTTGACGCTGCGACGGTGTACTTCTCCGATCGCTACAGACTCGAAGGATTCAAGTTCATCGCTGACTTATTCGAACGCGATGATCTCACGGTTGATCAACGTGCTTGCCTCCTGCTTGCCGTCAGCGATGACCTGCCACAAGTGTGGGCCTTGGCTGCTAGAGAACCCGAGCTTGATGCGAGGTACTGGGCGGCGTTTCCAACGCAGGGCTTGGGGCAAGACTTTGACAAGCTCGACGAAGTTGCCGCACGTCTGGTTCAAGCTGGCCGATACGCCGATGTATTGTATCTCATAAGCATCTATTCGGACCGTGAAAAAATTAGGCAGTGCCCGCAAACAGCGAAACTCACTGTGCGGGCTCTGTACGGGCACTTAGCAGATCCAATTCAGTCTGCAGCTGCTCGCAACCTATCGGCTTACAATTTTGAGCAGCTTTTGGCCTACCTCGAAGTCATGCGCGAGCATCTTGATCCTGGCGACTTGCTTCGACTGGAGTGGTTGTACCTTCCAGTGCTCGACTATGACGCTAAAGTCCCAACACTGTCTGAAAGTTTGGCTACCGATCCTAGGCAGTTCGTCGAAGTCGTATGTGCCGTTTATTCCGCCCAGACGAAGTACGAAGATGAAAAACTCGCGGAGGACCAAGGTGGCGGCAGGCATTACGATGCTTCCGCGTCACGCAATGCATCCAGCCTACTCAGCGTCTGGGACTCGCCGCCTGGGCTCGTCGATGGCGTCATGAATGCAGAGTTGCTTCGTTTTTGGATCGACAGTGCAGTAGATCTCCTCGCTGAACGCGGTCGGACCGCAGTGGGGCTTCAGCACGTTGGACAGGTTCTCTGGCATAGTCCACCAGATGATGATGGGCTCTGGCCTGGGTGCGTTGTACGGGATCTTTTCGAAGAAGAGCGACTCGATCATCTCGAAGAAGGATTTTACCTTAAGATTCTTAATAGCCGTGGTGTTTCAAGTTGTGGTCTCGAGGAGGGAGGTGAGCAAGAATTAGAACTTGCTGAGCAATATCGTGCCAAGGCTCAATTATTCGCTGATGACGCGCCTCGTGTGGCTCGTATATTTAAACGAGTCGCCGAAAACTATGAGAGGGAAGCGCGACGCGAAGAGGAAGACGCTGAGCGTTTCCGGCGTGGACTCCAATGATTGACATGGTTTAGCTTAGTGATCCGGAACCGTAGCGCCTTGTTAGTTTTACCGAACTGATTATTTGACGAATGTGAATGTACAAGTCAGCGAGCTATGAAATATCCTCGATTCCTAGTTCAAAATATTATAAGGGCTTCACAACCGAAGTTAAGTACCGCCAATTGCATTTCTCCTCATCGCTGAATACTTCCAGAACTTCCGGCCATCCAGCGCCTCGAATGTTGAAGAAGCATTATGTGGACCGGTTTATATCAAGGCATTCAGCCAAGTGCTGGTTGATGGAGGTATCAGCTCGGCGAAGTTAGCTCTAGAAACTAGTGCGGCTTCGGTCCTCTTGAAGTTCGTTTCTAGATGCTGAGCGGATAGAGTCGAACGATTGTTTAGCCACCTCTTCACCGTCGGTCCTGCCGCATCGGTACGCCCAGACCAAAGCTGGCACGCAGCCATGGAGCTGGAACCACCGCACTCCGGTACCGTTCCACCCTGTGGCTAGAGTTCGCGCCCGTACATTCCAACCATCCACCCCACACGAATCATACCCACCCCTGTGCGTGAGAGACGCCGCGTATGTGAACCGCAACTGCGGTCGCCGAGGAACTTCAGCACACCTCAGCTGCACCTGCGTGCTCCCATACTGCTCTACTTTTCCGACGCTAGCTTCTCGATGACCCGCAGCGCGTGGGGGAGGGCTGCCATACCGTCGACGGAGCCACGGCCTTTGCCTTTTCCCAAGCGCGCTATGGCATCGACAATGAGTCGGATATTGCCCGCATTGATCGTCAGCACATGCTCATAGAGGCGTTTGCGGCGCGACTGTCAGAAAAGCGCGTGCCGTGGGACATTCCGGAGCTGATGGATATCGTCCACGACTTGGGGCCGCACATCACTACCTCGGAGGGGTTGATCTCGATGAACAACGCCACCAAGGCACTCTCGGCCACGCGAAATGGTTCGGTGCAGGCAGCAACCATGCCCTTTGTTCCTGCCGCGGACGGTATCAACGTTGAGCCCGCGCCCGAGGCCGAGCAGACTTGGGCGCGCTTGCGCGACGAGCAGGAGAGCGTGCATTAGAGCGTCGATAAGCGCCTAGCCGCGCCTCCCTTCCGTCGCCTTACGGCAGGGAGGGGGTATAGCGCAGCGAGTTGGGGCGCAGCTCCACCTCCGTGGCAATGCGCAGGTTGGAGGCCACCGTTTTCTTCTCACGCAGCTCGTAGAGCCGTGAGACCACCCGATCGCGCACCGTGTAGGGCGACATGGTGTTCAAATAAATCTTGGTGCCGCCCTCAAAACCGGCAAGCGTAGAGACACGCCATTTGATCATCACGCGCCACGGCATCGGCAGATCCAAGTTGATGGGCTTGTGGTGCCATTCCTCATTGCACGGAACCTCGGCGCCGGTTGCGGCGTGGCAGGCGTGGATGAGATCACTCATGCCATCGCGCTCATCATCAGTGTGATTCCACGGCTCGGAGCGCGCCGACTTAGAGAAGATCTCCAGAGTGGGGTAGCGGTGCCCGAACCCGGCAAAGCACACGGCGTGATCATTCTCTGCGATCACGAGATTGTGGCGGTGGGCATAATCCACAGCCCACTCGTTATACATATTGGGATTCGCGCGCAGCCGTGAGATCTCGCCCTCTGCCTGTACCCCGCGATCATCGATGGCCACCAGCTGCTTGTGCAGGTGATCGAAGGAGGCGCCGGCGGGTTTCAACCAGTTTTGGAACACCGCAACATAGGGGGCATAGCGGTTGTGGCGGTAGAGATCCCGCATGGAGTCCACGGTGAAACGGATGAAGGCGCGGTGCTCATCCACGCTGAGGGTGCCCGATGAGGCCAACCCTGAGGTGTCGGTGGCGTCGTCCTTAAAATGGCGCCGTCCGATAATTACGTCATGGCCGCCGGCGAAATAGCCCGGCGCCTTGGCGAGCAAGTCCTCCTCGGTGGTGGCCATCACCTGGGCCTCGGGGATACCGGAGGCGCGCATACGGGTCCGCACAATATTGAGCACATGCTCGCGGCCCTCGGGATCCGCAATATAGGTGTGCATGCGCTGTGAGGTCTCCTCATCGATGGTCAGGTCATAATTGGCCTGCCAATAATCAAAGGAAAGGATCTCGAAGAGGTTCGGCACTCGGCGGAAGGCGTAATTCTCATCCAGCTCGCTCGGCAGCAGCCCGCGCTTGATCTCCCAGCCGAGATCGGTGCGCACGATGCGTGATTTCTCCGGCGGGGTCTCGAGCAGGCGGGCCGCGCCAAAGGCACAGGAGGTGTCCCGGTCCTCGTCCCGTAGGGGCGTGGTCTCCACCTTCGGCACGGCGAGTGGGCGATTGCCGCGGCCGGGCACCGTCCACACCTCCGTGCCGGAGAACGGGTTAATCTGCTTGATTGTGCCGTCCGCCATCGTTTGCAAGGGGGCGGGTCGGGAATACATGGGAGAACTCATGGACTCTAGCGTATTAGCTGCACCCTCGACTAGCATGCAAGCATGGCACAGGTCATCTTCGATTGTCTCGTTCCCACCGCAGAGATTCCCGAGCTCAAGCAACGCTGTGAACTGCTACTTTCTCGCCTCATCGAGTACAACAAAGTAGGAGAAGCCCAGCTCCGCGCCGTCGAGCAGAACCCAGCCCTTCTCGAGGGTGTGGAAAAGGCGCTGCGCGACACCTACGCCGAACAGCACGAGGGGCGAGAGCTCGCTAATGCTGAGGTGATTCGAATGCTCATACGCATTGAGCGCCCCGCCCACTCTCTCAACGGGCTGGTTATGGTTCTCTCCCGGCTCTTCACCCCCGCCGCCGCTCTGCCGCGTGATCCCGCTGCCCTCGAAAACGAGATGGCTTTCGAGCTTCCGGCTCGCTATCCCTGGACCGTGCAGGTACATCCCTAGCCATCGTTACTGTTCCGTTCTGTTAGCTCGCTAGTGATATCGCTGCCAGCTCATGTGAGGGGCGCTACACTGTGCTTCTGTGGCTAAAACAAGTGCGTAGCTAGACAACTGTTCTCGGCCACAATCGACATCCCGAGCCCACCGCGATCAAGGATATTTCATGGCGCCCCAGAACTCTTGGAATGGCCGCGAAGACGCATATCGTCCCCAGAACGCAGCAGAGGACACCCGTTTTTTACCCCGCCCCGGCAAGCCTGGACCGCAGGGTGCGAGCAACCAGGCCTATGACGGCCAGTGGGATACGCCTGCTCCCGCCGGCGGCCCCGGTGGCCCCGGTGGCCCGACCGGCCCCCAGGGGTCGGGTGGGGCTGGCGGGGCATCCGGCGGCCGATTTGCCTTCGGCCCCTTTTTCATCGGACTCGCCATCGGTCTCGTGGTGGCGCTCGTCGTTGGTATCGCCGCGTGGATGATGGCCGGCAGTGAGAAACGCGCCCTTGCCGCGGAGGTCGACGGCATCCAAGAGACACTCACTGCCTATGACTCGGCAAGCACCTTCGTGGAAGCCAATGAGTACATGTGCGAGGAGCACAAGGGCAACCCTGATCACCTCGCTTTGCTCGATAAGCTGGCGGGGGACACTGGGGCGGAGCCGGGCATGGAGGCCGTGACCGTGGAAAAACTGCATTTTGTGGGCAACGATCGTCAGCGCATCCGCTTTGAGGACAGTAAATACCCCACCCTGCTGAAAAAGGAGGATGGGGCCTGGCTCGTGTGCGATCCTTATGTGAATATGCGGCAGCTGAGCGAGGCCTATGAAGATGGAGTGGACTCCCTCGTGGGATCGCTCTTTGGTGACGGCGGCCTCGACCTCTTTGGCGACCTCGGCGGCCTCGAGACCCTTGAAGGGCTCAATGACATCACCGGGGAGAGCATCGAGGACTGGGAGCAGCAATACCAGGACCTAATGGGCCAGCTAGGGCTCTAAGCTCAACGCCGCGGCGGTTAGTTCCGAGCGCAGTCTGCGGCGAGCTGCTTGCCGGCGGCGCGCAATTGCTCGGCCACATCCATCCCAGGGGCGAGTTCCTGCACCATCGCTGGGCGCTGCTGTGCCTCATAGCGCCCGCACACCACCACGGCGGTGGTATCAGCTGCAGCAGCCAACTCGCTGATATGGCCTACCACCTTGCCGCCGAAGGAAGTATCGTCCACTCGGCCCTCGCCCGTGACCACCACATCGGCGGCAGCAATCTTCTCGGCAAGGCCGTGGTGGGCGGCCACAAACTCCGCGCCGGGCACGAGCTGAATGTGCTCGTTCGTGCCATGGATCAGCCCCGATAGCCAGCTCAGGCCCACCGGGAGCGCTCCCGCCGCGCCACAGCCGGCGGTGGCAGGGTCCACATCGCAGACCGAGCACAGCTGCGCAATACCGGCATCCAGAACCTCGATATCTGCGTCGCTGGCACCCTTTTGCGGCCCAAATACTGCCGCCGCCCCCTGCGCTCCGGTGGCGGGGTTCGTCACATCCGCCAGCAGCACCCAGTCCACGGCGGCGGCCTTCACGTTCAGCTGCGCGGTATCGATGAAATCAAGATTGCGCAGATCCCCGCCGCCCTGGCGCAGCATATAGCCGCGGTGATCCATGGGCACCGCCCCGAGGGCGACGAGAATGCCGGTGCCGCCATCGACGGTGGCAGTGCCGCCCAAGCCGAGCACGATGCGTTGCGCGCCCCGCTCCACCGCATCGGCGATGAGCACGCCGGTGCCATAGGTATCCGAGCTCAGCGGGCTGTGTCCTTCGCCGACCTGGGGCAGGCCAGAGGCGGCAGCAACGTCGATCACCGCGGTGGCTGGGTTGGAGCCCTGGGCCGGAATGAAGGTATAGGTGGCGTCGATAAGCCTGCCATCGGCGGAGGTAGTGGGCAGAGTGATCGGGGTTCCGGCAAAGAGACTGGATGTTCCCTCGCCGCCATCGGCCATGGGGGAGGCGATGACCTCGGCGTCCGGAAGCACCTCGTGAATACCGGCGCGAAGATGAGCGCAGGCCTGCTGTGCTGTGGCAGTGCCCTTAAAAGAATCGGGGGCCAGAAGAAACGTCATTGGGCGATTAGTCATAGCTTCACAGTGTATAAGGCCCATCGCTTCCCACAGGCACGCTTTCGGAGTCCTCTGTGCTGCGCTGGCTTATTATTCTCACTAGAAAGTCAGTACACGGTGCTGCGCGGCGGCGATGCGGCGCGGGAGCAGAGAAATCTCGACCGTAGTCCTTAAAGGAGCGGTGATGACAAATACACGATGGCGCACGCGGCGCGCAGCGACGATAGGCCGCAGCACGAGGGCAGTCGCTGCGATTCTGGCGGTCATGGCACTGGCCGGGGCTGTTCTAAGCCCCGTGGGCGCGACTCCCGCAGCCGCAACACCTCCCGCAGCCGCAACACCTACGGCGGGCGCGAGCACGGGGGTGGAAGGCCCCCGCGTGGCGCGGCCATCTCTTGCGAAACGGGTGCTGCTCGACTCCAAGGTTCGCCCACTACAGCCGCAGGGAACCAATGATCCTTCCTGCCGCGCCACCGCAGAGCGGCAGGAGGCTGTGATTCTGGTGCATGGCACGGATTCCACCTTCTATGGCGACTACGCGGAATTGGGGCCACGGCTCGTGGACGCCGGCTGGTGTGTGTTTGGACTGGACTATGGCATGGGGCCGGACCCAGATCGGGGTTTCGGCTATCGCCCGCTCGAAGAATCGGCGGCACAGGTGGATGAGCTGGTACGTGCGGCGCTGGCCACCTCTGGGGCGACGGGCGTGCACATCATTGGTTTTTCCCAAGGCGCCTCGGTGGCCCGCATGTGGGTGAACTCTATAGATCGGGGTGAGCTCACCCGCAGCTGGATCGGAATCGCCTCGCCGACGCGCGGCGGCGGCCCGGCGCATCTCGGAACCGTGGTGGATCATCTCCACGAGCAGGCGGCGGGGGAGTCGAGCGCAGTGCTGAGCCGAGGCCTTGATCGCGTGCTGCAGCCGAGCCTGCAGCAGCTACTGCGCGGGTCGCGGGCGATCGAGGAGCAGAACACCCCAGCAGAGACCGTGCCGGGGCCGCGCTATACCACTATTTCCACGCGGGTGGACGAAATGATCTGGGATGTGGACGTGCAAAAGATCTCTGGCCAGAAAACGCAGAATCTGGTGCTGCAGGAGGTGTGCCCGCAGAATCTCGGCGGGCATATGTATTCTCCCTACAACCCGACTGTGCTCAGCGCGGTGTTAAACCTATTGGACAATTGGCAAAGCGGGGGTGAATGGGGGGAGATTGACTGCCGCCCGGTTCCTCTCGGCTTCGATATGCCGGAGCTGATTGTGGTGGACAACCTGCGGAAACTGAGGGGTGATACGGCGAACCATGAAGGTGTGACATACGTAACACATGGCTAAGTTGCGCATACTCCCCCTGAGCAAGAGACTGGATATCGGTAAGACGATAGAAATTCATCCCTCGAGTTCACGAGGGATATGGGAATTGGAGAATTATGACGAATACCGCCACTAAGAACGATGATGTGCAGTCTGTTGACGCACAGATCTCGGAGTACTACAACCGCTTGTGTCAGCGTAACGCCGGCGAGCCCGAGTTCCACCAGGCGGTCCTCGAGGTTCTGGACTCCCTCAAGATCGTTCTCGACAACGATCCGCACTATGCGGACTATGGTCTGATCCAGCGTCTCTGCGAGCCGGAGCGTCAGCTGATCTTCCGTGTGCCGTGGGTTGATGATCAGGGAGAGGTTCAGGTCAACCGTGGTTTCCGCGTGCAGTTTAACTCCGCTCTCGGCCCCTACAAAGGCGGCCTGCGCTTCCACCCCAGCGTGAACCTGGGCATCATCAAGTTCCTCGGCTTCGAGCAGATCTTCAAGAACTCCCTCACCGGTCTGCCTATCGGCGGCGGCAAGGGCGGTTCCGACTTCGACCCCAAGGGCAAATCCGACGCCGAGATCATGCGCTTCTGCCAGTCCTTCATGACTGAGCTGCACCGCCACATCGGCGAGTACCGCGACGTACCCGCCGGTGACATCGGAGTGGGCGGCCGTGAGATCGGCTACCTCTTCGGTCAGTACCGTCGTCTGGCTAACCAGCACGAGTCCGGTGTCCTCACCGGCAAGGGCCTCGAGTGGGGTGGCTCCTTGGTGCGTACCGAGGCCACCGGTTATGGCTTGGTGTATTTCACCAAGGAAATGATGGCTGCCGATGGCGAGTCCCTCAATGGCGCCAAGGTGATCGTCTCCGGTTCCGGCAACGTGGCTATCTACGCCATCGAGAAGGCCCAAGAGTTTGGCGCTGTGGTGGTCGGCTGCTCCGATTCCCAAGGGTGGATCCACACCCCGAACGGTATCGACGTGGCCAAGCTGAAGGAGATCAAGGAGGTTCGCCGCGACCGTATCTCCGCCTACGCCGACGAGGTCGAGGGTGCTACCTACCACTCCGACGGCTCTATCTGGGATCTCGAGTGCGATGTGGCCCTGCCCTGCGCCACCCAGAACGAGCTCAACGGTGAGCACGCCCAGAAGCTTATCGACAACGGCTGTAAGTACGTTGCTGAGGGCGCCAACATGCCTTCCACCCCGGAGGCTGTTGAGGTCTTCCGCGAGAGGAAGATCGCCTTCGGTCCCGGTAAAGCCGCCAACGCCGGTGGTGTTGCTACCTCCGCACTGGAGATGCAGCAGAACGCTTCCCGCGACTCCTGGTCCTTCGAGTACACCGACGAGCGTCTCCACGTGATCATGCGCAATATCTTCCGCGCATGTAAGCGTACCGCCGAGGAGTACGGCCACGACGGCGACTACGTCATCGGCGCTAACATCGCCGGCTTCAAGAAGGTTGCCGACGCGATGCTGGCGCAGGGCGTTATCTAACACCCTCCCCGCGGGATGATATCCCGCTACTGACACACCCTGTCCTGTGGTCCTTGTGGCCGCGGGGCAGGGTGTCTGTCGTTGCGGGGTTAAGAAAGCGTAGTGGCGTTTTCTTCGCCTGCATACTCCCATGTCACTCCACCCCGAGGCGGTTGCGTCACGGTAGAGTAAGGCCCATGTATCGCGTCTTTGAAACCCTTGATGAAATGGTCCAAACCGTAGAGCAGGCCTATGGCGTGCCTATGACCCCCAATTGCATGGTGCCGCGCAATGACATGCTCATGTTGCTTGATGAGCTACGCAATGCCCTGCCGGTAGAAATTGACGATGCGCAGGACGTATTGGATAAGCGCGACGAGATTGTGCATGAGGCCACTACCAAGGCCGATGCCATCGTCGGCGAGGCGCAGGCCGATGCCAACGAGATTATGGATACCGCTAACCGCGATTCCGAGGCCATGGTCAATAACGCCCAAGATCGGGCCCACCGTCTCGTAGCCGAGGCAGAGGATGAGGCCCGACGGGTAACCGATGATGCTCACCGCGAGGCGGAGGATCGTATCGATCGCGCTGAGGCGGAGGCAGAGCGTCTCGTGGCCCAGGGCAATGACTCCTATGATCGCTCCGTGTCCGAGGGCTTGGCGGAGCAGCAGCGTTTGGTCTCCGAGTCCGAGGTGGTGCGTCGCGCCAACGAGGAGGCGCACCGCGTAGTGGATGCCGCCCATGCCGATTCCAATCGACTGCGCGCCGAGTGCGATGACTATGTGGATGCCAAGCTGGCCGAGTTCGAGGACAGTCTCAACGCCACCCTGCGTGTGGTCTCCCGCGACCGCACCGCTTTGCGACGCGGCGCCGGCGCCGTAGGAAGCGGCCGTTCGAGTGATAACCAGCGCTACGACTACGGCGAGGAGCTCTAGCCCGCCGCCGCTGTTGACTCCCGCGCTTTCGCCCGCGCGGGGCAAGCAACGTAGTCTAGAGTGCATGACATCACCACTGACATTCGATGTAGCACATCTGCTTTCGCCCTCGGCGAATACGGACTATCAATCCACCACCGGCCCCGCGCCTGAGCGCATCGGGCTGGAATTGATTGCTATTGACCAGGGCTCGGAGCTGGCCGTCGACGCCACCCTGGCCCCGCTTGGTGATGCCATCATGGTTGATGCCACCGTGCACGCCACCTTGAGCGGGCAGTGTGCCCGGTGCCTCGAGCCGCTGAGCGTGGAGCAGGACTTCCGTATTTCGCGGGTCTATTCCGAATCCGCCGACTTTATTGATGATGACGCCGCCGGTGACGAAGATGCCGCCGATGCGTTGGAGGATTCTCTCGGCCACATTGATTCCGGCCGCATCGACTTATTGGATGCCCTGACCACCACGGTGGGTCTCGAGTTACCCTTTAGCCCCACCTGCGAGGACTACGGCGACGAGTGCGATTATGATCTCGTGCCTGCCCCCGATGGGGTATCGGGCGAAGAAGAGGAAGACCGCATTGATCCGCGGTGGGCAGGATTGGAGAAGTTTCAGTGAGTCGTCGTAAACAGCGTATTCCCCGCGAAAAGGCATGGGAGCAGCGTTTTCACGAGGTCGATCATGCCCCGCTGCTGCAGGCGCTCGGTGTGGAGCTCTCCGATGACAGCCTGAAGCTCGCCCTGACGCACCGATCCTTTGCCAATGAGCACGAGCATTTGCCCAATAATGAGCGGCTCGAGTTTCTTGGCGACGCCGTCCTCGGGCTGTCCGTGGCCACTCGGCTCTATCACAACTATCCGAACAGCCCCGAGTCCGATATCTCGAAGATGCGGGCCTCTATTGTCTCCCGCTATGGCTTGGCGGATATCGCCCGTGAGATCAATCTCGGTCCCCATATTCTATTGGGCAAGGGCGAGCTGATGACCGATGGCGCGAATAAGGATTCCATCCTAGCCGACACCACCGAGGCGCTGCTGGGTGCCATTTATATCGAGCATGGTTTCGCCGTGGCCGAGCAGGTGGTGCTCACCCTCTTCGGGCACAAGATTGAAACCGCCCGCAGCACGGGGCTGCACGTGGACTATAAGACGGCGCTACAAGAACGCGCCGCCGAGAATAAGCGGGAAGCGCCGATCTATCACTGCACCGCTGTGGGGCCTGATCACCAGCGCCACTTCACCGCCTATGCCGTGATCGAGGGCCGCCTCGTGGGGAGGGGAGAGGGCCCCAATAAGAAATCGGCCGAGCAGCAGGCCGCCCGCGAAGCGGTGCCCGCTCTCGAGCACGACTGGGATACCCTGCCGCTTTTCGACGCCGCCAGCGTGGACTAGTACCCCCATGCCGGAACTCCCCGAGGTAGAGGTGGTGCGCAGCGGCCTGGCTCCAAGGTTGGAACAGCGCCGCATCGCATCGGCCCGCATCCTGCATCCGCGGGCTATCCGCCACAATGAGGACTCGCCGGAGGCGTTCGCCGCCCAGCTGTGTGGTCGCCAGATTGAGGCGGTCTCCCGGCGGGGAAAGTTTATGTGGCTGCGTCTCGATGGTGAGGAAGCAGTAGTGGTGCATCTCGGTATGTCGGGGCAGATGCTGCTCAGCACGGATCCCCATGCCCACGACTCCCATCCGCACCTACGGGCTGCCCTGCAGCTGGAGAACGGGCCTGCCGTGTGGTTTGTGGATCAGCGCACCTTTGGCTACTGGCGCCTAGATGAGCTGGTGTCTCTGGGCGAGCAGGAGCAGCGCATACCGGCGTCGATAAGCCATATCGCACGCGATCTGCTCGATCCCGAAGTATCAATGCCGCAGGTGGCGGCGGGGCTGAAGCAGCGGGCGCGCCCGATTAAGGCTCTGCTTTTGGAACAAACCATCGTTTCCGGCGTCGGCAATATTTATGCTGATGAGATGCTGTGGGCAGCAGGAATTGCACCGACGCGCTCTGCCCAGCGCATCAGCCTACAGCGGCTGCGGGCGCTGCTGGAGTCCGGGCAGCAGGTGATGCGGCGGGCCCTTGCTCAAGGCGGCACCAGTTTCGATGATCTCTATGTGAACGTCAATGGTGCGTCCGGCTATTTCGCGCGATCGCTCAACGCCTATGGGCAGGAAGGGCTCCCCTGTGCGCGCTGTGGCACTGAGATAAGAAGAATCACAGTGGTGGGGCGCTCCACCTATTTTTGTGGCCGCTGCCAGCACTAACCGCTTGCGTGACTAGCATTACGGTAGGAAGAATTCGTGTCCGGCGGTATATTTTTCCTCATGGAATCTTTAACCGCTGCGATTGACTCATTTAATGAGTACTTCTGGTACCTCGTCATCGCCCTTCTGGTCATTGCGGGCCTGTACTTCGGTGTGCGCACCGTGCTCGTCCAGCTCCGGTTCGTACCGGAGATGTTCAAGTCCATCACGGAAAAGCCCTCCGATATCTCGGAAGGCAAGCAGGGCGTCTCCGCCTTTAAGGCCTTCACCATCTCCGCGGCCTCGCGCGTGGGCACCGGCAACGTTGTCGGTGTGGCCATCGCTATCGCCACTGGTGGTCCAGGTGCGGTGTTCTGGATGTGGCTGTTTGCGCTACTCGGCGGCGCCACCGCCTTCGTGGAGTCCACCTTGGCGCAGGTATATAAGGTGCGCGATGAGGATTCCTACCGCGGCGGACCCGCCTACTACATCACCAAGGCCTTCAACGCACGCTGGCTGGCGCTAATCTATGTCATCGCCATCGTCACCACCTATGGTTTCGTGTTCAATGCGGTGCAGTCCAACTCCATCGCCGCGGCCGTCACCCTGTCCTTCGATATGGACACCATGACCGCCAAGATGATCATCGGCGCCCTCATGGCGGCGGCGACCTACGTGGTGATTTTCGGCGGCATCCGCCGCATCGGTGGCTTCACCCAAGTGGTTGTCCCGGTGATCGCCGTGGCCTATATCCTCATGGGCTTCATTGTGGTGGCGCTGAACATCACCGAGGTGCCCCGTATGCTGGAAAATATCGTGCTCAACGCCTTCGGTATCCGCGAGTTCGCCGGAGCCACCCTCGGCGCAGTGATCATGAGGGGTGTGCAGCGTGGCCTGTTCTCCAACGAAGCCGGTATGGGCTCGGTGCCCAATGCCGCTGCGACCGCGAGTGTCTCTCACCCCGCCAAGCAGGGCCTGATCCAGACCCTGGGCGTGTACTTCGACACCCTCGTGGTGTGTACCATCACCGCCTTCATCATCCTGCTCTCCCGCGGCGACTACGCGGCCAGCGATGGCGGTATCGAGCTCACCCAAACCGCACTGGCATCCACCGTGGGCACCTGGGGCATCCACTTCCTCACCGTCGTGATCATCTTCCTGGCCTTCTCCTCGGTGATCGGTAACTACTACTATGGCCAATCCAATATCGAATTCCTCACCAAGTCCCCGAAGGCCCTCACCATCTACCGCGTTGTAGTGGGACTGTGCGTCTTCGGTGGCGCGCTGGGCACCGTGCCGCTGGTGTGGTCGCTGGCCGATGTGTTCTCCGGTTTGATGGCCACGATCAACCTGGTGGTCATCATCCCGCTCGGCGGCGTGGCTGTGGCCGTGCTCAAGAACTTCTCCGAGCAGCGGGCCAAGGGCCAGAACCCCGTCTTCCACCGCGATGATGTGCCCGGCCTGCGCGGCTGGGACGGCATGGAATGCTGGGACGGCTCCGATCCGCTGACCTGGCGCGAAGAAAAAGCAAAGGATTTCTAATCGATGTGCCCGTCGAGGGATGACTCCTTAGCAGCAGCGAGCGGCAGGGAGCCGGACGCCTCCCACGCCGCGGATGCCGCTGTCACGCGGGTTACGGCGTGGGTGCACGGCCACGTCCAAGGCGTAGGTTTTCGCTGGTGGACCCTGCAAAACGCGAAAGAGCTCGGGCTCGCTGGGTATGCGAAAAATTTAGTGGACGGCCGGGTCTGCGTGGTTGCCGAAGGCACGGAGACGGCCGTGGCGGAGCTGGTGCAGCGGCTGAGCGAGCAGCCCAGCAGCCATCACCGGCCCGGCTCAGTGGAGACGGTGATCCCGCACTACACCGACCCGCGCGGGGCGAGCGGTTTTCACACCCGCTAAAATCTGTGCGGTGATCATCGCACGCTGGCCCATGCGCGTGCTGCCTATCGGGGCAGTTCGTGGATGGGCAGCCCAGCGCCTCTGCCTAGCGAGGGGCGCGAACTGGGGCCATGCCGGGAGGAATTCAAGGTGTATTTGAAGTCGCTGACTATGAAGGGCTTTAAGTCCTTCGCCAGCGCCACCACCATGAAGTTCGAGCCCGGCATTTGTGCTGTCGTGGGGCCCAATGGGTCCGGCAAATCCAATGTGGTGGATGCGCTGGCCTGGGTGATGGGGGAGCAGGGCGCGAAAAGCCTGCGCGGCGGCAAGATGGACGATGTCATTTTCGCCGGCGCCGGCGGGCGCAAGCCCCTCGGGCGCGCCGAGGTGACGCTGACGATTGATAACTCCGATGGCGCCCTCGACATCGACTACTCCGAGGTCTCTATCACCCGCCGGATGTTCCGCGATGGCGCTTCCGAATACGAGATCAACGGCTCGCGCGCCCGGCTGATGGATATTCAAGAGCTGCTCAGTGATTCCGGCATCGGTAAAGAGATGCACATTATCGTCGGCCAGGGAAAGCTGGCCGAGATCCTCGAATCCCGCCCGGAGGAGCGCCGCTCCTATATCGAAGAGGCCGCTGGGGTGCTCAAGCATCGCCGCCGCAAGGAAAAGGCGCAGCGCAAGCTGGTAGGTATGCAATCGAACCTCGATCGCCTGCGCGACCTCACCGAGGAGCTGGGCAAGCAGCTCAGCCCGTTGGCGCGTCAGGCCGAGGCGGCGCAGAAGGCTGCCACGGTGCAGGCGACGGTACGGCACAACCGGCTGCAGTTGGCCGGCGATACCATCACCCGCTTGGACGCCGCCTGCGCCGATGCGGAAGTACACCACCGCCGCGCTATTGATAGCCACGCCCAAGCGCGTGCAGATCTGGAGCAGGTGCAGGCCGCCGCCGCTGAATGGGACGCCGCGGTGGACGAGGTGACCCCGCAGCTCGAGCAGGCCCAGAACCTATGGTTCGAGCTGTCCTCCCTCGCCGAGCGGGTGGACGCCACCTTACGCATCGCCAGGGAGCGCACCAGCCGCGCCGCCGAGGAGGCCTATCAGGGCCCGGATGCCGCGCAGATACGCGAGAAAGCCGAGCTGGCCGAGGAAGAAGCCTATGAGCTCTCCGAAGACAAAGAAATGGCGGCCGCCCAACTTGAGGAGATTTCCGGCGAGCTGGCCACGGCACGGGAGAACTACGAGCGCGCCGAACGCGAACACCGCACCCGCATCGCCGCCATCGCCGATCATCAGGCTGGGGTAGCGCGTCTGGTCGAGCGCGTCGATAGTGCGCACAAAGCCATCGCCGCCGCCGAGCGGCGCGTGGAGGAACGCGAACAGCAGGTACGCCAGGCCGCCAGCTCCCTCGACGAACTGAACAAGGAGCTCGCGCAGGCGAAGAAGGCACTGCAGCACACCACGCTGCAACGCGCCCCTCTGGTGGAGGACTCCCGCCAGGCGCAGGCCGAGGCCCGCGCCGCCGAGCAGCGACTCGAGGAGGTCAGCGCCGAGCACCGCGAACTCGACGTGGCCATCTCCCGGCTGGAATCGAAGGTGGAGGTCTTAAGCCAGCAGCGTCCCCGCGCCGCCCTGTCCGCGGATGTCGCCGCAGACTATAGCCAGCTTGCCGAACACGTGCGGGTCGATACCGCCCTCGCCCCGGCATTGGCGGCGGCACTGGGCTGCCACGCCGAGGCGCTCGTGGGCGAGCTGCCCGATGCCCAGCTCCGGGCCCGGCTCGCCGCCGAGAACACCACCGCCACGGCGTTTATCGCCAGCGGCGAGGCCGATCCCTGGCGTCTTGACACCGATATCGGCGCGTATCGCTGGCTCTTGGATGAGGTGGAACTATCCACCGCGGTGTCCTCGGCACTGACGCGGATGCTGGTGGATGTGGTGATCGTGCCCGATATCGCCGCTGGCCGGGAGCTGGTGGAAGCCGATCCGCGGCTCCGCGCCGTTACCCCTGCTGGGGCGGTGCTGGGGCATGGCTGGCTCATCACCGATAGCGGCAGCGGCGATGCAGAGGCTGTGGGCTCCACCAGCGTGGAGATCGCCCAGCAGATCAGCGATACTGAGGCCACCTTGGCCACTCTGCTGCGCCGCCGCGAGGATATGGCCGGCACCCTCAGCGGCACCAAGAAGGCCGCTGAGGATGCCCGCGTGAACGTGGCCGCCACCACCGCCGCGCTGCGCGAGTTCGACGCGGTGGATAAAACCAAGGCCGCCGAGGTCGATCGGCTGATCAAGGCCACCGATAATCAGGAGCGGGAACACACCAGCCTCTATGAGCGGCTCGATAGGGCTAGCAGGGAGCTCGAGCAGGCGCGCGAGGATTATCGCACCGTCTCCGAGCTGTTGGCCTCGGCCGAGGATGAGGACAGCCCCACCGAGGTCTCCAGCGCCGAGAAAGACAACCTGGCCGCGCATGTGGAGCAGCTGCGTTCCATGGACACCGAGGCACGGCTGCGGCTGGGCCAGCTCGAGCAGCGCGAAAACGCAGCCCTCGGCCGAGCCGCGGCACTGAAGTCGCAGGCGATGCAGGCCGAGCAGCAGCGCGCCCGGCACGAGGCACGGGTGGAAAAGCGCAAGCAGGAGACGCGCCTGGCCGCCGTGGTGGCGGAGCTAAGTGAGCGGATGCGCGGCAGGGTGGCGGCGGCACGGGAAGCCGTGTCCACTCAGCGCCACGAGCTGGAGCAGCGCAAGGCCTCCGTGGTCAGCAGCGCCCGCCGGGCGCGCGAGGAGCTATCTGCGGCCACCCAGAAAACCTCCCGCCTTGGCGATGCCCGCCACGAGGCGGAGATGGCGCTGTCCACCGCTCGGGTGCGGCTGGAGGAAAGCGTCGTCAAGCTCAGCGAGCAGACTGGGGTGGATGCTGCGACGCTGCGCAGCGAGCACGCCCCCGGCCCGGGCTTTGATCGTGCCGCCACCACCCGTGAGTTGAAGCAGGCAGAAAAGCAGCTGGCCGCCCTGGGCAAGGTCAACCCCTTGGCCCTCGAGGAGTACAAGGCGCTGGAGGAACGCTATGACTATCTCAGCTCCCAGCTGGCCGATGTGGAGCAGGCCCGGGCGGATCTGGAGGATGTGATCGAGTCGGTGGACGATCAGATCCTCACCCTCTTCACCGAGGCGTGGCGGGATGTGGAGCAGGAATTCCCCACGGTCTTTGCCACGCTCTTTCCTGGGGGCGAAGGGCGGCTGCTGCTCACCGACCCTTCCGACATGCTCGGCACCGGCATCGACGTGGAAGCCCGCCCGCCGGGCAAGCGCGTGAAACGACTCTCGCTGCTCTCCGGTGGCGAAAAATCGCTGACCGCGGTGGCGCTGCTCGTCGCGATCTTCAAAGCCCGACCCTCGCCGTTTTATGTCATGGACGAGGTCGAGGCGGCGCTTGACGACGTCAACCTGCGGCGCCTCATCGCGCTGTTCGAGGATCTCCGCGAAACCTCGCAGCTGATCGTGATCACCCACCAAAAACCCACCATGGACATCGCCAACGTGCTCTACGGAGTGACCATGCGCGGCGATGGCGTCACCCAGGTGCTCTCGCAGCGCATGAGCCCGCACAGCGAGCCCCGCAGTGTCGATCCGGCCGTGGGCGAGCCCGCAACCTAGCGCCTCGGGGCGTGCCCGCACCGGCAATCGGGAGTCGTGGTGAACTGGCGCGGCACGTGGACTACGCTAAGACTCTTAGCGCAGGCATGCCACGCGCTGCGTCGAGTACCGCACAGTATGTGATCAAGCAGTAGAAGGGGACCACACCAACTTATGAGCACCGGCGCCGGTAGCAGAACCAACACAGCCGCCGATTCCTCCTCCACGGAATTTCTACTCGGGTGGGCCTTCCGCACCGAGCTGGAACTCAAGCAGGAGTTCGAACACACCCCCACCTTTCCCCTCCGGGAACTGAGCTCGGATGCACTCGAGCGCATCGAGCGCTTCTATGGGGCGTTTCTATCGCGGCAGCTCGCCGACGGCGCCCAGCTGGAGGAGCTCATGGTCTCCTCGCCGAACCTCGCGCTGGCCACCCTGCTCAACCGGGCCTCCACGATGATTGACGCCGAGAGCTTCTTCATCGAATACCTCTCCGGCATGGCGCTGCCCACCACCGAGGACATGGTGGCCGCCGCCGATAGTGCGGCGCGCCGGGTAATCGCAGCCACCGAGACCACCGTACCCGAGGGCATGGCGGAGACTCCGGTGCTGGTGCTTGCCGCCCACATCGGCGTGACTGCCGCCGAGATCCCCGGACTGCTCGAGCTGCTCGACGCCCAGAACGGCGAGGTAGACGTGGCCTTCTTGGCGGAGACGGAGGAGCTTCCCGTCACGGCTGCGGTAGCCCAAGCCGCCCCCGAGCTGCTTGCGGAGGTGCTGCAGTCGGTGGAGACCTTCCGTCAGTTCGCCGCCTCCCAGGGGGCGACATGGCGGGTGCGTCGTGACGAGTGGCCGAGCCCGGCCATGGTGCAGCCAGTGGCGGAGCATGTGATCGCCGAGCTGCGCGAGCGGCCCGTGGGCACCGAGGACCGTCAGCACGCCGTGGGCGTGGGCACTCGCGAGTTGCGCCCCCGCATCATGTGGAACGCCGCCCGCCGGAAGGTGTGCTTGCGCCTGCCGGAGCAAAAGGTGGTGAACCAGCCGAATGAGGAGATTCAATGGCGGGTGTCTATCGACGGAACCACCACCGTTTATCGCACCGGACGCCCCTGGGGCGAGCAGCGCCCCTACTCTGAGGCGCTCGATATCGCGGTGGAGCACCAGACCCGCGAGATCGCCATCCACGATGTCACCACCGAGTTGAACTGGGTGGTGCCGGTGATCGACTCAGAGGATCCCACCCTGATCTTCACCCCCAAGGGCGCGAATGTCACCGACAAGGCCTCCTTGCACTATCCCGAGCTGTGCGTCGTGTGCCCGAATGACGCCCAAGTGGTGGACGTGGTCACCGGCCGCGACCTGCCGATCATCGACACGGTGGCTGTTGAGGGCTGGGATAAGTGGCAGTGCGTGCGCGTGGATACCTCCGATGCGGCGAGCCTGAAGATCGACCGCGATGGCGCCGGCGAGCAGAATGTGCGCTGCGTGGACGCCCGCCAGCGCGTGATCTTCCGCGATCCCTCCCCGGCCGCCGCCTGCGTGCGCACCACCAGCGGCCTGCCGGTGCACTCCGAATCGTTGCTTGCTGAGTTCCCGCCCACGGTGTCGGGACAGGCAGAAACGTGGTATCTGACCATCTCGGCCTTCGCCGGCATCGGCGAGGAAGGCATGGAGGTGGCCCCAGCCGAGCCGCTGGAGGTGCCCGCAGAGGGCGGCGTCTTCGATATCTTTGATCCTTCCGCGTGGGAGTCGCCGTGGGTGGGGGAGTACCTCATCCGTTTGCGCGGTCCCCGCAATGAGTCCTTCCGTCACGAGTGCGCCCTGGTGGAGGGACTGCACACCCAGAGCGAGGTAGCTGGTGGGTCCCTGACTTTCCGTATCCCCGCCCAAGGAGGGTTGTCTCCGGCGACGCTGCGCATTAGCCACGGCGAGAAACCTTTTGATGTGGTGCCCTCCCGCGTGGAGGTGGCCGCTGATGCCGCGGGTGTGGATTTCGCTATCACCACTGAGGAAGGCGATCAGCTGCCGCTGCGCTATACCCCGCCGCGGCTACTTTTCGAGCTGCCGCTGCAGACCCAACCGGCTTCGTGGCGCACCACCCGCGCCCGCGTCCAACCCGCCGAGTTCGATCCGCAGGGCATGGTGCGCCTGCGCGTGCCCGCCGGCGGCGGCGTGAGCCAGCCGAGTATTTCCGTGCGGAATAACCACGGCACCCCCTTGCGCACCGCGAAGATGACGCGCCTCGATGACTACACCTTCGCCGCGGATATGTCGCGGCTTGTGGGCTCGATGAACGCCATGCCCGCCGGCCGCATGGATCTGGAGTGGGTAGACAAGGCCGTGAATCGGAAGGTCTCCGTCGGCCTCGCCGATATCAACCCTGCTCCCTTGACCTCCGGGGTGGAGCTTGTCGACGACACCCTGCACTGCAGCGATCTGCCGAGCGATCACCGCGTGGGCGCCTGGATCTGGCCGTTGACGGCCCCCTGGGCGCTGGCGAACACGATCGACGAGATCAGCGCCCAGACCCCGCTGCCGGAGGCCTATCGGGGCGCTGGCGATCTGGCCATTCAGCTCTTTTCCTCTGATCCCTATAGCGTGCAGCGTCCCGCGCGCACTCCCGCAGAAACGGCATCGACCATCGCCCAAGAGGGCTACTATCGCAGTGGCTCGGCGGGCTTTACCGAGTTCTCCGCGTTTCTCGCCGGCGAGTCCGACTCCGCTCCCGACGATCCCGCGATTATGCCGATGCTCTGGGACTTCCTCGCCTCCGAGGATAGGGCCGATACCCCGATGCGGCGTGCCATCACCGCGGTGGTGCGTACCCACCCGCAGCAGGCCCTGTCAGGGCTGGCCTCCTCGCTGGTGCCCAGCGAGTTGCAGCCGGGCTGCGTAGTCTCCTCCGGGCTGGTGGCCACCCCGATGTCCGGCACCCACGAGGGAGCCGAGGCCACCGTGGACGCCACGGAGATTCACCGCAATGCCTGGATCGGTGTGCTCAGCACCCTGGCTGGGCTGCCGGAGCTGGCCGCAGCCCTCGAGGAAGAGTCCATAAGCCCCGAGACTCGCCAGCGGCTGCGGGCCGTGATGAAGCAGCTGGAGGACGCCGCTGGCAAGCGCTTGGTGGAGACGCTGAGCACCGGCCGCGACGCCACCTTGGACACCGCCTGCATTGACCGTTCGACGGTGCAGATCGCGCACATGGATCCGGCGCAGCAGGAGATGCTGCTGGAGATGTTCTTCTCCCAGGCGGAGATCGTGCCGGGGCCGATGATGGCGGATTCCACGCGATTGATGGCGGTATTTGAAACCTTCAAGCACCGCGAGCAGCTCTCTGAGATCTTGGTGCGGCACAAGCTGATCAAGCCGGCCTTGACGCTGATGCGCGGGATCAAGGGCGCGCAGCGCCGGCTCTATAACTCGGCACGTATCCGCTTCGACAAGTTGGATGGCGTGGATACCGATAACCCGCAGGATCTGTGGGCGCTAGCGCCGGTGGTGTCCATGATTTTCGCTCTCGCGGCGCGTATGCATGCCCACGACATGCTGGGCAAGTCCAAGCTATTGGATGAGGTGGGCCCGGGCTGGGCCGAGATGGCCACCGTGGTGCCGGATCTGGTGACCGGCGACGTGGTCTCGAGCGAGGCGATGGTGCTGGCGGAAAAGTATCCATCGCTAGCGAGCTAGAGATACTAACGTGGACGGGGATATCCCAATGAAGACCCACTAGTGAGGATTGACGCTATGAATACCACTTATATTATTGCGGCGGTTGTTGTCATTCTGCTGCTGCTGATCGCGGTCATTGTGATCGGCTTGAAGCGCAAGCAGGCCAAGACTGTCTCCTTCGAGAAAGAGGAGGAGACCAAGGAGCTCACCCGCGAGGAGAAATCCGGTAACTATCAGGCGCAGGGCGGCTTTAACTTCGCCCCCGCCGCCGGTAGCGGTTCTACCCCGAAGAAGAAGGAGCCCGAGCTTCTCGACGGCCAGCGCCTCGACAGCCCACAACCCTCCACGACCCCGCAGGACACCCCGCAGCCCGAGCCCACCGCAGTGGAGAAGCCGGCACCGGAGCCTGTAGCGGAGCCTAGCGAGCCCACCGCAGCGGAGGAGCAGATCAGCTCCGTCGAGGAGGGCGAGGTTGATCGGGTAGAGCAGGACGCCGTGGCGCAGCCGCCGCGTCCCACCGAGTCCGAGGCCGAGACCCCGGCCGAGTCCGAGCCCACCGCCGCTGCGGAGCAGATCAGTTCCGTCGAGGACGCCGAGATCGATCGGGTGGAGGCCGAAAAGGCCACCGAGCAGCCTGCGCCAGCCCCGGTCGAGGACGCCCCGACCGAGGTGGAGGATCAGGCCCGCAGCGTCAGTGACGGGCCGGCGCCGCTGACCCAGTCCGCGTCGTCCGAGAGCTATGAGCAGCCGGTCGTTTCCGAGGGCGAGACTGCTGCCGAGGACGATACTGAGCAGCAAGAGGGCGTCGATAAGCCTGCTGCTGCGGCGGCGGAGGAGGAGTCCGATACCGCCGTGGTGGAGCCCGAGCCGGCCGAGGTCGAGCGCGAGGACATCGCACCCGCCGAGGGGCGTTTAGGCAAGCTCCGTGGACGCTTGTCGCGTTCGCAGAATGTGATCGGCCAGTCTGTGCTGGGTATTCTCTCCGCCGGCGATCTGGATGAGGATGCCTGGGAGGAGATCGAGGACACGCTGATTATGGCTGATCTCGGTTCCACGGCGACGATGAAGATCGTGGATGATCTGCGTGAGAAGATCGCCGCCCGCGGTGTGTCCAGCGAGCAGGAGGCACGGGCCATGCTGCGCGAGACCCTCATTGAGGCCTGCCAGCCGGAGCTCGATCGCTCCATTCGCGCCATCCCCAATGAGGGCAAGCCGGCCGTGGTGCTGGTGGTGGGTGTTAATGGCACCGGTAAAACCACCACCACCGGCAAGCTGGCGCGCGTGCTGGTGTCTATGGGCCACGACGTGGTGCTGGGCGCCGCCGATACCTTCCGTGCGGCCGCCGCCGACCAGCTGGATACATGGGGTACTCGGGTGGGTGCGACCACCGTGCGCGGCAAGGAAGGCGCCGATCCGGCATCGGTGGCCTTCGACGCCGTAGCACAGGGCATCGAGCAGCACGCCGATGTGGTGCTCATCGATACCGCCGGGCGTTTGCACACCTCGCAGGGCCTGATGGATCAGCTGGGCAAGGTCAAGCGCGTCGTAGAGAAGAAGGCCGAGGTGGACGAGGTGCTGCTGGTGCTGGATGCCACCGTGGGCCAGAACGGGCTGATTCAGGCGCGCACCTTCCGCGATGTTGTGGACATCTCCGGTGTGGTGCTCACCAAGCTCGACGGCACCGCCAAGGGCGGTATCGTGTTCCAAGTTCAGGAAGAGCTGGGTGTGCCCGTGAAGCTCGTCGGCTTGGGCGAGGGAGCAGACGATCTTGCGCCCTTCGAGCCGGAAAGTTTCGTCGACGCACTCTTGGGCTAGAGCTACCCCCGTGACCGCATGATTACCGCCTCCTATCTGTGCAGATAGGGGCGGTTTTCTTATGAGGGGGTGCCGCTTTCTATAGGCCAATAGAATTTATTTTTCTATTGGTCTATAGTTATTTTTTGTTGGTGATAGATACCCGACGATAACGAGACACAGCAGCAAGAAAGGAAGAAAACATGGAGGGAAACGCAAGCTGGATGCTCATGTCCGCTTCCTTGGTGTTGCTTATGACTCCCGCACTCAGCATGTTCTACGGCGGAATGTCCCGCCAGAAGTCCGTACTGAACACGATGATGATGTCCTTTGGGGCGATGGGGGTCGTCATCCCCATCTTCATTCTTTATGGATGGTCCATGTCCTATGGCGGCAAGGACCTCGCCGGCATTGTGGCCGATCCCTTCACGGACTTCGGCCTGCGCAATGTGATGACCGATGGCGCCGGCGACTACGTGATGAGTGAAGCCGGGTACCCGGCGATTATCGACGTCGCCTTCCAGGTGACCTTCGCCGTGATCTCCGTGGCCCTTATCAGTGGTGCCATCGCGGAGCGCGTGAAGTTCTCTTCCTGGCTGGTCTTTGCCGGCCTGTGGGTCACCTTTGCCTATTTCCCGCTGGCGCACATGGTGTGGGGCGGCGGATTGCTCTCCGAATCCTCCCACTCCATTGCTGGATGGTTGTTCGGCTCCGAGGGCGAGGACGCCCTCATTGGACCGGTGGACTTCGCCGGCGGCACCGTGGTGCACATTGCCGCGGGCACCGCGGCGCTGGTGCTGGCCGTGGTGAGTGGACGCCGTCGGGGCTTCCCGCGCCACGTGCACCGCCCGCACAACCTGCCCATGGTGATGATCGGCTCCGGTCTGCTTTGGTTCGGCTGGTGCGGCTTCAACGCCGGTTCCGCCTTCGCCGCCGATGGCCTAGCGGGTCTGGCATGGATGAATACCGCCGCCGCAGCCGCCGCCGGAATTATCGGCTGGCTGGTAGTGGAGCGCTTCCGCGATCACCACATGACCTCCCTCGGTGCGGCCTCGGGCGTGGTGGCAGGCCTGGTGGCGATCACCCCGGCCGCCGGTGCTCTCGACCCAGTGGGCTCCCTCGTTCTCGGCGCCGTTGGCGGTGGACTCGCAGCGTGGGCAGTGAGCTGGAAATACCGCTTCGGCCTCGATGACACCCTCGATGTGGTGGGTGTGCACCTGGTTGCTGGCCTGTGGGGCACCATCGGCCTGGCGCTGCTGGATACCACCATCGGCATCTTCTACGGCGGCGGTAGCGATGGCTTCGCACTGCTGGTGGTGCAGTTCGCGGTGGCACTCGCGGCCATGGTTGTCTCCGCCGCGGTCACCGTGGTCATGGCCCTGATTATCCGCAGCACCATGGGCTGGCGCATCGAAGAAACCGATGAGGAAAGCGGAATCGACTACCGCATCCACGGCGAGACCGCCTACGAGACCTCCTCGATGCGCTTCTAGCGCAGTCCCGGTGGGTGGCACCGGAGTTCATCGCGAGTCCGGTGCCGCCGACGCAGACCATGAGAAATAACTACACTTCGTAGGTACAACCTATTCACGCGGCGCTGGCGCCGCGTGCACGGCGAAGGCGCGGAGCGCATCGATCTCATACGAGTCCTATCGATCGCAGCTCGGCGCAGACACCGATACCGCTATCTCCAAGGAGTGACTGTCCCATGAAGCTTGTTACCGCCATCGTTAAGCCTTTTACTCTCAACGACATTAAAGAAGCCCTCTCCCAGATCGGCGTGCTGGGCATGACCGTGACCGAAACCCAGGGCTACGGCCAGCAAAAGGGCCACTCTGAGGTCTACCGTGGCGCCGAATATGCCATCGACTTCGTGCCGAAGATCAAAATCGAGACCATCGTGGACGATTCCCAGCTCGATGAGGTTCTCGATACCATCGCCGGGGCCGCCCGCACTGGCAAGATCGGCGACGGCAAAATCTGGGTGAGTCCGATCGACCAGCTCGTGCGCGTGCGTACCGGCGAGCGCGGCTCCGACGCCCTGTAAATTTACGCCGCTATTTTCTCTAGCCTCCGGGCCCACATGTGTTGGGTACCGGGGGCTGTTTTTATGCTGATGACTATGAAGCTCTCCCATACCGCCGCTGTGTTCCGCAGCGACACCCTCGATTTCGTGCACCAGACGGTAGCCACGGTGCAGGTGCCCCCAGGATGTGCTCTCGCGGCCACCGGTTCTTTCGCGCGCGGAGAAATGACGCCGCATTCCGATCTCGATCTGGTGCTGCTCATTCCCGATGATTTCGACGGCGATCTTTCCGAGGTGTGGTATCCCATTTGGAATTCGCGCATCGCCCTTGACCACAGCGTGCGCACCACCGCCGACTGCCTCTCGGTGCTGGCCACCGAACCCAGCGCCAGCCTCGCCTTGCTGGATCTATGCCATGTCAGCGGCGATGAGGAGCTCAGCGCCTTCACCATCCGCGCGGTGCGGCACCGTTGGCGGCAAGTGCTGCCGCGCAAATTCGACCACATCGCCGATGAGGCCATTAAGCGCTGGCGGCGCTCGGGCTCGTGCGTGTCCATGACTCGGCCGGATCTGAAAAACGGGCACGGCGGGCTGCGCGATATTGAGTTGCTGCGCGCGCTCGCCCTCGGCAATCTCGTGGACGCCCCCGATCTTTCCCGCGAGCGCCGTTTGCTTATCGACGCCCGCACGCTGCTGCACACCGCCGCCCGTCGGCATCGCGATGTCCTCGACCCCGAGTTCGCCGTGGACGTGGCCGATAAGCTCGGCTTTACCGATCGTTATGAGCTGTCCAGCGCCATCGCCGAGGCCGCCCACAACGTGGATGTGGCCCTGACGCGGGCCCTCGATAGCGCCCGCGATGTGATCACCCGCGTCCCGCTGACCCGCAGCCGCCGCCAGCCGGTGGACTTAGATGTTTTTGCCCAAGGCGATCACGTGTCCTTGGCGCGCGATACTAACTTCGAGGATCCGGGCCTGCCGCTGCGCGTTGCTGCTGCAGCCGCCCGCCACGGGCTGCGGGTGTCCACGGCCGTGTGGTCCTCGCTGCGCACTTGCCCGCCGCTGCCGGAGCCGTGGCCAAAGCCCTCAGTCGAGGACTTTTTTACCGTCCTCTCCAGTCCCGAGCACACCCTCGAGGTGGTGCGGTCGATGGACCGCTTTGGATTATTCAGCCCGCTCGTGCCGGAGTGGGAGAGAGTGCGGGGGCTCATGCCCAAAGAACCCACGCATATTCACACCATCGACCGCCACTCCATAGCCGTGGTGGAAAACTGCGCCAGCGAAACCATCGCGGCGGCACGCCCAGACCTGCTGCTTCTGGCCGCGCTCTTCCACGACATGGGCAAGCGCTGCGGCCGGCCGCACGCCATCGTGGGCGCGGAGATGGTGGTGGCACAAGCCCAGCGCATGGGTTTCGCCGCGGCCGATGTGGAGGTGCTGCGCACCTTGGTACTCGAGCACACCACCCTCGCGGAATTGGCCACCACCACGGATGTGAGTAGCGAGGATAGCGTCGATAAGCTGCTCGATGCGGTGCACTACGATCAGCTCATCCTCAACCTTTTGGCGCTGTTGACCAAGGCAGATGCGCGCGGCACTGGGCCGGGGGTATATAGCTCCACGCTGGCCTATGGCATGGACATTCTCGTGCGCAATGCCGAGCGGATGCTCACCTGTGTTGTGCCGCAGCCGCCGCAGATTGAGCAGGTAGAGACCATCGAGGTAGTGCGCCGAGGCGCGCACTACCGGATCCTGGCGCGTATTCCGAACCGCGCCCAGCTGATGACGCTGTTGGCCACCGTTCATGCCAGCGGCCTGCGGCTGCGCAAAGCCGGCGTCAATGGCGACTGCGTGGCCCTCAAGGCGCGACCGCGTTTCGGCGCGGAACTCGACATTCAGCATTTTGTGCAGTCCTATAAGTCGGGAGTACACACCACCCCGCCGCAGGTGCACACCTCCATGGTGGCCACCTATTGGTATGGCCGCACCGTGGAGGTGCGCGCGCCCGATGTGCACGGCATTCTCGGGACGCTATTGAGCGTGCTGCCCGAGGTGGAGTGGCTGAGCCTGCGCCGGCCCGGTGCTACCTGCATTGCCCAGTTTTGTCTCGCCGGCGAGTATGACTCCGCGCAGATCGAACGTGACGTGACGCGCTGCCTGCTCAACGGCTAGCATAAAGCCGGTATAGGTAATGTATAGCGAGACAAGACGTACATCTAGGGGAGAAACTTTTCGTGTTTGAATCACTATCAGACCGGCTCACAGGGGCGCTTAAGGATCTACGCGGCAAAGGCAAGCTCACTGAAGCTGATATTAATGCCACCGCCCGCGAGATCCGGCTGGCGCTGCTCGAGGCGGACGTCTCGCTGAGTGTGGTACGCGGCTTTATCAAGCGCATCAAGTCCCGGGCAACCGGCGCGGAGGTTTCTAAGGCGCTCAACCCAGCGCAGCAAGTGATCAAGATCGTCAACGAGGAACTCGTTGACATTCTCGGTGGGGAGACTCGCCGGCTGAACTTGGCCAAGAACCCGCCCACGGTGATCATGCTCGCCGGTCTGCAGGGTGCTGGTAAAACCACCCTGGCCGGTAAGCTGGCCAAGCACCTCGCCGGACAGGGGCACACCCCCATGCTGGTGGCCTGCGATCTGCAGCGCCCCGGCGCCGTGCAGCAGCTGCAAATCGTTGGTGAGCGCGCCGGTGTGCCCACCTTCGCCCCCGATCCCGGCACCGCCCTCGGCAGCGAGCACGAGATGGGCACCTCCCATGGCGACCCCGTGGAGGTAGCCCGCCAAGGTATCGCTGAGGCCAAGCGAGCTCAGCACGACATCGTGATCGTGGATACCGCTGGTCGTCTCGGTATCGACGAGACGCTGATGACGCAGGCCCGCAATATTCGCGATGCCGTGAACCCAGACGAAGTGCTCTTCGTCATCGACGCCATGATTGGTCAGGATGCGGTGCATACCGCCGAGGCCTTCCGCGATGGCGTGGACTTCACCGGCGTGGTGCTGACCAAGCTGGACGGCGATGCCCGCGGTGGTGCGGCGCTGTCGATCCGTGAGGTCACCGGCAAGCCGATTATGTTCGCCTCCTCCGGCGAGAAGCTCGAAGATTTCGATGTCTTCCACCCGGAGCGCATGGCCAGCCGCATCCTCGGCATGGGCGATATGCTCTCCTTGATCGAGCAGGCCGAGCAGAAGCTGGACCAGGAAGAGGCGATGAAAACCGCCTCCAAGCTGGGCACCGGAGAGCTCACCCTAGAGGACTTCCTCGATCAGATGCTCAGGATCCGCCGCATGGGGCCGATCGGCAACATCCTCAAGATGCTGCCCGGTGGTTCCCAGATGTCGCAGATGGCCGACATGGTGGATGAGAAGCAGCTTGACCGAATCCAGGCCATCATCCGCGGCATGACCCCCGCCGAGCGCGAGGACCCAAAGATCCTCAACGCCTCCCGCCGCAAGCGCATCGCCACGGGCTCCGGTGTGGCCGTTTCGGAAGTGAACCAGCTGGTGGAGCGCTTCTTTGAGGCGAAGAAGATGATGAGCAAGATGGCCGGCCAATTCGGCATGCCGGGCATGGGCGGCGGCCGCTCGGCCACGAAGAAGAAGCCGAAGGGGCGCAAGAATAAGAAGGGCAAGCGCACCAACAAGGGCAAAAACCGCGGGCCGAAGCGGGGCGCAATGCCCGGAATGGGTGGCGGCATGCCCTCCCCAGAGGAATTGGAGAAGCTACAGCAGCAGATGGGCGGCATGGGCGGCGGCTTCCCCGGTATGCCGAAGATGCCGAAGGGCATGGAAGATATCGACCTGAGCAAGCTGGACTTCGGTAAAGGCAAGTAGTTAGCTCGGCTGCCGCGCCGCTGCGGCCCGATAACTCACAGGCGGCCTGGACTTCCCTTGAGGAGGAGTGCAGGCCGCCTGATGCTGTCTGTGTGCCCGTCGCGCCCAGGGCGAGGGCGCCTAGCGCATGTTCACCGGATCGTTTTCATCGAAGAAGGTGGTGGTGGGGGCGGCGTCCGGATCGCCGAGCTTGTCGGGGTCGATATCGGCAAACATCTTTTTCAGCTCGGCCCGCAGCTTCTCTTTCAGGGTGTAGGCATAGGCCTCCGAGATGTGGTTGCGGTCGCGGTAGACGTAGACATTGCCGATCACCGGCGGGCAGAAGTCCTCCTCGCAGAACCAATCAGCGGTATCCACCGAGCGCATATTGTCGAAGCCGTCCAGGATCTCCTTGGCGGGATCTTCGTCCGCGTAGACGAGGTCTCGGTCCACGCCGCACTCTTCAGCGCTATTGCCCTGGGCCATGCACTGGGTGCGGTTGAAGGGCGAACCGTCTTCATTCCAGCCCCAGGGATTATCGCGCAGGCCCAAGAAGGGGATACCGGCCTCGTCCAGCAGCTCCCACACCCGCTCATAATCAAAGGGCACATGGTCGGGGCCCTCGCCGCTCAAGAACTGCGGGCGGGTGGAGGTGGAGAGCACCAGATCCGGCTGGGCTGCCAGCAGCAGATCCAAGGACTTGTGGTTATAGCGGGCGCACGTATCCTCCGGGCCGTATTCGCCCTCGTATTGTAAAAAGAGCGGGCAGCCCTGGCGCAGCTGCGGGATGATCCGCCACCCCTCTTCCTTGGCAATGTCGATGAGTGCCGATGAGTATTGCTCGGCGTGGCTGCCGCCCACCAAGTAGATGGTTTTGCTGAAGTTATCCAATTCGCCATAGGCACAGGGCCCATCCTCCCCATCGGGATTGGAGGCGGTGGTGGGGAAGTAGGCCGGGGGCTGGGAAGAAAAGGCCATGCAGCGATCCCAGCCGATCTGTGGGTAGAGATCACCAATCAGCTCCGGATCCGGCTGTGGGTCCACATCCTGCGGCACAGTCGCCCCGCTGAGTGCCAGCGCCCCGGGATAGAGCTGCGGGTCCAGGGTCTCCTCCTCGGCCTTACTGAGCTGCTGGTTATAGGCCGGTGCCATGGACAGCAGGAGGATGAACACGGTGGCCACGCTGGCGCCGCCCAGCCCCCGCAGTCGCGCCGCAGAATTATTCTGCATCGCTTGGAAGGCGCTCCACGCCACATACTCATCATTCATCGGACGGGAGCGGTGCTGGCGCAACGGCTTTTCCACGAGGGTGTAGGTGAGATGGGCCAGCACCACGGAGATGGCGATGACTGCCACGCCCAGCACGATGCTGGGCTCGGTGAGGTCGAAGTAGATCACCGAGAGGATCAACAGCGGCCAGTGCCAGAGATAAAGGGAATAGGCGATATCGCCGAGCCAGCGCATGCTGCGGCGGCTGAGCAGAGTCGATACCGGGCCGGAGCCAAGGATAATGAACACCGCACCGCCGAGAGGGTAGAGCGTCCATGGGCCGGGGAAGACCTGCGCGCCGTCAAAAAGCAGGCCGGTGCTGAGCACCATGAGCAAGCCCAGTACCGCTAGGGCGGAGCGCAGCTTCTCATTCAGCTGAATCCTGTGCCCATAGATAGCCAGGACGGCGCCGAGGGTGAGCTCCCAGGCGCGGGAGAAGGTGGAGTAGTAGTTAAGCCCCTGATCCTGGTTGTGCAGAATGCACGCATAAATAAAGGAGGTCAGGGTGATGAGAATGAGGATGGGTCCCGCCACCGTGGATACCCGGGTGCGGCGCAAGCGCAGCAGGCGCAGGAGCGCCAGCAGGCCCAGCGAGAGCAGGATGGCGGCCACATAGAATTGGCCCTGCACGGACATGGACCACAAATGTTGCAGCGGGCTGACGCTATCCGAGGCCACGTTATAGTCGGCGTCTTGGCTGGCCAGCTCCCAGTTTTGGTAGTACAGCAGGCTGGCGAGCAGTTGCTTGACCAGCGTGCCCTCCTTCAGCGAGGGCACCATCCACCACACTAGGGCCGCCACCGAGAAGAGCACCACCACCAGTGCCGGCACCAATCTGCGGATGGTGCGCCAGAGTGGCCACCATGGATTGAGGGAGGCTCGCATCCGCTCGGCGTAGCGCAGCTGCGAGCCGAGAAAGAAGTAGCCGGATAGCAGCAGGAAGACGTCGACGCCGCCGGAGACACGGCCGACGAACACGTGGAAGATCACCACAAAGGCGATGGCGACACCGCGCAAACCGTCGAGGTCGTAGCGATATGACACCGATTTCAGCGCATTGCTTTCAGACACTGGGTGAACTCGACTCCTTAGATGCTCGTCTTTTCCGCCCAGCTTAAGCAGACCGAAAAAATATACAGTGACAAGGTCTAAGCCTGTGGCAGGGGCTGATATCGACTGTTTAGCCTACCGACCGCGGGCGCGTTTGACGAAAAGACACGAGCGCTGTGGAGCCGCGGGTGGAGAGGAGAGGTGCTTGGGAGCGGGTTGTGTCTGTCTAGGGGCTCAGGTAGTATTCTTCGAGTTGTCTGCGGTAACTGCCAGTCCCCGAGTACGTCTCGCCTGGCGACCCCACGGTGTCACCCGCAGGTAAATCCAAGGGTTGAACCGGCGCCCACTACATGTGGTAGGCGCGTCTGTACTGCCTAAGTGACAAGAAGAAAAGGAGCCATACATGGCTGTCAAGATTAAGCTCGCCCGCATCGGTAAGATCCGCACCCCGCAGTACCGCGTGGTTGTGGCTGATGCTCGTACCCGCCGCAACGGCAAGGTCATCGAGAACATCGGTATCTACCACCCCAAGGAGGACCCTTCGGTCATCCGCATCGATTCCGAGCGCGCTCAGTACTGGTTGGGCGTGGGCGCTCAGCCGACCGAGCCGGTTCTCGCTCTGCTGAAGGTCACCGGTGACTGGCAGAAGTTCAAGGGCATCGAGGGCGCCGAGGGAACCCTGAAGGTTGCCCCGGAGAAGAAGTCCAAGCTGGAGCTATTCAACGAGGCCCTCTCCGAGGCCAACAACGGCCCGACCGCTGAGGCCATCACCGAGAAGAAGCGCAAGGCCAAGGAAGAGAAGGACGCCGCTGAGGCCGAGGCCAAGAAGAAGGCTGAGGAAGAGGCTGCCAAGGAGGCTGAGGCTGAGGAGGCTGCAGAGTAAACTCTGCGCGCTTATCGACGCCAACCGCACCGCGCCCCGCACATTGTGCACAAGGGAAGCGTGGTGCGGTTTTCTCATGCGCGGACACCGCCAGCGCAGGGCGTGTACGGGCGCTAGTTCACCCACGGCAGAAAGGGCTTTAAACTACACAATCATGGATGAGAAGCTGCAGATTGGGCGCGTGATCAAATCCCACGGCATTAAGGGAGAAGTGATCATTGACCCCACCACCGATGTCCCCGAGGAACGCTTCGCCATCGGCGAGGTGCTCGAGGGGAAGCAAACTGGAAAAACCCTTGAGCTCACCATCGCCGCGGCACGAGTGCATAAGGGGCGGCTGCTGGTGAAGTTCGAGGAGATCGCTGATCGCACCGCAGCCGAGAGTCTGCGGGGCATGCGATTTTTCGCCGACCCCCGCGAGGAGGACGAGGACGAGGGCTTCTACGATCACGAGCTCGAAGGCTTGCGAGTGTACGTCGATGGCGCACACATCGGCGAGGTGCTTAGCGTCGAGCGCGGTGTGGCCCATAACCTGCTGAACATTCAACTCAGCAACGGCGGCGAAAGCCTCGTGCCCTTCGTCGAGGCGATCGTGCCCGAGGTAGATCTTGAGGGCGGAAACATCACGCTGACCCCGCCGGAAGGGTTGTTGGATCTCTGATGCGTCTTGATGTTCTCAGCATTTTCCCTGGCTATGTGGAGCCGCTCCGCCACGCCCTGATTGGCAAAGCGATTGAGCACGACATCGTGCAGGTGGGGGTGCACGATCTGCGGCAGTGGGCCAGCGGCAACCACAAGGCGGTGGATGATTCCCCCTATGGTGGCGGCCCCGGCATGGTGATGAAACCGGAGGTGTGGGGGCCTGCGCTCGATGATGTCGCCGCTGGTACCGGCCCCGCCGCCGAGGTAGAGCTGCTCAGTTCAGCGCAGCGGCATGTGCGTGGGCCAGCCGTGGTGGAGCAGGAGTATGAGACAGTGGCGGAGCAGCGGCCCCTGCTCATCGTGCCCACCCCGGCAGGGCGGCCTTTTCAGCAAGCCGATGCCGAGCGCTGGTCGAGGGAAAGGCATATCGTTTTCGCCTGCGGCCGCTATGAAGGCATCGATCAGCGGGTGGTGGAGGATGCCCGCCAGCGCTATCGGGTAGAGGAAGTCTCCATCGGCGATTATGTGCTGGTCGGTGGGGAAGTGGCGGTGCTCGTGATGGCGGAGGCGATTGTGCGACTGATCCCTGGGGTGCTGGGTAATAAGAACAGCCATGAGGATGATTCCTTCTCCACCGGCCTGCTGGAAGGGCCGAGCTACACCAAGCCCCGGAGCTGGCGGGGACTCGATGTTCCCGAGGTGCTGTTTTCCGGAGATCATGCTCGGGTGGAGAGATGGCGACGGGAGCAGGCGCTGCAGCGCACCGCGGAGCGTCGCCCCGATCTGCTCGAGCACGTAGAACTCAGCGCCGCTGATCGCGCATTTCTCGCGGAGCTGAATCCTTAGCATGCGAGGTGTGCTGCGACGATAATATTGCCCTCTCGACCTGATGCCGGCGGCGGGGTCTACACTGTTATTCGCCATACGCCCGCAGCAGCGGCGCACCGGAGAGTACTCTGCGGCGTCGCGCGGAGGTGGCGCGTGCTCCTGTGTCGCTAGGCGGGGCGGGGTCTCGCGGCGCCAGTGCGGGTGTGTGCGTGCACGAGATCAACGCTATCGATAACGAGAGTTGCGAGATGTCTTCGAGCAATACCCCTAGGACGTATAAGCAGACCAGCCAGCCGCACGAGGAGCCGACGAATCGCCGCGCCATCGTGGGCACCTATAGGGCGGGCACCTTTGACAACAACGGCCGGCCACCGAAACCCAACTGGGCGGTGTTCATCACCTCCGGTATCGGTGTGATCTTGGTGTCCATCTGGGGATTGGTGAATAAGGATTCTGCGGAATCCACACTGAACACCGTCACCGGCTGGATCACCTCTAATTTCGGCTGGTTCCTCATTCTTACCGTGGCGGCCGCCCTGATATTTATGCTTTTCATCGCCTGTTCGCGGGCTGGGTCCATCAAACTTGGCCCGGACCATGCTCGGCCGCAGTACTCGCTCTTTTCTTGGTCCGCGATGCTGTTTGCGGCCGGTATTGGCATCGGATTGATGTTCTACTCTGTGGCGGAGCCCATTAACCAGTACTACGGCCCACCCGAGGGAGAGGGAGAAACTGCGGCCGCCGCCCGCGATGCGGTGGTGTGGACCTTCTTCCACTACGGCATGTCTGGTTGGGCGCTCTACGCGCTGCTCGGCATGGCCTTCGGCTACTACGCCTACCGGCTCAATATGCCTTTGGCGATTCGCTCCGCCCTGTATCCGATTCTGGGCAAGCGGGTACACGGGCCCGTAGGAGACGCAGTGGATATCGCCGCGATGCTCGGCACAGTATTTGGTGTGGCGGCCTCCCTCGGTATCGGTGTGGTGCAGTTGAACTTCGGACTGCAGTTCCTCTTCGGGATCCCCGAGGGGCACGCTGCCCAGATTGGTCTGGTGGTCGTGGCCATCCTCGCTGCGACCGTCTCGGCGGTCGCTGGGGTGGATAAGGGCATCAAGCGTATTTCCGAGATCAACGTCTATCTTGCTCTGCTGCTCATGGTCTACGTGTTGGTCACGGGCAAGACGGCCTTTCTTTTCGACGCCATGATGCAAAACATTGGCGATTACCTCACTAAGCTTCCTAGCTGGACTTTTTCCTCCTTTGCCTATTCCACTACGCCCGCGCAGACTGGGGAGTGGATGCAAACGTGGACCCTGTTCTTCTGGGCATGGTGGGTGGCATGGGCGCCCTTCGTGGGGCTCTTCTTGGCGCGTATCTCTCGCGGCCGGACGCTGCGCCAGTTCATCGTGGGCACCCTGGTTGTGCCCTTCACCTTTACCGCGCTGTGGGCCTCGATCTTTGGCAATACCGCCCTGGACAGGGTGATGGGCGGCGATACGGAATTCGGCCTTCTCACCAACGACAATCCGCAGCAGGGCTTTTTCGTGCTTCTCGACGCCCTCCCGTACGGCTCCGTCATGGTGGCTCTTTCGCTGCTGGTGGGCATGCTTTTCTTCGTCACCTCCGCGGACTCCGGCGCGCTGGTGATGAGCAATTTTGCCTCGCATGTCACCGACTCCCAACAGGATGGCGCCAAGTGGCAGCGCGTGTTCTGGGTGGCCGTGGTGGGGCTGCTGACCGTGACGATGCTGCAGATCAACGGTATCTCCGCGCTGCAATCCGCCACGATTGTGATGGGTATTCCCTTCGCTATCGTGGTGTATCTACTGATGTTTGGTCTGAGCAAGTCTTTGCGCCTCGAGGTATTCGAGCAGCAGTCTAGGAAGGTGGCCCTGCACTCGGCGATCTCCTCGCGGACCGGCAGGAACTCGGAGGAGGATTGGCGCAGCCGCATCCAACGCGCGTCTACCTGGCCGGATCAGCAGCGCAGCCAAGAGTATGTGGAGACGATCGCCCGCCCGGCACTCGAAGATGTGGCCACCCAGATGCGGGAACAGGGCATCGATGCGCTGCTCACCACCTCAGAAGTAGAGGGAACGGGGATCAACCAGCTCGACTTGTTGGTGGATTTCGGTACCGAGGAGAAGTCCTTCCGCTACCAGATCTATCCCGTGCGTGAGCTCAGCCCCGGCTTCGCCCACACCACCGAGACCGTCTACTACCGGCTCGAGGTGTTCTCGCAGAGCGGCTCGCTGGGCTATGACGTCTATGGCTATACCCGCCAGCAACTGATCTCGAATCTCTTGGATCTCTACGACCGGCATCTCGAGTTCCTCCACATGCAGCAATATCTGCCCGGTGGATCGGATCACTCAGATAATGCCTCGTTTGTGGATCAGTGGCCGGCGGAGGACCAGCACTAGCGCCAGGCGCAGGCCGCGCTCACACCCGGATCGATCTCCCCGGTGCCGCTGGAGCCGTACCACAGAGTATCCTCGGCGAAACAGCTCATCACCTGCTCTGTGCGCAGCGGCTCGGCGGCATGTACGACCACGCGGTAGAGGGTGTCCGGCCGTCCGCCCGCTTCGTTGAGCAGCATGTTATCCGGCTCGCAGGACAAGGACACGGCTTCGGTGTGCAGCGAGACCAGCCCAGCGATGCGGGAGGGGACTAGCTCGCTCGCGGCAAGGAGGACATCAGGGGTGCAGAAGACGTGCAGATCGGCGTAGTACATAGCTTTTATCATGCCCCTTCGGCAGCGCGGCTGTCTCGCCGCCGCACTCGCCTCAGTCCACCAGCCCCGCGCGCGGGTGTGTGCGATTGCTAAACTGGCGCGAATGATTGCTCGCACTATCGCTGAAGAACTGGGGCTGAAGCCCAGCCAGGTGGAAGCCACCATCGCGCTTTTAGATGAAGGCAACACCGTGCCCTTTATCGCCCGCTATCGCAAAGAGGTGACCGAGGGGCTCGACGATTCTCAGTTGCGCCTCCTCGCCGAGCGGCTGAGCTATCTGCGGGAACTGGCTGAGCGCAAAGAGACCGTGCTCGCAGCCATCGCGGAACAGGGGAAACTCACCGACGCGCTGCGGGCCCAGATCGAGGCCGTGGACACCAAGGCGCGCCTGGAGGATCTCTATCTTCCCTATAAGAAGCGCCGCACCACCAAGGCAGATAAAGCGCGGGCCGCCGGAATCGAGCCGCTTCTCGACGCTATTCTGGCCGAGCCCACCCAGCCGATCGATACCAGCGCTTATACCAGCGCGGACTATCCCAGGGAGAAGGAGATCCTCGACGGTGCCCGCGCCATCCTCATCGATCGCTGCGCCCTGAATGCCGATCTGGTGGGCGAGGTGCGAGAGCGCGTCTTTCGCCAGGGCGTGATGAGCGCCAGCGTCGTGGAAGGCGCGGAAGGAGCCGGTGCGAAATACAAGGACTACTTCGACTTTTCCGAGCCGCTGAGCAGTCTGCCGAGCCACCGCATCCTAGCGTTGTTGCGCGGGGAGAAGGAGGGCATTCTCAATCTCACGATCGAGGCAGGAGAGGATGCCGACTATGAGGCCATGGTGGCCGCTGCCATGGATATCCCAGTGTCCCACAATGCGTGGCTGAAGCAGGCGGTGCGTTTCGCGTGGCGCACGAAGCTCTATGTCTCGGCGTCGCTGGATGCGCGCATGAGGCTGAAGGAGATCGCCGAAAAGGGCGCCTTGGAGGTCTTTTCCACCAATCTGCGCGATGTGCTGCTCGCCGCCCCGGCTGGGCAGCGGGCCACGCTCGGGATGGACCCGGGCTACCGCAATGGCGTGAAGGTGGCGGTGGTCTCGGCCACTGGGGCGGTGCTCGCCACCACGATCGTCTACCCGCACCAGCCGCAGAACCGCTGGGACGCCGCCCGCGCCGAGCTGGCCGGGCTGTGCGCCGAGCATGGGGTGGAGCTGATTGCGGTGGGCAATGGCACCGCCTCCCGTGAAAGCGACAAGCTGGCCCACGAGATCGCAGACATGATCGCCGCGGCGGGCGGTAGCCGCCCCACCCCGGTGGTGGTCTCCGAATCGGGTGCCTCGGTGTATTCCGCCTCCGAATTGGCGGCCGCGGAATTTCCCGAGATGGATGTTTCGCTGCGCGGGGCGGTCTCGATCGCCCGTCGCCTGCAGGACCCGCTGGCCGAGCTGGTGAAGATCGACCCGAAATCCATCGGTGTGGGGCAATACCAGCATGATGTGAACCAGGTGGCGCTGGCCCGCAGCCTGGATGGAGTCGTGGAGGCCGCGGTAAATGCCGTGGGCGTGGATGTCAATACCGCCTCGGTGCCGCTGCTGGAGCGCGTCGCCGGGATCTCTTCCACCGTGGCGCAGAATATCGTGCACTATCGCGACCAGGAGGGCGCTTTCCGCTCTCGGGCGCAGCTGAAGAAGGTGCCACGGCTCGGCCCCAAGGCCTTCGAACAGGCCGCGGGCTTTCTCCGCATCCACGGGGCTACAGACCCCCTTGATGCCTCCGCCGTGCACCCCGAGGCCTATTCCGTGGCGCGCCGCATGGCCGAGTCCACGGGCTTGAGCGTCGGCGAGCTCATCGGCAATAGCCGCGTGCTCTCCCGCCTGGCACCCGCCGATTTCGCGGATGATCGCTTCGGTGTGCCCACGGTGAGCGATATCCTCGCCGAGCTGGACAAGCCCGGCCGCGATCCCCGCCCCGAGTTCGCCACCGCCCGCTTCAAGGAAGGCGTGGAAAAAATCAGCGATCTCACTCCCGGCATGGTTCTCGAGGGCACGGTGACCAATGTGGCGGCCTTTGGCGCCTTCGTGGATGTGGGCGTCCACCAGGACGGTCTCGTCCACGTCTCGGCAATGGCCCATCGCTATGTCTCCGACCCGCATGAGGTGGTGCGCTCCGGACAGGTGGTGCGGGTGAAGGTGCTGGATGTCGATGTAGACCGCAAGCGCATCTCATTGACATTGCGGCTTGACGACGACGCCTCGCAGCCAGCCACCCCAGCTGCAGGTGGATCTGGGTCTGCCGCGAAGCCCCGGCGGCGCCCTAGTGGCAAGCGGGGCGGCGCGCAGCGTCGCAGCGACCAAGGCTCCATGGCCGAGGCGCTGAAACGCGCCGGGTTCTAGGAGAAGCGGGCTGCACGCAGCCCTAGAGGACGGTGTCCGCCCAGCTGGCCAGCCCCTCAAACGAGGAGGAGGCCTGGGCGTGGCGGCGCTGCGGGATCCGGCCCGCGGCGCGGGCATGGGCGCCCGCCTGCACGGCGAGTTTCATCGCGGTGGCCATGCCCACCGGATCCTGGGATCGGTTGACCGCCGAGGCCAAGAGCACCCCCGCGCAGCCCAGCTCCATGGCGCGGGCAGCATCCGAGGCCGTGCCTACCCCTGCATCGAGCAGCACCGGCACCTGGGCGCGGGAGCAGATCAGCTCGAGATTGTGCTCATTCACAATGCCCAGTCCCGTGCCGATCGGGGAGCCTAGCGGCATCACGGCATGCACCCCTACATCCTCTAAGCGTTGGGCAACCACCGGATCGTCCGAGGTATAGGCCATCACCGTGAAGCCATCGAGCACGAGCTGCTCACAGGCATCGAGGGTTTCCACCACATCGGGCAGCAGGGTGTGTTCATCGGCGATTACCTCCACCTTGATCAGATCCGTGCCCAGGGCCTCCCGGGCGAGGCGCGCGGTGAGCACGGCATCACGGGCGGTGCGACACCCGGCCGTATTGGGCAAGGTGGCGATACCCAGTCGGGAAAGCAGCTCGAAAATAGACTCCCCGCTGGTGTTGGTGCGCCCAGCGTGGCGTCGCATAGCCACCGTGGTCACCTGCGTGCCGGAGGCGAGAAGCGCCTGTTCTAGGATGTCCTGGGAGGTGGCCCCGCCGGTGCCCATGATGAGGTGCGAGGAAAACTCGTGTGCGCCAATACGCAGCATAAAAACTAGCCTCCTTGGGCGGCGGTGAGGATATCGACGGTGTGATCGGCGGAGAGCGTATGCTCGCCCCACTCTGCCGCCGGCACCACGGTGGCGTCCACGGCCACGGCGATGCCCGCGGTCTCCGCGGAGCCGGTGTGCTGCCGCACTAGCTCGGCCACGGTGATCGGGGAGGAGAAGCGCTGGGGTGAATCATTGATGGTCAGGGTGAACATAGGGGTGGATATACTCCTCACAACGTGCTGGGTCGTTCGTGCCGATAAGGGTTGCAGTGCTCGAGATCCTGTGGCTCGCCGCCTTCCACGAGCTCGAGCGTGCGGCGCGCCGCCCAAGAGCTGAGCAAAATGCCGTGCCGGAAATAGCCGGTAGAGACAATGAGATTGGCGATGCGGGCACGGCCCAGATAGGGCAGATCATCCGGTGAGCCGGGCCGTGCGCCGGTGGCTGCCTCGATAAGCTCACATTCTTCGAGCCCAGGCATGATGCGGATGGCGTCGCGAAGCAAATCATAGACCGCCCCCACCTTGGGCTCTTGCAGATGATCCTCGCGGGTGCTCGCGCCAATAGCGATGGTCTGATCCACGGCGCGCGGAATGATGTAGACGGGGCGATCCTCCACGAAGCCGCGTATCACCTTGGTGCACAGCGGCTGCAGGTGAGCAGGCACCCGCACGCGCAGAATATCGCCGTAGACCGGGCGCAGCTGCACCGGATTATCCCAGCCGGTGATTTCCCCCACGCCCAGCCCGGCGGCAAGAATCACCTGCTCGTGCTCATCCACCGCATAGGTGGCGGCGCTGGTGTGCAGAGCCTGCACGCGCTCTGCGGCGTCGAGATGAGTCACCGCCTCGGCACGAAGCTCCACCCCGAGCGTGCGACAGGCATCAAGCAGGGCGCGGGCGCAGACGCGAGGATAGATCTGAAAATCCCCAGGGATGCTCACCGCACCCGTCAGGCGCGGGCTCAGCGCCGGCTCCTCGCTGCGGGCCTGGCGGGTGGTGATGCGGGCGGCACGCATCTCGAAAGCGTGTTGATATAGCGCGAGCTCTTCCACATGCTGGCCATCGGCGTGATCGGCGGCCACCACCAGGGTGCCGGCATCATCGAATCCCAGCGGCAGCTCGGTGTGCGCGGAGAGCTCCGCCACGAGCTCCGGCCAATACCGGGCCGCATCCTTCATGAGCGGAAAGAGTGCCTCTTGGCGGTACTGCACCTCCGCCACCGGGGCCAGCATCCCGCCCGCATAGTGGGTGGCCCCCGAGGCGGGGGAGGGATCGAAAAGCCGCACCTGATGCCCGCGCCGCGCAAGACTAAAAGCAGTGCTCAGGCCCACAATTCCGGCGCCAATGATCGTCACCTTAGACATGGCTCAACCCCCGCAGCACCTGCTGCACGGCCGCGCCGGGATCGGGAGCATGATGCAGGGCGCGCACCAGCGCGACGCCGGCCACCCCGGTGGCGCCAAGCTCGGCGGCATCGCCGGGCTGGACATCGCCGATGGCCACCACGGGCAGGGTGGAGAGCTCTACCAGCTCCGGATAGCCCGCTAGACCAATGGGGGCGCGACCGGAATCCTTGGTGGGGCTGGGCCGAAAAGGCCCGCAGCCGATGTAATCAATCACCTCGGCCACCTCATTCGCGGCGGCGACGAGCTCGCGGGTGCCGGTGGTCAGCCCGATGATGGCGTCGGGGCCAAGCAGGGCGCGGGCGGCGCGGACGGGGATATCGTCTTGGCCGAGGTGCACTCCCGCAATCGGCGCGCCCGCGGCACGGGCCGCCAGGGCCACATCAACGCGGTCATCGACGAGCGTGCGCGTTGTCGGTGCCACCTCGTGCACAGCGTGGGCCACGGCGCAGGAAAGATGATAGAGATCGCGGGCAGAAATAGGCTTCGAGCGCACTTGCACGACGCCCGCGCCGGCGCGAGCGCAGCGCACCGCCGTGTCCACGACCCGCACGGGATCGTCGGCGGCGGTGACCAGATAACAGCGATAATCAACGGTGTCGCCCATAGGCATGCTTCCTTCGTCGGTGCTAACCACAGCAGGTTCTAGCGGTGTGTTCTCAGCCTCTCGCCACTGCGGCGACGAGGCACCCGCGCATGGGGATTAGTGTACGCGCTCTAGTCGCTCGCGTTGCTCGTTTCGCTCAGCCGAGCGTTGATCTCTGCGGCGATCTCTGCGGCCTGCCCCTCGGGTACCACGATGGTCGCGCGCTGCTGCTGCAGGTGCACGCGCACCGCATTGCCGGGGCCGGGGATAACGAAGAGGTCCGAGCCATTCTGGTTGATTCCATAGCCGCCGTAATCCCAGAAGCCGACGCGGTCGATAGTCTCGACGTGGTGTATCTCCGAGTAGGGAAACATCGTGAGTTCTGGGGAGCGGAGGATCAGGGCGGCGTCGTGAAGCTCGATGCGCGTGCGGCTGCCGAGACTCGCGGTGGCGATGATGATCCCGAGGACAAAGATCATGGTGGCGGGGGAGATGAGCACCAGCAGCAGGGAAAGAAGCAGGAGGAGGAGTGTTCCCCATGGGATGCGGCGGGTGGTTTCTTCCCAGACACGGGGCGCAGACTCGACGCGCAGCGGCGCTATTGTCTGGCGGCGCACCCAGCCACGGAGTAGTGCTGCGAGAAACACCGAGAACAGCATCGTGATCAGACCCGGCAGCCACGCCGTGCGCACCGTCGCGAGCTCTGTCTCATTGAGACCGCGTTGGGGCAGCAGGACATCGAGGAGCAGCGCCAGCATGAAACCAGACGACAGCACCGCCGCCGCGCCGAGGCCGCACACCCGCCGCCGGACCGCCAGTCCGCCCAAGAGCAGGGCGAGGGGGCCGAAGAGCCCCGCCAGAATAAGAATTAGCGGCAGTGGAGAACCAAAGTTATTGGGCGGGCCGCTCAGGCCCCAGTGCGTGGCGATGGACGCGGGAAGCTCGGGCAGCAGCGCGAGCAGAATCCACACTAGCCCAGGTAGCATAATTGCCAGTGGCAGCAGCAGATAGGCGATCACGAAAGGTCTACGGGGCAGCTGGGACCTCATGCCATAGAAGTATAGGAGCGAATGGGGCTGGTGGGTGCGCCACGCATGGAGAATACGGCGTGGCGATCATTTGTTATTGCTGGCTGAGCATGGCATAATCTCGAAAGTTGTCTGCCTCATTGATGGCAGCTTCTGTCACTGTCTCGGATACGAACCAGCCGAGCGCCCCGGCACGTGGGGAAAAGCCGCTAGGTTCCTCTATTCAGCACAAGATTCAAAGGATTGTTTCATGAACATTCTCGACAAGGTAGATGCAGCATCGCTGCGCGACGATATCCCGACTTTCCGTCCCGGTGACACCGTGGACGTGCACGTGAAGATCATCGAGGGCGGCAACCAGCGCGTCCAGGTCTTCCGCGGCGTTGTGATCCGTCGCCAGGGCGGTGGCATCCGCGAGACCTTCACCGTCCGCAAGGTGTCCTTCGGCATCGGTGTGGAGCGTACCTTCCCGGTGCACTCCCCGAACATTGATCACATCGACGTGATCACCCGCGGTAAGGTCCGCCGTGCGAAGCTCTACTACCTGCGCAACCTGCGCGGTAAGGCTGCCAAGATCAAGGAGCGCCGCTAGTACTAGCGCGTCGCCTCTGGCACCGGCCGTCGTCCCCTTCGTGGTGGGCGGCGGCCGGTCTGTTTTTATCCCTGCGCCCGCAGAATAAGGCAGCGCGGAGCAGGCCATGGTGCGGGTGCCGGCTGCATTTTTTGGCTCTGCGCAGCGCCGGATTGTGGTGGCTAGGGCTGTCGCGTCCGGCTGCTAGTATTTATCCCTATGACTGAGCGCCCCGATCACGAGCTAGACGCGACCCCCTCCGACTCGCCGACGCCTCCGGCTGCGTCGAAGGACGCCACAGCCGGCAGTTCCGCTCACTCGGATCAGCCTCAGCCCCAAGACGGCGAGGACACCGCAGCAGACACAGCCGCCGAGGACACCACCGCGGCGGACACGGCTGCCGAGGATGACGCGGAGGATGAGGAGGACGATGGCGGCAAGCCGTGGTACATCGAGATTCCTCTCGTTATCGCCGTGACCCTGGTGATCGTCTTCGTGCTCCAGACCTTCGTGGGTCGGGTGTATCTCATTCCCTCGGCGTCGATGGAGCCTACCCTGCACGGCTGCCCCGAGTGCACGGGGGACCGCATTGTGGTGGACAAGCTCACCTATGACTTCACCAAGCCTGAACAGGGCGATGTGGTGGTGTTTAAGGGCCCGGAGTCTTGGAACCAGAACTTCGTGTCCACCCGCTCGTCGAATACCCTCATTCGCGGCCTGCAGAATATCGGCGCGTTTGTGGGCGTGGTCGCCCCAGATGAGAATGACATGGTCAAGCGCATCGTTGCCACCGGTGGACAGACCGTGTCCTGCCAAGAAGGCGATCCCGGCGTGATGGTCGACGGCACGAAGGTGGATGATTCCTATGTGCTTGATCCCCCGACCTATCCGGTGGATAGCGCCAATGGCTCCGATGCCTGCGGTGGCGCCTACTTCGGCCCCGTCGAGGTGCCGGAGGGGCACTACTTCGTGATGGGCGATAACCGCACCAACTCGGCCGACTCCCGCTATCACCTCGGCGATGAGCACCAAGGGACGGTGCCCGAGGAGAACATCATCGGCAAGGTACGCTTCATCATCCTGCCGCTGTCCCGCATTGGCGGCGTCGACTAGCCCAACGCCCCACAGCAGCGTGCGGAAAAAGAAATACCTGCGCACCTACGAGGCAGAGCTCACTGCAGCCGGCCTTGGTCCAGTCGCAGGCGTTGACGAAGCGGGGAGGGGAGCCTGCGCCGGCCCGATCACCATCGCTGCCTGCGTGCTCCCCGATCGGCCTCTGCGCCCCTTAGCGGAGGTCACCGATTCCAAGAAACTCACCCCAGCCGCCCGCGCTCGGCTGGCGCCGCTGATTAAACACCACGCCCTGGCGTGGTCAGTGATCCACATTTCCGCCGCCGATATCGATGCCCGCGGCTTGCAACATGCCAATATTTCCGGAATGCGGCGCGCCATCTATGCCCTCGATATCGCTCCTGGATTTGTGCTTATCGACGGCTACCGCGTGCCCGGGCTCGCCCGGCCCAGCCTGCGCGTGATCAGCGGCGACGCCGCGGCGCGCTGCATTGCGGCGGCCAGCGTCTTGGCCAAGCATGAACGAGACGCCCTCATGCTCGAGCTCGATGAGTGCTATCCCGGCTATGGACTGGCCGGGCATAAGGGCTATGGCACGAAACTCCACATGGACGCGGTGCGCCTCAAAGGACCCAGCCCAGTTCATCGCTATAGTTACAGAAACATTCAGGAAGCTTGTAGCACGTGGAAGGAAACGCGATGAGCGCCGAAGAGCTGGAAAACTACGAAGCAGAAGTAGAGCTGAGCCTCTACCGCGAATACCGCGATGTGGTGAGCCAGTTCTCCTATGTGGTGGAAACCGAGCGTCGCTTCTACCTCGCCAATGCCGTGGAGCTCATCCCGCACACCGAAGGCGCCGAGGTTTACTACGAGGTGCGCATGTCCGATGCGTGGGTGTGGGATATGTACCGCTCCGCTCGCTTCGTGCGCTTCGTGCGCGTCATCACCTTCAAGGACGTCAACATCGAAGAGCTGGATAAGCCAGAGATGATGATGATCGATTAACAGCTGAGCCGCCGCCGTGCTCATAGCCTCGGCGGCACCGAGTAGTACTGCACTCTGTGGATAGCGCACCCCGCTATCCACAGATTTTTTCTTATCTTTCTTCTTTCCCTGCCAGATGCTCGATCGGGAATCACACTAGGGGCGCATCCCCGCCACAGCGAGGCGATGGTCCCTATACCCCTGAATCGACACCTGAAGGCAGAATTCGATGACACTAGCTACGTCCAGCGACGGCTCCCTGACCCCACACCAGCGCCCGCCGCGGCCCGCCGCGGCCTCCTCCGCGCACAACGCGCGGATCGGCCGTACCGGAGAAGAGCATGCCGCACGGCTGTATGAATCCACCGGCGCCCGCGTGGTGGCCCGCAACGTGCGCTACCGATGCGGCGAGATCGATCTCATCGTGGAAGATCTCGACGGCACCATTGTGTTTGTGGAGGTCAAAACCCGCACCGGCACCCACTACGGTGGGGCGGAGGCCGTGACGGCCCGCAAATTACACCGCATGCAGCGCGCGGCGCTGCGCTGGCTCGAACGCAAGCCCTATACCCCGATTCGCTTCGATGTCGTGCTCATCAGCCCCGCGGGCGTGGAATTGTTCAGTGGGGTGGACCATGGCGCTCGCTAAGACGATCTCCGCCGCCTTCGATGGCGTCACGGCATTTAGCGTGACGGTGGAAGCCCACATTGGCCCCGGCCTGCCGCGCACAGACATAGTGGGGCTGGGCGATACGGCCATTAACGAGGCCCGCGACCGCATCCGCACCGCCGTGAAAAATAGCGATCTGCCATGGCCCAAGACACGGATCATCGTTAATCTCTCGCCGGCGAATGTGCGCAAGTCCGGCGCCCAATGCGATCTAGCCCTCGCCATGGCGATATTGGGGGCGCGCACTGCCACGCCACTGGAACACACCATGTTCCTCGGCGAGCTCGGACTCGATGGCCAGCTCAAACCCTGCTGCGGCATCCTTCCCATGCTGCGCGCAGCCGCCGAGGTAGGGGTGAAAACGGTGGTGATTCCCCGTGCCCACGCACGGGAGGCCGAACTCATCGATACTCCCTCGGTGTTGGTGGCCGATACCCTCCGCGAGGTCTATGACTGGATCAACGGTAGCGGTGGGCTACAGCGGATAAGCCCCACCGAGCACACCGCACAGTCGGGCCGCTCCACGGTCGATCTTGCGGATATTGCCGGACAGAAGGAAGCGAAGCACGCCGTCGAGGTGGCCGCTGCTGGGGGACACCACCTCTTTCTCGTGGGGCCGGCCGGCTCCGGAAAATCCATACTGGCCGCAGCGCTGCCCTCCATCCTGCCGCCGCTGAGCCGCCACCAACAGATTGAAACCACGGCCGCGCATTCTGTCTCCACCCACGGCTGCGAGGACATCATCACCCGTCCGCCGCTGATCGCCCCGCACCATAGCGTCAGCAGCGCTGGATTGATCGGCGGTGGCTCCGGGAAGGTGAAACTCGGTGCCATCTCCTTAAGTCATAATGGCGTGCTTTTTCTCGATGAGGCCAATGCGATCGCCGCATCCGTGCTGGATAGCCTCCGCGTGCCGCTGGAAAACGGCGCCGTGGTGCTCAACCGCAGCGACAAGGTCGTCACCCTGCCCGCCAGATTCCAGCTAGTCCTTGCCGCTAATCCCTGCGCCTGCGGGGCGGATAGCGATTCCGCGTGTACCTGCAGTGGTGCGGCCCGCGCCCGGTATCTGAACAATATTTCCGGCCCCATCCGCGATCGCATCGACGTTATCGCCCGTACCCACCGGGTAGGCGGGGTGCTTTGCGATCACAATTCCGAAACCTCCGATACCGTGCGCCAGCGCGTCGCCGTCGCGCGGGAGATCGCGGCCCGGCGCTGGGCCCCGGTGAACCCTCACGGATGCACGAATGCTGTGATTCCCGCGCCGCTGCTGCGACGACACTATGCCGCGGACGAGGAAGCCATGGCCTATGTGGGGGCCTTTTTGAGTGCGGGGGAGATCTCCCAACGCGGGGTGGATAAGGCCCTGCGGTTGGCGTGGACGCTCAGAGACCTCGACGACACTGGTGCCGGCGCCGCCGCGCGGCCCACCCTCGACCACATGGCCCGTGCTCTAGAACTGCGCACCGAGGAAGGAAAACTACAGCGATGAAAAACTCCGAACGCCTCCACGCCTGGGTGTATCTCAACTACGTTCTCGAAGGCCCCTCCCGGGCCCTGCACGCGCTGCTAACAGCAGGGCACAGCCCTGAAAAAATAGCGGCCGGCATTCGCCACGGGGAGCAGTGGGTGGGCGTGCTCTCCCGCAGTGCCGAACGGCGCGCGCACTTCTGCGAAGAACACGAACTACTGCGGCAGGCTAAGCAGCTGCAGACCCGCTTTATCTGCCCCGATGATCCGGAGTGGCCCCGGGAACAACTCGATCGCGCATTCGGCTTCGCCGCCTCCGGCACCTCGGAGCATCTGCGAAGCTATGCGGCCGATGCTGTTGCACCCCATGGCCTATGGGTGCGCGGCGGTGATCTCTCTGCGGCGGTGGCGCGCTCGGTGGCGATCGTCGGTACCCGCGCTATGAGCTCCTATGGGCAGCGCGCGAGCGGAGAGATCAGCCGCCAGTTAGCCGAGCAGCACTGGACCATCATCTCCGGCGCCGCGCTGGGGGTAGACACTGCCGCTCATACCGCGGCCCTCGACGCTGGGGGATGCACCGTCGCCGTCGGCGCCCACGGGGCGGGACGCTGCTATCCGGCGAAAAACACGGCCCTTATCGAGCGCATAGTGCGCTCCGGCGGTTGCTGGGTGAGTGAATACCCGCCGCTAACCCCGCCGGCGCGGCATCGCTTCCTCACTCGGAATCGGCTCGTGGCAGCGCTCAGCACAGGCACTGTGGTGGTCGAAGCCGGCTGGCGTTCCGGCGCGTTGAATACGCTGGCTTGGGCGCAAGGGCTCGGCGCTGTCGCCATGGCGGTGCCCGGCCCCATCACTGGGGCGGGCTCCCTTGGTTGCCACGACAAGATCAAGCGCGGCGATGCGCAATTGGTTGTCAGTGCGGCCGACATCATGGGGCTGGTAGGCAGGATCGGTGAGGTCGACGTGGATGGGCAGTGCGAACTGGCCTTTCCCAGCGACCCGATCCAGCAACTCAGCCGCAATGAACTCAAGGTCTATGACAGCCTGCCCTGCCGTAGCGATCAGAGCCGCACGGCAGCCCAGGTGGCGGAGAGTGCTGGGCTTAGTGTGGCGCTGACAGTGCATCTTCTGGTGGAGCTGCAGCGCCGCGGACTCGCCCATAGAGATGGTGTGAACTGGGCAAAGAGGATTTCCGGAAAAATAAAATAAAAAAGTTTTACCCAAGAGGTTGCGCATTAGGCATGCCTTAACTTACGATACAAGGGCAGCCTAAGTTAGAAGTTAGCGGGTTCGGGCTGACTCCCGCTAATAGCTAAGCTGTGCACTATGGGTGAACATCAGCGCTCAGCGGAGACGTCGAATACTCCTGTCGCGACGTCTCCGCTGGCGTGTTCTCATACTATGACTCCAGCATTCACTGTCGCTCTTGACGACTACTGCGATCACCTCTCCTATGTCGGCGATCGATCCACCGCCACCGTCCGTGGCTATCGCTCCGATCTTGTGGGCTATCTTTCTCGACTACGCACGTGGTCGGACTTTAGTCTCAGCAGCATGCGCCTATGGCTGGCCGAGGCGCTCGAGCAAGGGCTCTCGCGGGCAAGCATGGCCCGTCGCACCGCCGCACTGCGCTCCTTTTCTACCTGGGCCTACAAGGCTGGCTATATCTCGACGGATGTGGGACATAAGCTCCATACCCCGAAACCGGGGCGTCATTTACCTACCGTCGCCAGTGCTGCCCAAGCAGAGGAGCTACTGAGCGACTTACCCACCGACACGCCGGTGCAGCTGCGCGATAGGGCGCTGCTGGAGCTGCTCTATGCCTCCGGTATGCGCGTGGCTGAGCTGTGTGGGCTCGATCTCGAGGATGTGGATATTCCAGCGGGGAAGGCTACGGTGACGGGTAAGGGCAATAAGCAGCGGGTGGTGCCCTTTGGGGCGCCCGCGCGCCGCGCGCTCGTCGAATGGTTGGAGCAGGGGCGCCCAGAGCTCGCCCAGCCTGTCGAGACAGCACTCTTCGTGGGTGTGCGCGGCAAGCGCATCGATCAGCGCCAAGTGCGGCGCGTCGTCGAAGCAGTCACCCTCCAAGCAGGCCTAGCACCGCTGAGTCCGCACGAGATCAGGCACAGTGCGGCCACCCACATGCTCGATGGGGGAGCGGACTTAAGGGAAGTGCAGGAGTTGCTGGGTCATGCCTCCTTGCAGACCACACAGATATATACCCACGTCTCCACGGCGCGATTGCACGAAGCCTTCCGTCACGCCCATCCCCGAGCGGACTAATGTGTGGCCGTCCCGTGTGTGGGCTTGAGCCGGATCGTGGGGCGGGAGAGAAGGCTTAAAGGATTAATGTACTCGCCATCGCGGCGTGCACCCCACTGTAATCCTGGGTAGCGGGTGGTGGGGGCGGCGAGTGTGCCGATGATCTCTCCAGCGCGCACCAGATCCCCGCGCCGTACTGTGTAGTGCACGGGCTGATAAGTGGTGCGCACCCCATCTGAATGGTCGATCGAGACAGTGGGGGTGCGGGCCACCATCCCGGCGAAAGCCACCACGCCCTCATCGGCGGCGAGTACTGCTGCGCCGATATCGGCGGCAAGATCCACTCCACGGTGGCCCGGCAGCCAATTCTGGGCGGGCTTCGCAAAAGCCCGAATCACGTGCGAGGCGTGGGTGTGGCCCGTGGTGGGATCCACGTAGGCCACGGCCATTGGTGCGGTGGCAACGTGCAGCGCGATCACGGACAGAACAACAAGAAAACGGGTCATGCTCATGAGGGTGGGGGATTCTCGCGAGAGTTTCCTTCTGCCCGTCTCAAATTAGCGCGATCTGTGCATGGTGGTGCGCATGTGACGATTTCGCCGCTGAGCTGTGCACACGCACGATTGTGACAGTGAACGCGGAATTGCTCCCACGCACAACGTGGGCTAATGTTTAGCCAGCAGTGTGTCCGTCGGCTGTGTATGCATCGACGGGGCTACTGACTACGCGCGGTCGCGTGTGCCCTTGCCCTTAAAGGGTGCCGCCATAGCTGCATGGTCCCCACGCCGTGAGGTGTGGGGTGCAGTGAGGTGAAAAGTGGCCGCTAGGGTGCAGGATAAAAACCTGCACAATTGACACTAACCGAATCTAGATTTTCCCAGAAAAGGAGCATTCCCATGGCAGTTGTAACCATGCGCGAGCTTCTCGATGCTGGTGTGCACTTTGGCCACCAGACTCGTCGTTGGAACCCGAAGATGCGTCGCTTCATCTTCACCGAGCGCAACGGCATCTACATCATCGACCTGCAGCAGACCCTGACCTACATTGACGAGGCTTTTGAGTTCGTCAAGGAGACTGTGGCTCACGGCGGCAGCATTCTGTTCGTCGGTACCAAGAAGCAGGCTCAGGAAGCTGTGCAGAACGAGGCCGAGCGCGTTGGCATGCCCTACGTGAACCACCGCTGGCTGGGCGGTATGCTCACCAACTTCCAGACCGTGTCCAAGCGTCTGCACCGTATGAAGGAACTGCAGGCCATGGACCAGGCCGAGGACGGCTACAAGGGTCGCGGCAAGCGCGAGATTCTGATGCTCACCCGTGAGCGTCAGAAGCTGGAGCGCGTTCTCACCGGTATCGCCGACATGAAGAAGATCCCTTCTGCCATGTGGGTTGTGGACACCAACAAGGAGCACATCGCCGTTGCTGAGGCGAAGAAGCTCAACATCCCGGTCGTTGCCATCTTGGACACCAACTGTGATCCCGATGAGGTCCAGTTCCCGGTTCCGGGCAACGATGACGCCATCCGCTCCATTAACGTTCTCACCAAGATCGTGGCCGAGGCCGTGATCGCTGGTAAGCAGGCACGCGAAGAGCGCGAGCTCGCCGCAGCCAAGGAAGCCGCTGGAGATAAGGACGCTGCCCCCAAGGCTGAGGCCGGCGAAGAGGTCGCTCCGAAGGTTGAGGCATCCGAGGCTGCTGAGGCAGCTGCCGATGCATCGGCTGAAGAGAAGTAACCTTTTCGAGCGCACACTCGTACAGAGCCCTCACTCGCACTGCGATACAACTTCACTGTCGTTGTTTGTGCGGTGGGGGCTGTGTTATTCGCCCTGAATAACATCACATCATTCGCAGTGCGTATCGACGCCCCCTCCACTTCACTGCAGAGCGGCATGCTCTCATCTAGGGTTAGGGGGCGATGGACCGTGAATGGTACGGGACCGCAACGCACGTGTTGTGGACAACTAAACATCCAACAAAATCAAGGAGGATCGTCACGTATGGCAAACTACAGCGCCGCTGACGTTAAGAAGCTCCGCGAGCTCACCGGCTCCGGAATGATGGACTGCAAGAAGGCTCTTTCTGAGACCGATGGCGACTTCGACAAGGCTGTCGAGCTGCTGCGCATTAAGGGTGCTAAGGACGTGGGCAAGCGTGCCGAGCGCACCGCCGCCGAGGGCCTGATTGCCGTCTCCGGTGCCACGATGATCGAGGTCAACTCTGAGACCGACTTCGTGGCCAAGAACGCCGAGTTCAAGGAATTCGCAGCCAAGGTGGCTGACGCCGCTGCTGCTGTGAAGGCAAACTCCGCTGAGGAGCTCAACAACGCACCGCTGGATGGCTCGACCGCCGGCGAGGCTATCCAGGAGCTCTCCGCCAAGATCGGCGAGAAGCTGCTGCTTTCCAGCGCTGTCACCCTCGAGGGCGAGAACATCGCCGTCTACAAGCACCAGCGTGCAGCCGACCTGCCGCCGGCAGTGGGCGTGTTGGTGGCTTATACCGGCGAGGGTGAGGCTGCCGAGCAGGCTGCCCACGCCGCCGCTATGCAGGTTGCCGCTATGAAGGCGCAGTACCTCAACCGTGACGAGGTTCCTGCCGACATCGTCGAGTCTGAGCGTGCTACCCAGGAGAAGATCACCCGCGAAGAGGGCAAGCCGGAGCAGGCTATCGCCAAGATCGTGGAGGGTCGTATGAACGGCTTCTACAAGGACGTCGTCCTAGAGGACCAGGCTTCTGTTTCTGACAACAAGAAGACCGTCAAGCAGGTCATGGACGAGGCAGGCGTGAAGCTCACCGGCTTCGCTCGCCTCGAGGTTGGCCAGCACTCCTCTTAATCTCTAGGCGCTGAGCGCCGAGTAGACCTGTATCCCGTAGCCACGGGGTGCAGGTTTTTTCTTGTCCTTAGAGCAGGAAGAGCGAGGGTGGCGTCGATAAGCCGAGTGCGTGGAGCACGTCATCGGGGCGGCGGGTAGAATACGCAAACGAACCAACCGCGTCGACGAAAGGTGACAACTATGGCCGAGGGTGCCACTCGTGAGGGATATAAGCGCGTCATGCTGAAGCTCGGGGGTGAGATGTTCGGCGGTGGCACCGTGGGCATCGATCCCGATGTGGTGGAAAATGTGGCGCAGCAGATCGCGAGTGTCGCCCGCGAGGGGGCGGAGGTTGCCGTGGTCATCGGCGGCGGCAACTTCTTCCGTGGCGCACAGCTGCAACAGCGCGGCCTAGACCGCAACCGCTCGGACTATATGGGCATGCTCGGCACCGTGATGAACTGCCTCGCCCTGCAGGACTTCCTCGAGCGCGCCGGCATCGACTGCCGAGTGCAAACCTCCATCAATATGGCACAGGTGGCCGAGCCCTACCTGCCGCTGCGCGCCAAGCGCCACTTGGACAAGGGGCGTGTGGTGATCTTCGGCGCTGGCATGGGTCTGCCGTACTTCTCCACCGACACCACCGCTGCGCAACGAGCCTTGGAGATCGACTGCGAGGTGCTGCTCATGGCCAAAGCCGTGGACGGGGTGTACTCGGATGATCCCCGCACCAACCCCGACGCCGAACTATTTACTAAGATCACCCCGCGTGAAGTGATCGAGCGCGGCCTAAAGGTGGCCGATGCCACCGCGTTTAGCCTGTGTATGGACAACAACATGCCGATTCTCGTGTTCAATCTGCTGCAGGAGGGCAATATCGCCCGCGCCATCAAGGGCGAGTCCATCGGAACTCTCGTCCAATCCTGATAGATTGGGACGATGAACCTGTGAGAAGCAGACCGTCTCAGGTGCCGCGGCGTCGGGGCCGGTCTGCTGCTCGCTCTAGTGAACGCCCACCGCGCGGACGTCCGCGCACCCAGATATAGAGAAGTGAGAAATACACCATGAGTGAGATGATCGAGGAGATCCTCTTCGACGCTGAAGGCCGTATGGAGCAGTCTGTGGAGTATGTCCGCGAGGACCTCACCACTATTCGCACCGGTCGTGCCAATCCCGCAATGTTCAACGGTGTGATGGCCGAGTATTATGGGGCGATGACCCCCATTACCCAGATGGCTACCATTTCCGTTCCGGAACCGCGCATGCTGCTGATCAAGCCTTATGAGCAGAGCCTGATGGGCGAGATCGAAAACGCCATCCGCAACTCCGATCTGGGTGTGAACCCCACCAACGACGGCCAGGTGCTGCGCGTGACCATTCCGCAGCTGACCGAGGAGCGCCGCCGCGACATGGTGAAGTTGGCTAAATCCAAGGGAGAGGACGCCAAGATCGCCATCCGCAATATCCGACGCGATGGCAATCAGCACCTGAAGAAGATTCAAAAAGATGGCGACGCTGGCGAGGATGAAGTGAAATCCGCGGAGCAGCAGTTGGATAAGATCACCCAGAAGCACGTGGCCAAGGTGGACGAACACGTCGAGCGCAAGGAAAACGAGCTGATGGAGGTTTAGGCCTTCACCTCGCAGGACAATCCTGAGGGCACCCCGAAGCGCTTTATCGCCGAGTCGCTGCCACGGTATGAGGCCAGTGCAGCGCCGGTGTGTCCTCCTGTTGAGCGTTGCGGTCCTACCGGTAGGTAGTGCGTGGCGCTCAGCGCGTTAACTGCACACTTTGGAGGGGCAGTGGAAGAGAAGAACCGGGGCGAGCTGATCAAGAATCCCCTTGGTCTCAGCGGGGAGCACCTGCCGAAGCCGAAAAACAAGGCGGGTCGTGATCTCAAAACCGCCATCGGTGTGGGCGTGGGCCTCGGTGCTCTCGTGCTCACCTGCATCTTCCTCATCCCTTATGGCTGGTATCCACTCGTGGCGCTCGCCGTCGCCGGCGGCACTTGGGAGGTGGTGCACCGCCTCCGCGAGCACGGCTATGTGGTCCCGCACTGGGTGCTGATCATCGGCGGCCAAGGCATGGTCTGGCTGTCGTGGCCCTTCGGGGTAGACGGGATGGCCGCCGCCTATGTCACCACGGTCCTCGCGCTGATGTTTGGCCGGCTCTTTCACCGCGGCCGCAGCACCGCCCCTCAGAACTATCTCCGGGATATGAGCATGGGTATTTTCGTGCTCACCTGGATCCCCATGTTCGGCACGTTCGCCGCGCTCATCTCCAGACTCGACGATGGTCCCGCGGACCCCAAGTGGTATGTGGTTACCTTCATGCTGTGCGTGGTCGCCTCCGATGTCGGTGGTTTCGCCGCCGGCGTATTCTTCGGCTCGCATCCCATGGCGCCGGCGGTCAGCCCCAAGAAGTCCTGGGAAGGCTTCGCCGGCTCGATCGTCCTCGGCACGATCACCGGTGCACTCTGTGTCACCCTGCTGCTCGCCGGCTCAATCTGGGCGGGCATTCTTCTCGGCCTCGGCCTCGTTATCTGCGCGACTCTTGGTGATCTCGTCGAATCCCAATTCAAACGCGAACTCGGCATCAAAGACATGTCTACGCTCTTGCCCGGCCATGGGGGACTGATGGATCGCCTCGACGGCATGCTGCCTGCAGCCATGGTGACATGGCTGGTGCTCTCCACCATCACGGTGGAAGCCGCAGTGGTCTAATACCGGAGCGCACACACCACCGCTGCGGGGCCGCTGCACGTGTGTGTGATGGCCATCGATACAAGTGAAGATAAAGCGGTGTAGCAGTGGCGACTATGCTGAAACATCATGATGGCACATAACTCTATAGATGAGGCAGCGTCCGCGAAGGAGAACGCCGCCACCTCGCATAAGTGGCGCGCACTCATCATCCTCGCGGTGGGGCTGGCGCTGATCGTGCTCGATGGCACCATCGTGGGTGTATCCATGCCCACGATTATTCGCGAACTTAACCTTGATCTTTCGGAAGCCCAGTGGGTCAGCAGCGTCTACTCGGTGGTATTCGCCGCCCTGCTGCTCGCCGCCGGACGCATGGGGGACCGCTACGGCCGGCGTAAGTTTTTCCTCGCCGGGCTTTGTATCTTCGCTAGCGGCTCGATCCTGGCCGCACTCTCCAGCTCCGTGTCCACACTGATTGTGGCCCGCGTGGTGCAAGGCGTGGGTGGAGCCTGCATTCTGCCATCGACGCTATCCACCACTAACGCCATGTTTCGCGGCAAGGATCGCGCGGCAGCCTTCGGCGTGTGGGGCGCGGTGATGAGTGGCGCCGCCGCCCTCGGCCCGCTGCTCGGCGGTGTCATCACCGAATGCGCCGGCTGGGAATGGATCTTTTGGGTCAACGTTCCTCTGGCCCTCGGCCTCGTCGGCGCAGCATTCGCGTGGGTGCCCGATACCTCCGCCGAGCCCATCGGCAGTGCGCAGCATCCTGCGGGCGAGAGAGACGTTCTCGGATTTAGCCTTTCCGCGATCGGCTTCGGCACGCTCGTATTCGGCATCATTGAAGGCCCCAAACTGGGCTGGTGGACAGCAATCGCGGACTTTCACCTCGGCTCCGCACAGTGGCCGCAGCACTGGCCCTCTGCCGCTGGCATCGCACTGGTGATTGCCGCGATGTCCTTGAGCGGCTTCGTCGCCACCGAGTTGCGCCGTGCTCGCACCCAGCAGTCGGTCTTGCTGGATCTCGGCATGTTCCGCTATCCCACCTTCACGTGGGGCAACCTCACCGCCTTGCTGGTGGCGGTAGGCGAGTTCGCGCTCGTCTTCGTGCTGCCGCTCTACCTTGTGTCCTCGGCGGGACTGTCTGCCTTGGCTACAGGGCTGGTGCTGGCAGCGATGGCGATAGGTGCCTTCCTCTCTGGTGCCGCAGCCCGCCATCTGGCAGCCAGAATCGGCGCTCCGGGTGTCGTGCTCGTGGGCTTGGGGCTTGAGGTTTTCGGCACGCTGCAGCTCGCTGCTGAAGAAAGGGTAGGGCAGCCCTTGTGGCTCGTGGTCTTCGCCCTAGTGGTCTATGGCATTGGCCTCGGCCTCGCCTCGGCGCAGCTCACCTCGCTGGTGCTCGGCGATATCCCCATTGCCCAGTCCGGCCAAGCATCCGCGACCCAGTCCACCGTGCGCCAGATCGGCTCCGCCCTGGGTGCCGCCATGGCCGGTGCTACCCTCTCTGCCGCCCTGGCATGGAAGTCCGCAGACTTCGTCGGCAGCCAAGCGCAGCTAGCCGAGGCCATGCGCAGCTCCGCCGGTGGAACGCTGGTCGGCCTGCGCCAGCAGGGCGCACCCGAGGAGGTGATTGCGCCTCTGGCGCGCGTCTTCGCCGAGGCCACCAAGGTATCGCTCTATGCGGCCGTGCTGTGTCTGGTCATTGGTCTGCTCGGGGCGTTGATGGTGCGCCGTTCCACCAAGAAGCGTCCCTAAAACCCAGCGTTTTACCGCCCGCTGCAGGGCAGGAGAGAGGTAAACAGCGGGGTGCCCTTAAGCATGAGAGCACCCCGCTGGTAGCTAATGCGACGGGTAGTTATTGGCGGGCCTTTTTTACCTGGCGCCGCAGCTCAAACATGCGCACGATGCCGGCCATGGCCATAATGAGTGCCCCGGCGATAGCGGCGAGCAAAAAGCCCACGCCAGCGGGGAACTCAAAGGTCCAGGCGAAGAGCTGCAGCTCCACTGGCTGCTGGTTCTGCATGATGAACACCAGCAAGAGGATGAGCAGCAGGGCGCCGATAATCAGCGCCGCCCACGTAGAAGAGGCGAGAGTGCGGTTGAGCTTGGCTGGCTTCTTCTTCGCCGTCGCGGAAGTCTCCGCCTGGCTCTGCTGCTTCGGCGCGCTATCCTCGCGGCGGGCTGGGGTAGCGGAGCTCTCGGCGCGCTCGGCTACGGCGTCGTGGGCGCGGGTGGGGTGGGAGGAGCCGAGGATCGAGTCGTCATTAATACGCGGGTGCGGCTCGGAGCTGGGATTGGGCTCAGCGGGGGTGGTCACGGATGTCTCCTCGTGCGGGGTGTACAGATCGTGCAGGGAAAGAGAGAATTAATCTCTAGGAAGTCTTAAACACCGTCAGTATAGTGGATTTCCTCGGTCCTCCTTCCTCGTGAAACAATGGGGCCTACTATGTCTGAACCCGTTCGCCTCCAGTTCAAAGCCCCGCAGCGCGGCATGCCGCCGCTGCACTTCGCCGATCTCGATCCCGAGGAGCGCATCTCCGCTGTTACTGAGCTGGGGTTGCCGAAGTTCCGTGTCAACCAGATTGCCCGTCACTACTATGGGCGGCTCGAAGCCGACCCGCTGACGATGACCGACCTGCCCGAGTCCGCTCGGCAGAAGGTCAAGGACGCACTCTTTCCCGAGCTGATGTCCAAGGTACGCGTCACCGAAGCCGATGCGGGTGCTACCCAAAAAACTCTGTGGCGGCTTAATGATGGCACGCTGCTGGAGTCGGTGCTCATGCGCTATCCAGACCGCGCCACCCTGTGCATCTCTTCCCAAGCCGGATGCGGAATGGCGTGCCCTTTCTGCGCCACCGGCCAAGGCGGATTGGATCGCAATCTTTCCATTGGTGAGATCGTGGATCAGGTGCGTCGGGCGGCGGCCACCATGCAGCAGGAGGGTGGCCGTCTGACCAATGTGGTGTTCATGGGTATGGGCGAGCCGCTGGCCAATTACAAGCGCGTATTGAGCGCGGTCAAGCAGATCACCCGCCCGGCGCCGGAAGGTTTCGGTATCTCCATGCGCAATGTCACCGTCTCCACCGTGGGCTTGGCGCCGGCGATCCGGAAATTGGCTGATGAAAATCTCAGCGTCACCCTCGCGCTGAGTTTGCACACCCCAGATGATGAACTGCGCGATAGCTTGGTGCCGGTGAATAATCGCTGGTCCGTGGCCGAAGTGCTCGACGCCGCCCGCTACTATGCGGACGCGACCGGCCGCCGCGTGTCCATCGAATACGCCTTGATCCGCGATATCAATGATCAAGACTTCCGTGCGGACATGCTGGGCAAGAAGCTGCACCAGGCCTTGGGCTCTCGCGTACATGTGAACCTCATCCCCTTGAACCCCACACCAGGATCCAAGTGGGATGCCGCACCCAAACAGCGCCAGGACGAGTTCGTGCGCCGCGTAATCGCCCAAGGCGTGCCCTGCACGGTGCGCGATACCCGCGGCCAAGACATTGCCGCCGCCTGCGGTCAGCTCGCGGCGGAGGAACGGGCCAGCTAGCTCACGCGTCAGCCAGCTCACGCGTCAGCCAGCTCACGGGCTCGCAATGCAATAATCCCCCATGCACCTGCTGGGTGCCTGGGGGATTATGTGTGCTGTGTGAAGGAGGGAGTCCTTAGACCAGCAATCTGAACAGCGCTGTGCTTACTTCTCCACAGCAGTGCGGTTCGGGACGGTCGTGGGATCGATGTTGAGCGCACGCAGCTCGGAGTCGCTCAGCTCGGCGTACTTGCCCGTCATGGCGTGCTGCTGGTAGGTCCACACCGGCTCCTGGTGGCCCTCCGGCTTGTTGTGGGCGGTCACGGTGCGCACTTGGTTGAGCTTGGGGGCGAAGAGCTGAAGGAGCAGCGCGATAGCCACCAGCGTGGCGAGTACGAGCAGCCAGATGGTCTCCACGTGGCCCTTGTGGTTACCGAAGTTGTAGCCGAGGAGGAAGAACACGGAGACCCAGCCAGCAATCTGGGTGGGGATCAAACCGAGATCGTGCCAGCCCCACTTCGCCGAGGGCTCGTCGAGGGTGCTTACGCCGTTATAGACTTCCGGCTCGATGTGGTGGGAAGCGCCAGACACAGTCTTTTCTCCTTCTTAATAAACGCTTAAAGTTCTCCGTCTATCTTTGCACATTCTTAGGTTTCATGGAAGTTGTTTTGCTCGCTCCGTGTCGCAGCAGCGGCCCCTTCCCAACCGTGCTTTTCGCGCTAGCCTCACACGGGGGATAGGCGGCGGGCCGCGGGGCGCAGAGCTTCTTGGTAGTGTCCGCAGCCGCGCTTGTGGTGCGAGTGCAAGAATAAAGGCATGAAGACTCGCGTCATCCTCTTAGGAAGTACAGGTTCTATCGGCACACAGGCCCTCGAGATCATTGAAGCGAATCCCGATCGCTTTGAGGTTGTGGGGCTGTCCTGCGGTGGCCGCTCCGTCACGCTCGCCATTGAGCAGGCCCGCCGCTGTGGACTGGCGGCCGAGCAGGTGGCCATCGCCGATGATATGGCGGCGCAGACAGCCTCGGAGGCGCTCGGCGGAACCGTGATCTCCGGTGCGGATTCCTCCGCGGAGCTGGTGCGCAGCCAGCAGGCCGATATCGTGCTCAATGGTCTGGTGGGCTCCCTCGGCCTGGGGGCCACCCTGGCCGCACTGGAGTCGGGGGCACGCTTGGCGCTGGCCAATAAGGAGTCGCTCGTCGCTGGCGGCGATATCGTGCTGCGCGCCGCTGCCCCCGAGCAGCTGGTGCCGGTGGATTCGGAGCATTCGGCGATGGCCCAGTGTCTGCGCTCCGGCAGGAGCGACGAGGTCGCTCGCTTCGTCTTGACCGCCTCGGGTGGCCCCTTCCGTGGCTGGGACCGGGAGCGCATGTGGGAGGTCACTCCCGAGCAGGCCGCCGCGCACCCCACGTGGTCGATGGGGCAGATGAACACTCTCAACTCTGCCACCCTCATTAATAAAGGACTTGAGCTTATCGAGGCCAGCTATCTTTTTGATATCGACCCGCAGCTCATTGATGTCACCGTGCACCCGCAGTCGATCATCCACTCCATGGTCACCTTCATCGATGGCTGCACCATTGCCCAGGCCTCCCCGCCGTCGATGAAGCTGCCGATCTCTCATGCCCTGGCATGGCCGGAGCGGGTCAAGGATGCTCAGCCCGCACTGGACTTCTCGCAGTCTTTCGATTGGGAGTTCGAGCCGGTGGATAATGCCGCCTTCCCCGCGGTGGAGCTGGCCCGCCACGTCGCCTCGCGCCGCGGGAGCGTTCCCGCGGTGTATAACGCCGCCAATGAGGAAGCTGCAGAGGCGTTTTTGCAGGGCCGCATTCGCTTCCCGCAGATCGTGGATGTGGTGGCAGAGATCGTCGATAAGGCCGAGGATTTCGCGATTCCGCCCCGCGACGTGGCGGATGTGCTGGCCGTGGAAGACAGGGCGCGTTCCTTGGCGCAGCAGGAGATTCGCAGCCGCGAGCGCTAGCTGGATAGTTACCTCGCCGGCGCTGTAGTATGCGAGGGGCTAGCTCGAGGCAGAAGGCGGTGGAATCGTGAGTTACACAATGGGTGTGGTGCTTTTCGCGCTCGGTATTGCGATCACGATCGCATTGCACGAGTGGGGCCACCTGCTGGCGGCGCGCGCTTGTGGCATGCGGGTGCGGCGCTACTTCATCGGTTTCGGCCCCACGTTGTTCTCCTTCCGCAAAGGCCACACCGAATATGGTCTCAAAGCGATTCCTTTGGGCGGGTTCTGCGATATTGCAGGCATGACCTCGGTGGATCCCGTCACGGAGGACGAACGCCCCTACGCCATGGTGTACAAGCCCTGGTATCAGCGCGTGTTTGTGCTCCTCGGCGGGGTGCTGATGAACCTAGCTCTCGGTCTGCTCACGCTATATCTGGTGGCCGCCACCGCCGGGCTGCCGAATCCCGATCCGGATCTCAGCGCCCGGGTCGGCGAGGTGCGCGAGGGGCCGGCCGCTGTGGCGGGCGTGCGCCCGAGTGATACGATCCGCGCGATCGATGGGCAGTCGATGGCCACCTTCACCGATGTGCGCGACTATGTGGTGCAGCGCCCCGGCGAAGAGATCACGGTGCACGTGGAGCGCGATCACCGCCCCGTCGATCTGGATGTGCGCGTGGATTCGCGCACAGTGGAGGGCCAAGAGATTGGTGTGATTGGGGTGGTCAATGCGCCGATCCCTGATCTCTACCTCAGCTATGGCCCTCTCGAGGCGGTGCCCGCCACCTTGCACTATTCCAGAGCGATGCTGCATGCCACGTGGCAGGGGGTGGCCTCGCTGCCCGCTAAGCTGCCCGGGGTGGCTCGGTCCATCTTCGGCGCCGAACGCGAGATGGATTCGCCCATGAGCGTGGTGGGTGCGTCCCTCGTGGGTGGGGAGCTCGTGGAGCGTTCGCAATGGTCGATCTTCGCCATGATGCTCGCCAGCCTGAATTTTTTCCTCGCCCTGTTCAACCTGCTTCCCTTTGTGCCCCTTGATGGTGGCCATATCGTGATCGTGTTCTATGAGAAGCTTCGCGACGCCATCCGCCGGATGCGCGGTCTCGCCCCAGCGGGGCCGGCCAATTACGCGGCCCTCATGCCGCTCATTGTGGTGATGTGGGCGCTGCTGATGGGCATCGGTGTACTGATCATCGCCGCCGATGTGGTCAACCCTGTGCGCCTATTCGGCTGATAACATCAAGATTCAAAGCCCAAAAAATCTCTTAAAGGAGAATCTCTCTGTGAGTACCCCGATCGGTCTCGGCATGCCGGATGCCCCGCTGCCCACCCTCGCGCCACGTCGCACAACCCGCCAGATCATGGTGGGCGATGTGGGCGTGGGATCCGATTATCCCATCTCCGTGCAGTCGATGACGACCACCAAGACGCACGATATTAACGCCACGCTGCAGCAGATCGCCCAGCTCACCGCGTCCGGCTGCGATATTGTGCGCATCGCCTGCCCCAAGACGGTGGATGCGGAGGCGCTGCCTGCCATTGCGAAGAAATCACCCATTCCCGTGGTGGCAGATATTCACTTCCAGCCGAAATACATTTTCGCGGCGATCGACGCCGGCTGCTCGGCCGTGCGCGTTAATCCCGGTAATATTCGCGAATTCGATGGCCGCGTCAAAGAAGTGGCGAAGGCCGCCGGCGAGGCCGGCATCCCCATCCGTATTGGCGTGAACGCCGGCTCGCTGGATAAGCGCTTCTTGGAGAAGTACGGCAAGGCCACCCCGGAGGCGCTGGTGGAGTCCGCGGTCTGGGAGGCTGGGCTCTTTGAGGAGCACGGTTTCGGCGATATTGCCATCTCGGTGAAGCACAACGATCCGGTGGTGATGGTGGAGGCCTACCGCCAGCTCGCCGCACAGACCGACTACCCGCTGCACCTCGGCGTCACCGAGGCCGGTCCGGCCTTCCAAGGCACCATCAAATCCTCGGTGGCCTTCGGCGCGCTGCTCGCCGAGGGTATTGGCGATACCATTCGTGTCTCCCTCTCCGCTGATCCGGTGGAGGAGATCAAGGTGGGCGATCAGATTCTGCAATCGCTGAACCTGCGCCCCCGCAAGCTGGAGATCGTCTCTTGCCCCTCCTGCGGTCGCGCCCAGGTGGATGTCTACACCCTGGCCGAGGAAGTCACCGCAGGCCTGGAGGGCTTCGAGGTGCCGCTGCGCGTGGCCGTCATGGGCTGCGTGGTCAATGGCCCGGGCGAGGCCCGCGACGCCGACCTCGGTGTGGCCTCCGGAAACGGCAAGGGCCAAATCTTCGTCAAAGGCGAGGTCGTGAAGACCGTGCCCGAATCCAAGATCGTGGAAACCCTGATTGAGGAAGCCACCCGCATCGCCGAAACCATGGAGGAGACCGAGTCCGGTTCGCCCTCTGTGACGGTGAGCTAAACCCACCCTGTACTGACGTTGTTCACCAGCCCCTGCGCGCTAGCTGCCAGGGGCACGGCAGTGCTGATGGAGGGCGGCGTCGATAAGCGTGCGCGACGGGCCTAGTATAAGGGGCATGACTCAACGCCCCCGTTTGCAAGTACCTGCCCGCAAGACTCCTATCCGCGCCGTGCCGGATCATATTGAGCGTCCGGAATACGCGTGGAAGGACGAGGTGCAGGAGGCCATTGGCGAACCCTATGTGCAGACCCCCGAGACCATCGAGGCGATGCGCGAAAGCTCCAAGATCGCCGCGAATGCCCTGCGTGAGGTGGGTAAGGCCGTTACTCCAGGAGTGACCACCGATGCCCTAGATCGGATCGCGCACGAGTACATGTGCGATCACGGTGCCTATCCTTCCACGCTGGGCTACCGCGGCTTTCCGAAGTCCTGCTGTACGTCGGTGAATGAGATTGTCTGCCATGGCATTCCCGACGCCACCGTGGTCCAGGACGGCGATATCGTGAACGTGGATATCACCGCCTATAAAAATGGTGTGCACGGCGATACCAATGCCACCTTCCTCGCCGGTGATGTCTCCGAGGAGCACCGGCTGCTCGTGGAGCGCACCAAAGAAGCAATGATGCGCGGCATCAAGGTGGCCAAGCCGGGCCGCGAGGTCAATGTGATCGGCCGAGTCATCGAATCCTATGCCAAGCGCTTCGGCTACTCCGTGGTGCGGGACTTCACCGGCCATGGCGTGGGCCCGACATTCCACAATGGGCTCGTGGTGCTGCACTACGATTCCCAGGCCTATCGCGATGTGCTCGAGCCGGGCATGACGCTGACGGTCGAGCCGATGATCAACCTCGGCGGCCTCGACTACAGGATGTGGGACGATGGCTGGGTGGTGCAGTCCACCGACGGTGCCTATAGCGCCCAGTTCGAGCACACTCTCGTGATCACCGAGGATGGCAACGAGATCCTCACCTTGCCCGACGAGGACTAGAGGCACAGAAGAACTCCCGTGGTAGCTCTATTGATCGCCGGCACCACTTCCGATGCCGGGAAATCCATTATCGCCGCCGGGCTGTGTCGGGCACTGAGCCGTCGCGGCTATGCGGTGGCCCCCTTCAAGGCACAGAACATGTCCAATAACTCGGCGGTGTGCCCCACCGGCGGGGAGATTGGGCGAGCCCAAGCCATGCAGGCGGCCGCATGCGGGCTGGAGCCGCATGTGGACTTCAACCCCATCCTGCTCAAGCCCGGATCGGATCGCACCTCGCAGCTGGTGGTGCGCGGCACCGCCCGCGGACAGGTATCCGCCACTTCCTATGTGGATCACCGCCTCCAGCTGCGGGAGGTTGCGGCGGCTGCGCTCGGCGACCTCGAGAGCCGCTATGACATCGTTGTCTGCGAGGGCGCCGGCTCGCCGGCGGAGATCAACCTGCGCGCAACAGATGTAGCCAATTTCGGCCTCGCCGAGGCCGCGGATCTGCCGGTGTATGTGGTGGGCGATATCGACCGTGGGGGAGTGCTGGCGCATCTCTATGGCACCCACGCGATTGTCTCCGCCGCGGACCGGGCCCGCATCAAGGGCTTTGTGATCAACAAGTTCCGCGGGGATCAGAGCCTGCTCGAGCCCGGGCTGGAGGAGCTGCAGCGGCGCACCGGGGTTCCCACCGTGGCGGTGCTGCCCTATATTCACGGGCTGTGGCTGGATGCGGAGGACTCCCTGCAATCGGTGATCGGCGCGCCCGTTGGGCCACCCACCTCGGCCCTGGGCACCCAGCGGCTGCGGGTTGCGGCCGTGCGGCTGCCGCGAGTGTCCAATGCCACCGATGTGGAGGCGCTGGCCTGTGAACCGGGCGTGACCGTGACCTGGAGCGTCGATCCAGATGAGGTGGCCTCCGCCGATCTGGTGGTGCTGCCCGGCTCGAAATCCACGGTGTCGGATCTGCAGTGGCTGCGCAGCAGCGGGCTGGCAGATGCGATCGTGCAGCGCAGTGGCCCGACGCTCGGTATCTGCGGCGGCTTCCAAATGATGTGCCGCCACATCACCGATGGGGTCGAAGGACCCACCGATGCTGTAGGACTCGGGCTTTTCGACGCCACCATCGAGTTCCACGAGACCAAAACCCTCACCCGCACCCCGCAGGGCGGCTATGAGATCCATCATGGGCGGGTGGCGGCTAATGCCGAGCAGCCCTGGCTTAATGGCGAGGGCTGCGCCACAGCGTTATGCCGCGGCACCCATGTGCACGGCCTACTCGAACACGATGCCACCCGCCGCGATTTTCTCGCCTGGGTGGCAGAGACCGCCGGCAAGCCTGGGTTTGTGGTCAGTGACGATACCTCCTTCGCCGCAGAGCGAATGCGCCAGCTGGATCTCATCGCCGATACGGTGGAGCAGCACTGGGATCTTGGGCAGCTCTGCGCGGACCTCGGGGCCTAAGCTGGCGGGCGCTGCCGGGTGCTACGAACCCTTAGGCGGCGTCGTGTGGGCGATGCTGCGGCCCGCGATAGGAGAGCCCGCCGCTGAGCCCGAGCGCTGCGGCGGCGATATAGCTCAGGGCCAGAGCTTGGGGCGGGGCATAGCTGGCCCACCAGCTGCTGGGGGTGGCGGCGATAACGATGGCGTAGGTCATTACTGCAGCAATGATGGCGGCTGCGAGCCGTAGGGGCCAAGTGCCGCGGGAGCGATAGCCGCGTAGATCCATAATGCTCCACACGCTCAGCACGAGGGTGGCTACAGCGGTGGCCACCACCCCGGAGCGGGTGAGCAGGGTATCCGAGCCGAGGGAGATATAGCCGGTGGCTAAAGCGCCGCTGATAATGCCAAAGACGGCTGGGACGCAGCGCCGCGGCAGCAGCAAGAATCCACCGAGGGCACAGGCCACGGCCGCGACAGGCATGGCGTAGAAGGAGGCGAGGGTCACGGTGGAGTGAAGCGTTGGCGAACCCAGCTGCCGGACGACGAGGGTGGCGCAGCCACTGATCAAACTCACCACCGCGCCCGCCCCGCACAATAGGTGGGGCCACCGTATCGGCACATGCTGGTATACGAAACGCCGAATGGCGAGGAGCCCAATGGCACCAGAACACACCACCATGGTCACGGCTGCCAGGCCGGAGTACCACAGCGATTGATGCGTGAAGTTCGTGCCTAGGGCAGACAAAGCTATGGTCACAGCTACAGCGAGGCTGAGTGTGGCCACGGATGCGGGGTGACGGGATACTGGTGCAGACACGATGGTTTATGGATTCTACGCCGTGGGGGAGAAGAGAGAAAAGCGGCAGGCACGGGCGCGGCAGTGACCCTCGCAGGCGTCTGTGCTGCGCGGGAGTGCGGCGCTCGGCTGCCGCTGCTTTCGTCGTTCAGGCGGGGCGAGGAGCTAGGAGAAGTCCAATCCCAGCAGCGCGTTTTCCACCAGCTCGGGGAGTGCGGGGTGGATCCAGTACTGCTCAGTGGCGACCTTGCGCACATCCAGCTTGAAGGTCATCACGGTGATCAGCTGGTGGATCAGGGTAGCGGCCTCGGGGCCGATGAAGTGCGCACCCAGCAGCTGGCCGGTGGCGCGATCGGCGATGAGCTTCACAAAATTGGACTCATCTTCCATCGCCCAGCCATAGGCCACATCGCCGTACTTTTGGATCTTGACGGTGATGTCATAGCCCTTATCGCGGGCCTGCTCTTCGGTCAGTCCCACGGTGGCGATCTGCGGGTGGGTGAACACGGCGGAGGGCACGTTCTCGTGCGGCATGGGGCGCAGATCCTCGGGGTGCAGCAGGTTGTGGCGCACGGCGCGCATCTCCGCATTGGCCACGTGCTTCAGCAGGTAGGGGGAGCTGCAATCGCCCAGAGCCCACACGCCCTCGCAGCTGGTGCGGCCGTAGTCGTCCACCTTAATGCGGGGGCCGTCGAGTTCGATGCCGGACTTTTCGGCGTCGAGCTGGTCGCCATTGGGCACGCGTCCCGTGGCGGCGAGGAAGACATCGGCCTCGAGCACGGTGCCATCGTCGAGGGTCACCCGAACCCCATTCTCAGTGTTGCTGGCCTCCCTGATGTCGTGGCCCAGATAGGTATTCCACGTCTTTTCGGCCATCTCGGTGAAGTAGGTGGTGAGATCCTCGTCGAGGGTTTTCATCATGCGCGGGGAGCGGTTGATCACGGTCACCGTGGCGCCGAGATCGTGGAAGACATGCGCGAACTCGGCGGCGATGAACCCGCCGCCATGAATGATGATCGACTCGGGGAGATCCTCGAGGCGCATGATGTCTTCGTTGGTGTAGTAGCGGAAATCCGTGCCGGCATAGGGCGGGACAATCTGCGGGCGCGACCCCACGGCCAGCACGATCTGCTCGCCGGAGATTACTACTGGGGTATCGCCATCTGCGGTGGCGATGGTCTTGGTGTCCACAAAGCGGGCGTGGCCATCGTAGACATCAATATTCGGGGTTTCTTCGCCGCGGCGATAGGCCTCGCCGCCGGCGGCAATCTTATCGATGCGCTCGCCGAAGACGCGCTCGCGCAGGGCCGGCCAATCCACGGAGTTGAACTGGGTATCGAGGTTATAGCGCTCGCTGTGGGCGGCGGCGCGGGCCTGCTCTGCGGCGTAGACGAACATCTTGGTGGGAATGCAGCCGACGTTGAGGCAGGTTCCACCAAAGACGCCCTTTTCCACGATCGCGATGGACTTATCCTCAAACTCCGGGCCGGGAATCGAGTTCCCAGAGCCGGTGCCAATAATCACGAGGTCATAGTGTTTGTCCGCGGTAGTAGCCATGGGGGAAATCTCCTTCAAACACGGGTCATAGTTGGTGAATACGAGTTGTCGTTCTCCCACAGTAGTGCTCATGTCAATCGGGCGCTGTCGCGTCTTCTCTGATCCGGCGTGCGCTAGGGCGTGTGCCTGCGATGCCGGTGCATCCAGTCCACCGTGAGCTCGAGCGCCTGGCTGCGTGTGGGCTGGGCGGACAGGTACACATCGTGCATCGCCTGCGGCAGCGCGGTGATACTCAGCACACTCGATAGGTGCGGAGCCCGCGCCCAGATATCGGCGACCTCTAAAACGATGTCGCTGCTGTGGGCGTCGGCGAGCATATCTCCCTCGCCGCTGCGCTCGGCGGTGAGTACCAGGCTCGCGATCTGGGTGCGTAATTCATCGCGGGCGAGTCGTTGCTGGGATTGAGCCACCGCCCGCAGCCAGCTGAGTCGTTTCGGAAAACCTGCCAGTGGCTTGAGCTGGAGATCGTAGGCCCATTCGCCGCCATAATCGCGATGCAAGGACTTGCCGTAGCTGGGATCGGGTTGTTGGCGCAGCAGTGCCTCGGGGCGCAGCCGCGTAATCGCTCCCGCGAGCCGCGGAACGTGGGTGCGCAGCCACGGCGGGCCAAGCATCTCCAACCAGGGGCTGTTATAAATCACCGAGTCCACGGGCAGGGTGGTCTGGGCTAGCCATTCCGCCACCGCCAACGCCCCTGTGGAGTGAGCGATGAGGCTGACGCTGGAATGCGCGGCCACCACCGGCTTGAGAGTGGCCTCTAGGTCCTCGCAGTACAGCCGAATATCACTGACATGGTGGGGCGTCTGCCCTTCGCGCAGCGCGCGGCCACACTTGCGCAGATCCACGGCATAGGTGGTGACTGCGCGGGAGTCGAGATAGCGCGCCACATGATCGTGGAAGAAATAGTCGGTCATCCCATGCACCATCACTGCGGCGTGTTCATGCTGGCTGGTGTGGCGCACCAGTGCTGCGCACACAGGGCTTTCACCATCGGGATCGGCCCCGAGCTCGCAGAGCGCATACTCGTAGTCCGCGCCCAGACGATCGGGCCGCCACTGCAGAGGCTTATCGACGTTCACTTCGCTTCATCCCTTACCTTCTTGGCCATGGAGCATTCTCGCGCGGCCAACTTTACGCGCCCAGATCGACGGGAAAGCACAGATGATGCAGTACCCGTGTAGGCACCATGCGGTCTGGCCGCGCTGGGCTGCGGTGTGCACCTCTCGCGCTGGCCGGCTCGAGCACACCCGGTCAGCGACGGCGGCGCTGTTCACGGCGCGATGGCTAGTCCACACAATCAAAAAGGTGGAGGCGGAGTGCACGCCCAGTTTCGCTCTTTTGGGGGTAAAAAAGAGGTGGTTTCATACAATTCCCTGTGCTTAGGGCCGGTGAATAATGCTGAGCTCTTGCTGTGAAAACGCCAGCGTGATGGTGCCTTCTTTGCTGTGTCGACGCGCGCCGCGCCGACAGGGGCGCAAAAAGGGTAGTGGTAGGACCTCTAAAAGAGTATTTGTTGGCCTGCGTAGGCGCGTAAACTTGAACCAGCACAAACGCACCCGCGCCCCGCGTGCACCCGTCTCGAGTGCCGGTGGTTGCGAGGCGTTTGTAGGGGTCGCGCCCGTTCTGCTGTGTCTGCTCGCCGCTCGTCGTTTCTGTGGTGGTGGGTAGTTCAGGCTGAATTCTGTGCGGGACCTAATAGAGACAATGCACAACGCGTGAGAGCACCGTAGATAGAGAATTAAGGAAGTTGGACTGACGTGTCAGATTCCAAGGCAGCTACTGCCCAGGTACGCGATGAAGTGGATGTAGCGTTTGTTGGCGCCGGCATCATGAGCGCCACCCTCGCCGCAATGTTGAAGCAGCTGGAGCCCTCGTGGAGCCAGCTCATTCTGGAGCGGCTCGACGCCCCAGCTCAGGAGTCCTCCTCCCCCTGGAACAACGCAGGAACGGGCCACTCCGCCCTGTGCGAGCTCAACTACACCCCTGAGGTCAAGGGGCGTATTGACATTGACAAGGCCATCAACATCAACGAGAAGTTCCAGGTGTCGCGCCAGTTCTGGTCGCACCAGCTGGACACTGGGATTTTGAAGGATCCGCGCGAGTTCATCAACCCCGTGCCTCACGTGTCCTTCGCTCACGGTGAGGACCAGGTGGCATATCTGAAGAAGCGCTTCGATGCTCTCAAGGGTCACCCGCTCTTCCCGGGCATGGAGTACTCCGATGACGACGCTGTCTTCTCCGAGAAGCTGCCGTTGATGGCGCAGGGCCGTGACTTCGCCAAGGAGCCGGTATCTATCTCGTGGACCTCCGCTGGTACGGACATCAACTACGGTGCCCAAACCAAGCAGTTCATCGAGGGCCTGAAGGAGGCCGGCACCGAGCTGCGCTACGGCCACGAGGTGAAAAACCTCAGCCAGGATGGCAAGAAGTGGAAGATCACCACCACCAACGTGCACACCGGTGATACCTCCGTGATTACCGCAAACTTCGTGTTCGTCGGTGCCGGCGGTATGGCGCTGCCGCTGCTGCAGAAGTCCGGCATCCCCGAGATTCGCGGCTGGGGCGGATTCCCCGTGTCCGGCCAGTGGCTGCGCTGCACCAACGAGGAGCTCATCGAGCAGCACGCCGCTAAGGTCTACGGCAAGGCTTCTGTGGGCGCTCCGCCGATGTCGGTGCCGCACCTCGATACCCGCGTGATTGACGGCAAGCGCGGCCTGCTCTTCGGCCCCTACGCGGGCTGGACCCCGAAGTTCCTCAAGACCGGCTCCAACCTGGACCTGTTCAAGTCCATCCGCGTTACGAACCTGCTGTCCTATGTGGGCGTGGGCGTGCAGGAGATGGGCCTGACCAAGTACCTGATTACCGAGCTGCTCAAGGATCAGAAGGCACGCATGGAGTCGCTGCGTGAGTACATGCCGACCGCCCGTGATGAGGATTGGGAACTGGTTACCGCCGGCCAGCGCGTCCAGGCTATCCAGCCGGTCGCCGGACCGTCCTTCTCTACTCTCGCGTTCGGTACCTCGCTGATCAATAACTCCGAGGGCTCTATCGCCGGTATTCTCGGTGCCTCCCCAGGTGCGTCCATCGCCCCGGCAGCCATGCTTGAGGTGCTGGAGCGCTGCTTCGGCGAGCGCATGGTGGAGTGGGGACCGAAGATTAAGGATATGGTTCCCTCCTACGGTGTTAAGCTGGCAGCGAACCCGCAGCTCTTCGAGGAGACGTGGGAGCGTACCCAAAAGACACTCAAGCTCGAGGATTAATGTGACTGAACACACCCCCGTTCCTGGTTTTCCATTTACCGCGATCGTGGGGCAGGAACAGCTCCGGCTGGCCCTGCTTCTCAACGCCATCTCACCAGGGATTGGGGGTGTGTGCGTGCGTGGAGAAAAAGGCACCGCCAAGACCACCATGGTGCGTGGCTTCGCTCCGCTTCTCGACGGTTCCCTCGTGAACCTTCCCCTCGGCGCCACCGAAGATCGCGTGGTGGGATCCCTCAACGTGGAGACCATCCTGAGCACCGGTAAAGCCGAGTACCAGCCCGGTCTGCTCGCCGAGGCCGATGGCGGCATTCTGTACGTGGACGAAGTTAATCTGCTCGCCGATCACCTCGTGGACGCGCTGCTTGATGCCGCCGCTACCGGGCGGGTCAGTATTGAGCGCGATGGTGTCTCCTATAGCGCCCCCGCCAAATTCGTGCTGGTGGGTACCATGAACCCCGAAGAGGGGGAGCTGCGCCCGCAGTTGCTCGACCGTTTCGGGCTTGCGGTGGAAGTCACCGGCTCGAAGGACCCGGCCGTGCGCGGGGAGATCATTACCCGCCGCTTGGCCTATGAAAACGACCCCCACGGTTTTGCCGCCCAGTGGCAGGAGCAGGAAACCGCGCTCAAAGAGCAGCTGGATCAGGCTCGCGCCGCCGTGGCGCAGGTGGAGTTGCCGACCGTACAGGTGGCGCGTATCGCCCAGCTCTGCGCCGCCTTCGATGTCGATGGCATGCGCGCCGATATCGTAATCGCCCGTACCGCTATCGCCCACGCAGCACTGCGTGGCAGCGAGATCGTGGAGGACGAGGACGTGCGCGTGGCCGCCCAGCTCGCGCTGCCGCACCGCAAGCGCCGCAATCCCTTCGATGAGCCCGGAATCGACGACTCCGAGTTGGACGAGAAGCTCGACGAGGCCATCAACGACAACCCCGATCCCGAGCAGAACACCGAACCGCCGCAGGAGGATGAGCCTGCCGATAGCTCGGAGGAGCCCTCCGCGCCGGACCAGGAGGAGTCCGAGGAGACGCCGCAGGAGGAGCAGCCGCAGCGCGGCGATGGAAAGGGTGATAGCGCCTCGATGGGCGCTCCCTTTCTCCGCTAGAACACTGCGCCGGCGGGGCATGGGCGAGGAAGCCAATCCGGGCCGACGTTCCAAGGCGCTGTCGAGTGAAGGGGCGGTGATTCGCTCCACCACTCACGGCAGGGGAGTGCATGTGGTGGCCACCGCCATGGCGGCCGCCGAGCGCGGCGCCATCATAAGCAATGGGCGTTTGGAGCTGCGGCCGGAGGATCTGCGTTCTTCCATCAAGGCGGGCAGGGAATCTAATCTCATCGTCTTCGTGGTGGACGCCTCCGGTTCGGTGGCTGGCCACACCCGCCTCGAGGCGGTCACCGGTGCGGTGGAATCAATTTTGAAAGACGCCTATATCCGCCGCGACAAGGTGGCGGTGATTACCGTGCGTGGCCGTGCCCCCGAGCTTTTGCTGCCACCGACCAGTTCCATTGATGTGGCGCGGCGTCGTCTCGAATCCGCTCGGGTCGGCGGGCGCACCCCGCTGGCCGAGGGGCTGGTGATGGCAGATGAGCTCATCACCCGCCAAGCTCGGAAGGAACCGGGTCGCCGCGCCATCATGGTAGTGCTCAGCGACGGCCGTGCCACTGGTAACTATGGGATGAAAGAGGCCTATGCGGCCGCCGATGCTATCGCGGCCAAGGGGCTCAGCGGGTCCATCGTGATCGACTGCGAGGTCTCCGCCCGAGTACGGCTGGGGCTAGCGCGCACCCTCGCGGAGCATCTGCGCGCTCCCTGCGTGCAGCTTGCGGAGCTCAATTCCGATAACGTCGCCGGCGCCATTGAGTCGCTTTAAAGGGGTGGGGCGGACCACCCCGCGGCAGGGAGGCGGGGTGTGTCTCGCTACTATGGCTCAGAGATACACCCCCTGTGCGAAAGTGAGCCCCACCCGATGCCCCAAGGCAAAGTTGATCCGAAAAATATTCCCGATGACGGCCTCACCACCCGGCAGCGACGCATGCTGCCGGTGACCGCGGTGCACACCGGGGAAGGAAAAGGAAAGTCCACCGCCGCCTTCGGCATGGCACTGCGCGCCTGGAATCAAGGCTGGAAGATCGGCGTATTCCAATTCGTGAAATCCGCCAAATGGCGGGTCGGGGAAGAATCGGTCTTCCTGCGCCTCAACGAGCTCAGCGATGAGCCGCTCGTGGAGTGGCACAAGATGGGCGAGGGTTGGAGCTGGGCGAAAAAGCGTGGCGATGAACAAGACCACGCCCGCGACGCCCGCGAAGGCTGGGAGGAAATCAAGCGCCGCCTGGCCAATGAAACCCATGATCTCTATGTGCTCGACGAGTTCACCTATCCCATTAAGTGGGGGTGGATCGACGTCGAGGATGTGGTGGAGACATTACGCACTCGCCCCGGCACCCAGCATGTGGTGATGACGGGCCGCGATGCGGACCCGCGCCTGCTCGAGGTGGCGGACTTGGTCACCACTATGACCAAGGTCAAGCACCCCATGGACCAAGGCCGCAAGGGCCAGAAGGGGATCGAATGGTAAGCGTGCCCGGTGTGTGCATCGCGGCCACGGCCTCGGGGACGGGCAAAACTACCATCGCCACGGGCTTGATGGGGGCGCTGGCCCGGCGCATGAACGTCGCGCCGTTCAAAGTGGGGCCGGACTATATCGACCCCGGCTATCACGGCCTAGCCTCGGGGCGTGTGGGCCGCAACCTCGATTCGGTGATGTGCTCCGTCGATCGCATCGGCCCACTCTATGCTCACGGCGCCGTCGGCTGCGATATCGCCGTGGTGGAAGGCGTGATGGGGCTCTTCGATGGCCGCATCACCGACTCACCAGAAGACGCCGGTGCCGGTTCCACCGCTGAGATTGCCGCCGCGCTCGGGCTGCCCGTGATCCTCGTCGTGGATGTCCGCGGCATGAGTCAATCGGCAGGCGCGATTGTGCGCGGTTTTGCCATGCATAACCCCCATGTACGCATCGCTGGGGCGATCATTAACAAGGCAGGCACCGATCGGCACGCCGAGGTGTGTCGCCGCGCCATCGAAAACTCAGGGGTGCCAGTGGTGGGCATCATCCCGCGCATCGACAAGGTGGAAGTACCGTCCCGACACCTCGGACTCGTGACCGCCGTCGAACGGGGCGGTGCCGCCGTCGAATCCGTCGAGCGCATGGCGGACATGATCGAGAACTACGTGGACATCGATGCCATTCTCGAGCTGGCCTCCTGCGCCTATACCGGTCCCGCCTGGGATCCGGCCGCAGAGGTCCACGCCGTGGGCACCGCCCCGCGTATCGCTCTGGCTTCGGGGCCGGTGTTCAGCTTCGCCTATGCCGAGCACACCGAGCTGCTGCGTGCCGCTGGCGCCGAGGTGCTGGAATTCGATCCCTTGCACGAGGAACTCCCCGAGTGCGAAGGGCTCATTGTGCCCGGCGGATTTCCCGAGGAACATGTGGAAGAACTCGCCGCCCGGCATAGTGTTACCGCCGGGGTGCGCGAGCACATAGCCGCCGGCAAACCGGTCCACGCCGAATGCGCGGGACTGCTGTGGCTGCTCAAAACCCTCGACGCCCATCCCATGGTGGGGGCGATCGGCACCCATGGCGCCATGGGCCGCCGCCTGAAACTGGGCTATCGGGAAGCCGTGGCGCTGGAATCCTCGGTGCTTTACGAGGCCGGCCACAGAGTCACCGGTCACGAGTTTCACCACACCGCCCTCGCCGAGGAGACCGCACCCGGTTTCCGCCCGGCCTGGGGCTGGCGGGGCTGGGATGGCACTGCGGTGGCCGAAGGCTTTGTGTCCGCAACGATCCACGCCTCCTATCTCCACGTCCATCCCGCCAGCGTTCCCCACTCGATCGAGAACTTTGTGCGCACTGCGGGCAGGCATCGCTAAATCGATTTTTGCCCACCAAGGCCACTACACTCACAATTCATGACAGTGACTCTTATTGGTGGCGGACCCGGAGCGTGGGATCTGATTACGGTGCGCGGCATGCATGCCCTGCAAGAGGCCGATGTGATCCTCACCGATCACCTCGGTCCAAGCGCCGAATTGGACAAACTCTGCGATGTCTCGACCAAAGAGATCATCGACGTCTCGAAGCTGCCCTATGGCCGGCAAGTAGCCCAAGCAAAAACCAATGAGCTGCTGGTGACCCACGCCCGTGCCGGGAAGAAGGTGGCGCGGCTCAAAGGCGGCGACCCTTATGTGTTTGGCCGCGGTTTCGAAGAGGCACAGGCCTGTGCCGAAGCTGGTATCGCGTGCACCGTTGTGCCGGGCGTAACCAGCGCCATCGCTGTTCCGGCCGCCGCCGATATCCCCGTGACGCAGCGCGGGATGGTGCATTCCTTCACCGTGATCTCGGGGCATCTCGCCCCCGATAACCCCAACTCGCTCAACGATTGGACAGCACTGGCGCACACCGGCGGCACCCTCGTGGTGATTATGGGCGTGAAAAATTCCGGGGTCATCGCGGAGCGATTGATGGCCGATGGCCGCAGCCCCGAGACCCCCGCAGCCGTAATTCAAGAAGGCACGACCGCTGAGCAAAAAGTGCTGCGCTGCACGCTCGCGACGCTGGGCGCCTCTATCCGCGAGGACGGCATTGCTCCGCCCGCAGTGCTGGTGATCGGTGAGGTGGCAGGGCTCACCTGCCGAACGCCTAGCGATCCACCACGAGCGTGAGCTGCGTCGGGCTGCTGAGGCTAATAGAAAGACCAGCGCCCTGGGCGATCTCGATTACCTCATCGAGGGTCTCCGGCTCCGCATCGTGCAGGCAGAGCACGCGGGCCAGTTCGCCCTTGTAATGCTTATTGAAGTGGCTCACAACCTTGCCCGCGGTGGTTTCCACGCGCACGGTAGCCGCAGAGGAGAGCGGACCAAGATTCTGATACGCCCCCGAGCGGAAGTCCAGCACCAATCCCTCCACGCCGGACAGAGCCTCGGTGATGGCTGCACCCCAGCGCTTTTTCATCGTTGGTGCAGCGGCGGCGGGATCCTCCTGACGCGGCACCTTCGTGCCCGCAGACAGCCGGTAATGGGGGATGAGATCCTGTCCCCGCACGACGCCGAAGAGTGCTGAGCCCACAGCCAGTTGGCTCCACCGGTCGTGGGGGAGAGTGGCCGGGGAGAGGGCGTCGAAAAGCACCCCCGTGTAGCGACTCAGCGCTGGGGTGGTGGGGGAGGTCCACAGCTGCTGATTAGCGGCGAACTCCTCATCAAAGTTGTTTTTCAACTTCAGCGCCTCGCGTGCCTCCGCAGCGTCAAGAGCGCGCAGATCATCGATAATCTGCCGGCGCAGGGGAGTCAGTTCGGGGAAGCCGAGGGAGTCGAGCGACAGCGGCGCGCCATCGCCGCCAAAGGACTTGGTTTCAGAGGGTGGGAGCACAATGAGCACGCCCTTGAGTGTAGCTAGTAAGATCGGGCACCATGATTACACGCTTGTCTCAGCTCTTTTTGCGCACGTTGCGCGATGATCCCGCCGACGCTGAAGTTCCCAGCCACAAGCTTTTGGTGCGCGCCGGATACCTCCGACGCAATGCGCCGGGCATCTACTCCATGCTGCCGCTCGGAGTGCGCGCGCTGGACAAGATCGAAAAGGTTGTGCGCGAGGAGATGAACGCCATCGGCGCTCAGGAGCTGCGCTTCCCCGGCCTGCTGCCCCGCGGGCCCTATGAGCAGTCCAACCGGTGGACCGAATACGGCGATAACGTCTTCCGCTTGAAGGACCGCAAGGGCGCGGACATGCTGCTCGGGCCGACCCACGAGGAGATGTTCACCCTCGCGGTTAAGGACATGTACAGCTCCTATAAGGATTTCCCCGTCATCCTTTATCAGGTGCAGACCAAGTATCGCGATGAGGAGCGTCCCCGCGCCGGTATCCTGCGCGGGCGCGAGTTCATTATGAAGGATTCCTACTCCTTCAACATGGATGATGCTGGGCTTGAGGAGTCCTATCAGCTGCACCGCCAGGCGTATCAAAACATTTTCGACCGCCTGGGTGTGGAGTATGTGATTTGTGCTGCGACCTCCGGCGCGATGGGCGGCTCGGCCTCCGAGGAGTTCCTTGCTATCAGCCCCACCGGCGAGGACACCTTTGTCTGCGCCACCGAGGGCGACTATGCCGCCAATGTCGAGGCCGTGGTGACCCCGGCCGGGGAGGAACGTGATCCCGCGGCAGCCCCCGCCGCCGAGGATCACGAAACTCCTGGCGCGACCACGATCGCCGCGCTCGTGGAGTGGGCGAATACACAGGGCGTCACTATTGAGGGCCGCGCGGTGGAGGCCAGCGATACCCTCAAGTGCATCGTGGTGCGCGTGACTGACCCCGGCGCCGAGAAACCCCGCCTCGCGGGCGTGGTCCTGCCCGGCGACCGCGAGGTGGACATGGGTCGCCTGGCCGCCAGCTTCGAGCCTGCCGAAGTGGAGCTCGCCGAGGACAAGGACTTTGCGCACAACCAGTTTTTGGTGAAGGGCTATGTGGGCCCGCGCGCGCTCAATGAGCATGAACTGAGCGTGTACGCCGATCCGCGCGTCGTGCGCGGCACCTCATGGATCACCGGCGGCGATGTCGCGGGCCACCACAGCGTGAACATGACGGTGGGGCGTGATTTCGAGGTGGATGCCTACGTGGAGGCAGCCGAGGTGCGCGAGGGCGACCCCGCGCCGGGGGGAATGGGCGTGCTCACCCTCGAGCGCGGTATCGAGATCGGGCACATCTTCCAGCTGGGCCGCAAATACACCGAGGCGTTCGATGTGCAGATTTTGGATGAGAATGGCAAGCGCGCGGTGCCCACGATGGGCTCCTATGGCGTGGGCGTGTCCCGCCTACTTGCTGTGATCGCCGAGCAGACACACGATGAGAAGGGCCTGAAATGGCCAGTGTCTGTGGCCCCGTACGAGGTGCATGTGGTGATCGCCAACAAGGATGCCGAGGCGGCAGAGGCCGCGGAGAAACTCGCCGAGGAGCTGTCGGCGCGGGGTATTGATGTGCTCTTCGATGACCGCCCCAAGATTGGCGCTGGCGTGAAGTTTAAGGATGCCGAGCTGTTGGGTATGCCCTTCATGGCCGTGGTGGGTCGTGGCTACAAGGAGGGCACCATCGAGGTGCGGCCGCGCGGTAGCGAGGCAGAGAATATCGCCGTGGACGAGGTGGTTGATCATCTCGTCGAGCTGGTCACGCAGGGGCGTCGTTAGAGGGCACAAGGCCGCGAGGAAATGAGACAGCCTCCTGCGTAAATACGACGTCTGATGAGTGTGTAATGTGGGTGGCATGGGATCTCTTCCCATGCCACCCTTGATCTATTCATATCGCTGTCGCGGGCGGCGCTCGCAGGCGCAAGCGGGGCAGGGGAGCGGAGATCCTCAGCACACAGTGAGGCCGCGCGCCGCGGCCATCCTATTCGTGGTCACTGCTACTGCGGATGAAGACTGGGGATGCCGGCGCGCGTAGATAAGAAAGGGACGCTATGCGCGTAATTATCACCGAGTCCCCTGCTGAGGTTGCCACCATCGCTGCCGACATGATTGCCGACACCGTGCAGGGCAAGGGGAAGGTTTCCATCGGGCTGGCCACCGGTTCGACCCCTATTGCCACCTACAAGGAGCTCATTGCTCGCCACCAGGCGGGCGAGATCAGTTTTGCCGATGTGAGTGTCTACATGCTCGATGAATACATCGGTATCGATCGCTCTGACGAAAATAGCTACCACCGCACCATCCGGCGAGAATTCGCCGAGCACGTAGACATCGATGATTCGCGCGTCTTTAGCCCCAATGGTCAAGCCGAGTCCATCGCGGAGGAAGCCGCCCGCTACGAGGCTGCAGTGCGTGCTGGCGAGGTGCAATTGCAGCTGCTGGGCATCGGCTCGGACGGGCACATTGGCTTTAATGAGCCCGGCTCCGCCTTCGACTCTCCGACCCACCGCGTGATCCTGCACCCGCAGACGGTGCGCGATAATGCCCGCTTCTTCTCCTCCGAAGAGGAGGTCCCCGTGGAGGCCATCACCCAAGGCCTAGCCACGATCCGTGCTGCCCAGCATCCGGTGCTGCTCGCGACCGGCGCCTCCAAGGCAGAGGCAGTGGCCGCGATGGTGGAGGGGCCCGTGACGGCGCACTGCCCAGCCAGCATTTTGCAGTTCCACCCGAATTGCACCGTCATCGTCGATAGCGAGGCCGCGGCACAGCTCGGCGATCGCGAGTTTTATATCGCGGCCGAGAAGCAGCGTCGCGCCCGCACCAACTAGTACATATCGGCCCCTGTTTGGGGCCAATGCTCTTGTGTAGGTTTGGCAGCGAAACTAACATTGCACACTAGGAGTTTCTGCACTGGAGCGGTGCTGTATCGGTACCGCTCACGCTGCTGAACCCATTGTCTCCACCCAACCCCGTAGCGTGCACTCGATCTACCTCCCGAGACAGCCAGCTACGTTGATAAGAAAGACGCTATTTATGTCTCTGAATTCCCTCTCTCGCAGCACCACCGTCGGCCGTAGCCTGCGTGTCGGCATGGCAGCCTTCGCTGCCTCGGGCCTGATGCTCTCCGGCGGTATCGCCGCCGCCGAAGAAGGCGACGCTGACCAGTCGACCTCTAGCGAGTCCTCCTCGTCCTCCTCCGATAGCACTAACCAGCCTGCCACCGGCGGCGAGTACGACGGAGATGCTAACGGCAGCGCTGCTGAGGAAGGCGACAACGACAGCAGCACTGACACCGACTCTGACAGCACTGACACCGACTCTGACAGCACTGACACCGACTCTGACAGCACTGACACCGACTCTGACAGCACTGACGCTAACGACGATGCCGATGGCGAGGACCACGGCGATCACGTTGACGCTGAGGGCCACGACGATGTCGATCACGCTGACCACGCCGATGCCGATGGCCACGATCACGGCGATGCGGCCGATAAAGACGGCAAGGGGGAGATGCACGATGATCACTCGCACATGCACGAGTCCTCGACCACTCCGGCTCCGATGAACGAGCACAACCACAAGGATCAGCACGGTCATCACAACCATGAGTCCCACTCTGGCCCAGCCTTGGCCAACACCGGTGCCAATGTCGGCATGGTGACGCTCGGCGGCCTCGTCATCGCCGCTGCCGGCGCCGGCCTGGTAGCACTGCGCCGCCGCGCCTCCTAAGAGTTATTCCGCCAACTCGTTTCACCACCGGCCACGCCGCCTCGCGCTCTCAGCAGTGGAGCGGCGTGGCCGCGTGAGGTTCTCATGGCACGACTGGGCGCGGGGGCTAGTTACGCGCCCGCACCCCAAATTCGTTAGCATTGTGCGAGTAAATACGAATCACAACAATCGAAAGGTGTGAAACTTCATGGGAATCATGGATAAGGCAAAGGAATTCCTGAGCGACGACGACAAGCGCAAGGACGTTCTCGACAAGGGCGAGCAGGTGGCCAAGGATAAGCTCGGCAACGAGCACTCCGACAAGGTAGACAAGGCCCGCGACGCCATCGACAAGAAGTTCGAGGGCTCCACCGAGGGTGAGAACTAAACCCTTAGCGCACGACAGCCACCATCCCGCAGTGATGCAGGATGGTGGCTGTCGTGTATCTGCCCACAGTTGTGCGGGCAACCGCGGGGATCAGGGGTGGGGGAGGCGTCGATAAGCCTTGGCCTAGATCCCGATCGCGGCCGCCCGATGGGACTGCACGGACACCTGGGCAATGGCCTGCGCGGCGCACTGCGCGGCAGTGGAATGCGAGGCCTCGAGAAGGAAATGATCCCACATCCCGCGGGCATTATCGCAGAGCTGGCGCACAAAAATATCGGCGCTGGCGGCATCGCTCATCTGCTCATAGCCCTCCATCTGATAACTCGTCGGGGCCGTTTCGGGCTGGAGACCATTGGCGGCCGCGATCTGGGTGAGCGCCACCGCAATCATGCGGTGATCGGTACCCAAGTCCGCAAAAAGCTGGGCGTGTTGCTGACTATCGGCAAACGCCTCCGCCGTGCCGAGGCCATAGATCGCGGCCTCGTGGAAGGCGATCATCTCCAGCAGGGCCGACTTTTCTTGTTTACTCAACGCCACATCCTCGGCCGCGATGACGTCGAGCCGCAGCATATCCTTCGCTTTGTCCGGATCCTCCTCGTAGAGCCGAGTGCTTAGATCGGCGTAAATGCTGGCGAGGACCATCCACGAGTCGGATTCGATCGTGGACACCGCGTCGAACGTGGCGCGGGCGGAATTAGCCACGGCTGTGGACAGCTCGGCAGAGACCGTGGCGGCACGCTCCGCAATCACATCCGCATCCAGCGCCTCCACAGAGCAGCGCTCGGGCGAGGATCCCTGCTCGTCGATGCCGCAGCGGCGGTTATTTTCCTCCACGAGCATGCTGGCGTGAGTATGGCGCATCTCGGCGATCGGCGGTTGTGCCTCCGCATCAGCCTCCGCCCCGATAGCTAGCTCCTTAAGGCCCTGATCAACAGAGCGATAAGGAGCGCACGAGGCCAGTGTTGCCCCAGCCCACAGGGCTGAGGTAGCGAGAAGAAACTGCCTGCGGCTCATACGATTCATGGCTAAGAAGCATACCTGTATGCTTGCGAGCATGGCTTTTCCCTCTAAAGATGCACTTCACTCACTTATTTCTCCAGTAGCCCACGCCCACGGGATGGCTGTGGAGGAGATCAAGATTAACCGCGCTGGCGTCAAGTCCGTGATCGCGATCATCGTGGACGCCGCCGACAGCGCCGGCATGGAGGCCGAGGTGCCCAGCCTCGAGGCGGTAGAGGTCGCCGCTGGCGAGTTCTCTGCGGCCTTTGACGCGGCCGAGGAGGCAGGGGAGATGTCCTTCGGTGCCCAAGAATACACCCTCGAGGTGTCCACTCCAGGAGTGGATCGGCCCTTGACGACTCCGCGCCACTGGCACCGCAACCGCGGGCGACTCATCAGCATCACCCAGGGCGATGTGCAGCTGCGGGGACGCGTGGGCGCGTTGTCGGCAGAGCAGGACTCGGTGATCGTGATCTCCAAGCTATCCGCGAAGCAGGCGAAAAAGGCCGGCAAGAAAGCAGGTGAGCTCGAGGTGCACGCGCTAGGATTGGGCGATATTGATCGCGCGGTGGTAGAAATTGAGTTCGCCAAGGCTCCTGGTGCCGAGGCGGAACTTGCCGATATGTCGTATGAAGATGCCCTGCAGTGGCGAGAGGATCACAAGTGAACATTGATGTCCAGGCGCTCAGCGCCATCGAAAAGGACAAGGGAATTGCGGTTTCGGAATTGCTGTCGACGATTGCCGACGCTCTGCTCGAGACCTACCGGCAGAACTATCCCATGGACGAGTCCACACAGGCTCGGGTGGACATCGATACTGCAAGCGGCAAGGTAGCAGTGATCCTCACTGAACGTGACGAGGACGGCACCGTCCTGTCCGAACGCGATGACACCCCTGCGAACTTCAACCGCACCGCCGCCCTAGCCGTACGCAATGCCATTGTGGCGCGGCTGCGCGAGGCAGAGGCCAACCGCGTCTTTGACGAGTACACCCGCTTCGAGGGCACCGTCATCTCCGGTGTGGTGCAGGCCGATGCGCGCGCCAATGAAAAGGGCATCGTGGTGGTACAGCTGGGCACCGAGGCCGATGGCCACGACGGTATCCTCATCCCCGCCGAGCAAATCCCAGGTGAAAACCTCAAGCACGGCGATCGAGTCAAGAGCTTTGTGGTGGGCGTGTCCAAGGGGCCGCGTGCCGTGCAGATCAACCTCTCGCGCACCCACCCTGAACTGGTGCGTAAGCTCTTCGAGCTGGAGATCCCTGAGGTCGAGGACGGCGCCGTGGAGATCGTCAGCATCGCCCGCGAGGCAGGCCACCGCTCCAAGGTGGCGGTGCGTGGCACCGTTAAGGGACTCAACGCCAAGGGCGCCTGCATCGGTCCGCGCGGCCAGCGCGTGAACAACATCATGAAGGCACTGGGCGGGGAAAAGATCGACATCATCGATTACTCGGAGGATCCCCAGCACTACGTGGGCAATGCGCTGGCCCCGTCCAAGGTGGTCTCCGTGGAGATCACCGATCTGGAAAACCAGATCGCCCGCGTCGTGGTGCCGGATTATCAGCTCTCCTTGGCTATCGGTCGCGAAGGCCAAAACGCTCGCCTCGCCGCGCGCCTGACCGGGTGGAAGATTGATATCCACTCGGACGCCGAATAGCGGGCGAAGGCCTAGAGCGGCGCGCCGTGTTCGCCGACTGAGCCTGCGATGAAGACGGCTGGCTCGGCGGCGGCAGAGCAGCAGCGCCAACCCACTGCGAGCCCCACAATCCAGCGGTATATGTGAAACAGCCACAGCTGAACATGGGGCCGCTTTAAGGTTCTGTTAAACATTTCGGCTGCTTTCGCGTACACTTGTTCTCGGCTCACAAACGTGTGGTGACAGCCGGTGGGTTTTTGTGCCCAAAAACCGGATCGCCGCACGGAACGTGAGAAGCAGAGCTCAGAGGAGCTAACCATCGCAGCAGTCACAAGAAAGGGCCGGATGACGCAGTCGAACGCAGCACACACCCCACAGCGGATGTGCATTGCTAGCCGTCGCCTGTTTCCCGCGTCTGAGTTACTGCGCGTGGTTGTTGATCCCGCCGATGCCTCCCGCATCATTGCCGATCCCGCGGCTGTCTTGCCGGGGAGAGGGGCGTGGATTCAACCCTCATTGGCTCATTATGAGCTCGCCTGCAAGCGGCGCAGCTTTGCGCGCGCCCTACGGGTATCCGCCTCGGTGGATACACAACCCGTTCGCACCTACATTGCATCGCTCGGGGAACCGAAAGGATCCCCACAAAGCCAATGTGAGCAGCGGGATGACACAGAAGGAAGATTCGAACACTGATGAGCACACGATGAAGCATCAGCGATGAACGTCCACACACAACCGTAGAGGCAGCAGGCCCTAAGAAAGACACACTTCACCCCCTAGTGAAGAACACTTTCCCGGCCGCTCGCCTCTGCACAAACCACGAGGAGAGAAGTGCCAGGAAAGCTACGAGTACATGAGCTCGCGAAAGAGCTCGGTATCAAGAGCAAAGACCTACTCGCCACGCTCAAAGAGCAGGGCGAATTTGTAAAGACCGCATCGTCGACAATCGAGCCGCCGGTGATCAAGAAGATGCGCGCGCACTACGCAGCGCAGAACGCCGACTCCGGCGCCGAGGCCGACAAGCCCGCCGAGAAGGCCGCGAAGCCGGCCGCGGCGGCGTCGACAAGCGCCGCGAAGCCCGGTGCAAAGCCTGCCGCCAAGCCAGGTGCAAAGCCGGCTGCCAAGCCAGGCGCTAACCAGAAGGCCGCGGACAAGCCCGCTGACACGGCTGCCGAGAAGGCACCGAAGCCGGCCGCGGCGGCGTCGACAAGCGCCAAGAAGCCCGGTGCAAAGCCTGCCGCCAAGCCCGGTGCAAAGCCGGCTGCGAAGCCTGCGTCGACCCCCGGCGAGGAGAAGCCTGCTGCGGCGGAGAAGCCGGCTGCCAGCGGCGCTCCCAAGCCTAGCTTCCAGGCTGCGCAGGGCGCACAGAACGACACCAAGGGCGGCGAGGACGCAGCTGCGCAGCAAAAGCCTGCTGCCGACTCCGCTATGCCGAAGCCGCGTCCGCGCCCCAAGCCCGGCCCGAAGCCGGGTGGCCGTGCGCCGCGCGTAGCCAATAATCCATTCTCCACGGGCACGAACGCCCCGGCTCCGCGCCCGGGTGGACACCGTGGTGGCCAGGGCCAGCAGGGTCAGGGCCAGGGTGGCGGCAAGCCCGGTGCAAAGCCGGGAGCCAAGCCGGGTCGTGGAAAGCCCCGCGGCCAGCAGCAGGGCGGTCAGGAGCGTCAGGGTGGCGGTCGCCGCCCCACCCCGGCGATGATGCCGAACCACCCGAGCCCCGGTCAGATGCCTTCGCGTTCCGCTGCGGGTAACCGCGGTGGCGGCCGTGGCCGTGGCGGCCATGGTGGTCCCGGTGGTCCCGGTGGTTTCCGCGGACGCGGTGGCCGTCGCGGCGGTACCGCAGGCGCGTTCGGTCGTCCCGGTGGCGCACCGCGCAAGGGCCGCAAGTCGAAGCGGCAGAAGCGCAATGAGTACGAGGCAATGAAGGCACCGAACGTCGTTGGTGGCGTGCGGTTGCCCGATGGCGGCGGCAAGACCCTGCGTCTGGCCCGCGGCGCCTCGCTGTCCGACTTCGCCGAGAAGATCGGTGCCGATGCGTCCTCGCTGGTGCAGGCATTGTTCAACCTGGGCGAGATCGTGACCGCTACGGCCTCTGTCTCCGATGAGACTCTGCAGCTGCTGGGTGAGGAGATCAACTACAAGGTTGAGGTCGTCTCCCCGGAAGATGAGGACCGTGAGCTTCTCGAGTCCTTCGACTTGCAGTTCGGTGAGGACGAGGGCGATGATTCCCTGCTGGAGAAGCGCCCACCGGTGGTCACCGTCATGGGTCACGTCGACCACGGTAAGACCCGCCTGTTGGACACGATCCGTCAGTCCAATGAAGCCCGTCGTGAGGCCGGTGGCATCACCCAGGGCATCGGCGCCTACCAGGTCGATGTTGAGGCCGAGGGCCAGGATCGCACGGTGACCTTGCTGGATACCCCGGGTCACGAGGCGTTCACCGCCATGCGTGCTCGTGGTGCTAGCTCCACCGATATCGCCATTCTGGTGGTTGCTGCGGATGACGGCGTGATGCCCCAGACCGTGGAGGCCATCAACCACGCCAAGGCTGCTGATGTGCCGATCGTGGTTGCCGTGAACAAGATCGATAAGCCGGGCGCAAACCCGGAGAAGATCCGCGGCCAGCTCACCGAATACGGTTTGGTTCCGGAAGACTACGGCGGAGAGACCATGTTCGTGGACATCTCCGCGAAGCAGGCCACCAATATTGATGGACTGCTCGAGGCCGTGCTGCTCACCGCAGACGCCTCCCTGGAGCTCACCGCGAACCCGAATATGGATGCCCAGGGTGTGGCCATCGAGGCGCACCTGGACCGCGGCCGCGGCCCGGTGGCTACCGTGATCGTGCAGCGCGGTACCCTCCGCGTGGGCGATTCCATCGTGGCTGGCGACGCCTATGGTCGTGTGCGCCGCATGGTGGACGAGTACGGCAACGACGTGGAAGAGGCCGGTCCGTCTCGCCCCGTGCAGGTGCAGGGTTTGAACTCTGTGCCCGGTGCCGGCGATAACCTGCTGGTGGTCGATGATGACCGCATGGCACGTCAAATCGCTGACCGCCGTAACGCCCGTCGTCGTAATGCCATGCAGGCCCGTGCGAAGAAGCGCATCTCCCTCGAGGATCTGGATGCGGTGCTGAAGGAAACCAACACCCTCAACCTGATCCTGAAGGGCGACAACGCCGGTTCGGTGGAGGCTCTGGAAGACGCCCTGCTGAAGATCGAGGTGGACGACGAAGTCCAGCTGGAGATCATCGACCGCGGTGTGGGTGCTGTCACCCAGACCAACGTGTCGCTGGCTGCCGCGTCCAACGCCGTGATCATCGCCTTCAACGTGCGTTCCGAAGGCAAAGCCACCGAGGAAGCCAACGCCGAAGGCGTGGACATCCGCTACTACACCGTCATCTACCGTGCTCTGGAAGAGGTGGAGGCAGCTCTACGCGGCATGCTCAAGCCGATCTACGAGGAGCGCGAGGTCGGTCGTGCGGAGATCCGCCAGCTGTTCAAGGCATCCTCCGTGGGCCTCATCGCAGGCTGCATGGTGGAATCTGGCAAGGTGCGTCGCAACGCCAAGGTGCGCCTGATCCGCGACGGCAACGTGGTGACCGACAAGGCCACCATCGAGTCGCTGCGCCGCGAGAAGGACGATGTCACCGAGGTCGCCGCCGGCTACGAGTGCGGTATGGTGCTGTCCTACCCGGACATCCAGGTCGATGACATCATCGAGGTATTCGAAGAGGTCGAGGTGCCCCGCACCTAAGATCCCGCTTACTCGCCACCGGTGAGTATGCGCCGTACACAGCCCTGTCGCTTTCTTTGGAGGCAGGGCTGTTGGCGTGCCGCCGCTCGTCGTCACGGTGTCCAGGCGGCACGATAGAATAACGGGGTCTCCCGCCACCGCCGCATCGCAAGGCGGAGCGGGAAACACACACAACGAAGAAAGGGAGTAATCACCATGGCTGATAAGCAACGCGCCGGCCGGATGGCGAAGCGAATTCTCACGATTGTTGCTGACTCGATTGAATTCCGCATCAAGGATCCGCGGCTGCAGTATGTCACCATCACCGATTGCCGCATGACCGGCGATCTGCATGACGCCACGGTGTTTTACACGGTCCGTGGCGCCACCATCGACACCGATCCGGATCACGAGGAGGCTGCCGCCGCCCTCGAGAGCGCCCGCGGCCAGCTGCGCAAATACGTCGGCGATGCCCTGAGCGTGCGTTTTACCCCGCGTCTGTCCTTCGAGCTCGACACGGTACCTGAGGCGAGCGCCCACCTGGAGGCGCTATTGGCCAAGGCCCGCCAGCGCGACGAGGAGCTGCACAAGCTCTCCGAGGGCAAAAACTATGCTGGTGGCGAGAACCCCTACCGCGAGACCGAGGAGTAAAAGGTGTCCTCCCCGCGCCCGCGCTTATCGACGCCACCTCCCGCCACCACATCTGCTGCCGCGATGCTCAGCCCAGCCCGGTTGGGCGTGCGCGATAGTGACTTCCGCGTCCAGGACCTGGATGCAGCGATCGCTGCACTGCGCTCTGCTCGATCCGTGGCCGTGGTGGGGCATGTGCGCCCGGATGCCGATGCCGTTGGTTCGGTGTCTGCACTCATGCAGCTGGCCGAGGCTTTAGGGGCGCGGGCGCGCGGCTATATTGACCACCCCGGCGGGGTAGCGCGCAACCTCAGCAGCATTCCGCGGTGCGCGGATATCTCTTGGGAGGGGCCTATCGCCGCGGATTCGGACTGCGTGGTGGTCGTCGATTGCGGCGATCTGCACCGTGCCGGCCGCTATGCCGAGCAGATCGCTGCCGGCGACTGGGCGCGGGTCATGATAGATCACCACGAGCATAACCCTGGGGTGCAGGGCGTGAACCTTATTGCTCCCCGAGCCGATTCCACCACCGCCGTGATCTGGCTTCTCGCCCAGCGAGCGGGTGTGGAACTCAACGAGTCGCTGGCCCATGCCCTCTATGCGGGGCTGGTCACCGATACTGGGGGTTTCGCGTGGGGTGGCAACGAGGATGCCACCTCGCGGCTGCTGCTCGCCGCCGCGCTGGCCGAAAGTGGGATCGATACGGGAACGATCACCGCGGATCTCATGGATCGCTCCACCGTGGCAGAAACCCAGATGCTCGGCAGGCTGCTGGCGGGGGTTGAGGCCGTGGACACTCCGCTGGGTCGGACCGCCATTCTCATCGCACCCTATGCGCAGCTGAGTACGGTTCCGCCCTTCGTGGCGGAACGCGCTGTGACGCTGCTGCACGCCCTCGAGGATGCTGCGGTGTGTGTGGTGGCCAAAGAACAACAGCCCGGCAGATGGAACCTCTCTCTGCGCTCGGAGCAGATTGATGTGGCTGCGCTGGCGCACCGTCACGGCGGCGGAGGCCACATCCACGCCGCTGGGCTGAGCATGACCGGCACCGAAGACGATTGTTGGACGCTGATGAAGGATTATCTACTGCAGTGAGCCTGGACTCCACCGATTCCCCCGAATGCACCGACTCCACCCGCGCCGCGGCAGGGGAGGATGCCCCGGCTGACGCCGAGGAGCATGAACGCCTCGCCGCCGCAGGCAAGGTGAGTATCCGTACAGTGTTGGCGCTGGCGCTGCCCGCCCTGGGCGTGCTCGCCGCGACACCGCTGTACTTGCTGCTCGATACCGCGGTCGTGGGCCGGCTGGGTAAAACCGAATTGGCCGCGCTCGGCGCCGCCACCACGCTCTTTTCCGTGGTCACCACCCAGCTGACCTTCCTCTCTTATGGCACCACCGCCCGCGCCGCCCGGCTCTATGGGGCGGGAAAAAAGAAAGAAGCGGTCGCTGAAGGGGTGCAGGCCACCTGGGTGGCGCTGCTGGTCGGCTCGGCGCTGGCCGCCATCATGTTCTTCGGCTCTCCCTGGTTTACGCTCTGGCTCTCGAGCAGCGACTCGGTGGCCGCCGAGGCCACGCTCTGGCTACGCATCGCTAGCTTCGGTATCCCGCTGCTATTAATCACCATGGCCGGCAATGGGTGGCTGCGCGGCATCCAGAACACCACCGCGCCGCTCTGGTTCACCCTCACCGGCGTGATCCCCGCCGCGATTCTCGTGCCGATATTGGTCCACGCCTATGGCTTCGTGGGCTCGGCGTGGGCCAATCTCACCGGTTTGGCGCTCACCTCCGCCTGCTTCCTGCTCGCCCTGGTTCGCTCCCACGAGGGCTCTTGGGCGCTGTGCCCGCAGGTAATCCGGCACCAGCTGGTGCTGGGGCGAGATCTCATTATTCGCTCCTTGTCCTTCCAGGTGGCGTTTCTCTCCGCCGCCGGGGTCGCCGCCCGCTTCGGCGAGGCCTCCCTCGCTGCGCACCAGGTGATGATGCAGCTGTGGAACTTCCTCACCTTGGTGCTCGACTCGCTGGCGATCGCCGCCCAAACCCTGACCGGCGCCGCCCTCGGCATGGGCTCGGTCTACCGGGCTAGGGGAGTGGGGCGGTTGGTGGTGCTGTACTCCACCGGAGTGGCCGCAGTACTGGCGGGGCTCTTTGCGCTCGGATTCCGCTTCATTCCGCGGCTATTCACCCAGGACGCTAGCGTGCTTGCCGCCATGGAGTGGCCGTGGTGGATTCTAATCCTCATGATTATCGGCGGCGGTGTGGTCTTCGCGCTCGACGGGGTGCTGCTGGGTGCCGCCGATGCGGTGTATTTGCGCAATGCCACCATCGCCTCTGTGGTGCTGGGCTTTTTGCCGGGCGTGTGGCTCTCGCTGTTTTTCGAGGCCGGACTCACCGGCGTGTGGTGCGGGCTCTTGGCCTTCATCTTCATCCGCATGGTCGCTGTGCTCTGGCGTTTCACGTCCATGAAGTGGGCCAATTACGCCGTATAGTGTGGGGATACAAGCGACCCCGAGTGAGTAGCGATCCGGTGCGGAGAAAGGCGATGGTGCGGCAATGACCACCCTGTGGGCTGTCTCGGATCTGCACGCCGCGGTCAAAGCCAATGCGGAGATGATCGCGCGCATCCAGCCCACGAGTCCCAGCGACTGGCTCATCGTCGGCGGGGATGTGGCCGAACGCACCCCCGATATTCTGGCTGTCCTTGAGCAGCTCAAGGAGCGCTTTGAAGAGGTGATCTGGGCGCCAGGTAATCACGAGCTGTTTTGCCGCTCGACCGATGCTGTGGTGGGCCGCGAGAAATACGCCGAGCTGGTGGCCGGCTGCCGCGCCCGCGATATTTTCACCCCCGAGGATCCCTATCCCGTCTTCGCCGGTCGCACCATCGCGCCGCTTTTTACGCTCTACGATTACACCTTCCGCCAGCCGGGGCTCACCGCCGAGGAGGCGGTGCAGCGCGCTCGAGACAATCAGGTGATGCTCACCGATGAGTTCGCCATTGCCCCCTTCGTGGATATCCGCGCGTGGTGCTGGGACCGATTGGCCTACTCGGTTAAAAGACTCAGCCGCGTCACCGGCCCCACCATCTTGATCAATCACTGGCCGCTGGTGATCGAACCGCTCAACCAGGTGGCCTGGCCGGAGATCTCACTGTGGTGCGGCACGATCCATACTCGCACCTGGCCGGTGCGTTATCGCGCGGAGAAGGTGATCTACGGTCACCTGCACCTGCCTGGGGAAACGGTGGTCGACGGCATCCCCCATATCGAAACCTCGCTGGGATATCCGCGCGAGTGGAAAAACCGTCCCGCCAGCGCGCCGTGGCCCTATCCGGTGCTGGAGGTGCACGCGGATGCAATGTAGCCCCGATCTCTTCCCCGCGGCCGCCCAATTTTGTTCCATGCAGGTGGATCGCAGCAGCGCCGATCTGAGCCGATACCACGAGCTCCACCCCCTCGAGCAGGCCTTGGTGGCGCACGCCGTGACGGTACGGAAGGCGGAGTTCGGTGATGCGCGCTGGTGCGCCCACCAAGCGCTGAAGAAGCTCGGGCGCGACTCTGGGGCGCCGATCCTGCGCGGCGAGCGCGGCGTGCCTTTGTGGCCGGCGGCGGTCTCTGGATCTATGACGCATACCGATGGGCTGCGCGCTGCGGTGGTGGCGCCGCGGCTGGTGGTGAAGTCCATGGGCCTTGATGCCGAACCCGCAGCGTCTTTGCCGCGGGGAGTACTCAGCTCCATCGCCCGCCCCAGTGAGCTACCCCAACTCGATGAGCTGGAATCCCAAGGCATTCCCTGTGCCGACCGCCTGCTCTTTTGCGCCAAGGAGGCCACGTATAAGGCGTGGTTTCCGCTGACGCATCGCTGGCTCGACTTCGATCAAGCTGAGATCGATGTGCGCAGCGATGGCACCTTCATCTCCTATCTCCTGGCCCGCCCCACGCCGGTGCCCTTCATGACGGGCCGCTGGGAGATCCGCGAGGGCTTTATTATCGCCGCCATCGCCGTGGTCTAGCTGCCAACGAGCTGCGCTAGAGGGTCGAGGGGCGGGCGACGAATACCGTCGATAAGCGCGAGCCCTTTTCTTTGAGTAGGGCAACCGCGCGACCATCCGGGGCCATTGCCGCGTGCACGCCGCTGATCCCGCGCGGGGAGAGCCATTTCCCCATGCTCACATCCCGCGCCTCCGCTGCACTCAGCGGCAGCGGAGGAAAGCTCACGGCCATGGCCTGGTCCAGGCTCAAGGACAGCTCGGGCTTATCCTCGAGCTGGTCCAGGGTGCGGGCGTGGTCGAGGGTGAAGGGGCCAACAGCGCTGCGACGCAGTGTCGTGAGGTGGCCACCCACGCCGAGTCCGGCCCCGAGGTCGCGGGCGAGGGAGCGGATATAGGTACCCGAGGAGCAGTGCACCGAGCAGCGGATATCCACCCAGCTATCGTGGCGCTCGATGGAATGAACCGCGAAAGAGTAGATAGTGACGCGTCGTTCAGGAATCTCTACGTCGATTCCCTCGCGCACTAGCTCGTGGGCGCGGCGGCCATTGATCTTGATCGCCGAGACGGAGGAGGGGCGCTGCATAATCTCCCCGCGAAGTTGCGCGATACCGTCGTGAATCTGTTCATCGCTGATAGCGGAGGCATCGTGCTGGGTGAGAATATCGCCCTCGGCGTCATCGGTGGTGGTAGAGGCGCCTAAGCGGATGGTGGCGGCATAGGTTTTGGTGTCCGCCACGAGATACGCGAGGAATTTGGTGCCGCGTTCAATACCGGCCACCAACACCCCAGTAGCCATCGGGTCAAGAGTGCCGGCATGGCCGACTTTGCGGGTGCCGAAGATCCGCCGCAGTCGGCCCACCACATCGTGGGAGGTCATGCCCTGAGGCTTGTCCACCACGACCAGCCCCGAGGTGGCGAGGGGGTCTGCGGCGGCGGCCAGCTGAGCGGGGGAGGGGATCTTCTCTTGGGGGAAAGACATGCGTATTAGCCTATGCCGTACCCTATACACTTGTGAATATTTGGCATGGTCTGGATAACGTCCCCGCACAGCTCGACGCCTCCGTGGTCACCATCGGAGTTTTTGATGGCATTCACAGCGGACATCAAACCTTGCTCCGCCGCGCCGCTGCTCTTGCCGGGGAGAACGGCGTGCCCTCTGTGCTCGTGACCTTTGATCCGCATCCGCTGGCCGTGGTGCGCCCAGATAAGATGCCGCCGTTGCTCGGCACTGTGTATGACCGTGCCGAGATCGCAGCAGCGCTGAATATCGACCATCTGCTGGCGCTGCGTTTCGACGCCTCCCTCGCGCACCTGTCGCCAGAGGAGTTTTTCACCACCGTGCTCGTCGACAAGCTCGGCGCGAAGGCCGTGGTGGTAGGGGAGAACTTCACCTTTGGCCATAAGGCCGCCGGCACCACCGACACGCTGCGCGAGCTCGGGGAGAAATACGGCGTCGAGGTGGCGGTCTTGCCTCTCTTAAATGAAGCGGGTCTGCCGATCTCCTCCACCCGTATCCGCGGGATGCTCGAGCGCGGCGAGATTCGCGAGGCCAACGCGGCGTTGACTCGCCCCTTCGCGGTACAGGGCGAGGTAGTACGCGGTGCCGGTCGCGGCGGCAGGGAACTGGGATTTCCCACCGCGAATCTCTACTTCCCGCCCAGCCAAGCCCTGCCTGGCGATGGCGTCTATGCCGGGTATTTCACCGTGCTGGACTCCACTCCCACTCCCGGTGATATGCGGTGCGGGGTGCGCTACCCCGCGGCGATCTCGGTGGGAAATAACCCCACCTTCGAGGATCCGCGCCGCAGCGTTGAAACGTTCGTGCTCGACCGCGAGGCGGATCTCTACGGCCATCAGGTGCGGGTGGAGTTTGTGGAGTTTGTGCGCGGCATGGAGAAATTCAACGGTGTTGAGGACCTGCTCGCTGCCATTCGTTCGGACGTGGCCGCCACCCGTGCAATTGTTTCCGAACCTATCGACTGCTAAAATTTCTCGGGTTGGTTGTGACTGTGGTCTGCAACAGTCACGCCCACCGGCTTCCTACTGGGAGGGCGGTGCCTGTTTTTTACTGTGGACTGAAATATTTTTGGAGGATCCCCTCATGGCATTGGATACCGCAAAGAAGAAAGAAATCCTGAACGAGTACGGTCTGCACGAGACCGATACCGGTTCTCCCGAGGCTCAGGTTGCCCTGCTCACCTACCGCATCCGCAACCTCACCGAGCACCTGAAGAGCCACAAGCACGATCACCACTCCCGTCGTGGCCTGCTGCTGCTCGTTGGCCGTCGTAAGGGCCTGCTGCAGTACCTGCAGCGCACCAACATCGATCGCTACCGTGACCTGATCTCTCGTCTGGGGCTGCGTCGCTAAGCGTCGTGTATCTGAGGCGATTGCCGCCTCATCTCACCACCTCTCGTCCTCTGCGTCGAGACGGTGGTGTTTTTTATGCGCCGTGTGCTGCGGAACTGCTAGACTAAGTCACCGTTATAGACACCCACTCAGGCGGCACCGATGACCGCCTCCATTTTTAGTTATAAGAGGAGTTCGCAAGCACACATGCGCGAGGTATTCGTTAATAAAGACACCGACTTCGGAATCATCGAAGCAGTTGCCACCATCGATAATGGCGACTTCGGTACCCGCGAGATCCGGCTCGAAACAGGACAGCTTGCCCGCCAAGCTGATGGTTCCGTGACCGCGTATCTCGATGAAGAAACCATGATGCTGGCCACCTCTACCGCATCCAATCAGCCGCGTGAAGGTTTCGACTTCTTCCCGCTGACCGTGGATGTGGAAGAGCGCATGTACGCCGCAGGTCGCATCCCCGGTTCCTTCTTCCGTCGTGAGGGCCGCCCCTCCACCGAGGCCATCTTGGCCTGCCGTCTGATTGACCGGCCGCTGCGCCCGACCTTCGTCAAGGGCCTGCGCAATGAGGTACAGATTGTGGTCACCGTGCTGTCGGTGAACCCGCAGGATATGTACGACGTGGTGGCTATCAACGCCGCTTCTGCTGCCACCCAGCTCTCCGGTCTGCCGGTCTCCGGTGCCGTGGGCGGCGTGCGTATGGCTCTCGTTGTGGACGAGGACCATCCCAAGGGCCAATGGGTGGCATTCCCCACCCATGAGCAGCACAACTCCGCCGTGTTCGAGTTGGTGGTTGCTGGCCGTCGCGTCACCCGCAAGCAGGGACGCAAGAATGTCGACGATGTGGCCGTGATGATGGTGGAAGCCGGCGCCACGGAGAACGTGGTCGAGCGCATCAACGATGGTGCTCCGGCCCCCACCGAGCAGGTTGTGGCCGAGGGCCTCGAGGCCGCCAAGCCCTTCATTGACGTTCTCTGCCGCGCCCAGGAGGCGCTGGCGAAGGAGACCGCCAAGGACACCCAGGAGTTCCCGCTCTTCCCGCCGTACTCCGAGGAGATCTTCGAGGCCGTGGAGAAGAAGGCCGCCAAGAAGCTCAACAAGCTGCTCACCATCTCCGGTAAGCAGGAGCGCGACGAGGCCACCAATGAGCACATGGAAGAGATCGAGGAGCAGCTGAGCGAGCGCTTCGAGGATCAGGAGAAGGAGATCCGCGCCGCCTATAACGCGGTGATGAAGCAGATCGTGCGCCAGCGCATCCTGGCCGAGCACTTCCGCATCGATGGCCGCGATGTCACCGACATCCGTGACCTCAGCGTGGAGGTGGATCTGATCCCGCGCGCCCATGGCTCCGCCCTCTTCGAGCGTGGCGAAACCCAGATCCTCGGCGTGACCACTCTGGACATGCTGAAGATGGAGCAGCAGATCGATTCGCTGACTCCCACCACCTCCAAGCGCTATATCCACCACTACAACTTCCCGCCCTATTCCACCGGCGAGACCGGTCGCGTGGGCTCCCCGAAGCGCCGCGAGATCGGCCACGGTGCGCTGGCTGAGCGTGCCCTGATCCCGGTGATCCCCTCCCGCGAGGATTTCCCCTACACCATCCGTCAGGTCTCCGAGGCACTCGGCTCCAACGGCTCGACCTCCATGGGCTCGGTGTGTGCGTCCACGCTCTCGTTGCTCAACGCTGGTGTGCCCTTGAAGGCACCCGTCGCGGGTATCGCCATGGGGCTGGTCTCCGGCGAGGTTAAGGGCTCCACCGAGTATGTGGCACTCACCGATATCCTCGGTGCCGAGGATGCCTTCGGCGATATGGACTTCAAGGTGGCCGGCACCGCCGACTTCGTCACCGCGCTGCAGCTCGACACCAAGCTGGATGGTATTCCTTCCACTGTGCTTGCCGACGCCCTCTCCCAGGCTCGCGACGCGCGCTTGACCATCCTCGACACGATGGCCGATGTGATCGACGAGCCCGATGAGATGAGCGATTACGCACCGCGTATCACCTCTGTGAAGGTGCCGCAGTCCAAGATCGGCGAGATCATCGGGCCGAAGGGCAAGACGATTAACTCGATCACCGAGGACACCGGTGCAGACGTCTCCATCGAGGAAGACGGTACGGTGTTTATCTCCGCCACCTCCGGTGAGGCCGCGGAGCAGGCGATTGAGAAGATCAACGCCATTGCGAACCCGCAGCTGCCCAAGGTGGGCGAGCGCTACCTCGGCACCGTGGTCAAAACCACCCCCTTCGGTGCTTTCGTTTCTCTGCTGCCGGGCCGTGACGGTCTGGTGCACATCTCGAAACTCGGTGGCAAGAAGCGTATCGAGAAGGTTGAGGACGAAGTCAATGTGGGCGACAAGCTCCAGGTGGAGATCGCCGATATCGACAATCGCGGCAAGATCTCTTTGATCCCCGTCGAGGAGAGCTAGTCTCTTATCCGCGCGCCCGACTCTCGGGTGTGTAGTACTGCCAGCAACGCCCCGCAGAACGCCCAGTTGTGTTCTGTGGGGCGTTGCGTATGTCTGCCCGCTGGAGGCGGAGAATAGGCGTTCATAAGACCAGTAATCGAGAGGATATAACCACGCCCGAGTGGCTGCACTCTCTGATCGTTACCCCAAGCAACCCCACATGAGGGATGTGGAGAATTTGTGGCTGTGAGCTTAGCCACGAACTGGTCAGGTAGGTCGTCTGATGTTGGGTTTGATGTGCGTAAATGTCTCACTTATCGTGCAGGTCAGGGCTTATAAGAAGGTGTGAGAATGGAACATGGGCTCTCAGATGGCCGTGAACTAATGGTGTTCATTTCGATAAAAGTGGGCGTACCATGAGTGCAGAAGCACACATACTCACAGGCTGTTGATTATTACCTGAGCCTGTAGGGGTGTGTGGTACCTCATAGCTAGTGGGGCGGTGGAGCAGCAACGCTTCCCGCACAATGCACGGAAAGGGACGCGCACTCATGACCACCCGCGATATCACCCTCAAAGCCGGCGACTACACCGCAACGATCACCACACGAGGTGGGGGAGTGCGCACCCTGAGCTATCGAGGCGCTCCCTTGCTCATCGGGTACGAGGCGGGTGCAGATGCACCGATGAATGCCGGCAATATTTTGAGCCCCTGGCCCAACCGAGTGGATGGCGGAGTCTTCATTTTCCACGGCACCACCCATGAATTGGAGATCACCGAACCGCAGCGCAACAACGCTATTCATGGTTTCGTGCATTACCAAGAGTGGCAGTGTGTGGACAGCTCCGAGGCTTCCGTGACACTCGAGCTGCACGATGGCCACCACCAAGGCTGGCCTTGGGCGCTGCACCACAGCGTCACCTGGAGCCTTGATGAGGCCACGGGATTGAGCTGTGCGTATCGAGTGCGCAATGCCAGTGATGAGACTGTGCCCGTAGCCGTGGGCTTCCACCCGTATATCACCGCCCACGGCGCGCCGCTGGATGAATGCGAGCTCACTCTTCCATGTGGCAGCTATCTGCCTTTGGAAACGACCCGCAATCTGCCGGCGGGACCGATGACGGCCACCACCCATCTCGGTGTTAACGAGGATGTGGCCACGGGGATAGCGATGGATGGGGTGTTCTTTGATCACTGCTTCAGCGTCGACAAGCCTCAGCAGCCCTCTGCCTATGAAGTCACCCTGCGGCATCGCGACAGCGATACATCCGTGGTGCTGCGTTCGGATATGCGCACCCCGTGGCTGCAGGTCTTTACGGCTGATCCCGCCTATGACTGCGGTTATCCCGGAGTGGGGCGGGCTCTGGCGGTCGAACCGATGTCGGCACCGGTCAATGCTTTCCGCTCCCATGGGGCGGCGGAGCTAGATCCCGAAGAAAGCCTGAGCATCAACTTCTCCATCGCCGCAGGCTAGAAGCTCTTTAACTAAATATAGACACTCATAACCAAGCAGGCTTTGCGGAAGAATGCTCGCGGAGCCACAAACCAACCCAAGGAGAAAGCAACATGATCGTCGCTGAATCCGCGCTCCGGCTTGACGCCACGTGGGTCGATTACGCGATCGTCGCGTTATATTTCGTCTTCGTTCTCGGAATCGGCTGGGCCGCCCGCTCGAAGGTGTCGAGCTCCATCGACTTCTTCCTCTCGGGCCGTTCGCTACCTGCGTGGGTGACTGGCCTCGCCTTCATCTCCGCTAACCTGGGAGCCGTCGAGATCGTGGGCATGTCTGCCAACGGTGTGCAGTATGGCTTCCAAACCATGCACTACTTCTGGATCGGCGCTGTGCCGGCCATGGTGTTCCTCGGCATCGTGATGATGCCCTTCTACTACGGCTCCAAGGTGCGTTCGGTGCCCGAGTTCATGCTGCGGCGTTTCGGCCCCGGCGCACACTTGGTTAACGCCATCTCCTTCGCCGTGGCGCAGCTGCTCATTGCCGGTATTAACCTGCTGCTGCTGGCCAAGGTGGTCAACTCCCTGCTGGGCTGGCCGCTGATCGTCACCCTCATTATCGCTGCGGTGATCGTGCTCAGCTACATCACCCTCGGTGGTCTCTCGGCAGCTATTTACAATGAGGTGCTGCAGTTCTTCGTGATCATCGCCGCACTGCTGCCGCTGACCCTGATTGGTCTACACAACATCGGTGGCTGGCAGGGTCTGAAGGACGCTGTGGAAAACGAAAGCCACTTCCACACCTGGCCGGGTACGGAGATCTCCGGTTTTGATAACCCGGTGATCTCGGTGATCGGTTTGACCTTCGGCTTGGGCTTCGTGCTCTCCTTCGGTTACTGGACCACCAACTTCGTGGAGGTGCAGCGCTCCATGGCTGCTGATTCACTCTCCTCGGCTCGTAAGACCCCGATCATTGGTGCCTTCCCGAAGATGTTCGTTCCCTTCGTGGTGGTTGTGCCCGGCATGATCGCTGGTGCCACCGTCACCCCGATTATGAACGGCAGCGCTGAGCCGAATGACGCAATGCTTTATCTGATGCGTGATTTGCTGCCCAATGGTTTGCTCGGTGTGGCGCTGGCAGGTCTGCTCGCCGCGTTCATGGCCGGTATGGCTGCCAATATCTCTGCCTTCAACACCGTGATGAGCTATGACATCTGGCAGGGCTATGTGGTCAAAGATAAGCAGGATGATTACTACACCAAGGTCGGCCGTATGGCCACCGTGCTGGCTACCCTCATCGCTGTGTTCACCGCGTTGATCGCCGAGAACTTCGGCAACGTGATGGACTACCTGCAGACTCTGTTCGGCTTCTTCAACGCCCCGCTGTTCGCCACCTTCATCCTCGGTATGTTCTGGAAGCGCATGACCCCGACCGCCGGCTGGGTGGGCCTGGTCTTGGGTACCCTCTCCGCCATGGCCTACTGGGCCATCGCCACCTTCTCCTCGGTGGAATCGGGCTTCTTCAACCTGCCCGGTCAGGGCACCGCGTTCGTGGCTGCCTCCATCGCCTTCATCGTGGACATCACCTTCTCCATCGTGGTCTCCTTGATGACGAAGCCGAAGCCGGATCATGAGCTGGTTGGTTTTGTTAAGTCGGTGACCCCGAAGGAGAACCTCACCGACGCTGCTGAGGCCAGCCTGCCGTGGTACAACCGCACGGTGCCGCTCGGTATCCTCTGCATGGTTCTCGTGATCGCGCTCAACGTGATCTTCGCCTAGCACTAGATCAAGGAAGGAGTAATAACCATGGCTAAGAAAGATACCCACAAGGCTGGCGCCTTCGATATTCGCAACGTCATCGGCGGCCTCATCGGCCTCTACGCTGTGATCCTCTTGGGTTCCTGGCTGCTCTTGGATCCCGGTGTGGATCCCTCTACCGGTGTGGCCAAGGACGCCACCTATAACCTGTGGACCGGCCTTATGATGGCTGTTGTGGCCATCGTCTTCTTCGCGTGGGCGAAGATGCGTCCGATCATCGTCCCCGATGACATCGAGGACATTAAGTAATACTGCACGCCGCGAGGGGCGATCGTCCCTCGCGGTACAGTCCGGGGCTAATGGTGTGTCCAGCTGCCCCGGCTGGACATCCTGCCGCGACGCGTCAGTTGCGAGCCGTGGCAGGGCACACCACACACGCTTTTCTTTTACATAACTTCATCATCTCCCTCTCAGAGCAGGCTCACGGGAGTGGCTTTGAGCGTCGTCGAATTCTTCGTTTAAGGAAGTGAATGTTTCATGGCAATGCCAGACGAGACTGCGAGGAGCGTCTCCGACTCCGCGTCCCCCGAGGTGGCTATCACCCGCACCCGTCTCGCCGATGGTCGCGAGCTCATCTACTTTGATGACGAGCCGGACTATGTCTCGGGGAAAGCTACTCGCGAGCTGCACGATAGCCGCGAGCTGCCCCCTGCGAGCACGGTCTCGGAGATGCGCCGTGATCCCTTGACCGGCGAATGGGTGGTTTTTGCCGCCCACCGCATGAATCGCACCTTCATGCCGCCGGCCAATGAAAATCCCTTGGCGCCCACCACCCCTGGAGAGATCCCCACCGAGATCCCAGCCAATGACTACAACGTGGTGGTCTTCGAAAACCGCTTCCCCTCGCTGTCGCTGCACATCCCCGAGGATGTGGACTTTTCCGGCTATGTCGATGGCAACGAACTCTATCCTCGCGGTGCCGCCCAAGCCCGCTGCGAGGTGGTGTGCTTTACTCCCGAGCCCAGCAAGTCCTTCAAGGACCTCGGCTTTACCCGCGCCCGCACCGTGGTGGAAGCATGGGCACACCGCACGAAGGAGCTCTCGGAGATCGAGGGCGTGCGCATCGTATTCCCCTTCGAAAACCGCGGTAAGGAAATCGGAGTCACGCTGCAGCACCCGCACGGCCAGATCTATTCCTATCCCTATCTGCCGAAGCGCGCCCAAGCGGTGCTGACGCAGGCAAAGGCCTATGAGGACAGCAAGGGGGGCTCGCTTTTCGACGCGATTATCAGCGCCGAGCAGGACAGTGGCCGCCGCGTACTCATCGACGGTGAGCACTTCATCGCCTTCGTGCCCGCCGCCGCAGAATGGCCGGTGGAGGTCATGGTGATGGCCAAGCGCGCCGAGGCCTATGACTTCGCCTGCCTCAACGATGCGGAAAAGGATGAGCTCACGCGCATCTATCTGCGCCTGTTGGGGGCAGTGGACAACTTCTTTGACGGAGTGGAGAAAACCCCGTACATCGCAGGCTGGAACCAGGCACCGATCGGCGAGGACCGCCGCTATGGCCGCCTGTACCTGCAGCTATTTTCCATGATGCGTTCCCCGAACCGTATGAAGTTCCTGGCCGGCTCCGAATCCGGCATGGGGGCGTGGATCTCGGACACCACCCCTGAACGCATTGCCGATCGTTTCCGAGAGATTCTTGAGGCAGGGGAGAAGTAAATGACACAGAGCGTCCAGTGGATGGACACCCTCGAGGCTCCGCAGGGCATTGAGCGCGCCAAGGAGCACTTCCGCGAGATCTTCGACGCCGATCCGAGCGTGGTCGTGGCGGCGCCGGGTCGCGTCAACCTCATCGGGGAGCACGTCGACTACGCCGGCGGCATCAGCGTGCCCTTCGCGCTGCACAACCGCGCCTATATTGCGGCCGCGGCGCGCCCCGACGATGTGCTGCGCGTCAGCTCCGTTGGCGCCGATCCCGCGGTGGTGGAGTGCCGGATCGACGAGGTCGGTCCAAAGCATCCCGACAACTGGGCCGGCTATGTCATCGGTGCGGTCTGGGCCGCCATCGAGGCGGGCATTCTGCCGGAGCAGGGCATGGATCTGGCCATGGTCTCCGATGTTCCGCTTGGTGCTGGCCTGTCCAGCTCCGCGGCAATCGAATGCTCCGCCATCACCGCCGCCATGGCCCTGGCGGGCATGGAGATGACCCCGCGTCGTCGCCGCCGTCTCGTCGAGTGCGCCATGCGCGCAGAAAACGAGGTCGTTGGTGCCTCTACCGGCGGTATGGACCAGCGCATTTCCCTGCTTGCCCAGGAAGATAATGCCCTGGCTATCGACTTCCTCGACAACTCCGAGCAGCTGGTGCCTTTTGATGTCGGTGCCGCCGGCTACACCCTGGTGGTGTGCAATACCAACGCCCCGCACTCGCTGGCCGATGGTCAATACGCCTCGCGCCGCGCCGTGATCGACGGGGTCACCGCCCACGCCCACGTTGCGACCCTCCGCGAGGTCGAGGATCCCTTCACCGTCGCCCAGCAGTGGGCGGCACAGAATGTGCCCGAGGGCAGCACGGAGGAAGAATGGCAGGAAGTAGTGCACCGTCGGGTGCGGCACGTCATCAGCGAGATCGAGCGCACCTCCGAGGCTGTGCAGATGCTTGTCGACGGCAACCTGCAGGGCTTTGGCGAGCACATGTGGGCCTCCCACGCCTCGCTGCGGGACGACTATGAAGTCTCCACCGAGGAGCTCGACCTCGTGGTGGATACCGCCCGCGAGTTCGGCGCCCTCGGCGCCCGCATGACCGGTGGTGGATTCGGCGGCTCGGCCATCGCGCTGATCGATATTCGCACCGCAACCGAACTGGTTGAGGCCATCAACGAGCGCGCCGCGGAGCGCGGCTACCCGCAGCCAGAGTTCCTGCTCGCCATGCCGAGCTGGGGCGCACGCATTGTGGAGAGCGCGCACGGTAGGTTCTCCCACACATAACAGGGACGCTTGCCTAGACTGGTGGGGTAGATTAACCCACCAGTCTTTTAGCTATCTCAAGGAGCAGGGAAGAACATCATGGCAGAATCCACCATTGCAGTTGGCGTCCTCGGAGCGAAGGGCCGGGTGGGCCAGGCGGTTGTAGCGGGCGTGGAAGCCAGCGAGGATCTGCGCCTGGTCGCGGCACTCGATCGGGGCGATAGTCTAGACGAGCTCGTCGAATCGGGAGCCGAGGTAGTGGTGGATTTCACCACCCCGGACGTTGTGATGGACAATCTCGAGTTCATGATCTCCCACAATATTTCCGCAGTGGTGGGAACAACCGGCTTCACCGCCGAGCGCCTCGAGACCGTGCGTGGCTGGCTGGAAAACTCCAGCTCCTCGGTGCTCATTGCCCCGAACTTCGCCATCTCGGCGGTGCTCACCATGCAATTCGCCCGCCAGGCCGCGCGCTTCTTCGAGTCGGCCGAGGTGATTGAGATGCACCACCCGAACAAGCTGGACGCGCCCTCGGGTACCGCAGTCCACACTGCGGAGGGCATCGCCGAGGCCCGCCGCGAGGCCGGTATGGACAGCCAGCCGGATGCCACCACCCAGTCCCTCGAGGGGGCACGCGGCGCCGATGTGCAGGGAGTGCCGGTGCACGCCGTGCGCATGAGCGGCACCGTGGCCCACGAGACCGTGATCTTCGGTACCCAGGGCCAGTCGCTGACCATCAAGCAAGACTCCTATGATCGCACCTCCTTTATTCCCGGGGTGCTCGTGGGCGTGCGCAACTATGCCCAGCACCCCGGGCTCACTGTGGGACTGGAGCACTACCTCGGGCTCTAAGTGGCGATAGCAGCTAGGGATGCGTCGATAAGCGAAAAAAGAAAGAACGGTAGAGGTGGCAACACATAAGGATTTATCGGTGCAGCTGGTGGCCTGCACCTCGTTTCAGGCGCCGAGCGATATCGACTGGAGCACCGATGCAGAAGGGGCCGAGGCGCTCGTGGAGTTCGCTGGGCGGGCCTGCTACGAGAGCTTCGATAAGCCGAATCCACGCACCGCGAGCAACGCGGCCTATATTCGCCACATTATCGATGTGGGGCACACCGCGCTGCTCGAACACGCCCAAGCCACGATGTATATTCGCGCCATCTCGCGGGCCTGCACCCACGAGCTTGTGCGTCACCGCATGTTCTCCTTTTCGCAGCTCTCGCAGCGTTTCGTGCACCCCGACCAAGCCACGGTGGTGGTGCCGAGCGCGATCGACCGCGACCCCGAATTACGGCGGCTGTTTGATCGGGCGATGGATGAATCCCGTTTCGCCTATGATGAGCTGCTCGCCGCTTTAGAGGAGAAACTCGCCGACGAACCGAATGCCCTGCTGCGCAAGAAGCAGGCCCGGCAAGCAGCGCGCGCGGTGCTGCCCAATGCCACCGAATCGCGCATCGTGATGACCGGTAATTTCCGGGCGTGGCGACACTTCATCGCCACCCGCGCCACCGAGCACGCCGATGAGGAGATGCGAACCGTGGCCGTGCGCTGCCTCGAATTGCTCAAGGACGCCGCCCCGGTGGTTTTTGGTGATTTCGATATCGCCATCCTCAGCGATGGTTCGCCCATGGCGTCGAGTCCCTATGTGGGCGTGTCCTAAAATGGAGACGCTTGGGGCAGGCGATATACTCCCTTTTTCCGCCGCGGAAGCAGACACCATCCCGACACACAGAGAGTAGCTAGATACAGCATGAACACTGGATTTGCCGAGAAAAACGGAACCGATGTCTTCGGTACCGTGGGCGTAGCGATGATCACCCCCTTCGATGAGGACAATCGCCTCGACGTGGCTACCGGACGAAAGCTCGCGGCTCATCTGACGTCGCGGGGCGTGGATGCGCTCATCCTGGGCGGTACCACCGGCGAATCGCCCACCACGACGCAGGCAGAAAAAATCACCTTTATTAAAGAAATCCGCGCCGAGGTGGGCGACGATATCGCCATTGTGGCCGGGGCCTCCACCAATAACACGGCCGCCTCGCAGGAGCTGGCGCGCGCCTCTCGGGATGCCGGCGCGGACGCACTTCTGCTGGTCACGCCGTATTATTCGAAGCCCTGCCAAGAGGGTGTGTACCAGCATTTCCGCGCGATCGCCGATAGCACCGATGCGCCGGTGTGCATCTATGACATCCCCGGTCGGTCTGCGATTCCTGTGGAGTCTGATACTATGAGGCGTCTAGCCGAGCACGAGAAGGTTCAGGCTGTCAAGGACGCCAAGGGCGACCTCGTTGGGGCTACCACTCTGATCGCCGAAACCGGTCTGGCATGGTACTCGGGCGATGATCCCCTCAACCTTCCGTGGCTCTCCCTTGGAGCCAGCGGTTTTATCTCCGTGATCGGGCACGTTGCACCGCAACAGCTCCGTGACTTGTACACCGCCTTCGATGAAGGCGATCTTGTACGCGCCCGCGAGATCAACGCAACGCTCGCGCCCCTTGTCGCCGCTCAAGGCCGATTGGGTGGCGTCTCCATGGCTAAGGCAGCATTACAGCTGCAAGGAATTAACGTGGGAGCTCCGCGTCTGCCGCAAATACCCGCGAATGACGACGACATGACCGAGCTCCGAAATAATCTAGAACAAGCTGGAGTCTTATAAATATGAATGAACCCCGTAATCGCTCTCGTAAGGTGACGCGTAAGGCGGGACCGCCCGAGGTCGAATTCCAAGCCCCGGGTGAAGCCAACCCCTCCCAGTCCGATAAGTCTGGGTCCTCCCAGTCCGACTCTAAGGGTTCGAAGAAATCGAACTCCCAGGGCGGCAAGCAGTCCACTGGCGGCAAGTCCGGCGGTTCTTCTTCGAAGAAGTCCGCGAGCGGCGATAACCGGGACAATAACAACTCTAACGGTGGGAATGGGGGCAAGAACTCCAAGAACAACGGCTCGAATAAGCGCGGTTCCCGCAATGGTTCCCGCGGCAATAACCGTCGCGGTGGTCGCGGTAATGACCGTGGCGGCCGCTCCGTGGTGCACACCATGCAGGGCGCCGACCTCACCCAGCCGTTGCCGGAGCCGCCGAAGCAGCCGAAGGATGGGCTGCGCATCATCGCCCTCGGCGGTATTTCCGAGATCGGTCGCAACATGACCGTCTTCGAATACCACAACCGTCTGCTGCTCATCGACTGTGGCGTGCTCTTCCCCTCTTCGGGTGAGCCGGGCGTGGATCTGATCCTCCCTGACTTCGATTACCTCGAGTCCCGCCTCGATCGCCTCGACGTCCTCGTGGTCACCCACGGCCACGAAGACCACATCGGCGCGATCCCGTGGCTGCTCAAGCTCAAGCCCGACCTGGAGATCTTGGCCTCTAAGTTCACCGCCGCGTTGATCTCCGCCAAGTGCCAGGAGCACCGCCAGCGTCCGAACCTGACGATCATCAACGAGGACTCTCACGAAAAGCGCGGTCCTTTCGATCTGCGTTTCTTCGCGGTCAACCACTCTATCCCGGACTGCTTGGGCGTGGCACTGAAGACCGGTGCCGGCCTAGTGCTGCACACCGGCGATATCAAGCTGGATCAAACCCCGACGGATGGTCGTCCCACCGACCTTCCTGCTATCTCCCGCTTCGGCGACGAGGGCGTGGACTTGTTCCTCTGCGATTCCACCAATGCCACCACCCCTGGTGTCTCCGGCTCGGAGGCAGACATTGCCCCCACCCTGAAGCGTCTGGTGACCGAGGCGAAGCAGCGCGTTATCATCGCGTCCTTCGCGTCCAATGTCTATCGCGTGCAGTCTGCCGTGGACGCGGCCGTGGCCGCCGGCCGCAAGGTGGCCTTCAATGGCCGTTCCATGATCCGCAACATGGAGATCGCCGAGAAGCTCGGCTACCTGAAGGCGCCGAAGGGCACCATCGTCTCCATGGACGATGCCTCCCGTATGGCACCGCATAAGGTCGTGCTCATCACCACCGGTACCCAGGGTGAGCCGATGGCTGCGCTCTCGCGCATGGCCCGCCGCGAGCACCGGCAGATCACCGTCCGCGATGGCGATCTCATCATCCTTTCCTCCTCGCTGGTGCCCGGCAATGAGGAAGCAGTCTTCGGCGTGATCAACATGCTGGCCCAGATCGGTGCCACCGTGATCACCGGCCGTGATGCCAAGGTGCACACCTCCGGCCACGGTTACTCCGGCGAGCTGCTCTTCCTGTACAACGCCGCCCGTCCGAAGAACGCCATGCCGGTGCACGGCGAGTGGCGCCACCTGCGCGCCAACAAGGAACTGGCTATCTCCACCGGTGTGGAGCGCGACCGCGTCGTGCTCGCCCAAAACGGTGTGGTCGTGGACTTGGATCAGGGCCGCGCCAAGGTTGTGGGCCAGATCCCGGTGGGCAATCTCTACGTCGACGGCGTCACCATGGGTGACGTGGACGCCGAGGTGCTGGCCGATCGTACCTCCCTCGGCGAGGGCGGCCTGATCTCCATCACCGCCGTGATCGACAACCGCTCCGGACAGCTGCTGGAAACGCCGCGCGTCCAGGCCAAGGGCTTCTCCGAGGAGTCCAAGGACATGATGCGCGAGGTCACTGAGATGGTGGAAAATACCATGACCGATCTCGCCGGCGAAGGCGAAGGCGACCCTTACCGCATGGTGCAGAAGCTGCGGCGCACCGTCTCCCGCTTCGTGGAGAAGAAGTGGCGCCGCCAGCCGATGATCGTGCCGACCGTCATCCCCATGCGCTCGAAGGACGATGCGCTTGACGACGACGACATCAAGGCTGCTCGTCCCTCGCTCTAAAAAGTAGTCGCGCTCAGGCGCGACCACGCGATACGTCCCAGTCCTAGCTAGCTGAAACTGGTTAGGATGGGGCGTATGTCTTTTTCTCAATCAGAACGCCAGAAACTCGCCGCACTCTTTACAGAGCTCGGCCCCACCGCTCCTACTCTCTGCGAAGGGTGGGACACCCAGTACTTAGCTGCGCACCTACTTGCCCGCGAGACCAAAGTGCGCGCCGCTGGCGGCATTGTGATCCCGCAACTAGCAGACGCCCACGACGACGCCGTGGAGCAGCTTTTAGCAGATAAAGGCTATGAGACGATCGTGGAGGAATGGGCCGCCGGCCCGCCCACCTTACTCAAGCCCTTTGACTCGGTGATGAATACCGCCGAGAACTTCGTCCACCACGAGGATGTTCGCCGCGCCCAAGAGGGATGGACCAAGCGGGAACTGAGTACCGCAGAGGAAAGCGAGCTCTACAAGGTGGCCAAAACCTTAGGGCGCACCATGGTCTCGTCCAAGGGCTCGGCCGTGGCCTGTGTCCCCACCACCAGTGAGCTCTCGCGCTTCGTGGTGGGGGATAAGCGCAAGGTCGCCTCCGCCGAGGACCAGGTAGTGACCGTGATCGGTGATATCGGCGAGATCGTGCTGTGGCTTTTCGGCCGCGAGCCGGTGGATGTGCGCATCCTGGGTGATGAATCCGGAGTAAAGAAGAAAAGCCTCTAGCACCGGCCGCGGTCGCGGCTGCGGCGGTGCGATCGACAGTTCTTTTCACGGATCACGCCCCACGCCCGTGTTGCTGCTGTGACTACAGGGATGTGAGGGGATAGACTGAAACGCATGACTGTCACGAGCCAAACCGGATCTTCCCGGAGGAAGAAGAAGCGCCCCTCTAGCTCCACCTCGCGCCCAGGCCGTAGTTCGAGCACTGGGCGTTCTTCACGCTCGGCCAGTTCTACCCGATCCACCTCGGTGGTCACTACCTCCACCCACCCCGCCTATCGCGCTGCGGAAAGCTCCGGCGAGCGCACCGGCAGTGCGCTGGTGGCCGTGGGGCAGGGGGTGTCCGCTATGGCCAGTGCTACTGCGAACGCCACCCGCGGCATGGGCGCGAAACTGGCCCAGGGCAAGGCACGCATGGCTGAGCGCTCCCAGCAGCGTAAGGCCGCCAAATCCGTTAAGGCGACGGAGCAGGCCGGTACCGTCGAGGGATCGGAGGAGGAGACCACTGTGATGCGGCGGGCCCGCACCCCGCATGAGGCCTATCCACTCAATGAAAACTCCGGTAGCTACGCGGCGAGCCCGCGGTCCCCGCGTTCCTCCTATGATTCCAAGCCCACCGCTTCCGAACAGGATACGGAGGATGCACCCGAGGCGAACGACACAGCTGGTGCTCCAGACTTTATTGAGCGTCATTCCGATGGCATTGGCCTAAGCCTCGTCGGCGTGGCTGCGGTGATCGCTGCCAGCATGTGGTTTAACGTGGCGGGCCCCGTCGGCCGTGTCATCGCTGGTTCTAGCCAATGGCTCATCGGCGCCGGTGCACACCTCTTGCCGATCGCACTGATCGCCGTGGCTGTGGTGGTGATGATGGGTACCTTCCCCAAGGCCACCCATCGGCTGCGTGTTCTCGTGGGCACCGCCTTGATTGTGGCGGGCATGCTGGGGCAGATCCATATTTTCTCCGGCCAGCCCGCGACTACTGCGGGGCGCGCCGATTCCGGCGGTATTATCGGCACCCTCTTCGGCGGAGTCCTGGCTCTAGGCTTTACTTCCTATGTGGCCGTGCCGATTCTCACGCTCGTCATCATCTACGGCGCCTTGCGCGTCACCGATATCAGCGTGCGGGAATTCGTGGATATCTGCTCCCTGTGGATCCGCGAACAGCTCGGCCGCGGCGAGTCGGAGGAGTTCGATATCGACGCCGTTGCAGAATCCGAGTTCGACGAGGACGCCGCACAGAGCCCGCTGGTGGAGGACTTCTCGCTGTCTCGTCCCCGCCGCGAGCGCGAGCGAGACAGCGCGGAGATTCCGCGCCGTGTGGCCGCCAGCCCGCAGCAGCCTGCCCCGCGCCCGAGCGCGAGCCCGCGCCCCCGCTACACTGCCGCCGCCGAGGACACTCAGCACCCCCCGCAGCCCGAGTACTCCACCTCCGAGGCGGAGCCGACTGCGGTGCTGCCGCGTGATTACACCCCGAGTGATCCGCACACCACCAGTTCCTTCGCGGCCATCGGTACAGACTCTCCGCTGCCGGCAGAAGATCCCGAGCAGGCAGAGGATGACTATGCGGACGAGGACTACGCAGCAGCAGCCGAGCGCAGCGACGATGCCGTACAACGCTCCCATGACGCGGTGCGGCGCTCTGCCGCAGCCCGCACCGCCGCGCACAGCCCGCGCCCGGCTACCCCGCAGCCTGCCGCGCCGACACCCGCTGCTCCGAAGCCTGCTGTGCCTGAGTCGGATGCGGCTGAGGTCTCGACGGTGGATCCGGTGGCGATTCCGGCCTCCACGCCGCGTAGCGAGCTGAATAAGCGGGAGGAGCCGGCGCGCGAGCCGGCACCGGTGGCCAATAATGACAGCGACTATGAGCTGCCCTCCACCGATCTGTTGGTGGCCGGTAGCGCGCCGAAGACCCGCTCGGCTGCCAATGACCGCATGATCGAGGCCATCACCGAGGTCTTTAATGAGTTCAAAGTGGACGCCCAAGTAACGGGCTTCTCCCGCGGCCCCACAGTCACCCGCTATGAGGTGGAGCTGGGCCCGGGCGTGAAGGTCTCGAAGGTGACCAACCTGCAGTCCAACCTGGCCTATGCGGCGGCCACCGATAACGTGCGTCTGCTCACCCCGATTCCCGGCAAGTCCGCCGTGGGTATCGAGGTGCCCAACTCCGATCGCGAGATGGTGCACCTCGCCGATGTGCTGAGCTGCCCAGAAACTCATGACAATCCCGATCCGATGGTTATCGGCTTGGGTAAGAACATTGAGGGCGATTTTGTCTCCCACTCGGTGCAGAAGATGCCGCACCTGTTGGTGGCGGGTTCTACCGGCTCCGGTAAGTCCGCCTTCGTCAACTCGCTGCTGGTGTCCCTGCTCACCCGTGCGCGGCCGGAGGATGTACGCCTGATCCTGGTGGACCCGAAGATGGTGGAGCTCACCCCCTACGAGGGGATTCCCCACCTGATCACCCCGATCATCACCCAGCCCAAGAAGGCGGCGGCCGCTCTGCAGTGGCTGGTGGATGAGATGGAGCAGCGCTACCAAGACATGAAGTCAGCGCGCGTGCGCCACATCAAGGACTTCAACCGCAAGGTCAAAAGCGGCGAGTACCAGGCACCGCTGGGCTCGGAGCGGGTGATCGAGCCCTATCCCTATATCGTGTGCGTGGTGGACGAGCTCGCCGATCTGATGATGACCGCGCCGAAGGAAATCGAGGAATGCATCGTACGCATCACGCAAAAAGCGCGTGCCGCAGGCATTCACTTGGTGCTAGCCACGCAGCGCCCCTCGGTGGATGTGGTCACCGGTCTGATCAAAACGAACGTGCCCTCTCGTCTGGCCTTCGCAACCTCCTCGCTCACTGACTCGCGCGTGATCCTCGATCAGGGCGGCGCGGAGAAGCTCATCGGTATGGGCGATGGCCTGTTCATTCCCCAAGGCGCCGGCAAGCCGCAGCGCATCCAGGGCGCCTATGTCACCGACGAGGAAGTCCAGGCAGTGGTGGAGGCCGCCAAGGCCCAAGCCGAACCGGAGTACACCGAGGGCGTCACCGACGATAAGTCGGCGGAAGCCAGCAAGGATATCGACCCGGATATCGGCAACGATCTCGAGGATCTCCTCGAGGCCGTGGAGCTGGTGGTCACCGCCCAGGTGGGCTCGACCTCCATGCTGCAACGCAAGCTGCGCATCGGCTTCGCCAAGGCCGGCCGACTCATGGACCTCATGGAAACTCGCGGGGTGGTCGGACCCTCCGAGGGATCGAAGGCCCGCGAGGTCTTGGTCAAGCCCGATGAGCTGGACACCATCCTGTGGATGATCAAGGGAGCCGATCCCGCCGAGGCGCCTAAGGAAGAGGATGGCCCCGAGGTGAAGACCGTGGATGCGAATCCCACCGGCGGAGTGTTCTAAGACCGAACCCGCACACATGGAGATCAATGTGTGCGGGTTTTTCGTATATAGTGGGTTCCGTCATGGAGGGGAGTACCCCTGAAATGGTGGTGATCGTCAGCACGGCCGCCGCTGTACCGCGATGGCGTGCAGCAGCCCCGGTCCCACCAGCCCACTACGCGGTGGGGGAGACCTCCGGTACGTAACTACTTTTCGCACCGGAGGATAATCACTATGCATGTGCCTTTGTGGGTGTGGGTGCTCACGGCCGTGATTGTCATTGCGTTCATCGCATTCGACTTCTTTACCCACGTCAAAACCCCGCACGAGCCGAGCTTGAAAGAAGCCGGCTTTTGGACCGCCTTCTACGTGGTGCTCGCCATGCTCTTCGGCGGTTTTGTGTGGCTGGTTTGGGATCACCAACGCGGCCTGGAGTTCCTCTCCGGCTACGTCACCGAAAAAGCATTGAGCGTGGACAACCTCTTCGTGTTCGCGCTGATCATCGGCACCTTCAATGTTCCCCGCAAGTATCAACAAAAGGTGCTGCTCTTCGGTATCGCCATGGCGTTGGTCTTCCGCACCGTATTCATTCTCTTGGGCGCGGCCGCCATTAATGCCTGGTCGGATATCTTCTATCTCTTCGGTATCTTCTTGCTCTACACGGCGATCAAAACCGTGTGGGAAGAGGCGAAGGATGCACCGCCGACCGATCCTGCGGACATGGCGATTATCCGCTTCACCCGCCGGTTCATTCCGATGACGGACGACTACAACGGCGATAAGATGACCGCCCGCGTCAACGGTAAGCGTTTCTTTACCCCGATGGCGATGGCGCTGGTGGCGATCGGCTTTATCGACGTGATGTTCGCCTTCGATTCCATCCCCGCCATCTATGGGCTGACCAACGAGGCCTATATCGTCTTCACCGCCAATGCCTTGGCCTTGATGGGCCTGCGGCAAATGTACTTCCTGCTCGATGGGCTGCTCGATCGCCTCGTTTACCTGGCCTATGGCCTGGGCATCATTCTGGCGTTCATCGCCGTGAAGCTCATCCTGCACGCCCTGCACGAAAACAACCTGCCCTTCATCAATGGCGGCGAGGATGTGCATGTGCCCGAGATCGGCACCTGGATGTCCTTGGCCTTCATCGTGGGCGTGTTGGTGCTGACCATTGTGGCGTCCTGGATCAAGGGCAAGCGCGATGAGGCCCAAGGGGCCGTGGCTATCTCCACGAACAAGCTCTTGGGTAAGCACGAGGACAGCGCCACCGGCGATGCCACGCAGCGCAGTGCCCGCGTGGAGGCCGCCCAGGACTAGGGCGGCGAGACGCCCTCACGCTAGATATCGAAGACGTTGAGCACGGGGTTCCAGGTTTTAAAGGAACGGGACTCCAGTGCGCCGCCCGTGTAGAAGGGGTCGCGGTCCATGAGCGCGCGGGCATCGTCGATACCTGCCTCATCCTCGAGAGCGATGAGGATGAGCGCGCCACCCTCGCCGTCGGTGTAGGGGCCGGAGCCGATGAGCTTTCCCTGCTGCTTGAGATCGCCAAGAAACTCGCGGTGTACGGGCCGAATCTCGGCGATCTTTTCGGAGCTGGGGGAGTAGGAGTATTCCACTGCGAAAACCTTCATGGTTTCAAATTATAGGTCGCAAGGTAGGCTTGAAGGCGTGAAGGACCCGAGCAACAGCACCCCAGCAGCTAACTCCGTGCAGCGACCCTCGAATTTCAATCTGCCGAATGTATTGACATCGCTGCGCATTATTTTCGTGCCCGCCTTCGCGTGGCTGGTGCTGACGAGCCAAGGCCAGAACAATGGCTGGCAATGGGCCGCGTTCATCATGTTCGCCCTGTTAATGTTCACCGACAAGCTCGATGGGGACATCGCGCGTAAACGCGGGCTGATCACTGAATTCGGCAAGATCGCTGATCCCATAGCCGATAAGGCGCTGATGATCACCTCCTTGGTGTGCCTCAACCTCATTGACATGCTGCCGTGGTGGGTCACCATCGTCATCGTGGCGCGTGAGCTGGGCATTACCTTCTGGCGCATGGTGCAGCTCCGGCGCGGAAGGGTGGTTCCGGCCTCCAAGGGCGGCAAGCTCAAGACCGCGCTACAAACCATTGCCGTGGGGCTCTATTTGCTGCCGCTGCCAGGGTGGATGAACATCCCCAGTTTTGTGGTGATGCTGGCCGCTGTGGTGGTGACCGTAGTCACAGGTGTGCAGTACATTATCGACGGCCGCAAGGCCAATTAGGAGCGTGGACTCTCTCGATACCGCCGCGGCAGCGCTGCTCGACGCGCTGCGCAGGCGCGGATTGACTCTGGCCTGCTGTGAATCTTTGAGCGCCGGAATGCTCGCCGGCACGCTCGCCAATATCAGCGGCGCCTCCGCGGTTCTGCGCGGTGGTCTAGTCACCTATGCCACGGAGCTAAAAAGCGAACTCGCTGGGGTGGATCCGCAGCTGCTGGACCTATTCGGCCCTATATCCCCGGAATGTGCCACTGCGATGGCGCGTGGAGCTCGCCGGGCCTGCGGTGCCGACATCGCAATCGCCCTCACCGGCGTGGCCGGCCCAGAGCGACAGGATGGGCATCCCGTCGGGGAAGTATGGATGGCCGTAGCCAGCGGCGAGCACGCCGTGCGGGTGCGCCGGATGTCGCCGCCCCGCCGCTGTAGCCGGCAGGGGATTCGCGCGCAGGCGGTGGCCGAGGCGATCGACTTTGGCCGCGAGCATATCGACGCTATGCCGCTGGGGTGAACGAGAAGCAAGTACAGTGGGTGCACAACCACCACCGCGTGCCGCGCCGATGATGGCGCGGGGAACAAAAGGTGTCCCCGAGACGTTAGAAGAAGTGATGGCAACTTACACAGCTCTTTTAGATCAGCCGCTCGGCGCCCATCGGGTGCGCCCCGACTCGGCAGGCGCGGAGGCCATGGCATCCTCGCGTCCCGAGGAGCCGCTGTTGCGCGAGGCTCTTGGGGCAGCCTTGCGGTCCTTCCGCGCGGATAAGGGCATCACCCTCCGCGAGCTCGCAGAGGCCTCCAGTGTTTCCCCAGGCTATCTCTCCGAATTGGAGCGAGGCCGCAAGGAGGTCTCCTCCGAGCTACTGGCCGCGGTCTGTTATGCACTCGATACCCGTGTCGCGGATGTGCTCATCGAGGCCGCTGGCTCAATGGCAGTGGAGTCTGCGCAGGCGGACTTGGCGAAAGTGTAAGACCGTCCCCCTGCGCCTAGAGTGATCGCCGAGCTGGATACGCTTGGCGGCACGAGCTAGGTGCGACACCGATGGACGCTGTGGTGCGTAGTGCTGTGCGTGCGCGCCAGTTCGATACCTGCTGACGTACAATCAGCGCAGGAATACACATTGTGGCAAGAAAGGCTGACGAGAAAGCGTTATGGCTAATCCCTTTACTAAGGCATGGAAGTACTTGATGGCGCTGTTCGACTCGAAAATCGAGGAGAACGCGGATCCGAAGATTCAGATTCAGCAGGCCATTGAGGAAGCCCAGCGTCAGCACCAGGAGCTCTCGCAGCAGGCTGCCAACGTGATCGGCAACCAGCGCCAGTTGGAGATGCAGCTCAACCGCCGTCTCTCCGAGATCGAGAAGCTCCAAGGTAATACCCGCCAGGCGCTGAAGCTGGCCGATCAAGCCCGCGCCGAGGGCAATGAGGCCAAGGCCTCGGAGTACGAGAACGCTGCCGAGGCTTTCGCCGCCCAGCTGGTCACTGCTGAGCAGTCTGTGGAGGACACCAAGAAGCTGCACGATCAAGCTCTGCAGCAGGCCACCCAAGCCAAGAAGGCCGTGGAGCGCAACTCCATGGTGTTGCAGCAGAAGGTCGCCGAGCGCACCAAGCTGCTCTCGCAGCTCGAGCAGGCCAAGATGCAGGAGAAGGTCACCGAGTCCCTGGAGTCCATGAACTCCGTGGCTGCTGGTGGCAACACCCCGAACCTGGATCAGGTGCGCGAGAAGATCGAGCGGCGCTATTCCAACGCACTGGGCCGCGCCGAGCTGGCAGAAAACAGCGTCCAAGGCCGCATGGCCGAGGTTGAGGCAGCCGGCGTACAGATGGCAGGCCATTCCCGCTTGGAGCAGATCCGCTCCGATATGCGTGGGGATGCTCTCGAGTCCGGTTCTCCCCAGCAGTCCATCGAGTCGCCTCGCCCCTCCTCGAACTCGGTGAGCAACGATGCCATTCAGCAGCGCATGCGAGAAATCCGTGGCGAATAACTCCTCGGCCCGTATCCGCCCTCGCGGCATCGAGAGATGCACACAGGGCGCGCACACGGCTTAGGGGGTAGTACTGCCCCAAGCATTAACGCTGGCCCGCACACCGGAATGTGTGTGGGCCAGCGTTTGTGTGTCTACGGAAGGATTAATCGCCTACCCCGCGCGCCCATAGGGCATCAGCGATGGCGCGGGCGCGGCGAATAGAACGAATAACTACGGGGGTGCCAAGGGCGGTGAGGGAGAAATCAACCCCGCGTGCCTTCCTGGCATCCAGTACCTCGTTCACGGCGTTGAGCTGCAGCGGGATCAACCGGATGGTTAACGAGATGGCCAGGCTGATGGTCTCTACCGGTACACCCCAGCGGGCGGTGGGGGCGAGCATGGACTCCAGCGAGTGCATCATCTCGGCAATTGTCGTGGTGAGGGTGAGCAGTACCGCGGCAGCGATGGAGGCGAAGAGCAGGAGCACCAGCGTGATGGCGTCGATAAGCGTGTTCTGCCACCACTGAAAGCCGCCGAGAAGGAGCAAGAGCGGCAGCGTCGGCCATAATTGACTCCACGCGATGTGCGCGGGGATACGGGCAAGCAGATAGCCGGCGGCGACCAGCGCGAGGACGATAGCGGCGCGGGTGGGGGAGGAGACCACCACCGCGGCGGCGATCACGAAGATGATGAGGCCGCAGAATTTCACGGCCGCCGGCAGCCGATGCATGGGGGTGTGGCCGGGAACGTAGATGCTGAGCGGGACCGAACGCATGGGCTTAGCCCTCGATCATGGCGCGCTCGTAGTGGGCGATAACCTCCGCCGGCGGGCCATCTTCGCGGATGGTGTGGTTATCGATCCACAGCACGCGGTCGAAGTCCCGGATGAAGCCGAGATCGTGGGTGACCACGATGACCTGCTGGCTCAGCTCGGCGACAATGCGGCGCAGCTGCTCGCGATTGCGCAGATCCAAGAGGGTGGTGGGCTCATCGGCGATCAGCACCTCCGGCTGCATCACCAGCACCGCAGCCAAGGCCAGAAGCTGCTTCTGCCCGCCAGAGAGCGTATGCGGGGAGTGCTCACGATAGGCGCTCAGCCCGAAACGCTCCATGACCTCCTCGACGCGGGCATCCCGCTCGGTCGAGCTGAGCTTGAGGCGTTTGAGGGAGAAGCGAATATCGTCTTCCACGCGGGGCATCACGATCTGGTTCTCCGCGTCGGTGAAGACAAAACCGACTTTCCGACGCACCTTCTTGCCGTGTCTGGCCACCTCCAGCCCATCGACACTCACCGAGCCGCTGGTGGGCTCGCCGAGGCCGTTGATCAGCCGGATGAAGCTGGATTTGCCGCCGCCATTGGCGCCGATGATGCCGATGCGCTGCTCCTCAAGCTCCACAGAGATCGGATCGAGCACCCGATCGCCATCAAAGCTGATGCTGGCGGAGGAAAAGACGATGCGCGGCATCTAGATCGTGGTGTGGGAGGGCTCGCGGCGGCGCTTCTCCTCAGCCATGATGTCGGGGAATGCGGAGTGCACGCCGACGGCAATAGCGGCAGCGGCGGCGAACTTCAGCGCATCCAAGGGCAGGAAGGTGCCGTGGATGACGATGGCTTCACCGAAGCCCATATCGCCGCGCAGCCACAGACCGATCGCGCCGAGCAGGTACTGGGCGAGCAGCCCCACGAAGGCACCGAAGCTCACCGCCATCACCAAGTTGCTCTTGTTGCGCGGCCGCGCCTTATAGGCGATGACACCGGCGATGAACGCGCTGCAGAGATAGCCAAAGAGATAGCCGATCGTCGGCCCCGCCAGCGCCGCCAGGGTGGAACGACCGCCCGCCAGCACCGGCAGCCCCAGCATGCCGATGAGAAGGAACAGCCCCGCCGTGTAGAAACCGCGACGACCACCCAGCACGAGGCCCGCGAGCACCACGATCGCGTTCTGCAACACGATGGGCACGCCGGCGGCACCGGGAATAGTGACGAATGCGAAAACGATGATCAATGCGGTAAAAACCGCGATATAGGAGATATCGCGCACTGTGGAGCGGGAGGGAGAGTCGGCCATAAGTGGGGAATCCTTAATAATCACAATAGGGAGCGGATCTCAGCGGGCACGGAACGCCGCAACCACCCTCAGCAGGCGGCAGCGGCTTAGTGTCACCTGAGAAGAAACAAAACGTGTGTCTTACTGTAGTCGTTGAGAGCGCCTATGAACATGGGGGTCGGAGAACTTCCTCACGCTTATCGACGTCGCCTTCGGTGGCTCGGCACCGCTCGGGACTGGATGGGGCGCTGTAGGCGAGAACGCCGAGCGGGTTACGATGGGCGCTATGCGCGAAACACAATTCCTGAAGCTCGTGACCGACGAGTTCGGGCAACAGTACGGTCAGTGGATCGTGCGTTCCCATGTGCTCAGCCGCTGGGGGCAGACGGCCGCCGAGCTCATGGAGGGACAGGGCACTGATCTGCGGGATATCTGGTGGCATCTCTGTGCGGATTTTGATGTACCGGCCGAACGGCACTTGGGTGTGGATGACTAGCGCGGTAAGAAGGGCTGTACTGGAATAACGAAAGTTGCATTAGAACATGTGTGCCCGTAATCTGTTCGATAGTGTCGCACGCGGGCGCTAGTGTGATCCTCGAGCGCGCCGCCCAGCGCGCAGCCAGAGGGCACTCGCGTGGCGGAACCGCTGCAGGAGCCTGAGCGTCTATAGAAGATATTGGTGGCTCGAGTCCTCCGGTAGCGTGGCGCCATACGGCGATGGCTATATACGGGCGCACAAAGCCACCACGATGCGCACAGCCCGCTAGGGCTGGTGGCGCATCGGTGAAAAACAACCAAGCGATAGCAGGAGACGAGACAACAATGGCAGCACGCAAGACCAAGTCGAAGACCCCCAAGGGTGCGTCGAATGATAAGGCCAAGGCCCTCGAATCGGCCATGGCGCTGATTGAGAAGGACTTTGGCAAGGGCTCAATTATGCGCCTGGGTGATGAGAATCGCCCGCCGATTAGCGCGATTTCTTCGGGCAATACCGCTATTGATATCGCCCTGGGTATTGGCGGCTTCCCGCGCGGGCGCATTGTGGAAATCTACGGTCCGGAGTCCTCCGGTAAGACCACCGTGGCGCTGCACGCGGTAGCCGAGGCGCAGCGCGCCGGCGGTATCGCCGCCTTTATCGATGCCGAGCACGCCCTTGATCCGGACTATGCCCGCAAGCTGGGCGTGGATACCGATCAGCTGCTGGTATCCCAGCCCGATACCGGCGAACAGGCCCTCGAGATCGCCGATATGCTGGTGCGTTCCGGGGCTATCGACATCATTGTGGTGGACTCGGTGGCCGCGCTGACCCCGAAGGCCGAGATCGAAGGCGATATGGGCGATAGCCACGTCGGCCTGCAAGCGCGACTGATGAGCCAGGCGCTGCGCAAGCTCACCGGTGCCCTCTACAGCGCGGGCACCACCGCGATCTTCATTAACCAGCTGCGCGAGAAGATCGGCGTGATGTTCGGTTCGCCGGAAACCACCACCGGTGGTAAAGCCTTGAAGTTCTACTCCTCGGTGCGCTGCGATGTGCGTCGCATCCAAACCCTGAAGGATGGCCAAGATGCGGTGGGTAACCGCACCAAGCTGAAGGTGGTGAAGAACAAGGTGTCGCCGCCATTCAAGGTGGCCGAGTTCGACATCATCTACGGCGAAGGTATCTCCCGTGAGGGCTCGATCATTGATCTCGCCGTGGAAAATGGCATCGTGAAGAAATCCGGTTCGTGGTTTACCTACGACGGCGATCAGCTCGGTCAGGGCCGAGAAAAGGTGCGCCTGCATTTGAAGGACACCCCAGAGCTGGCCAATGAGATCGAGGATAAGATCCTGCGCAAGCTGAAGGTAGGCAAGTACGCCAATCTCGAGGACGATGACGCGCTCACCGATGATCCGGTGGACATGGTGCCCAATGTGGACTTTGATGATGTCGATCTGGGAGACGACTCTGAGGAGTAATGACACAGCACAGCGCCGAGTCCTGGGAAGAGAAGAACGCCAAGCTGCGGGCGCTCGCCGACGCCCTCGAGCGCTATGAGCGCGAGGGCAATCCTGGGCTCTTCGACGAGCACGCGGAAGAAGAGCGCCAGACCGTGCGCGCCAAGGCGCTCGTTCTGCTCAACCACCGCATGCGCTCGGAACACGAGATGCGGACACGGCTGCTCGGCTATGACTACCCACCCGAGGTCGTGGACGCGGTCATCGACGATCTCATCTCCCAACGCCTCATCGACGATGCCCTCTTCGCTTCGGAATGGGTGCGGCAGCGCCATCGCAAGGGCAAAAGCCGCGCAGTACTGGACCGCGAACTCCGAGATAAGGGAATCGGCGCCGATACCCGCGCCGAGGCGCTGCAGCAGGTCGCCGATAGCGACGAACGCAGCGTGGCCGAGGCCGTGGCGGAAAAGAAAGCCCGTTCCATTGCGCGGCCGCCTGCCGACTTCGCAGAAAGAAATAAGTACTTACGCCGCATCGTCGGCGCCCTCGCTCGCCGAGGCTTCACCCAGCACATGAGCATGGGTATTGCCATCGCCGCCCTCGACGCGAGGATCGCAGAACTCGACGATTAAGGTTTCGTGTCGTGGGCGCAGGTCACGCCGTGGGCGGGAGAGAACGCCTCCCGTCGCACCTATTGCGGCACTTGCGTGCAAGCGTCTTCACTCGCCAGAGCTGGGGCTGCTGCTGGAGACGTTTGTCTTTTCACGCCATCGGCCCTCGATTGCTGCATTATGTTGGCTCGACCCAGATCGTTAGAATGACTACCCGTGTCTCACCCCCAGAATCAGCACAGTGTAAAAACCAGCCTTGTGTCCGACTCCGCCCGCAGCTATGAGGTCCGCACCTTCGGCTGCCAGATGAACGTGCACGACTCGGAGCGTCTCTCCGGTCTGCTCGAAGACTCCGGATATGTGCCGGCGGAAGAAGGCGCCACCCCGGATCTCGTGGTGTTTAATACGTGTGCCGTACGCGATAACGCCGACCAGCGCCTTTATGGCACCCTCGGCAATCTGCGGTCGGTGAAAGATAAGCACCCGGGCATGCAGATCGCCGTGGGCGGCTGCTTGGCGCAAAAGGACAAGGACACCGTGGTGTCCAAAGCGCCGTGGGTGGATGTGGTGTTTGGCACCCACAATATTGGCTCGCTGCCCACGCTGCTGGAGCGCTCCCGCCACAATCGCCAGGCCGAGGTCGAGATCGTCGACGCTCTCGAACAATTCCCCTCGGTCTTGCCGGCGAAGCGCGAATCCGCCTATGCCGGCTGGGTAAGCGTGTCGGTGGGCTGTAATAACACCTGTACCTTCTGCATCGTTCCCAGCCTCCGCGGCAAAGAACAGGACCGGCGCCCCGGCGATATCCTGTCCGAGGTGCAGGCCTTGGTGGATCAGGGTGTGTCCGAAGTGACCCTGCTGGGGCAAAACGTCAATGCCTATGGTGTGAACTTCGTCGACCCCGATCTCGAGCGCGATCGCAGCGCCTTTTCCACGCTGCTGCGCGCCTGCGGTGAGATCGAGGGACTGGAACGGCTGCGTTTTACCAGCCCCCACCCGGCGGAGTTCACCAGCGATGTCATCGACGCCATGGCTGAGACCCCCACGGTGTGCCCGCAGCTGCACATGCCGCTGCAGTCCGGCTCCGATGAGGTGCTGAAGAAGATGCGCCGCAGCTACCGCACCAGCAAGTTCCTGCGCATTCTCGATGAGGTACGGGAGAAGATCCCGCACGCCGCCATTACCACCGACATCATTGTCGGCTTTCCCGGCGAAACCGAGGAAGACTTCCAAGCCACCCTCGACGTGGTAGAGAAGTCCCGCTTCTCCAGCGCCTATACCTTCCAGTACTCGCCACGCCCGGGCACACCTGCCGCAGAGATGGCCAATCAGATCCCCAAGGAGATTGTCCAAGACCGCTATGAGCGGCTGCTGGCAGTACAGGAGCGCATTAGCGAAGAGGAAAACGCCACCTTCCATGGCCGCGAGGTTGAGCTGCTGGTGCAGGCCGGCGGTGGCAGGAAGAACAGCGCTACCAAGCGCGTCTCGGGCCGAGCCCGCGATGGCCGCCTGGTGCACTTCAACCCCATCGACGCCCGGGGCGAGGATATGGCAGAGCAGATCCGCCCAGGCGATGTGGTGACGGTGACCGTCACGGACTCCGCCCCGCACTTCCTCCTCGCCGATGGTGGTGTGCTGAGCCACCGCCGCACCAAGGCGGGGGATATGTCCGAGGCGGGGAAGCGGCCCACGACCGAACCAGTGGGGGTGGGCCTTGGCCTGCCGGGTATCCGCCCCTCTTCCTAGGGCTTGAGGCGACTCTGGCCTACAATATGTGGGGAGTGCGCACCCGCAACCCGCTGCGCCCTCCGTTCTAGTATCTGCAGGCCACACCACGTGGTCGCGCACGTGGATGGAATCGACTACACAGTGGAGATGAACCCCTAGTGGATAAAGCGAACACCCCCGCCGAGAAGAAGCTACTCTCGGCCGATGATCTCGCCGGCCTCGAGAAGCAGGCAGCGAAAAAGGTGGACATGGGCTCCACGTGGATCAGCCTGATCGCCGTTTTCGTGCTGTTTCTCATCACCTTGATCCTTCCCTTCACCGGCAAAGCCAATGGCTTCGACATTCTGGTGATGAACGATAAGGCCCTCGAATTTGGTGCCACCCCGCTCGAACGCCTCTTTGTGATTCTGGGGCTCGTGTCGATGGTGGTGGTGAATCTCGTGGTGGTGGCGTCGCGAAGCATGCTGCTGACCTACATCAACTGGGTATTCGCCGGCATCACGGGCACTGCGGCGATGTTCATGATTTGGATGGGGCAGACTCGTCTGCGCGCCGAGGGCTCCTCGGGCACCGAGTTTGGTGCCGCTTTAAGCGGAATCGTGGCCATTGCATTCTTGCTGATCATGACGGGATTGATCTTCCGCCGCAGCGAGGAACAGCTCGATATTGAAGATGCCCGCCGCGAAGCCGGCTCGGATGATCCCGTGGCCGACGCTCAACGTGAGGCAAGCGTGGGGCGGCGCTTCTCTCGCTATGAGGACAGCCCGCTATTCGTCGATGATCGCCGCAAGAAGGCCTCGGAGCGCCACCGCCCCCGCAGCACCGACGCCACCGACGCTGAGGACTAAGCGCTCAGCGGGCGATGACGCTGATAGGCCGTGGCCCGACTAATCGGGTGGAAACCCAGCGCCGTATTCACCGCCAGCATCGGCTTATTGGACACCTCCACCGAGGTATAGACCCGCGCTAGCCGCGGGTCTTTCGCATGCAGTGCCCGCAGGAGTTCCTGCTTCACCAGCAGCCCCGCCCCACATCCGCGGACCGAGCGTGCCGTGACGGTGACGTTCTGCTCGGCCACATCCTCGCGGGAGCCGGTGGCCTGGGCAATCACGCTTAAGGCCAGTACGGTGCTCGCCTCGCCTTGGCCGCTCAGGAGCAGGCCGAAGTGAGTGCGGGTGCCATTCTCCTGGGCGAGGCGGGTGATGGCATCCAAGCGGCCACGGTCCCAGCGCTCGTTTTCGCCCACGAAGTCGCGCCGCGGCGCATCGCTATCCGCCAGCGCATAAAGCTCAGTGATCTGCTGTCGCATAGGGCTGGGTAGTTCATCGCAGAAGTACTCGAAGCGCACCTGCGCGTCCGTGCCGTCCTGTGCCTTGCCATCCTGAGCGATGCCGGACTGAGCCACCGCGGTGTGCAGCCGCTCCCAGCTCGCCACTGTGGGGGCGGCGACCGGCAGCGGCACATAGCCTTGGACGGTGTGCAGCACCGGGGAGAACCCGGCGTCCTGCAGGAGCTGCGTATAGGGGAGCTCAGCGGGAACCTGATTATCGCCGGTATCCACGGTGGGTTGTTCGAGCCAAGTGGTGAGCAGAGTGCGTTCGGCACGCGCGGCGAAGAGCCGCGCCAGCTCGAGTGCGTAGTAGTAGCGCTGGCGTTGCTGCTCGCTCATCTCTTCGCCGAGCAGGACGAGTTCCTCGACATCGGCGATGAGCTCGACGGTGGCGGCGCAGCCGTCCTCGAGCAGTGGCAGTGAGACGATGATGCCATAGCTAAAATCCACCACCTCATCCACGGCGTGGGCAGTGGCTGCGTCCGCCTCCGCCGCGGCTATGGGCAGAGCCACGCTGTTATCCAGCGCGTGAGCGGGGCTGAGCTGCAGATCGTGATCCGCGCTGAGCAGCAGGATGGTGCTGCGCGCATCGGGAGCAGGGATGAGACAGGAACACAGCCGCTCCACGGAGAAGGAACGATCCGCAGTGCCGGCAAGCATCTGCGCTCGGAACCCGTCGCTGAGCGCGAGGGTTTTGAGATTGGTATTGATCGCGTCAGTACGCGGTAAGGCGGCGATGGGGGAGAAGTGATAGACAGTCATCGTCCACCGAGCTTAAACGGTGGGCCTATACCTGCTACACGGCGGTCACCCGCGCCACAGAGACCACCACCCACGAGACGGCTAAATGGGGTGTCTCGTGGGTGGTGGGGTGAAGAAGCGCCGTTTAAGGGCTTAGAGGTTGTCCACCGCCTGAGTGGCGGCGTCGGCCCATTCCTGCCATTGGGCGGCCTGGGCGCGGTATTTCTCGGCGTCCTTGGTCTTGCCGGCCTTCTCGGCCTCGGCGGCCTGGTGGTTGAACTCATCCACGCGGTCGAGGAACTGCTGGGCGCGGGCCTGCACCTCGGGGTCGGTGCGACGCCACTGCTCGTCCGCAGCGCGTGCAACCTTGTCCTCGAGCTGCTTGATCTTGGAGTCGTACTCGCGGATCTTCGCCCGCGGCACATAGCCGATAGCCTCCCACTTCTCCTGCAGCTCGTGCAGCTTCGTGCGGGCGGCCTCGAGGTCCTTTTCCGGGGTGATCAGCGGGGTGTATTCCGCGATCAGCTCATCCTTGGCCTCGGCATTGGCTTGGAACTCTTTGTCCCGCTGCTCGTTGAGGGCATTGCGGGCTTGGAAGAAGTGATCCTGGGCGGCCTTAAAAGAGGCCCACAAGGCATTATCCACCTCGCGCGGGGCGCGGCCGGCGGCCTTCCACTGCTTCATCAGCTCGCGGAACTCCCCAGCGGTGGCGTTCCAGTCAGTCGAGTCCTTAAGTTCTTCGGCCTTGGCCACCAGCGCCTCTTTGGTGCGGCGGGCGGCGGCGCGGTTGCGGTCGAGTTCCGCGAAGTGCGAGCCGCGGCGGCGGTTGAAGGAATCGCGGGCCTTGGAGTAGCGCTTCCACAGCGCATCATCAGTGGCGCGATCGATACCGCGGATGGTTTTCCACTCATCCAAGATGGCGCGCAGGCGGTCCCCGGCGGCCTTCCACTCGGTGGAGTCCGCGGCGATACTCTCGGCCTCGGCAGCGAGCTCCTCCTTGCGGGCGATGGCCTGGGCGCGGCGCTCGGCCTTGCGCTGCTTGGCTTCCTCTCCGGCCTCCACGGACTCGTTCATGATCTCCGCGAGGCGATCATCGAGATTGTCCACATCGCCGATCACGGTGGCCTCGGGCAGGGACTCTCGGAGCGCGGCCGCCGAGGTGCGAATATTGGCGGCATCATCGGGGTGCGCCTTGAGGCGGGCCTCGAGCAGCTCGACCTCGGTGGCAAGATCAGCGAAGCGTTGTGCGTAGTGGGCCAAACCGGCCTCGGGGGAGCCGGCCTGCCACGAGCCGATCACGCGCTCACCGGCCTTGGTGATGAGCACGACGGTGCCGTCCTCGTCGATGCGGCCGAAGCGGGACGGATCCGACTTCGGGATATGCACAGCATGCGGGGCCGCCGGCCGTGCTACCGCGCTGGGACGCGGCGCGGGCGTGGCTCCCGGCATGGCTCCGGGGGTGACGCCGGGGCGGGGGCCCGGACGCGGACCTGGTGTGGGGCTCGGGGGAGTAGTCATGGCGTGAGGAATCCTTATAAGTCTGTAACGCTGCCGCGCGGCACGGCTGCCAATAAACACGAACTGACAAAAACCCTAGCACCTCTGCTGGGGGCACGTAGGGGAGAACCCTAGGTGGCAGCACCGATGGTTTAAGCTAAATTTCCGAGGAAAAATCAGTCAAGGTCTGGAGTTGTCTGTGCGGCACATCGTGGTCATCCCCTCCTCCCCAGCATTGATCGAGGGTGTCTCTCCCCATGATGAGGGATCAGCGCGCCTGCGCCAGGCGGCCCGCAGCATCCTGAGCACGCGCGCCGCCGCTGTCGACAGTATCGCTGTGATGCGCTCCGCCGCCCCAGAATGCCGCACCGAGCTCCTCGGTTCGCTCAGCGCCTGGGCACCCGGGGTGGAGCTGCCGCGCGCCCAAGACGGACACCTCCTAGGCGAGATCATCGCCCGGCTCCTGCTGGGTGAGCAAGAAAAGAAGATCACCGCCTGTGCCGAAAAGATCGAGGCGCTTGTCCGCGTCGAGCTGGTGATTGTGCTCGTCGATGGCCCCGTGACATTGACTGAGCGAGCCCCCGGCGGCTTCCACCCTGAGGCCGAGGATGCCCAGAGCTTTGTGCGTGAGCTGCTTCGCGGCGATAGCCCCGAGCAGTGGCATTACTCCGATCTCTCTCGGGCTGGGGTGCTTGACCCAGCGCCCTGGATGGAGTTGTGGGAGCTCCGCGAGCAGGCCACAGCGCAGCAGCTCCTCGCAGAAGACACCACCGGCGGGGTAGGCCGCTTCGTGGCGGAGTGGGAGATGGCCGCATGAGCCAGTGCACCCCTCTCGCTATTGTCGGCCCCACCGCTTCTGGCAAGTCGAGTCTCGGTATCGCCCTAGCGCAGCAGCTCGGTGGCGAGGTAGTCAATATCGATTCCATGCAGCTCTATCGCGGAATGGATATCGGAACCGCCAAGCTCAGCCCAGCAGAGCGGGGCGGTATCACCCATCACCTGCTCGATATTTGGGATGTCACCCACACCGCCTCGGTGGCCGAATACGGCAAGACCGCGCGCGGGGTAGTGGAGAGTCTCCGCAGTTCCGGAACAGTTCCGGTCCTGGTGGGTGGCTCCATGATGTATGTGCAATCGGTGGTGGACCAGTGGGAGTTTCCGCCCACCGACCCACAGGTGCGGGCCCGCTATATGGCGCTGCAAGAAGAGATCGGCCCCGCCGGTATGCATGAGCGGCTGCGTGCCGTGGATCCCGCGGCAGCGGAGATCATCGAGGAGAATGACCCCCGGCGCAATGTACGCGCCCTTGAAGTCATCGAGCTGACCGGCAAGCCCTATGCCGCGTCCCAGCCGCCGAAGGACAACCCACCGCGGTGGGGCACGCATCTTTTGGGACTCGCGGTAGACATGGACTGGCTGGGCCCGCGAATCGAGCAGCGCACCCGCGAGATGTTTGACCAGGGCTTCATCGAGGAGGTCCGCAGCCTCCGCGAGCGCGGGCTCACTGCTGGCTCGACGGCCGGGCGAGCGATCGGCTACGCCCAGGTATTGGCGCATCTGCGTGGAGAGATCAGCGCCGAGCAGGCATATGAGGACACGGTGCGCGCCACCCGGCGTTATGTGCGGCGCCAGCGCTCTTGGTTTAAACGCGATCCGCGCATCACCTGGATTGACGCTGCGGACAACCCGCTCGAGCAGGCGCGAGCGCAGCTGCGCCGGTGGGGCTATAGCGACGGCGAAGACCCAGTGGTGGCGAAGAACTAGCTGTAGTCGTGGCCCAAGCGGAGCGCGGCGCGCCGAGCGCTTTGATAGCGCTCCTCGAGCGCGGCGGCACGACGATCGGTGATCGCCAGCAAAGACTCCAGTTGCGGGATCGTATCGTGGGTTTCCAGCTTGGAGTTCAGGCGATTAAGGAAGCGCTTGGCCGTGGAGTACTCGTGGTGGAACTCTTCAATGTCTGGGTCCGTGCAATCGGGATCGGCCAGCGCCGGGCGCTGCAAGGTGCGATCGGCAATGGAATCGGTGTCCGTGCCGGTGAGAAAGCGCTCGTATTCGCTGATGGTGTCTTGAATATCCTCCGCGGAATAGCGGATGGAAGAGACCACGGCGGCGGTATCCTTGCTATCGGGGCGATTGCGCAGGGTATACCACACCACGCCGGAGACGAGCAGCACCAAAATGATGCCTTCGAAGCGCAGGAAGACGATGAGGGCGACACAACACACCAGCAGTATGTAGTGGGTCCAGTCGAGGGACGGCCAATGGTTTCGCACTGCGCTCCTTTCTGTTCTCGCGGCGGCGAGTAGCTCACTCGATTATGGGGGACATGGGGGCAACGAGTCGTGCTGGCGAATTGTTCCCCTGCCTCCGCCCAGCCGGTTAGTGGCTGCCGCAGCCTCCCGAGCCACAACCGCAGCCGCCGCCGGAGCCGCAGCCGCCGCCACTGGGGGCGAGGATGGATGCGGTCAGGGACACGCGCCCGGCGATCACCGAGCCGGGTGTGGGCAGATCGGAGTCGGCGGGCAGGCACAGATCCATGGGGAAGGGAGAGGAGACGCGCACATAGATGAAGCGCTGGCCGGTCAAGGCATTGGTGCGGTACTCCGAGTGAGAGACCTGGAAGGCGATCTGGGCGGCCGAGTCGGGCGGGGTCGAGCCATCCCCGGCGGCGATCACCTCGGCGCCGTGGGAGAGGACCGTACCGAGCTTCAGCCCAGAGCTGGAGGCGATATAGCTATCGGGATCGCTGAAACCGGCCAAAGAAATCCCCAGAGCGGTAATGGATAGCTCTTGGAAACGCTGCTGGCCGTCCTCGACGAGCAGCGGCCCCTGGGCGATATTGGCGGTGAGGGTGGTGATGGGCTCGTCTTGATCATCGAGCACCTCGATCTGGCCGAGTACATCGTTGACCATGGTGACATGACCGCGCGCCACGAGCGGGGAGAGGAAACCCGCATAGGTAGAGAAGGGCTCGGCGGCCAGAATGTTGATCTGGGCGCCGGAGGCGTCGGTGAACTGCACAAGCTGGCCATCGCCGACCTCGCCGGTGACGGCGAGCTGGTTGGAGGAGATAGCAGCCTCTACTGCGTCCTGCCACTCGGGGAAGTCCATGCCGATACTTTTAAGGTCACTGGTCATGAGACTCATGGTAGGCAAGGACACAACGAGATAAAAATACAGCCCACGGTATTTTCCCTAGATAATCCGTGGATTTCTGTGGTAATAACCACAGCTCAGTATGACCTGCGTTTTCCCTCTCAGAGGGTGGGGTAGAAGCGAGTGGCGAGGCGGGGGCACCCACGGGTCCGCGGGCGGCAGCGGGGCAGTGCGGGAAGGGGTGTGAGGACCGTTATGTCCCGCATCGACTGTGATCCATTAATGCTGGGTAGGTGAGGCATTACTCACTGAGAACATTCTCATACTTGGCCAGCATAGCCTTGGCTTGGCGTGTGGCGTTAGGATTAAATAGTTCACCCTTTGAAACGGATAAGAGGTTATCTATGATTGCAATTCTCGCCGAGATGGAGAAAGGTCAGCGCGGCCGCCTCGATGGCATTGACTCCGATAGTGTCAGCCCCGAGTGTTACCGCCGTTTTTCGCAGCTCGGATTCCGTGAAGGCTGCTCGATTGAGATCACTCACCACACAGCCGGCGGCGGCGTTGTTGTCCGCGTCGGTTCCGCTCGCTATGCGCTTGATGCCCATACCGCGCGAGCAATGCGTCTGCAGGTCTAATACGCCCAGCCTTAGCTAAGGAATGCGTACTGTCCCGTGCATGCGTCTCGCTGCGTGGCTGCACACGGAGCCGGGCCGCACCATCCTGCGCTCCGCCAGAGCTTATCTTCCCGACGGAGTGTGTCGTTCACCCCTAACTTTAAGAAAAGAGGCCAGCCTGTGGCTTCATCACCGTCTTGTCACAGCTCCACTCACGGCGTAGCCGCCCCCGAAGGAACCCCTGTGGTGGCTCTCGTTGGATCCCCCAACGCCGGCAAATCCACCCTGCTCAATGCCCTCACTGGCACCAAGGCCCGCACCGGTAACTGGCCGGGTACCACCGTGGAAACCTCGCGCGTGCTGTGGAAGCACAACGGGCATAAATATGATCTCATCGATTTTCCGGGTGCCTATTCTTTGGATCCCGTCAGCCCCGATGAACAACTCACCGCCGATGTGCTTATCGACGGTCCCGATGAGGATAAGCCCGACTGCGTGATCGCTGTGGTGGATGCCTCCAACTTGGCTCGCAGTTTATACATGATCTCCCAGTTGGCCGAGCAACCCCTACGCGTGGTGGTGGCCCTGAGTAAAAATGATATGGCCGCCGCCAAGGGGGTGCCGGTGGATGCCCGCGCCCTGTCCGCGGCACTGGGCATGCCGGTGATCGATGTGGATCCACGGCACATGAAGAATGTCGACGCCGTGCCTCAAGCTGTGGAATTAGAGCTCAACACGGCGAAGACACAGCGTCGACAAGCACCCGCGGATGAGTTCGAGGCCGCCGATGAACGCTTCGCCTATATCGACGCGGCCGTCCAGGCTGCGGTGAACAACGAGGGCGAGCTCGGACCTAGTGTGTCGGAGAAGATCGATGCCGTGACGCTGAATCGCTGGGCGGGGCTCGTGGTGTTCCTCGGGGTGATGTGGCTGGTATTCCAGATCACTACCACCGTGGCGGTGCCACTGCAAGACGCGCTCGACAATCTCTTCAACGGGCCTGTGAGCTCTGGTGCCCGAGCGCTACTCGGCGCAGTGGGGCTTGGCGGAGGAGTCATCGAAGGCTTGCTGGTCGACGGTATCATTGCCGGCGTGGGCATGGTGCTTACCTTTGTCCCGCTGATGGCGTTGATGTTTATTTGCTTGGCCATTTTGGAAGACTCCGGCTACATGGCCCGTGCAGCCGTGGTGACTGATCGCGTCATGCGTACCATCGGCCTACCCGGCACCGCCTTTATTCCATTGATTGTGGGATACGGCTGCAATGTACCGGCGATCTCGGCGACGCGCGTGCTGCCCAATCCGCGCCAGCGGCTGCTCACCGCGCTTCTTATTCCCTTCACTTCGTGCTCGGCGCGCCTGACGGTGTATGTGATGCTCGCGGCCACCTTCTTCCCGCAGCACGCGGGGACGGCGGTATTTGCCATGTACCTCATCTCGATCGCGTTGATTGTGTGCACCGGTTTATTGATGCGTGGCACCCTATGGCGCAATATGCCCTCGGATCCGCTGGTGATCGATCTGCCCGACTACCAGGTGCCTCGGCTGCGGCTGACCCTGGCCTCCGCCTGGGTGCGGCTGCGCGGCTTCTTGCACACAGCCGGTACGATCATCGTCGCCATCGTCACCGTTGTGTTCCTACTGCAATCCATCCCCGTCACCGACGAGTACTCCTTCGCCGATGAGAACCTCAGCCCCCGCGAAAGCGTCTATGGCCAGGTCTCCGAGACGATCGCGCCTATATTCGAGCCGGCCGGTTTCGGCTCCTGGTCCATCACTGGCACGCTGATTACCGGTTTCGTGGCCAAGGAGGCCGTGATCGCCTCATGGGCGCAAACCTATGCGCTCGACGACGTCACCGATGAAAGCCCGACGGAACAGGCCTCCTCGCCGCTGGCGAAGGCCGTCCGCGGCGACTTCGAGGAGACCTCCGGCGGCCATACCCTCGCCGCGGTGTGGGCGTTTATGATCTTTATTCTCGCCTATACCCCCTGCGTGGCCACGCTTGCCGCGCAGCGCAGAGAAATCGGCCTGAAGTGGACCGTGGTGGGCATCGGCTTCCAGCTACTGACCGCGTGGGTGTTGGCCGTGGCCGTCTTCCAGGTACTCAAACTCATCCTCTAAACCCACCGCCGCCGCGCCCGCACGCTGCGTATCGACGCACACCTCGTGGCCAGCACCATTGGCTGCGAGGCAAGCGGCGCGGCCCTATCTCGGCCCCGCGATATTTCGCCTGGCCAGTCCTTATCCTCTCCTATCAAAGACAGCGACATTGTCATGACTGCACCATCGTCGTCGACTCCCGCCGAAGCCAGCGCTGATTCCTCTGCGCCGGTACGCCCGCTCAGCGCCATCCGTACTGCCATCCTGCAGGGTGCCAGCACCATCGGTAGCATTTCCGCGGCCACCGGCTTGAACGCCTCGGTTATCCGCGCTGGGCTCGACCAGCTCGAACGCATGAACCTGCTCACCCGAAAACTACAAGTATCCGCCTGCTCCACCTCCCGCTCCTGCGCGAGCTGTAGCGACCACGGCTCCTGCGAGGTCCCCACCCACAGCGACAGCAAAGGAGGGATCGTCACCCTCACCCTCAGCCCGCGGCCACCGCGTGGCTAAGACGTCGATAAGCGGCGGCAGGGGAGGGCGCACTCCCCACCGCGGGCGCGGGAGGGCGCACCCCAGAAGGAATGTCGCAGGTGAGACGAGCACTACTGTAGGATCGCGGATACGATGACAGATTCTCATGATGAACTTATGACTGAGGCATTCCGCGATCACCGGCCCACCGTTGTGCCGGAGGAACGCGACGCCGGTCGGGACCACACCGGGCTCATTTCTGCCAACCCCACCCCGGCTGCCGCCACCGAGACCCCCACCACCGGTGAGCTTGAGCTCGAGGAGCGCGGCCGCTTCCGCCACATCACCCGCGACACCCAAATCCGCCGCACCGAGCGCGATGACGGTTATGACGTGGAGTACCGCAAACTCCGCCTCGAGCGCGTCATCCTCGTCGGCGTATGGACCGAGGGCACCAGCGCCGAAATCGAGGCCACCCTCGCCGAGTTGCAAGCCTTGGCCGAAACCGCCGGCTCCGACGTCGTCGAGGTGCTCTACCAAAAGCGAGACAAACCGGACCCAGGAACCTATATCGGTGCCGGTAAGGTCACCGAGCTGCGCCACCTCGTGGAAGCCACCGACGCCGACACAGTGGTCTGCGATGGCGAGCTCAGCCCCGGTCAGATGATCGCCCTCGAAAAGGCCCTAGACGTCAAGGTCGTCGACCGCACCATGCTCATTCTCGATATCTTCGCCCAGCACGCGAAGTCCAATGAGGGTAAGGCGCAGGTGGCGCTCGCCCAGATGGAATACCTCATCACCCGCGTCCGCGGCTGGGGTGGGGCGCTGTCCCGCCAAGCCGGCGGTCGCGCCGGGTCGAATGGCGGCGTCGGCCTGCGCGGTCCCGGTGAAACCAAGATTGAGGCGGACCGCCGCCGCCTGCGCTCGGACATGGCCAAGCTGCGCAAGGAGATCGCGGGGATGAAGACCTCCCGCGATATCAAGCGCGCCCGCCGCCAGCGCTCGACCACCCCGCAAATCGCGATTGCCGGCTATACCAATGCCGGCAAGTCCTCCTTGATCAATGCCCTCACCGGCGCCGGTGTGCTGGTGGAGGATGCGCTCTTCGCCACCCTGGATCCCACCACCCGGCGCGCCGAGCTCGCCGATGGTCGCAGTGTGATCTTCACCGATACGGTCGGTTTCGTCCGGCACCTGCCTACCCACCTAGTGGAGGCGTTTCGCTCTACGTTGGAGGAGATTCTCGAGGCCGATCTGCTGCTGCACGTGGTCGATGGCTCTGATCCCTTCCCGCTGAAGCAGATCGAGGCCGTCAACGAGGTGATCACCGATATTGTGCGCGAGCAAGACACCCAGGCCCCGCCGGAGATCATTGTGGTGAACAAGATCGACCAGGCAGATCCGCTGGTGCTCGCCGAGGCCAAGGCCGTGTTGGATGATTGCGTGTTCGTCTCCGCGCACACGGGCGAGGGCATCGCGGAGCTACAGGCCCGCATCGAGCTATTCCTCAACAGCCTCGACGCGCACGTGGAGATGCTCATTCCCTTCACCGATGGTGATGTGGTGGCGCGCCTGCACGATCAGGCCACCGTCTTGGGCGAGGAGTATGGCGAGGAGGGCACCACCATGGATGTGCGTTTGCCCCGGCAGCTGGCCGCGGAGCTCGCCCGCTACGTGGTGCACACGCACTAGGGCAGAAGCGCTTATCGACGCCCTCTCGCTGGATCCGCTAGCGCCATCGCCGAGGAGGGGCCCTCGAGCGGTGGCGCCCCGTCTAGGCTGAGGCACTCTCTGCTGCGCATCCTGCGCGTTATAGAGTGGAGGTTTGTGAATAATCCCGCGAAATCTCAAGACACCTCCTCCCGCTCGAGCGATAGCGCCGGCCGCGGCGGAACGGGGCCGATGGGCCTCGGCTGGGCGGTGCATGGCGATGGCAAAAGGATCCTGCCCGGCGCGGTGGTGGCCCCCGAGGAGCGACTGAGCTGGTTGCGCACCATCGGCATCGGCATGCAGCATGTGATCGCCATGTTTGGTGCGACGCTGCTGGTGCCCACCCTCACCGGCTTCCCCGTGAACACCACTTTGTTGTTTTCGGGTCTGGGCACGATGCTCTTCTTGCTCGTCACCCGCAACCGGCTGCCCTCCTATTTGGGCAGTTCTTTTGCGTTCATCGCGCCGCTGAGCGCTACCCAAGGATCGGGTATCGGCACCCAAATCGGTGGTGTGCTCATCGCCGGTCTCACCCTGGTGCTGGTGGGTGTGATCGTTAAGGCCGCCGGCAAACAGGTGATTGATGCGGTGATGCCGCCGGCAGTGACCGGCGCCATTGTGGCGCTGATCGGGCTGAATCTTGCCCCCACGGCGGCCGGAAACTTCCAAACCCAGCCGCTCGTGGCCACGGTGACGCTGCTGGTGATTCTCGGTGCCACCGTGGCCGGGCGCGGTATGGTCGCCCGCCTCGGCATCCTCATTGGTGTGCTCGTGGGATGGATCTTCGCCGCGCGTACCGGCAACCTGCCCGAGGGCGCCGTGGACACTATCGACGCCGCCCCGTGGGTGGGGCTGCCTACATTCCATAGCCCGCACTTCGAGCTCAGCGCGATTCTCGTGACCCTGCCGGTGGTCATTGTGCTGATCGCGGAGAATGTGGGCCACGTCAAAGCCGTGTCCGAAATGACGGGCCGGGATATGGATGATCTGGCAGGCGATGCGCTCATGGCCGATGGTATGGCCACCATGCTCGCGGGTGGTTTTGGCGGCTCCGGCACCACCACCTATGCGGAGAATATCGGTGTCATGGCCGCCACCAAGGTTTATTCCACCGCCGCCTATTGGGTCGCTGCCTTTACTGCGGTGGCACTCGCCTTCATCCCGAAGTTCGGGGCGCTGATTTTCACCATTCCCGTCGGCGTCTTGGGTGGGGCCACCTTGGTGCTCTATGGCCTAATTGGCATGCTGGGGGTGCGGATCTGGCAGGACAACCGCGTCAATTTTAATAACCCCGTCAATCTCATGGCTGCGGCGGTTGCGCTGGTCGCCGGTATCGGCAATCTCACCTTGTCTATTGGCTCGATCTCGCTGGAGGGCATCGCCTGGGGCTCTGCCGGGATCATCGTGTTCTATCCCGTGATGATGAAGCTCTACCGCAGCCTCGGTGAGGGGCGCTACGTCCCGGCCGAGCGCCCCGCCTAGACCCCGTCGAGGATTGTCCAGAGCGGTGTCATACACAACTGCCGCCCACCATGTGGTGGGCGGCAGTAGATGTATCTGCGTGAGCGAAGGATTACTCGGCGTCGAGATCCTTCTCGATCAGGGCAGCAATCTTCTCCACAGCCTCGGCGTTGTCGGAGGTGACAACAACCTCGTCGCCCTTCTCGGCGCCGAGGGCCATGATCATCAGGGAGGAGGCGGCGTCGGTGTCCTCGTCGTCGTCACCAACGAGGTTGAGGAAGATGTCCTCATCGAACTCACCGGCAGCCTCGGCGATGATGGTGGCGGGGCGGGCGTGGAGGCCGACAGCGGAGCCGACAGTCACGGTCTTAGAAGCCATAATGGATAATGTCCTTTCTATAAAAGGGTGTCTACGCTAGCCCCACTGTAGAAGCAAGGGGCCTTAATAGTTCTCACCCAAGGATAGTCACATCCGTGGATAAAAGCAGCTTGCGTAACACCCGAGGTGGGATGTTTTAGCAGAGATGCCGCAGCTTAAACCTGCGCTGTGGCATTTCTCTCGTGACCAGAGTCCGCGCCGGCGGCGCCGAGCGGCGCCGAGCGAGACCTGATCAGAGTCTTAGTAGCGATCACGCACACCGCGCTCACTGTTACTCCGGCGAGCAGAGAGACGAGAAAGCCGGTGATCGGCGTGATGGCGAAAAGTACGAAGATGCCGCCATGTGGGGCGTGGGATGCCACGCCCAGGCCCATGGATAGCGCCCCAGTGACCGCACCGCCAGCCATCATCGAGGGGATCACGCGCAGCGGATCGGCGGCGGCAAAGGGGATCGCCCCTTCGGAGACGAAGCTCAATCCCAGCACCCACGCCGACTTGCCGTTATCTACCTCGGCCGTGCTAAACGCTGAGGCCCGCAGCCAGGTGGCGAGCGAGAGCGCGAGAGGCGGAACCATGCCGGCCGCCATCACCGCAGCCATGATGTGCAGCGAGGCCTCATCGCCGGTGGACAGCCCCGCGGTGGCGAAGAGATACGCCGCTTTGTTCACCGAGCCGCCGAGATCGACGCACATCATCACTCCGAGCACAATGCCGAGCAGCACCGCGTAGGATTCGGACATGCCCGCCAAGCCCTCGCTGAGCCCCGTCATGACCGCCTCGAGGGGACGTGCTAAAAGCAAGAACATCACAAGCCCCACGCTGAGGGTGCTCAGCAAGGGAATGATCACCACCGGCATGAGCGAGCGCAGCACCTGCGGTACCCGCCAGCTGGTGATCCAGGCGCTCACCGCGCCGGCGATAAGGCCGGTAACGAGCCCACCGATGAAGCCGGCCCCGACCGCCACGGAGATCGCGCCGCCGACAAAACCAGGGGCGATACCGGGGCGATCGGCGAGCGCATAGGCGATATAGCCGGAGAGCGCGGCCACGATGAAGCTCATCGCGGCCTGACCGGTGGCGATAAGCACGGCGCCGATATACACCGCGAGCGCGGGCCGGTCGAAGGAGACGGCAGCACCAGTCTGGCTCATAAACTCCGTCGGCGGCAGAGTACTAAGCGAGTACTGGGCGAGGATGCCCTGCCAGTAGCTGGAGGTCTCCACCCCGCCCACCAGATAGCCGAGAGCCAGCAGCAAACCGCCGGCGGCAACGAAGGGGATCATATAGGACACCCCAGTCATCACCGCCTGCTGCATGCGGGTGAGCCAGCCCGCCTGCCCAGCACTGCGCTCGGGGGTGGCGGCGGGAACGGATTCAGCCTCGGTGGGTGCCGCGGGGTTGTCCGCCGCAGCAAGCGCCTCTTCCAGCATCGCGGCGGGTTCGTTGATGGCTCGCTTCACCCCGGATTCGACCACGGGGGTGGAGGCAAAGAGCTGGCTGTCGTGTATGCCCACATCGCTGGCAAAGATCACGGCATCGGCGGCGGCGATCACCGCCGGATCGAGTGGCTCGAGCGAGGAGGATCCCTGGGCCTCTACTTGCAGGTCCACATCCGCACGTTCTGCAGCGGCGACTTTGAGAGCATCGGCGGCCATGTAGGTATGCGCGATCCCGGTGGGGCAGGCGGTCACCGCCACGATCCGGCGGACTCGCGGCTGCGGGGATGCGGTGGCGCTGCGTGGGCGGCCCTGCGTGGCGGCGAGAGCACCAGTGACCGCACGCACCACCTCCTCGGGGGAGGTGGCGTCGCGAAGCGCGGTGCGGAACTCCTGCTGCACCAACGCCCGCGCCAAACGCGAGAGGATGCGCATGTGCTCCGCGCCGCCATCTTCTGGTGCGGCGATGAGGAAGATGAGATCGGCGTCGCCATCGGGGCCGGAGAAATCCACGGGACGGCTCAGCCGCGCGAAGGCCACGGTGGGCGCGGTGACGGCGGCGCTGCGGCAGTGGGGGATAGCGACGCGGCCGGCGACACCGGTGCCGGCGGAGTCCTCGCGGGTGAGGGCAGCGTCAGCCAGCGCCGCGGCGGAACGTGCTCGCCCGGCATCGGCAATGCGCGTGGCCAATGCGGAGATGACCTCTGCGGGCCGAGCCCCCAAGTCGACGTCCACAGAGACCACGGACGCGGCGATGATGGAGTCTGTCATGAAGCGGTGTGTCCTCGCTCTATGGTGCGCTTTATAGCTTGTCGACGTCCACTCGGATGGCTGCGGCATCCGCGGCGCTAGGAATCATCGTGCCAGGCTTGAGGGTCGCTGCGGTGCCATAGGACACCGCTAGCTTCAGGGCATGGCAGGGGCTATCACCGCGGGTGCGGGCCATGGCATAGCCGGCAAGGGTACAGTCGCCGGCCCCCACCGTGGAGACAGGAGTGATCGCCTCGCTCCGGGCCACCCACGAGCCTTCTGCGGTGGTCAGTACCGCACCAGCCGCGCCGAGAGTGGTGATGCAGGTGCTCAATCCGCGGGCGATGAGATGGCTGGCGGCCTCGGCCACCGGTGCGTAGTCGCCCGCGTGGGCGCTGGCCTCGAGGCGGGCGCCAGAGACGCCGACAATCTGCCCCAGTTCCATGCCATTGGGCTTCAACACATCAAGCTGGAGCGATTCCAGCTGCGGTGCGAGGGCGCGCAGCGGGTCATCGGAGGTGTCAATGGCGAGCGGGAGCTGCGGGACGGCGTCGTGAAGCGTGCGGGCGAGCGTGCAATAGAAATCCACGTCCACGCCGCGGGGCAGGGAACCGGCCAGCACCATGTAATCGGCCTCGGCGGCATGCTCGATGAGTGTGGACAAGGCGGCATCCACATCGAGCGGGCTGAGCACCGGGCCCGGGCCGTTGAGCTTGGTGGTCTCCCCAGCGCTATCGGTGATCGTGATATTCGTGCGCACCGTACCCGAGGAGGGAGTGGCCTCGAAGGGGATAGGGGTTTCCTGCATGACCATGAGAAAAGGATCGGTCGCGCGGGCAGGTAAGACGGCGAGGGTATCCTCCCCGGCGAGGGCGCAGGCATGGGCCACATTGATTCCCTTGCCGCCGGCGAAATCGATAGTTTCGCTCAGACGCTGCACAGAGCCCGGGCTGAGCGGCTCCTCGAGCGACAGCGTGCGATCCAGGCTCGGGTTGGGGGTGAACGTGACGATCACGGGTGCACGACCTCAATTCCGTGGGCTTCTAGAGTGTCTCTGTAGTGGCTGTCGACGTTTTCATCGGTGACCACATAGTCCACATCACTCATATCGGCGAAGGTGACCATGTAGTCCTGCCCGAACTTTGACGAGTCACAGAGCGCAATCACTGTGGAGGCATTTTGCACCATCATTCTTTTGATCGCCGCTTCAGAGGGATCGGGGGTAGACAACCCATGTGCCTCGCTGAGGCCGTTGGTACCCATAATGGCGATATCGGCGCGCAAGGCGGAGATGGTGTCCACGGCCTGCTCCCCAATGACCGAACGGGTGAAGGCGCGCATCGTTCCACCCACCAGATTCACCCCAGGCACGCCGGCGGCGGCCAAGGTGATGCCGATGGACAAGGAATTGGTCACAATCGTCCACGACTGCTCACTGTAGCGCTCAGCCATCACGCTGGCGAGGGTATTGGTGGAGGTACCAGCGTCCATGAAGATAGCCGCGGGCCCGTCCGGGATGAGGGTGGCCGCGAGCTCACCGATGGTGCGCTTTTCGCGGGAACGCTCGAGCTCGGCGGCCGCATAGGAGCGCCGCGACTGCTGCCCAGACTGGTGTACCACGGCACCGCCATGGACCCGCTGCAATAATCCAGCATTCTCCAATTGTTTGAGATCCCGACGAATCGTCTCTGGGGTGACATTAAAACGGGTCGCCAGCTCAGCCACCGAGGAGTGGCCCTGCGTGTTCGTCAGCGAGGAAATCTCTCCTCTGCGCTGATGGACAGAAAGCATACGTGTCAGCCCTTAGTGATCGTGTGGGGAGGGGTGGGGCCGTACGGTCGGGACGCGAAGATAGTGGTGGTGTGCTGAACACCACACATGCCGTTGTGTCCGCGCAGACGGTGCAGTCCGGGAAGGGCCACAATGCACAGGTGACGGGCCCTACACCCCTTCTCGGGAGGGGACGTCCTGAGAATGTTGTTCAATCTATCTGTTTACGCCCATTTATGTGGTTTTGTCAAAAGTGTGATGTTGGATTCTGTTCCATTCTTTGCCGCTCGGACATTCTAGGCGTGCTATATTGAGTTCCTAGGCTCCGAACACAATGTTCCTGTCATAGTGACTGGCATCAATCGGTGCGACAGACTATCTAGATATCACCGCCTCGCGGTGCAGTGTGAGCAGCGTGACACTGCTCGTAGCATCCCTCACATAGGATGGACAGCACAGATAGTAACTAAACCATCACACGACGCCCATATTTAGAAAGGTGTCCCCGCCTCATGACTGATACCTCCCAGGCCACCACATACAAGGGAACCGGCGTTGTGCCGGGCGTATGCTACGCCGAGGCTGTGTGGATTCGTCCACGCCCCGCTTTGCCCACCTCGGGTCCCGTTATTGAAGAGGAGCAGCGCGACGCCGAGTTCGAGCGCTTCCAAGCTGCAGCCGCCACCGTGGCGGAACGCCTCGAGAACCGTTCGGCCGATGCGGTCGACCACGCCAAGGAAATTCTCAAAGCCACCGCCGGAATGGTGCGGGACAAGGGCTGGCAGAAGACCGTACGCAAGGCCATCCGCGGCGGCCACCCGGCCGAGTACGCCGTGGTGACTGCCACCAATAAGTTCATCACCATGTTCGAGACCGCCGGCGGAGTGATGGCGGAGCGCGTGACCGACCTGCGCGATATCCGTGACCGCGTGATCGCCGAGCTGCGCGGCGAGCAAGAGCCCGGCCTGCCGGCCGTGAACAAGGAAGTCGTGCTTTTCGCCGATGACCTCTCCCCGGCGGATACCGCGGCTCTCGATACCACCTACTTCACCGCGCTCGTCACCGAGCTGGGTGGTCCCACCAGCCACACCGCTATTCTGGCCCGCCAGCTGGGCGTGCCCTGTATCGTTGCTGCGGGCAAGGGCATCCACGAGGTCGAATCCGGCACCGAGGTGCTCGTCGATGGTGCCATGGGTACCGTCTCCACGCACGCCGATCCGGAGTTCGCTGCCGCCGAGGTACGCAAGTCCCGCGAGATGGCCGAGCGCGTCGCCCGTTGGCGCGGTCCCGCCCAGACCATGGACGGCCACCGCGTGCAGCTCTTGGCCAACGTCCAGGATGGCAACGCCGCCCGTGTGGCCGCCCAAACCCCGGCCGAGGGCATTGGCCTTTTCCGCACCGAGATGTGCTTCTTGTCTGCCACCTCCGAGCCCTCCGTTGAGGAGCAGGCAGAGGTGTATAAGAAGGTGCTGTCGGTGTTCCCCTCCAACAAGGTTGTGGTGCGCTCTCTCGATGCCGGCTCGGATAAGCCGGTGGCCTTCGCCAATATGGCAGAGGAAGAAAACCCCGCCCTTGGTGTGCGTGGTCTCCGTATCGCCCGAGCGAATGAGGCCCTGCTCACGCGCCAGCTCGACGCTATCGCCCTAGCCAGCGAGAGCCTAGGCCGCGACGAAGCCGCCCCCACCTGGGTAATGGCGCCGATGGTGGCCACCGCCCGCGAGGCCAAGTGGTTCGCCGGTCTGTGCCGCGAGCGCAACCTCATCCCCGGCGCCATGATCGAGGTTCCGGCTGCCGCTTTGATGGCGGATAAGCTCATGCCGCATCTGGACTTCGTCTCCATCGGTACCAATGACCTCACGCAGTACACCATGGCCGCCGATCGCATGTCACCGCAGCTGGCCTACCTCACCGATCCGTGGCAGCCCGCCGTGCTGCGCCTGATCGAGCGCACCTGCGAGCAGGGCAAGGAAACGAACACCGCCGTGGGCGTGTGTGGCGAGGCTGCCGCCGATCCGGCACTGGCCTGTGTGCTCACCGGCCTCGGCGTTAACTCGCTCTCTGCCGCCGCCACCGCCATTGCCGGCGTTGGTGCCCAGCTGGCGCATGTCACTCTCGAGGAGTGCCAGCACGCCGCTGCCGTGGCACTGGACTCCGCCGGCGCCACCGAGGCCAAGGGCGCAGTGCGCGAACTGCTTGGCCTCTAAGCTGCCGCAGTCTCTACGCACCGCGCCGGCGACTACCTGATTACCTCTCGTAGTCGCCGGCGCGGCGTTGATGTCTGTGGGGCGCGGAGCGTATCGACGCAGCCCTAAAGAGGGAGTATCTCCACCTGGTCACAGCGGGCGCCATCCTTGGTGGGCATGAACGAATGCAGACTATCGCCCTCGGCTGCGCCGAAGGCGACGGCGAGCCGCAGCTGCTCGTCTAAGGGCGCATCCTCGCACACCCCGAGCTGGAAACCAGCGACTAGGCTATCGCGCCAGGGGATAGACATATAGCCCGGCGTGCCGATGTAGCGCCCGAGCGCGCTCATGGATTCCGTCAGCAGCAGGCTGTGACGGCGATCAATACCAATGAGAAGGGTATGGATGCCGGCATCGAGCAAGGGCTGACAGGTGCGGGCCAGCTCTTGGGCGCTGGACTCCGGTTCGTCACGGAGGCGGGAGCGCAGCTCATCGATGTCGCCGCGGGCCCATGTGGCGATGTCTTCGAGGTGGCACATCACGGAATGCGGAGCAATCGTGCCCACTTGGCGCAGCACGGCCTGCAGCGCCGGCCCCGTCGAGGCGATAGAGACCTTCTTGGTGGGGTGGTAGAGGCACAGGCTGCGCAGCACATCCGAATACCAGCCGTGGGTCGCCACAATGGGCAGCGGGCCGGTAAGCAGCACCGATCCGCGATGCTCGGCCGCGGCGACCGTCTTATCCCGCAGCATCGCCAGCTGGTGGCTATCGAGCGGCATCGGCGGATCCCTGAACTCGGTGGTGGTCAGATCCGACTCGATCACGGCAGAGTGCATGGGAATCGGGCCGGGCACCTCAATAAAGTCATGGGCCAAGCCCATCTCAGTGATCAGGCGCATGTAGTGGCTGATCTGTGGGGCCGGGAAGAGAGCCTGGGCGGACTGGCCCGCTAGATAGAGGGCATAGGCCACATTGGTGCCGGTACCGCCGGCGGTAATGCCTACATCGTTGAAGTGGTTGACCTCGCCGGGAGCAATGGGGGAGGAGATCCGCGCCGCGCGCTGAAGCACGGGGGTGGGGGTGACGCAAAGAATCATTGGGCGCACACCACATGAACGCCGCGTTCGCGCAGATTATCCACGAAGGTCTGCGGTGCGCCCGCATCGGTAATGAGCACATCAATATCGGTGATCGAGGCGAAGCTCACCAAGTAGTCGCTGCCCAGTTTGGTGGAGTCGCACAGCACAACAACCTTGCGGGCGTTGGTGATCATAGCGCGTTTCACCGCGGCCTCTTGGGAGTCCGCAGTGGAGAGGCCGTGATCGAGTGTTAAGGCATTGGTGCCGATGAAGGCTACGTCAGCACGCATCAGCGCGAGAGTCCGCAGTGCGGTATCGCCGACCACAGCTTGGGTGATGGCACGAACGGAGCCGCCGAGGAGCTGCACCTCGTCCAAACCGTTACTGGCGAGGTGCATCGCGTGGGCGAGGCAGTTCGTTACAATCGACCACGCACGGGCATTGGGGTGCTCGGAAATAAGTTCACAGAGGGCGGAAATAGAGGTGCCGGCGTCGAGAAACATCCCGCCCGAGCGCTCGGGGAGAAATTCCATAGCAGCGCGGGCGATGGCGGATTTTGCCCCAGAGGCGGAGCGGGAGCGGGCATCCACACTGAACTCGGTCGTCTGGAAGCTTTGGCTCGCCACCGCACCACCATGCACGCGGTGCACGGTGCCCTCGGAGTCAAGGACGGCGAGATCGCGGCGAATGGTCTCTGCGGTGACACCAAACTTGGTGGCCAATTCCGTGACATTCACGCGGCCTTCGATCGATGTCAGGGAGGCAATTTGTCTCCGGCGTTCTTCGGCGTACATCGGTGTCCACTTCTCCTCAAGTTAGAACAAACGCGTCCGCATACAGCCGCGCTCGCGCCAACAGCTGGGGCAGACCATATACAGATAATCACCCACTGTGCGGGGCACCAACGGCGAGGCTGCGTGTGTGAAAATAAAAGTTCGCGGCGTGCACTATGTGGGTTTGTTATCGAATTATGTAGATCCATTTTCGCACGATCGGGCGAAAAACTAGAAAGAATCGGGCCAAATTCCACACATGGGTGTGGCATTTCTCCGCATTGTGTCCGGCCTCCGCTCCCGTAGGATGCTCCATCGCTAGGCGCGCAGGCGTGTGTGCTGCTGTGATGAGCTGCGGTGACTCTGGTGCTCGGCGTGAGAGCACGGAATGTGATGTCCGATGCTGTTATATTGGCAACAGCGGGCCGCGTGCACAGTAAAAACCCCACGAATGAGGGTAATTCCCTGTTCGTGGGGTGAGAAGTATGTGGCCTCAGGCGCTAGCTAGGCGTGGATTGTGCCCCGTTTCTCGGCGCTCAAGTTGCCACACACTGCCCGTTCTGTGGGAATCGGGCTACTTAGAGCTTGCGCATAACGGATACGACTTTGCCGAGGATCTCTGCCTCATCGCCCTTGATCCAGTCGAACTCCATATTGTGCGGAACCAGCCAGACGCCACTGCGATCCTTGTGGAACTCTTTCACCGTTGCTTCGCCATCGATCATGGCCGCCACAAACTCGCCGATTTCGGCGACGGGCTGGGAGCGGACAACCACCCAGTCGCCATTGAGGATGCCGGCATCTTTCATGGACTCACCAACGACCTGGAGCATAAAGAGCTCACCATCGCCCACAATGTCCTGCGGTAGTGGGTAATAGCTTTCAACGTTTTGCTCGGCGAGGATCGGCGAACCTGCGGCGATGGAACCCACGACCGGAATATAGGTGGTGCTGGACGTGCTTTCCGGAACCTCATCGGCGGGGGAGGGCTTCTGGGTGCGCTTCGGTTTCGGTCCGGGGCGCTTCGCCGACTCCGGCAGGTGGCGCACGTCGACGGCACGCGGCTTATTGGGGTCGCGCCGCAAAAAGCCCTTCTTCTCCAGCTCTTTGAGCTGATAGGCCACGGAGGAGGTGGACTGCAGTCCGGCGGCATCACCAATCTCGCGAATGCTCGGCGGATAGCCGCGGAGAACTACGGCATCCCGAATTACTTCGAGAATGCGCCGCTGGCGCTCGGAGAGGGCGCTGTAGTCAGGTTCGGAGGGGGTGCGGGCCATGAGGTGTCCTTCGAAAGTTGTCTGGCGATGAGCGTGCAGGTGCAGGGTGCGAGTGGAGCCGAGGTGGCCCACCGGGCGATGCGGCCCGAAAGGGTGCGTGGTATTCGAACACGCCCAATCGAACATTTTCTCTTCGAATCATACGGCTGTTCGCCCAGCAGGGCAAGCATCAGTGCGGTGTTCGATTCCACTTGCGCGCTATCGAACACACTGGCTATAGTCGAACATGTGAGTGAAGGATTGTGTCGAACGTCCCGCGCTCTGCCTACAGTGGCCCCCAGTGATGTACTCGCTCAGTGAAAGGACTTCTCATGACTCTCTCCCTCAATCCCGTATCTGCATCTCGAAGCACTCGTGGAGTGGCTTCTTCGCGCTCCCAGCCTTCTCCGGTGGTGGTGTCTCCGGCGGCAACCTGGAGTGGTGTGCAGCGTCGAGAGCTCTCCCTCTCGGCATGCGGTGTTCGAACGCTTTCTCATTCAGATAGAACACCACGGCGATCCTGTGGGGCGGGCGGTGATGCCCACGGGGTGCATACTGCTTCGGTTTCCAGGCTCGCGTGGGATACGTGTGATCGTTCGAATGGCCGCTCCGCGGGTATAGCGAAGAAGGCGCACGGCGCGCCGTGGCGTGGCGTGCTGAAGCAGGCGCTCGTGTCCACCTGTGTGGGCGTGCTCTTGGCTGGTGGCTTCCATGCCGCAATGAGCGCTCAAGATACCCAGCTTTCACACACCCCGCCGAACCTCATTACCCAGAGCGCGAGCATGCGGTAGCACAGCAAGCAGGGGCGACGCCGCGGCGGCCACCCAGCGCGGTGGCTGGTCTCGGCGCTGGGTCGCGCTTCGCTAGACTGTCGTGTCAGATAGCGGTGTGAGGTGAGGTTCTCAGAACCGCTGTGTCGGCGGTGTGTGCCGGCAACTGATCGGATTGGATATTGAGGATTCGCCACCATGCACTGTCCCTTTTGCCAGAATCAGAGCTCGCGCGTGATCGACTCGCGAGTCATTGATGCCGGATCGGCCATTCGCCGTCGCCGCGAATGCTCTGAGTGCGGTGGTCGCTTCACCACCATCGAAAAGGCCATGCTGTTGGTGCTCAAGCGCAATGGCGTCTCCGAGCCCTTTAGCCGCGAGAAGGTGATCACAGGTGTGCGACGCGCCTGCCAAGGCCGCGATGTCTCCGATGATGCACTCAAGCGGCTGGCCCAAGAGGTGGAGGAGACGGTGCGCAGCCACGGCAGCTCACAAGTCAATGCCAATGACATTGGCCTAGCGATTCTCGAGCCTTTGCGCGAGCTCGATGAGGTCGCCTATCTGCGCTTTGCCTCCGTCTACCGCTCCTTTAGTAGCGCCGATGACTTCGAGGCAGAAATCCGCAAGATGCGTCGCGTCGCGAAGAAGTCAGACTCCTTCTAGGATGCGGCCACCACCAGTCCGCAGCCGGCTCGGCCCGCTATTAGCGCAGGCGGGCGATCGCTTTCTCGATGCGCTTTGCCGAGACTGGGCCAGAGGTGCCGAGGCGCTGGGCAAAAAGCGAGACCCGAAACTCTTGAATCATCCATCGAATATCTTTCACCTCGCGGGTGCGGGCGCGATTATCCGGTAGAGAACTGAGCCGTTTCTCTAAGGCGTCCTCCACAGCCTCGATCTCATCGAGCAAGTCGAAATCACGGTCAGGGTCGCGCTCCATATCGTCGAGCCGGATCCGCATCGCGGCCAGATAGCGGGGGAGGTGGCGGAGATGTTCGATACCGTGTTTGGCCACTGCTCCCTGCGGCAGCAGAAACTCCAGCTGCTGTTTCATGTCCGCAATGGCGTCGCCTGTCCACTGCTCGAGCTCGCTCGCCAGATAGGAATAGTCCACTAGGCCCGGAGCGAGTGCCACGATGATGGAACGCACTCGGCCGGGCACCTCGGGGCTCACAGCGGTGCTGAGGGTCTCGAACTCTTCTGGGGTGCGTACCGGCCCGCCGTGGGCGAGCATGAGGTCGCGAATCGCGGTTACCCGCGCATCCTCAATCAAGCCCGCAGCCTTGCCGTGCGGGTAGTTCTCCACGGCCACGCGCTGCTTGAGCGGCAAACCATTGAGCATCTGGCGCTGATTCACGGATATGGAGCGCATCAGCAGAGTCAATTGCGCCGTGAGCATCGCCGCATCGGCGGCCTCCTTGGTGGGCATAGCCTCCACCACCAAGCCGCCATCTTTGATGACCAGCGCCGGGTAGGTGGTAAAGCTCTGCCCATCCACCTGGGTGTCGTGGGTTTCCGCGATCTCACCAATCGAATTCTTATCCCAGCTGTGCACGGGAGCGGCAGCGCGGGAGTGGGCGCGCTTGCGCACCGAGGACTGAATCCGGCCGGCCTGGCGCTTCTTCAACGCCTCCAGATCCTTATCGTGATCCACCACTTTTCCCCGCTTATCAATGGCGGCGAAGGTCATCCGCAGGTGCGGGTCTAGCTTCTCGAAGGAGAAATCACCGGGATTAATCCCAGTGGCCCCGAGCTTGTTCAGCCCCTCGGCCAGCTGCTGGGTCACGGTAGAGGTATAGGGCACCAAGCTCGGCAGCACCCGTTCGGCGAAGGTGGGTGCCGGGACAACACTGCGGCGTAGATGCTTCGGCAAGCTGCGCAACAGCTCGGTAAGGAGCTCGGAGCGCAGACCAGGTACCAGCCAGGCGAATTCGGCAGCCTCCACGCCGGCGAGCACGGGGATGGGGATACGCACGGTCACGCCGTCGAACTCGGAGCCCGGCTCGAACTCGTAGCTGAGGTCGAACACCAGCGAGCCCTGCTGCCATTTATCGGGGAAGGCCTCCTCGGCCACATCCTCGGCGTCAGGGTTCACCAGCTTCCCCGGATCGAAGTCCAAATAGTCGGCGGCGGCCCGCCGTTTGCGCTTCCACCAGCCATCAAAGCTCGGGCCCGTGGTCACATCCTCGGGCAGTCGCTCATCATAGAAGCGGAAGAGAGTGTCTTCGTCCACCACGATGTCACGGCGGCGGGCCTTGGCCTCGAGGTGGGAGGCCTCGTCGAGCTTGGCGGCATTCGAGTGGAAGAACTCGTGGTGGGTGTTCCAATCGCCCTCGATCAGGGCGTGGCGGATAAACATATCCCGCGCCGCGGCCCGATCAACCGTGTGATAGGCCGTCAACCGATCAACCACCACGGGCACGCCCCACAGCGTGGAGCGCTGATAGACCATCGCGGCGGCCCGCTTCGAGGACCAATGCGGCTCGGAATACTGATGGCGCAGGAGATCTTTGGCTAGCTTTTCCACCCAGCGCGGATCAATCTCGGACACGGTGCGCCCCCAGAGGCGGGAGGTCTCCACCAGCTCGGCGGCCATCACATAGGCCGGCTGCTTTTTCGCTACATGTGAGCCGGGGAAAATCCTAAAGCGGGTGGTGCGGGTGCCCAGATACTCCTTGGTTTTTTCCTCGCGCACACCGATATGAGAGAGCAAACCGGCGAGCATGCTCATGTGAATACCCGTGACATCGCGATGCTCTGTGTCCTGATTCCGGGCGATCACCTCCTCGGGCGTGGCCTCGGGCTCGGTGGGGGCGTCGTGGCGCTTCCAGCCCAGCTGGCGGGCCACCTGCTCCAGCTGGCGCACCAGATCCCACCACTCGCGGATACGCATATAGTGCAGATACTCGCTCTGCATTTTCTTGCGGAACTTATTGCCCGAGAGTTCCGCCCGCGAGGCTTGGATGTAGTCCCACAGGTTGAGCAGGCTCAGAAAATCGCTGCTGGTTTTCTTGAAGCGGGCGTGGGCCTGATCGGCTTGGGCCTGCTTTTCGAGGGGGCGTTCCCGCACATCCTGAATAGTCAGGGCTGCCGTGAGCACCATGACATCGCGGGCGACTCCGCGCTCATTGCCCGCAATGAGCATACGCGCCAAACGGGGATCCAACGGGATACGCGCCAGCTGTCGGCCGATCGGGGTGAGGATCGGGTTGCCCTCCTTTTCCCCCTGCTCCAGCGCCCCGAGCTCGTGCAGCAGCATCAAACCATCGCGAATCGCCTTGTACTCCGGTGCTTGCACGAAGGGAAACTCCGTGATCGCGCCCAGCCTTAACGACGCCATCTGCAAGATGACGCTGGCGAGGTTGGTGCGCAATATCTCCGGGTCAGTGAACTCGGGGCGGGAGAGGAAATTCTGCTCCGAGTAGAGGCGAATCGCAATACCTTCAGCCACACGGCCACAGCGGCCAGAACGTTGGCGGGCGCTCGCCTGGGAGATCTCCTCGATGGGAAGCCGCTGCACCTTGGTGCGGGTGGAATAGCGAGAAATACGAGCCGTGCCGGTATCGATCACATAGTGAATACCGGGCACGGTCAGGGAGGTCTCGGCGATGTTGGTGGCAAGAACGATGCGTCGTCCCGCATGCGGGGAGAAGACGCGATGCTGCTCGGCATTCGATAGCCGGCCGAAGAGGGGAGTGACCTCTACGCCGCGATAGCGCTTGGCCTCGATGGCCTCCATGGCGTCGCGAATATCGCGCTCGGAGGGGAAGAAGCACAGGATATCGCCCGGCCCCTCCTGCATTAATTCCTCAATCGCCTCGAGCAGCCCATCGAGGGGATCAATATCAATGGTTTTCTCCCCTTGGGTGATCTCCAAGGGGCGGTAGCGAATCTCCACCGGGTAGGTGCGCCCCGAGACCTCAATGATGGGTGCCGGGGTGGATTCGCTGCCAAAGTGCGTGGCGAAACGCTCGGGGTCGATCGTGGCGGAGGTGATGATCACCTTCAAATCGGGGCGCTTCGGGAGCAGGCGTTTGAGATAGCCGAGAAGAAAATCGATATTCAGCGAGCGCTCATGGGCCTCATCGATGATGATCGTGTCATAGGCGTTGAGATAACGATCGCGCTGCATCTCGGCCAGCAGGATACCGTCGGTCATCAGCTTGACCGCAGTGGTCTCCGAGACGCGATCATCGAAACGAATGGCATAGCCTACCGAGTCGCCGATCTGCTGATCGAGCTCGGAGGCGATGCGCTCAGCCACGGTGCGGGCGGCCAAACGGCGGGGCTGGGTGTGGCCGATCAGTCCGCGCCGACCCCGGCCGAGCTCGAGACACATCTTCGGGATCTGGGTGGTTTTACCCGAGCCCGTTTCACCCGCGATGATCACCACCTGGTGATCGCGGATGGCCTCCTTGATGTCCTCGCGCCGGGCAGAGACGGGCAGGCTCTCGGGATAGCTCAGCGTTGGTACCCGCTCGTCGATGGCAAGCACAGAAAGCTCAGCGGAGTCGATATCGGCGGCAATCGCGTTCAACGCTCGTGGGGAGCGGGCCTTGCGCAGTCGCCGCCGGAAAGAGCGCTCGGCGGCAAGCGATACGTTCTCAAGCCGCGCGAGCAGGTCCTTCTTACTCGGTGCGGAAGACGATGCTGCAGGGGATCCGTGTTCAGAGCGAGGCATAAGAACTTAGATTCTAGCCACTAGCAGTATCCAAGGGCGAGTAGCCCGCACCCTGTGATCGTCTTAGGCGCTGGGCGAGTCCTCGCGGCGATCCTCGGCGGTGGCGCTGATCGTGGCCTGGTAGGCGCGGGTGATCTCCTTGCCGAGCGCGGCGAAGTCCTCGCTGCGGAAGGAGGAGGCCCGATAGACCAAGCGCATGGTGCGCTGGGCTGTCACCGAGGGGGCGAAGTGGGCGATGGCCACGCCTTGCCGGCTGCCCTCGGCTTTCAGGGCGGAGGCGGGGATGAGAGTCGAGCCGAAGCCGGCGCCCACGCACTGCAGCACCGTGGTGAGGCTGGTGGCGCGGGTGAAGGTGGAGGATTGATCTTCTGGGTCAGTCTTGGCCACGCGGCAGAGATCAATGATCTGATCGCGCAAGCAGTGGCCGTCGTCAAGCAAGAGCAGTTGGAGTTGCTTTAACGACGACAGCGTGACGTCAGTGCGGCCGGCCAGTGGATCTTTGTCGTTGACGGCGATAACGAAGTTCTCGTCGTAGAGGGAATAGCTCTCGAGACCGCTGCGGCTTACGGGGGTGGCCAGTAGGGCGCAGTCGATTTGGCCATCACGGAGCATGGTCTCAAGATAGTGGGTTTGATCTTCGACGATGCGCGGTTCCAGCTCGGGATAGTCCTGATAGAGCAAGGTGAGCAGCTCAGGCAAGAGATAGGGCGCGGCGGTGGGAATAATGCCAATCGTTAAGGGGCCTTGGAGTGGTCCATCGGCGCCGCGTGCTTGGGAGAGGAAGGAATTGGCCTGCTCCAGGGTGGCCTTGGCGAAGGGGAGCAGTTTCGCGCCTATCGGGGTGACGATGACCTTACGGGTGGAGCGTTCGATCAGCTGTACTCCGAGCCCGGATTCGAGGGCGGCGAGCGCCTGGGAGAGCGAAGGCTGAGAGATGTTGAGTTTGGCGGCGGCGATGCCGAAGTGCCGTTTTTCCGCGATGGTGACGAAGGTGCGCAGCTGCGCAAGAGTCGGGCGGTAGTCTTTATTGTTCATACTTATTACTCTATAACAAGACAAAAAGTTTTACCTCTTGACGTCAGCGGAATATGTGGCATACTTATGGCAGCAACGCAGATGGCGGGGCAGGAGCTTATAAGCCCACTGCATCCCGTGAGGATGAGCTGCTTTTCCCAGAAATGGGAGGCCTAAAAGCCCAGATTGCGGCTCTTTCGCCACGATGCGGCAGCGACCACAGCCAGACAGAGGTGAGATGCCTCACGTTATGGTGCACAGTCGCCCGCCGCGCCCATCGGTGTTGCACACTAAGCCCGCGGACAGTTGTTGTCTGCACTGCGGACATCAGCACAGCTGTCTGCACCGCTTGTACATTGCTACATCGCATCAGCGATATTTGGAGGAAAACACATGGCTATCATGACCGTTGGAGAAAAGTTCCCTGAGTTCGAGCTCACTGCTCTTAAGGGCGGCGACCTGCACGAGGCCAACGCCACCTCTCCCGAGGATTATTTCGAGACTGTCTCCCTCGACAAGTACGAGGGTCAGTGGAAGGTTGTGTTCTTCTACCCCAAGGACTTCACCTTCGTGTGCCCGACCGAGATCGCTGCCTTCGGCAAGCTGAACGAGGAGTTCCTGGATCGCGACACCCAGGTGCTCGGCGGCTCCACCGATAACGAGTTCGCTCACTTCAACTGGCGTGCCACCCACCCGGAGCTCAAGGGCGTTCCTTTCCCGATGTTCTCCGACGTCAAGCACGAGCTTATCCGCACCCTCGGTGTGGAGAACGCCGACGGTGTTGCTGACCGCGCCACCTTCATCATCGATCCCGATGGCGTGATCCAGTTCGTGTCCGTGACCCCGGACGCTGTGGGCCGTAACGTCGACGAGGTGCTGCGCGCCCTCGACGCTCTCCAGTCCGAAGAGGTCTGCGCCTGCAACTGGGAAGCTAATGACCCCACCAAGAACATCAACAAGATGGACGTGCTCCAGGAAGGTCTGAAGTAATAGATGTCGATTGATAACCTGCGTTCGTCCCTGCCCGATTACGCCAAGGACGTCAAGCTCAACCTGGGTTCCTTGACCCGCACCTCTGAGCTCAACGAGCAGCAGCTGTGGGGCGCCCTCGTGGCCTCCGCCGCCGCTACCCGCAACGAGACCGTGTTCTCCGAGATCGCCGACGAGGCCAAGGAGCACCTCTCCGAGGAGGCTTTCGACGCCGCCTTGGGTTCCGCCACCATCATGGCGATGAACAACGTTGCCTACCGCGCCAAGGGCTGGCTGGGCGATGACTACGCCAAGGTGAAGTTCGGTCTGCGCATGAACATCATCGCCAAGCCGGGCATCGATAAGGCCGACTTCGAGCTGTACTCCCTCGCCGTGTCCACCATCAACGGCTGCGAGCACTGCTCGGTTGCCCACGATAAGACCGTGCGCGAAGAGGGGCTCACCAAGGAGCAGGTGTGGGAGGCCGTGAAGGTCGCCGCCACCGTCCAGGCTGTTGCCCAAGCTGTAGAGATTGAGGCTGCTCGCTAAGAGCCGAGTCTCGCACCTAGACGACGCCCATCAACATCGATGGAGCGTCGTCTTTTGTGTGTCTACACACGACACCGCGCTGCCCAGTACCGATCCTGGTCATAGGCAGCGCGGTGATGTCTCAGGTGGGTGCTGCCTAGTGATAATCGAGCTGCAGGGCGCTGAGCTGCACCTCGCCGGCTGCATCCGAGGCATCGAGATCCACGACGCCCTGGAGCGCGAAGGAGTTATCGCCCTCGGGGTCTTTGAATATTTGCCGTACCGACCAGCTGCGCCCATTCTGAGTGAGGTGGAAGTATTCGGGGCCGCGCGCCTCAGGTCCCACATCCATGTCCGCGTATTCGTCGAAATAGGCGTCCATGGCAGCGGGGAAGTCTGGGGCATCGTCGAGATAGGCCACCATCTGCGCGAGGGCGTCCTCCTCCTCATAGGCGAAGAGCTGGGTGAGGCGGAAGAAGTAGTTGCGCACCATGATGGTGAAGGCGCGGCGATTGGCGCTGAGCGCGCTCGGATCCTCCACCCCAAAGGCCACCTGCTGATCCACGGTGTCCTGATCGATGGGCTGGTCGGGATCGGCCATATGCGCCCACTCATCCAAGAGCGAGGAATCGACCTGGCGCACCAGCTCGCCCAGCCACACAATGATGTCGTCGACCTGCTCGTTGCGATACTCCGGCGGCACCGAGTGCTCGAGGGTGCGCCACGCATCGGTGAGATACCGCAATACCACCCCCTCCGAGCGGGCCAGCTGATAGGTGGAGACGAGATCGGAGAAGGTCATGGCCTTTTCGATCATTTCCCGCACCACTGATTTCGGCTTTAACTCAAACTCTTTCACCCAGGGCTGGGTTTCGGCATAGGTGTCGTAGGTCTGCTCCAGCAGCTCCTTCAGCGGCTGCGGATAGGTGATCTCCTCGATCATCGCCATGCGATCGTGATAGTCGTAGCCCTCCGCTTTGAGCGCCTGAATTTCCGCCCCTCGCGCGGCGCGTTCCTGGCCGACCAGCAGCTGTCGGGGATTTTCCAGAATCGCCTCAAATACCGAGATCACATCGAGCGCGAAGGTCTCCGACTCTGGGTCCAATACTTCGAGTGCGGCGATGGCAAAGGGCGCCAGTGGCTGGTTGAGGGCAAAGTCTCGCTGCAGCTCGGCGGTGAGCTGATAGCGCTCCTCATGCGGGTCACTCCCAGCATGCTTATCGACGATACCTGTCGCCACCAAGCCCTTAATCAAGTCGATAGAAGTGAGTAGCTCGGTGTTCTGTTTAGCGCGCGGGTCGTGGGTGCGCCGGATCAGCTCCGTGATGTGGTGGAGCCCATCGCCCTCGCGGGCGAGCAGGTTGAGTAGCATGGAGTGCGACACCCTAAATTGGGATTGCATGTTCTCTGGCTCGGCGTCGATAAGCCGCTCATAGGTGGTATCCGTCCACGTCACCTCGCCCTTCGGGGCGGCCTTTTTGCGGAGCTTCTTCAGCTTCGCCTCATCCTGGCCGGCGCGCTTGCGCAGCTTATAGTTTTCGATCTCATGCTCCGGCGCTTCAATAACCACGGTGCCCACCGTGTCGAAGCCGGCCCGGCCTGCGCGCCCGGCGATCTGGTGGAACTCCCGCGATTTCACGAGGCGTTGGCGTTGGCCGTCGAATTTCACTAGCCCCGTCATCAATACAGTGCGAATGGGCACGTTGATACCCACACCCAGGGTGTCGGTGCCACAAATGACCTTCAATAGTCCGGTCTGGGAGAGGCGTTCGACGAGGCGGCGATACTTCGGCAGCATGCCGGCATGGTGGATGCCGATGCCCTTGCGCAGTAGCGAGGACAAGGTGGTGCCGAAACGAGTAGAGAAGCGGAAGGAGCCGATCTCCTCGGCGATCTTCTTCTTTTCCTCATCGTTAATAACCTTCAGCGAGGTCAGCGCCTGGGCGCGCTCGGTGGCCTCGCGTTGGGTGAAGTGCACCACATAGATGGGGGCTTTGTCCTGCGAGATCAGCTTCTCGATGGTCTCGTGCACCGGGGTATAAACATAGGAAAACTCCAGCGGAACGGGTCGAGTCGCCCCCGCGACCAAGGTGGTATCTCGCCCCGTGCGCTCGCTGAGGTCCTTTTCTAGGTGCGTGGTATCGCCCAGGGTGGCGGACATCAACAGGAACTGCGCTTTGGGCAGCTCGAGCAGTGGCACTTGCCACGCCCAGCCGCGTTGGGGATCGGAGTAGTAGTGGAACTCGTCCATGATCACCTGGTCGATGGCGGCATCCTTGCCATCGCGGAGGGCAATATTGGCCACGATCTCCGCGGTCGCGCAGATGATGGGGGCCGAGCCATTGACGGTGGCATCGCCGGTCATCATCCCCACCTGCTCGGGGCCGAAAATATCGCAGAGGGCGAAGAACTTCTCGCTCACCAGCGCCTTGATGGGGGCGGTGTAGTAGGAACGCTGGCCGCGCGCCATCGCGATGAAGGCCGCGGCAATCGCCACCATGGACTTACCCGAGCCCGTGGGGGTGGCGAGAATAACATTATCGCCAGCGAGAATCCCCAGTGACGCTTCCTCTTGGGCGGGGTAGAGGCTCATCCCGCTATCGTCTACCCAGCGCAGATAGGAATCGAATACTGATTCATCGAGCAGCGACTCGGGTACTTCGGCGAGATCCGGCAGGAACTGAGTTAGCGTCGTTTTCACACTTACTCAGACTACCTAGCCCCGCTGCCGCGGCGCGGGAGGCCCCTCGCAGCCGCGTGAGGAGCAGCCGCAGCGGGGCGTGCGCCCGCTTAGTGGGAATTGCCCTCGCCGCCGTCGGCGTCTTCGCTGGCATCCTCCGCAGCGGAGTCCTTCTCACCCGCCTGATGCTCCTCCTGCTGGGGCTGATCCTGCTGGGGCTCGGCGTGATACATACTGTGCTCCTCGCCACCGAGACGCTCCAGCATGGCCTGCCAGCGGGTGCGGGGCTGGCCATCCTCGGCGGCGTCTGACGCAGGCTCCTCGCCGTCGGCGGCAGCTGAGGTCTCGCTGGCAACGGAGGCAAGAAACTCCTCAAACTCCGCGCCCAGCTCCTCGGAGGAGGGGATCTCCACGTTGCGGGGGATAAGCGCTTGGGGATTGGCTTCGCGGAAGCGCGCCAGCTGCTCGTCGTACTGCTCCTCCAGGGAGGAGACCACCTGCTGAATCTCCTGCGAGTTAAAAGTCTGCTCCGCCAAATCGCGCTTGACCCGCTCGGCATCGGCCTGCAAGGACTTCAGCGGCAGCACCAGCTCGCCGACATCACCAATGGCGTGCAAGAGGCTCAACGCCGCCTCTGGGTACTCCGAGGCGGAGACATAGTGCGGCACATGTGCGGTATAGCCGGCAACATTACGGCCCCGCTTATTAAGCAGCCGCTCGATATGCAGCGCCGCCGCGCCGGGCACGATGATCTGAGAATCCATGGTGTAGAGCGGCTGAACCAGCTGCGGATCATTGCCGTGCGCCGAGACGATCAGCGGGCGGGTATGCGGCACTGACATAGGGGCCGCGTAGAGCGCAATAGTTTGTTCGACATTATAGCGCTCCACCAGATCGGCCACAGCCTTGCTAAACGCCTGCCAGCGCAGATCCGGCTCCGGGCCGGAGAGCAGCAGGAAGGAGCGCCCGTTAGTATCGCGCACCACATTGAGCGTGAGCTTGAGATCGTCGATCTCGACTACGCGCTGCTGATCGATCGCCACCGGCGGGCGGCGGGAGCGATAGTCAATGAGTTCATCGTTGTTAAACGAAGCAATGAGGCGGTGATCCAATGCGGAGAGCAAATGCCGCGATACCATCTCCACGGCGCGGCCGGCATCGGCGTAGCCCTCCAAAGCAATCAACATCGTTAGCCCCGGAGTGCTATTGCCCTCGCTGTCTCGCTCGGCGGAAGAAGACAGCTCTGGAGAAGGGTACTCCAGTTCGTACATCGAGAAATCGTCTCGTGCCATCGTGCCTCCTTAAGGTCATAGAGCGGGCGGAACACACCTGCCGGCGCGCTAGTTACGCCTGTGTTATTAGCTTAGTGTCTGTGTCTCTCCCGCATCGGCGTCCAGCACCGTGCGGATGCTGGCCTGATGTGAGCAACAACGCCACAGACGCCCCTGCTATTCCCAGTGCGGGCCAACGCAGTGTGGTTCTGTGGCGCTATTTTCGCATACCGCATAGCCGGATAACCATAGCGCATCTCTCCCCACTGGCAGGGCTGTCGCTCAGCGGAAGGCTGTGGATAACTCGGCCCCATCCACAACGCGGCGCCGAAAAACGTGCACTGGGCCGTGCTGACCGCGATCCTCGGCAACGATACCTGCCATGAGCACACAGCATTTCACTCCCGGTTCCTTTCTCGCCTCCATCCCCGCCACCCTCGGCTTCTTCCCGCACGACTCCTTAGTACTGGCCGGCTTCCATGTCAGCGCCCCGCAGCCCGGCCAGACGACAGCTACGGTCACCTCCGGTCCCATCGCGCGCTTAAGCCTCAGCGATCTCGAGCGTATCGACGCCATCTCTGAGACCCTCGGCGCCCTCGATAGTGATTTCTTCCTCGGTTTCATCGTCCGCCAAGGCTCCAGCCAGGAGATCGCGCAGCGGGTGGACGAGCACTGCCGCGACGCTCAGATCCCGCTCGGGGCAGTATGGTCCACCTATGAGATAGCCGCGGGCGAGCAGGTGCGGTTGGAGTTCGTCTCCGATTCTGTCGCAGTGATCTCCTCCTGGAAGCGCCACCTGCGCGATGATGTGATCCCACCGCTGGAGCGCACTTCATCGATGCGGGAACTCATCGCCCGCGGCGAAGAGCTCCCCGAGCTGGATCGCGAGAGCTTCCTCGAGCAATTCCGGCGAGATACCGAGACCATCTCCGAGGAGCAGTCCCGCCTTTGGTCCTGGGCATTGGAGAACAAAGTGATGGATCTCTACGACAGCGCGGAGAAAGACAGCGCCCCCTATGCGCTCGTGGAAGACTTCTTCGCCTCGCTCGATCGCTTGCCAGCCGAGACCACGGTGGAGGAGATCAAAGAGGATCTCGCCTTCCTCGAGTTGCTGGGATCCTGTCTCGCCGATCGCACCCTGCGGGATATGGCCATCGTCGCGGTAGGCAACACCACCTCCATGGTGCTCTACCGCGCCCTCCAAGCGGCCGTGCACGTTTTTTCTGGCTCGATTCGGGCCAATGCACTCAGCCTGCTCGCCCTCGAAGCAGCGGCCCGGCAGTGGATGACAGTGGTGCCCGCCGCATTGAGCTGTGCACAAGAAGAAGAGCAGGGACACACCCTAGCCCAACTACTCTTTAACGCCTATATGCATGGGCTCATCACAGACTCGGTGACCGCCTGCACCGAGGCCGCCGAGCAGCTGTGCTCCAGCGTCGGCATTCACCGCGCCCGATGCAGCTAGCCGCAGAGGCAATACCCCAAGCTGGCTCGAACCGAGGCGGTCGAGTAGTGCCCCGACAGCGCGAGAGGCGACAACCACACTGGGCTGCCGCCTCCCGCTATCGCTGTGCACTATGGGCTGTGCCTCGGCGCAGACACGGTCGTTATCGCCGCGCGCTATAGGCCCGATCTCCCAACTGCGAGGTAAACGACCACGCATCCTGGACAATGGTGCGCAGATCGGTGCGGGTGGGGCTCCAGCCGAGCTGCTCCATCGCCTTGGCCGAGGAGGCGATGAGTGTGGCGGGATCGCCGGCGCGCCGGGGCGCGACTTCGGCGGGGATCGGTTGGCCGGTCACCTCGCGGCAAGCGTCGATCACCTGGGCCACCGAGTAGCCCTCACCCGAGCCCAGGTTGAAGATGCGGTGCTCGCCGGACGTATTGGACTCCAGTGCCAGCAGGTGGGCGTCCGCGAGGTCGCGGATATGAATATAGTCGCGCACGCAGGTGCCATCCTCGGTGGGCCAGTCATCGCCGAAGATCATGATCTTGTCACGGTGGCCCAGCGCCACCTGCAGTACCAGCGGGATGAGGTGGGTTTCCACCTCGCGGTTTTCGCCGATCGTGCCATAGGCCCCCGCCACATTGAAATAGCGCAGGCTGGTTGCTCCCAAGCCATAGGCGTGGCAGTAGCTGGTGATCGCGTAGTCGATGGACAGCTTGGTCGCGCCATAAGGATTGGTGGGGGCGGTGGGCATGTCCTCGGTGATGGGCACTGTCTTCGGCTCGCCATAGGTGGCGGCGGTCGAGGAGAACACCAGATTGTTCACCCCGTTTTCGCGCATGGCGTCGAGAAGCGCGAGGGTGGTGACGAGGTTGTGCTGCCAGTACTCCTCGGGCTTCTCCACAGACTCGCCTACGAGCGAGCGGGCCGCAAAGTGGGCTACGGCGTCGATCTTGTGCTCTCGGAGCACAGTGGCGGCGACATCGCGAACATCGCCTTCCACGAGCGTGGCCTCGGCGGGCACAGCCTCGCGGTTTCCGGTGGAGAAGTTGTCGATGACGGTGACGGAATGTCCTTGTTCAATGAAAACCTGAGCGCACACGCTACCTACATAGCCGGCGCCTCCAGTGACCAGAATGTTCATAGCCTCCAGACTACTCATTTTTAGTTACACGTCGGACGTCTGCCGATAGGGCGCTGCTCACACTACGCAGCGGAGCTATACACATAGCTCTCCGCCCCTCGCGGGCACTGAGGTGGTACCGGCGAGGGGCGGAGAAATAAGGAATAAAACTACAAGGGGAACTAGGCCTCTTCGACACGCACGGCGTGGCTCAAGGCAGGGGAGAGGCGTACCTCTTTATCCTCGGTCTTGAAGGTGACGCCATTGCGGTCGTGATAGACCGTGACCGTGCTTCCGGTGCAAATTCCCGCGGCGATCAGGCGCTTCATCTCGTCATCATTGACTTGGAGGATCTCATTGACTTGCACGATCCGCACCTTGTGATCGGTGTTTTCTGCCAAGTCCACGATGCGGGTGCCGTGATCCGGTTCGACGTGATCGCGGCGTCCTAGGCGATCAAGACCTGGGATCGGATTGCCGAAGGGGGAGCGGTCCACATTGGGCAGCACATCGAGTAGGCGACGTTCGACCTCGTCGCTCATCACATGCTCCCAGCGACAGGCCTCATCGTGAACCTTCTCGATGTCGTAGCCAATGACGTCAGTAAGAAGGCACTCAGCGAGGCGGTGCTTGCGCATCACCGCGATCGCCCGCTGGCGGCCATCGGAGGTCAAATGGAGGCTGCGGTCATTGGCGACCACCACCAGCCCGTCGCGCTCCATGCGGGCTACCGTCTGACTTACGGTGGGGCCGGACTGCTCCAAACGCTCGGCGATACGTGCTCGAAGGGGAATAATGCCCTCTTCTTCGAGTTCGTAGATCGTCCGCAAATACATCTCGGTGGTATCGACAAGATCCTTCACGAAGCTATAGCCCTTCTCTGTTCGCTCCCCTTATAGCCATACGGTCTGCGGCAATAAGGAGACATCACAATTGTTAGTCCCTGTAATTTAACCTAGCTTACTGCGTGCACCTATCCGGTGCAGAGACGCGCGCTGGGGCCGAGTGCGGCCCAGCGTGCGGCTCCGCCTGTCTAGAGCGCGTAGGCGCGTAGCTTGTCGGCGCGGTCGCCGTCACGCAGCTTCGACATGACTTCCCGCTCGATCTGGCGGACGCGCTCTCGGGAGAGCCCGAAGCGGCGGCCGATCTGATCGAGGGTGCGAGGCACGCCATCGTCCAAGCCATAGCGCAGCTTGATCACATCCTGCTCGCGCTGCTCGAGAGTGCCGAGCACCGCGCGAATATCGGAGTGCCGCAAGGAGGCCACCACGGCGGTCTCGGCATCGGTCGCGTCATAGTCTTCAATGAAGTCTCCCAAAGGGGCTTCTTCATCGGCGCCCACCGGCATGTCGAGGCTCACCGGGTCGCGCGACTGGCGCAGCAACAGCTCGATTTTGGCCTCATCAATGCCAGACTCTTCGGCCAGTTCCTCATTGGTGGCCTCGCGGCCGAGGTGCTGGTAGAGCTCGCGCTTGATGCGAGAGAGCTTGTTTACCTGCTCCACTAAGTGCACGGGCAGCCGGATGGTGCGGGACTGATCCGCCATGCCACGAGTAATGGCTTGGCGAATCCACCAGGTGGCATAGGTGGAGAATTTAAAGCCTTTGGCGTAGTCGAACTTTTCCATGGCACGGATCAATCCGAGGTTGCCCTCTTGGATGAGATCCAGAAGCGGCATGCCGCGACCGGTGTAGCGCTTAGCCAAAGAGACCACGAGGCGGAGATTCGCCTCGAGCAGGTGGGCGCGCGACTTGCGCCCTTCCTTGGCCAAGATCTTCAGATCGCGTTTTTTAGCGCGGGTGAGATCCGTGCTGTTTTTCAGCAAATAATCGGCATAAAGACCAACCTCGATCGCCTTGGCCAGTTCTACTTCGTCTTCGGCGGTGAGCAGCGCGGTTTTGCCAATACCATTGAGATATACGCGGACGAGATCGGCGGCAGGATTGTCGTTCGTCTGATTGCGTCGTCCTCGGGTATCACCGGCTTCGTTATCGTTCGCTCGTGCGGCTTCAGCTGCAGAGCTCATTGGCGCCTCCTGCTCCATCGAGAATGTCATTTTGTTTAACGCCACGACTTCCGAATTAGTTCCACCACTAGCAAAACTGCTGCCCCTACGCCGCGAGCTGGGGTGATGCGTTCACCACGCTCCCCCTATTTGTGGTTAGTCGCCTATGAAGTGGTGTCCACCAACACCGTAAACGGGCCATCATTAACGGAGGACACTTTCATATAGGCGCCGAATTGTCCGGTTTCTACTGGGATGCCCCGTTGCTGGAGGAGAACGGCAATCGCCGCGATACGCGGCTCGGCCTCGGCGCCACCCGCCGCATCGGACCACGAGGGACGTCGCCCCTTTTTCGTCCGCCCCATGAGGGTGAATTGGCTAACGAGCAACACTGGGGCGGAGCAGGACTCCACGCTGCGCTCGCCGTCGAGAATCCGGAGTTCAGCGATCTTGCGGGCCATGAGTTCCACATCGGCCTCGGTGTCCTCGCGAGCGACTCCTACTAGGGCTAAAAGCCCGCCGGTGTCGGGGCAGTCGATAGCCCCGACGGTGCGGCCCTCGACGGTGACGGCCGCCTCGGTGACGCGGGTCAATACTGCTTTCACGGCGCTATAACTCCTTCAGACATAAGGGGGCGGGGTTAATCGGCGAGCAGCTCGGCGGGAAGCACCAAGCCATGGCGGATGAGATCCACCATCACGGCGATGACCTGCTGCACGATCTCCGCGGGATCGATCTCTTCGGTGGCCGCGTAGAGCTCCACGATCTCTGCCAAGGGAAGCCCCTGCGGGTGCAACCCGGCCACGAGGGAGGCGACGGCCTCGTCGATTTCGTGGCTAAAGCGGGGGCCCTCGGTGCGGGCGATATGGATGCTCTCGGCCTTCATCCCGATACCGGATTCGGTGTCGGCGCGACTGATGCGGTCAATGCAGACCCCAGGGCGCAGCTGATAGCGGCTGGACAGCATGGAGGTGGCGTCTTGCTCGCGCAGCCACGAGGTGCGGAGGAAATACTCCTCGACCTCCTCACCCAAACCGGTAGTGGAGGCTGTCGAGAAATCCTCACACATCACCTCGCTCGGGGTGTCCACCGCGAGCCGTTGGATGTGAATGAACCCGAAGCCCACCCCCGTGACGCCGTGGGCATCGAAGTGGGAGAGCCACTGCTCGGTGCGCCGCTGCCCCTCCTCGCTGCGCGGGTCGATGGATTCATCCTTCAACCAGGTGGAGACGTAGTGCGGGGCGTCCACGCGATCGCGCTCGAGCACCCAGACGGCATAGCCGGTCGGGGGAACCCACGAGCTCACGCGCTGCGCCCAGCTGTCTGCGTTCAACACCCACGCCCCCACTAGGTGGGCGCTGCCTTCTTCCTCGAGATGCTCGCAGGCCTGGCGAACCACGAGCTCAGTGGCGCCGTCGAGATCGGCGCCAGAGTCCCGGTAGACGTGTTCGATGGCCGCGGGCCCCACTACGAAGGGGGGATTGGCCACGATGCGCTCGAAGCGACGCTGGTGCACCGGCTCGAACCACGGCCCCTGGAGCAGCTCCGCATCCACCCCCGATGCCGCCAGAGTGGCATGGGCAAAGCGCAGCGCCCGCTCCGATATATCGCTACCGGTGAGCGTCTCGGCATAGTCGGCCTGCAGCACCAGTTGCACCCCCGAGCCGCAACCAAGATCGAGCACGCTGGACACCGAGGAGTGGGGCACGGCTTCAGCCAAGGACAGGGATGCGGCACCCACACCGAGCACATGCTCCTTGCCGGGAATGTGCTCCACCATGGAGGCATCCATATCGGAGAACACCAAACCGCTACGTGTGCCGCGATCGATGGGGCGGATATCAATGAGCACCCGCAGGCCAGTGGTGTCCTCCTCGGCCCAGGACAGCTCGAGGAGGGCGTCGATAAGCGCCCTGCCCAGGAGAGTCTCGCAGCGCGCGCGGGGAAGGGGATCGTGCAGAATAAAGAGTCGGATGGCGTCGTGCAGCGCTGTGGAGGCTAATACGCGGCGCACCGCGGCAGGTTCGCCGCGGCCAAGGGCGGCGTAGGCGGCGGGGCCGAGGGAGCTGGCAATACCGGCGTGGCTATAGCCGATGCGGGTGCATATATCGCCCAGATCGGCTCCCACGCGCGCGGCGAGAGAGGTAGTCACTACATAAGGCCTTGTCTAGTCGTCGTCTGCGTCAATAATGATGTACTCGCCGGTGCCCGGGCCCAGCTCGCGGCGCAGCGAGTGCTGGTTCAGGGCGTGATGTTCGGCGGCGCGCTGGGCGCGGCGCACCTCCGGTTTGTACTGGCGTGGATGCCGCTTATCTTCCGGCTCGCCGGCGCCATTGGCAATCACCACCGCCACCCACGGCAGCAGGGTAGAGATCACAAAGAGCACACCGGAGACCACCATATTCTCCCAAAAGAAATAGGTGGCGGCGCTGAGGAACAAAAAAGGAATACGGGAGCCCTGCAAAATCGCGTACACGGTCTTACGGTGGCGATAGTTTTGCGCTGGGGTGCGGCGGGCATCAGTGATGAGCTCTGCTTTGCGCATGCGGCGTCGCAGAGCGCTGAGGCGGCCGCGTGTCGACGCCGTCTCCTCGGCCGAGCGATCCTCGGCCGGTTGAGCAACGTTGTCCTCATCTTCAGTCATCGTGTTCCAGCCTAGCCCTTCCTCTTACGGGGGAGGATGAGAAGACGACACTTTTCGGGCATGATGGTTCAGGTGAGTACTCAGACAACTACCATCGAGCGTCCCGACATCAGGGAGAACACCGGCACCGACGACGACACGCCGAAGTTCTTCCACTACGTGAAGAAGGATCAGATTGTCGACTCCGCCGTGAGCGGCAAAATGGTTGTGGCCCTGTGCGGGGAAACCTTTCCCGTGACCAAGCAAGCCAAGCCGGGTTCTCCCGTGTGCCCCGACTGCGAGCAGATTTTCCGAGGTCTGCGTCGCAAGTGAGTGCTAACCTTCGTGCCTGGCAGCAGGCCGCCCTCACCAAATATGAGCGCACTCAGCCCAAGGACTTCCTTGCGGTCGCAACCCCGGGTGCCGGTAAGACCACCTTCGCGCTGCGGCTCGCCTCAGAGCTGCTCGACAAGCGCACGGTAGATCGCGTGATCGTGGTTGTTCCTACCGAACACCTCAAGGTGCAGTGGGCGGGCTCGGCGCAACGTAATGGCATCACCTTAGACCCCGCCTTCTCCAATAGCGGTGCGATTAACCCGTCCTATCAGGGGATCGTGGTCACCTATGCCCAGGTGGCCATGCACCCCTATAAGCACTATCAACTCGCTACCAACAAGCGCACCTTGGTGATTCTGGACGAGGTGCACCACGGTGGCGACGCGAAAAGCTGGGGCGATGGCATCGCCACCGCCTACCGCGACGCGGAGCGGCGACTATGCCTCACGGGTACCCCCTTCCGCTCCGACGATGCCGCCATCCCCTTCGTGCGCTACGAAGACGATGGCGAAGGAAATCTGAAATCGGCGGCGGATTACACCTATGGCTACTCCAATGCGCTGCGTGATGGCGTGGTGCGCCCAGTGGTGTTTTTGGCCTATTCGGGCGAGGCCCGCTGGCGCGATAGTGCCGGCGAGGAATATGCCGCCCGGCTCGGCGAGCCACTGAACGCGGAGCAGACCGCCCGCGCCTGGCGTACCGCCCTCGATCCGAAGGGGGATTGGATTCCCGCGGTGCTGCAGGCGGCGCACACCCGGTTAGGTCAGCTGCGCCAGAACATGCCGGACGCCGGCGGGCTGGTGATCGCCTCCAATAAAACTGCGGCGCGCGCCTATGCCCGCGCCCTGGAAAAACTCTCCTCCACGCCGGTGGCGGTGGTGCTCTCTGATGAAGCAGGGGCCTCCGAACGCATCGAGGAATTTTCCAACTCCACCGATGAGTGGATGGTGGCAGTGCGTATGGTCTCCGAGGGCGTGGACGTGCCCCGCCTCGCGGTGGGTGTCTATGCCACCTCGGCCTCCACGCCGCTGTTCTTCGCTCAGGCCATCGGGCGTTTCGTGCGTTCGCGCATGCCGGGCGAAAACGCCTCGGTGTTTTTGCCCTCTGTGCCCGTGCTGCTCGACCTGGCCGCAAAGCTCGAGGTCTCCCGCGATCACGTGCTGGGCAAGCCCGACAGGCCCAAGGAGGGCTGGGATGATGAGCTGCTCGCCGAGGCCAATAAAGAAAAGAACGAGCCCGGCGAAGAGGATCCCTCCTATCAGTCTCTTGGCGCCGAGGCCGAGTTGGACTCGCTCATCTTTGATGGCTCCACCTATGGCACCGCCAGCATCGGCGAGGCGGAGCAAGACTATCTCGGCCTCCCAGGGCTGCTCGATGCCGAGCAAATGCGGCAGCTGCTGAAAAAACGCCAAGCCGAGGAGATGTCCCAGTCCGCGCAGTCCGCCGCTCATCCGGTGACATCGTCCTCGTCGGCAGAGAGAATGCAGGGCAGCGAGCAGACGTCGACACGCGGCACAGAAAACTCGGATGAGGACGCCGCTCTAATCCCCGAGCTCCGCAAGCAGCTCAATGCGGTGGTCTCCATTACGAGTTCGCGCACGGGCCGGCCGCACGGCGCTATTCATAATGAAGCGCGGCGAGCCTGCGGCGGCCCGCCCACGGCATTGTGTTCGGCGGAACAACTGCGGGCGCGTATTAATTTCTTGCGCCAGTGGTAAACCCCGCTCAGCTGGAGCCCGTGGGGCTGAAATGTAGCGCTGCGAATACAGCGCATATGACGTCGCGATGCTGAGGTAATGATAAACTTTTGTAGATAACACTGCCCTAGACGGAATAGTTTCTCAGAAGTACTCCCGTCGCTCGGGCCGCATACAGTCTGGAAGGACAACACTCGCATGACAGACAACAACGATCGCAACTCCAACAACGCTTGGCAGGATGGCGAGTGGCCGAATAGCCAGCCACAGCACCGGATGCCGAATTCGAGTGACTCCTTCTCTGGGGATGTGCAGAACTCCGGCCAGACGGACCAGAGTGGCTATCCCAGTGGCTATCCCAGGCAGGGCAGTTATCCCGGTCCGGGCGGCTACCCCAATCAGGGCGCGTATCCCAATCAGGGTGGCTACTCTGACCAGGGCGCTCACCCCGGCGGCCACTATGGCTATCCCGTGGAGCAGGTGAACAAGATTGCTCCGTGGGCACTGGGCGTGTCCATCGCGGCCGTGGTTCTCGCGGCCACCGTTGTTGGTCTGGTGGTAGCCCCATTCCTCGCAATTGCCGGCATTGTGCTGGGCATTATCGCGTGGGTGAAGGGCCGCAATATGCAGGGGCTGAAGCGCCGCGTGACCATGTCCATCATTTCGGTGGTCATCTCCGTGCTGCTATTGGTCATTGTCGCCGTGATCACGATCGTCTTCGGTTCCTTCGTCAGCGGTGTTGTTGAAGAATGCCAGAATGTTCCCGAGGATCAGATGGAAACCTGTATCGAGAACTACATGAATCAATAAGCACGTGAAGCAGCCGCGTGAGTATGTCTCCCGCGGTTTTTCTTGTTTCCTGCCCCCACCTTCGAGGAAGTAGAAAGAGCGTCACCAGCGATGAGTGCCCCGACTACTGCGGCGTCCTCTCCGACAGATCCACCCCTGCGCAGCGCGGCGACAGTGCGCATGCTCGCCCCCGATCTCGCCCGCGGATTCACCCTGCTCGGCATTGCGATCGCGAATCTCACCACAACGTGGCTTGCCGGACCCGCTGGGGCCAGCGTCCAAGAACTCGGGGGAGTGGTGGATGGCTCTACGGCGGATAAGGTCGCTGTGGTTGCCGGATCCATGCTGGCGCACGTGCGCGGATTGCCGATGTTTTCCACCATGCTGGGATTCGGCGTGGGCCTGATCGCCATGTCTTTGGCTCGACGACGCTACCCACTCGGCGCAGCCCGCAGAACCATCGCGATGCGCTATCTGTGGCTCGCTATCTTCGGCGCCGTGCATATGGTGTTTCTCTACTTTGGCGACATCATGGTCTTTTATGGCATAGCTGGGGCAGTGCTGGCGCTGATGATTAACTTCCGGGATAAAACCCTGCTCATTATCGCCGGGGTGTTATCGGCAATGTGGATGATAGGCAATCTGATCATCGCTATTGTCTTGATGATTGCCGATTCCCAGTTTGATCTCTTCGGTCCCGAGACCACGGCATCGGGTGGGATGCCGCTCGCCTCGAACTTCCTCGACAGCTATCTTTCTCAGCTCGTCGGTGGCGCGCTATTCCTGGTGCTGCAGCCGCTGAACCTGGGTACCGAGATCCCCATGCTCTTTCCCCTGATGCTGCTCGGATTCGTCTGGGCGCGCCGCGGGGTGCTCACCCACCCAGAGGAGCATCGGCGCACGCTCTGGATCGCGGCGGCTGCCGGCATTGTGGTGATGGTCGCGGTGGGGCTTCCCATGGGGCTCAACGCGATCGGCGTATTCGGCAACGAGGATAGCCTCGCGACGTGGATGGTGCTCAACACTGGCTTTGGTGTGGCCACCGGCCCAGGCATCGTGGCGATTATCGTTCTCGCCTGCGCGCCGATGCAGCGCCGGATCACGGAAAAGACGGCGCAGGGCACGAGCTATGAGCGCGCACTACCGGTGTGGATCGCGCCAGTGGCGGCACTGGGGCAGCGTTCGATGTCCGGATATGTGGCCCAGTCCCTCCTCGCTACTATCTTCGTCGCCTCTTATGGGCTGGGCTGGGGGCAGAGCTCCGGCGCCGCCGTGGCCACCGGCTTGGCGGCGGCGATCTGGGCGGTGACGGTCCTTGGAGCCTATGCGCTGCAGCTCATGGGGCGCCGTGGCCCGCTCGAAACGCTGCACCGCCGCATGGCTTATGGCAAGCAGGGGTTGGCTGCAGACTATTGGGCCCGCCACCCGCAGCCGCACCTCGGCGTCCCGCCGCAGGGGGCGATGGCCGCTGGTAGCCCAGCAGCGCCCGGGCAGCAGCCACCGGCGCCACCGGTGCTGCCGCCACGTTTCAGCCACCAGTCCCAGACGCAGCCGGAGCAGCCCCGCACCGCTGCTGCGCATCCAGAGCGGCGCGATTCGGGGCCAGCTGCGCCCTAGGTGTTACAAGCCTCGGACATACGACTACGGCCCTCGCTGCGTAGTAGCAGCAGGGGCCGTAGTCGTTGACCTTAGGCGAGCGTCTAGTCGAGGTAGTCGCGCAGTACCTGAGAGCGAGAGGGGTGGCGCAGCTTCGACATGGTCTTGGACTCGATCTGCCGGATGCGTTCGCGGGTCACGCCATAGACCTGGCCGATCTCGTCGAGGGTGCGCGGCATGCCATCGGTCAGCCCGAAGCGCAAGCGCACCACGCCGGCCTCACGCTCGGAGAGCGTGTGCAGCACGTCCTGCAGCTGGTCTTGCAGCAAGGTGAAGGACACCGCATCCACGGCCACGACGGCCTCGGAATCCTCGATGAAGTCACCGAGCTGGCTATCGCCCTCATCACCAATGGTCTGATCCAGCGAGATCGGCTCGCGGGCGTACTGCTGGATCTCCATCACCTTGTCCTCGGTGATGTCCATTTCCTTCGCCAGCTCCTGCGGGGTGGGTTCGCGACCCAGATCCTGCAGCAGCTCACGCTGGATGCGGCCCAGCTTGTTAATCACTTCCACCATGTGCACCGGGATACGGATGGTGCGGGCCTGATCGGCCATGGCGCGGGTAATGGCTTGGCGGATCCACCACGTGGCGTAGGTGGAGAACTTGTAGCCCTTGGTGTAGTCGAATTTCTCGACGGCGCGAATCAGACCCAAGTTGCCTTCCTGGATGAGGTCCAAGAAGGCCATGCCGCGGCCGGTATAGCGCTTCGCCAAAGACACCACCAGGCGGAGGTTGGCCTCCAGCAGGTGGTTCTTGGCCTTGCGGCCATCGCGGGCAATGGAGCGCAGGTCGCGCTTCATAGCCGGCGTGAGCTTGGCGTCCTTATCGCCCTGGGCATAGGCCTCAGTCAGCTGCTCAAGACGGTGGGTGGCATAGAGCCCGGCCTCGATGCGCTTGGCGAGGGAGACCTCCTGCTCGGCGTTGAGCAGCGCCACCTTGCCGATCTGCTTCAGATAGGCGCGCACCGAGTCAGCCGAGGCGGTGAGCTCGGCGTCCTTGCGGGCCTGGCGCAGGGCGGCAGACTCGTCCTCATCCCAGACCGAGGAGCCGTCATCTTCTTCTTCCTCGTCCTCGGCACTGTCGTCCTCGGAGTCGGTATCAGCGTCACCGTCGGCGAAGGGTTCGTCGTCCTCGCTGGGGCTATCCGGATCGTAGTCCACATCGGCATCATCGAGATCGGTGTCTACGTCTTGCTCGTGGAGCTGATCCTCCTCGAGATCCTCATCCACCACAACCTTTTCCGCAGCGGTGGCCTTGCGCGTCGACTTCTTCGCTGTTGTCTTGGTTGTCTTTTTAGTTGTCTTCTTGGCCGTCTTTTTCGCGGTCTTCTTAGCCGTTTTCTTGGCGGTCTTCTTCGCAGCCTTGCGAGCGGTCTTTTTGGCGCTCTTCTTGGCGGACTTCTTCGCCGTCTTCTTGGCTGCTTTCTTCGTCGCTTTCGCGGCGGTGGCGGCGTCCGTGGTCTCGCCGGCAGTCGAACTCGATGCGGGGGCGGTTGCCTCGCTGCGTGCGGCTGTGGTGTCTGCCGGGGTCGAGGTGTCAGCGGTGCGGGCCGCGCGCGGGGCTGCCTTGCGTGCTGCCTTGCGTGCGACCTTCTTAGCGGTTGCCTTCTTCACAGTCGTGCCTCCCGTGGCATTATCACGCCCAGTTGTTGCTTTGGAACCAGCCTCGGCCGGAGTGCCGGTGTCCGAAGGATCAGTGGCTGCCACGTACGCCCTTTCTCGTCTGTCTCGCTCGTCTTTCCCCTCGGGGATCTCCCCGAAGTGTGCGGTGTGTCGAGCGCTGTGTCTTCGTGTGCGGTTGTGCGGTGCCGGCGACGCCACGAGGTGGTGTCGCTGAATCACTAACCAGCGCAACCGCCGGTTTCGCCCTAATGGCCAGCGAAAACGCTAGCCGGTAGTGCGTACCAGCGGCGCAAAGAGAGGCCGTCATTCGGCCTCGGTTAAGAACAACCGCCCAGTATATAGAAGTATCCCCATGTACTGCCACTAGCCCCACCCCCTAAGCGTGGTACTGACGGGGCAGCGTGGGGAGCTACGTTTAAGGAGTGATGTTGTCCTCGGCCGCGAGTGCCGCGCCCACGATACCGGCTCGGTTGCGCAGCTGGGCGGGGATCACGGGGGTATTGACGGTCAACAGCGGTACCCATTTATCGGCCTTGCGGGAAATACCGCCGCCGACGATGAAGATGGACGGATTGAGCAGGCGCTCATACTCGTTGAGTACCTTGCTCACGCGCTTGCTCCACTTCTTATAGGACAATTCCTCCCGGTCCTTCGCCGCAGAGGAGGCGAGCTGCTCGGCTTCTTTCTTGCCCACATTCATGTGCCCCAGCTCGGTGTTGGGGAAGAGGATGCCGTCGACAAGCATGGCGGAGCCAATGCCGGTGCCGATGGTCAGCAGGATGGCTGCACCTTCGCGGGCGCGCTCATCGCCGTAACGCACCTCGGCCAGCCCGGCGGCGTCGGCGTCATTGAGCACCACGATCTGCTCGTTATCGATGTGGCGGGAGAAAAGATCCGAAACGTCCGTGTTGATCCACGAGGGATCGATATTGGCGGCGGACAGCGCCACCTGATTTTTCACGATGGCGGGAACCGTAATGCCCACCGGGCCGGTCCATTCGAAGTGGGCGATGATCTCGGCGACAACCTCGGCTACTGCCTCTGGAGTTGCTGGCTGCGGAGTCGATATTTTGAGGCGTTCGCCAATAAATTCACCCGTGTCAAGGTCAACCTTGGCGCCTTTCACGCCCGAGCCGCCGATGTCAATACCAAAACCTGTGCGCGTCATAGCCCCCATCTTACAAAACGACTCCCGTGCTGCAGCGGTGGTCACCCTTCTATCGCGGCCGCTCTGCCAGCGTTTCTGCGCGCCGCGCGCCGGACGTCCACGGCGGAGCGGGGCGGCGAGCGATTCTCTTTGTCGCCGTGACGGTCGATCATGGCCTGAGCCAGCAGGGCGTCCGAGGTGCACAATAGAGACCATGTCTGCCACATCGCACACCCTGAGTACTGATACTGTTCACGAGCTGCGCCGCACCGCGATCACCGTGGCCTATGAGGCCCGCGAGGTGATTATGCGCACCCGCGCCGAGTTCGATGGTGATCTCCGGGCGGTTACTCGCACCAAGTCATCGGCCGTAGATCCGGTGACGATCGTGGATGAGACAAGCGAAGAGTTCATCGCCACCCGCTTGGAGCAGTTGCGCCCGGGCGATGGCCTCATCGGTGAGGAAGGCGCCCAGAAACGCAGCGCCACGGGGGTGGTGTGGATTGTCGATCCCATCGACGGCACTGTGAACTTCCTCTACAACCTGCCGCAGTACGCGGTCTCCATTGCCGCCGCCATCGATGGTGAGGTGGTGGCTGGGGCCGTGCTCAACGTGGCGACCGGGGCGTGCGCGAGCGCCGGGGTGGGGCTGGGGGCTGATATGCGTGACGACGCCACCTCGCAGCACCCTCGCCCGCTACAGTGCGGGGATAGTGCCCATCTGGCCACCGCGCTGGTAGCCACTGGGTTTTCCTATTCCGCCGAGCGCCGTGCCGAACAGGCCGCGGTGTTGGCCACACTGCTGCCGCAGGTGCGCGATATTCGGCGCATGGGCTCGGCCGCCTTGGACCTGGTGGCCGTCGCCGCAGGCATGGTTGATGCCTATTATGAGCGCGGTTTGAATGCATGGGACTATGCGGCCGGCATGCTCATCGCGCGGGAGGCTGGCGCCACGGTGGATTGTCCGCCGTTGTCTACGTCCAGCGCCGATAATGCACTGGTCCTTGTCGCCCAGCCGGGCGTTGCGGCTCAATTAGCGGGGGTGGTCGGCACCGCTACGAATGAGCGGTGAGCTGCTGAATCTGTGCTCAGCCACGGAAACGGGGGTGGGGTGTGCCGAGTGTGTCCGAGTGGGAAGGTGACAAAGCTCAGTATGTGTTTTAGTATGCGCGTCGATAGCGAGTTCACCACCTGTTCACCCCTTCAAACGCGTATGGAACTCGCCAGAAGTGTGACCTGACCGTCTAGCCCGAGACACACAAGGAAGTTTCCCCATGGCTACTGATTACGACGCTCCACGCGGCCGAGTTGAAGACGAGCTTGACGCGGATTCTTTGGAGAGCCTGAAGGCCGCCGCTGATACCAGCTCCTCGAATATTGATGATGATGGCGAGATCGTGGAGCCCTTTGAGCTTCCGGCGCTGGATCTGTCCGGCGAAGAGCTCAACGTGGACGTCAAGCCTCGTCAGGAGAACGAGTTCACCTGCGGGAGCTGCTTTCTCGTGCAGAAGCGCAACCGTATGTCTCACGTGGAGTCTGATGGCTCCGAAATCTGCCTCGACTGCGCCTAGTACGGAGAGATCCAACGGGGATGCGTCGATAAGCACAGCCCTGTGCAGACAACAAACGCCGGCGATGAGAATGTTTCATCGTCGGCGTTATGCGTACTGCGGAACTGACGGTGCTAGCGCTGGCCGCGGCGTAGCGGCGCGGTGGCGGCGTCGGCCTGGTCCGGAACAAAGGCTTCGAGAACGGCGGCCGGGTCCTTGGAGCTAACGAGCCAGTAGGGGGTGGGATCGTCGCTATCATCCAGCACCAACATCACCATTTGGGGCACCCAGCCGTGGGAGACCAAATAGGCTGCCGGATCCAGCTGGCGGCCCATGGCGTTTTGCTTCGCGGAGGCGGGCACGGCCAAGGAGCGATCCACCACAGTGTGTGGCAGGGAAGCGCCATCAGTGCTGAGCCACCGCACCCCGTCGGCGTCTTCTTCCACCACCACGGTGGTCGAGGAAATCCACCACAGGTACCAGATCACTGCAGCACCCAGAATGATCTCGGGGATAATGAACCACCAGACATTGCGGTTGAACATCAACTGCAGGCAGAACACTGTCACCATCGTGAGTGCCAGGACCCACCAGTACCACGGAACCCATTGCCGTTCGCGGTAGAGGGTCGCGGCGCGCTTCTCCGTAGACGTAGTCACATCCCTAGAGTGTAGTGCAGTTATCACCACGTCCAACTTAGCCTCACCACTCATAATTTCCTCTCAGTATGTACTCAGTATTTCCTACGCTGCGGTGGTGCTGAGCTGCGCCCAAGGCTCACGCTGCGCCGCTGATCACGGTCCTTAACGTCCGCGGCTAGGCGCCAGAGCTGCGGTCCATCGACCCGCTGTCTCTTCGGGGGTTCAGGGGCGGAAGGACTAGGCTGTGTGCTGTGTTTAAGATCAAGCGACTCGATCCCGACTTGCCCTTGCCCACTCGAGCCCACCGCGGCGACGCCGGGGTGGATCTCTATGCAGCAGACTCTCTCACCCTGGAGCCAGGGGAGCGCGCGCTCATCGCCACTGGCATCGCTCTGGCGCTGCCGCTGGGATATGTGGGGCTGATTCATCCGCGCTCTGGACTCGGTGCGAAACATGGCATCTCCGTGGTCAATACCCCAGGCACTATCGACGCGGACTATCGCGGCGAAATCAAGGTATGCCTGATTAACCACGATCCCCACGAGAGTTTTTCCGTCACCCGCGGGATGCGCATCGCCCAGCTGGTGATTCAAAAGGTCGAGCTGGTGGATTTCGAGGAAGTGGAGGAACTCGACGACACCGTTCGTGGCACCGGCGGCTATGGTTCGACAGGGCTGAATTAAATAGTAGGCTCGGCAAAAGTAGTACCCCTATAGCAAGAGACCCGAATAAACGTTAGGTAGTGACGCCCATGTGGCCATTTGGCAAGAAGAACGAAGAGAAGCACGCAGCAGCTGAGGAGACGGGGGCCCACGCCACCGCCACCGAGCAGCCCGACGCCGCCTACGGTGACTCCGCGGTTGATTCTGATAGCAGTGCCGCCGGCGAGGAGTATGGCCCCTTCGATGGCCAGAGGGTCGATATCGAGGAATTCGACTTCTCTGATTTCTCTGTGGGCACCTTGGATCTGGGTTCGATGAAGATCGCCCTGCCCAAGCCCAGCCAAGTGCAGGTGGAGATGGGGGAGAACGGCCCCCGCATGCTCCACATCGTTACCGAGCACGGCCGCATCACCCCGGTGGGCTTTGCTGCCGCCGCATCCCAGCCCCAGTGGCCCACCGTGATCGATGAGATCCGCGCCGGAATGGAAAACGATGGACTCGCGGTGCACACCGAGGACGGCCCGTGGGGCACCGAGCTCGTCGGTGTGACCGACCAGGCCCAGATCCGCATGATCGGCTGCGATGGCCCCCGCTGGATGCTGCGTACCACGCTCGTCGGCCCCAAGGATCGGGCCGATGATCTGCGAGATCTCGCCCGCGATGTGCTCGCCCGCACCTTCGTTTATCGCGGCGATCAGCCGATGATGGCCGGCACCTCGTTGCCCGTCGTGCTGCCGGAGCAGCTCGTCGCCCAGGTACAAGAGGCCATGGTCAAGCGTAAGAATGACGCCCAGCAGGCGCAGCAACAGAACCAGCAGCGGCAGGCAGCCCAGGCGCTGGCGCAGTACAACATGGCCCAGCAGAACAGCGGTGCCGGACAGCAAGCCCAGCAGCCGCAGCAACCCGTAGCGGGCGGCGAGCCGCAGGTGCCCTCCCCCGAGGAGTCTGAGCCTGGCAGCGGTGTGCAGCAGATCAAAGAGCTGAACAAGGATAACTAGGTTCTTATAGTGCTCGACGTGCTTATAGGCTCCCGCGTGCGCGTGCAGGTGATGCGCATGGCCCATGGCGGCGAAGCGATCGCTCAGCTCTGCGACGCAGACGATGATCACCGCATCGTCTTCGTCCGCGATAGCGTGATCGGCGATGAGCTCGAGGTAGAGATCACCCAGGCGAAAAAACGCTTCCTGCGGGCGCGCGTGCTGCAGGTGCTTAGCTCTGGGCCGGACCGGGTGGAGGCCCGCTGCCCCGCAGCCGCTCAGGGCGGCGGTTGCTGCGACTTCGCCTATCTCGACCCCGCCGTGGAGGCGGAGACCAAAACCGGCATTGTGCTTGAGCAGCTGCGCCGGCTGGCGAAGCTCGACGCCCCAGATCAGGTCACCACCATCGATCTGGGGATGGATACTGGCTGGCGTACCCGCGCCCGGCTCGGCGTGGACGGCCACGGCCGCATCGGCGTGCGCCGCCGCGGCTCCCACGAGGTGGTGCACGATCACCGCTGCTCGGCTTTTGCGCCGCGGCTTCACGACGCCATCTCCGCGCTCACCCCGCCCCGAGCCAGGGAGCTCAGTGTCTGCCTCGATAGCGCGGGGCAGGTGCACGCGATGGCGAAAGGGCGGGTGCTGCTGGGCAGCGGCCAGGCTCAAGAAACCATCGGCGGGAGGACATTCATTCTCCCCGCCGATGCTTTCTGGCAAGCCCACCGGCGCGCGCCAGAGACCTATCAGCGCCTTATCGCCGAGACCCTCGCTGATATCGGCGGAGACATCGCCTGGGACCTCTACGGCGGTGTGGGTCTCTTCGTGGATCCACTGCGCGGTGGCTCCGGGCGCGAGGTGCACTCGGTCGAGCTCGCCGAGCACGCCGCCGAGTGCGGCCGCCGTGCCTTCGCCCAAGACACAGGCGTGCACTTTCACCATCGTGATTGCGCCGAGGCCGTCACCACCGCGGGTGTGCTGCCCGATCCCGATGTGGTCGTGCTTGATCCGCCCCGCATCGGCGCGGCAGAGGCAGTGATCACCGGCACGGCCGCCCGCCGCCCCCGAGCCGTGGTGCACATCGGCTGTGACCCCGCCACCTTTGCCCGTGACCTCGCGCGATGGGCCGAGCACGGCTATAGCGTGGAGCAGCTCAGCGTGGTGGATGCCTTCCCCGGCTCCCACCATTGCGAGAGCATCGCACTGCTGCGCCCCGCCCCAGCGGAGGCCGACACCAGCGAGCGTGACTACGCACGTTAAAGGCGTGCGGCTACCGCTCGGCAACCCGAGCGGAGCTGCCTAGTACAATAGACAGGAATGAAACTGCGGCCTTGCGGCCCGCGCGTGAGTTCGCGTATGTTCACCGCACCATGAGCCCCGCCGAGGGCACCATGTGAGCCTCGCGGACGTGGAAGCACACTGTGGGCACCTTCGCTGTGCCACGGCCGAACACGGCGCCGAGATCTTTTGAAAGGAAGACCGATCCATGGGGTTCTTGGAACACATCTCGACTCCGGATGACGTCAAGGCATTAACCATCGCCGGCCAAAAGGCGCTGGCGCGCGAGATTCGGGAATTCCTGATTCAGCACGTCTCCCAAACCGGCGGCCATCTCGGCCCCAATCTCGGCGTGGTGGAGCTGACCATCGGTTTGCACTACGTATTCAACTCGCCGCACGACCCGCTCATCTTCGATACTTCGCACCAGTCCTATGTGCACAAGATGCTCACCGGGCGCCGCGATGATTTCGACACCCTGCGCCAAAAGGGTGGTCTCTCCGGCTACACCGATCGCGGAGAATCCGAGCACGACTGGACCGAATCCTCCCACGCCTCGGCATCGATCTCCGTGGCCGATGGCCTCTCCAAGGCCTTCACCCTGCAGGGAGACACGGACCGCTGTGTGGTCGCCGTCGTTGGCGATGGCGCGCTTACCGGCGGCATGTGCTGGGAGGCATTGAACAACGTGGCTGCGGATAATGACCGCAACCTAGTGATTGTGGTCAATGACAACGGCCGCAGCTATTCACCCACCATCGGCGGCTTCGCCAATAATCTCGCCGAACTGCGCATGCAGCCCTTCTATGATCGCGTCATGGAACAGGGCAAATCCACCCTGAAGAACATGGGCTGGGTGGGCCGCCGCGCCTTTACCACCATGCACGCCGTCAAGGAGGGGCTCAAGGACGCTGTGCTGCCCACCGTGCTCTTCCCCGAAATGGGAATCAAATATGTGGGGCCTGTGGACGGCCACGATCAAGAGCAGGTGAACTCCGCGCTGAAATACGCCAAGGAGTACGACAAGCCGGTGATCGTGCACATGGTCACGGAAAAGGGCCGCGGCTATGCTCCCGCCGAAGCCAACGTGGCCGATCTCATGCACTCCACCGGCGCCATCGACCCCACCACGGGCGAGCCATTGGCCAAGTCCGCGCCGGGCTGGACCAAGATCTTCAGCGAAGAATTGATCAAAGCCGGCCAAGAACGCACCGATATTGTGGCCATCACCGCCGCCATGGCGGGGCCCACCGGCCTAGCCGAATTCGGCGAGATGTTCCCCGATCGTTTCTTCGATGTGGGTATCGCCGAGCAGCATGCCACCACCTCCGCAGCGGGGCTGGCGCTCGGTGGGACACACCCGGTGGTGGCCATCTATTCCACCTTCCTCAACCGTGCGTTCGATCAGCTCTTGATGGATGTGGCGCTGCTGAAGCAGCCCGCCACCTTTGTGCTCGACCGGGCGGGTGTGACCGGCTCGGACGGGCCCAGCCACAATGGCGTGTGGGACATGGCAGTCACCGGCATCGTCCCAGGGCTGAGGCTCGCCGCACCCCGCGATGCGCAGCAGCTGCGCGAGCAATTCCGCGAGGCCCTTGACGTCAGTGATGGCCCCACCGTGGTGCGTTTCCCCAAGGGGGCGCGCCCACCGCAGCTCGACGCTGTCGGCACGCTCAGCGATGGGGTAGATGTGCTGCGCTATCATGACGATGAGCACAACGACGCCCCCAAGGTGCTGTTCATCGCCGTGGGACCGATGGCCCATGCGGCCCTCGACGCCGCCCGTGCCCTCGAGGAGGAGGGAGTATCGACCATGGTGGTCGACCCGCGCTGGGTGATCCCCGTGCCGGCCTCGCTCATCGGGCTGGCCGCCGATCACGACCTAGTGGTCACTATCGAAGACGGTGTGGCCCACGGTGGAGTGGGCTCCAGCATCGCCCAGGCCCTCAACGCCGCCGAGGTGGATGTGCCCACCCGGCATGCGGCCGTACCGCAGCGCTTCTTGCTGCACGCCTCCCGTAACGAAATTATGGAGGAGATCGGCCTCGATGCCAACGGCATCGCCGCTTCCACCCGCGGCTGGCTCGACGGCATTGGCGCCACCGTGAGCGGCGCGGAGAGCCCCGAATCGGGCATCGAAGCGGACCCCGTAGCAGACGCTGATTCCGCCGACAGCTAGCTCACCCCCACGCGGGGCGCTTATCACTTTCTCCCCACGCCACCTATACTGTGAGCTCGTGGCTGAGAAAGAAAACTCTGAATTAAAAAAACGGCAGCTCAAAGAGCATAATCAGGCGGAGCACGCCCGCGGCGGGGAAAGTCTCGAAGAAGAGATCATCGACGCCTATGTCGATGCCGCCGCCACAGGCGCGGAACGCCTGCAGCGCTCTTGGCGGGTGATGACAGCCACGGGTTTATTGGGTGGTGTCGAGATCACCTTCGGTGTGCTGGCCTATCTGCTGACCTTGCATGAAACGGGCAGTCACTTATTGGCGGCCTTGGCCTTCTCCATCGGTTTTGTGGCGTTGCTCTTGGCCCACTCTGATCTGTTTACCGAAGGCTTCTACTATCCCGTCGTGGCCGTCGCCGCCGGCAAGGGCAGCTGGTGGGAGGTGCTGCGCATGTGGTCGATCACCCTGGTGACCAACTTCCTCGGCGGTGCCTTCTCCATATGGTTGGTGCAGCTGGCCCTGCCGGAATTGCACGGCACCATAGCGGACAGCGCGCATAGCTTCCTTGAAACTGGGCTGAGTGTGCAGGGAGTAGCCTTGGCATTTCTTGCCGGCGGGGCTATCACCTTGATGACGCGCATGCAGGTGGGTTCCCAAGACGGCGCCACCACCATTGCCGCCGCTGTCGCCGGCGCTTTCCTCCTCGCCGGTCCGCCGCTATTTCACTCGGTCCTAGATTCGATCATCATCTTTGGCGCGATCTTCTCCGGCGCACCGGAGGTGAGCTTCCTCGCCTGGATCGGCTGGGTGTGGTGGGTGATCCCGCTCAATGTGCTCGGCGGCCTCATGCTTACCACCTTGCCGCGCGTCCTGCGCGGCTGGCGCGCTGGCGCAGCCGATCAATCCTAAGCTGGGCGGGCCTTAACTAGTAGTTGCTGGAGGCCTGGAGGTGCCGGTGGAAGACGGTGCGGGTGAGCTCCTGCTGCCAGGGGCGCACCCCGAAGCGCTGATAGTCGGCGGCAAGGGTGGAATCATCGAGGGGGCCGATATTCACGCTGTGCGCGACGATCTTCTTCATCGCGCGGGCGTCGATAAGCAGACTCCGATCGAGGTGCAACTCGTGGCCCAGATCGTCGAGTTCCTCGCGCACGGCCTGCAGGCTCGCCCTGTAGAGGGGGTCACTTTTTTTCACCCAATACTCGGGAGGGCGGGGGCCATCGCTGGGGCGCTGCGGCCAGCTGTCCTTTTTCAGGGAGCGGGCACGGCCGAGCGCCATGCTGAGCTCATCGAGTAACTCCATGCGTACCCGCTGGGGCAGATCTTTGAGTCGCCGCTGCGGCTGCACTGCCTCTTTGAGTTCTTTCTTGCTGCGCGGTTGGCGCCGTGCCACATCCAGCACGAGCTGATTGGCGAGCACCTTAAAGGGCGGTAGATCGTGCTTTTTCGCAACGGTGCGCCGCGCCAGCCAGATTTCGCGAACATAGGCGAGTTGTTTGCGGCTGCGGACCTTGCCCACGCCCTTGACCTCGGTCCAGCTGGGGGAAGGGGCGTCGACATCGCATAGCTCGAGCGTGTGGGCGCACTCTTGGGCCATCCACTCGCTCTTTCCGGCCTCCTTAAGCTGCAGCGCTTGGGCCTGCGCAAGCTCAATGAGCAGCTCGACATCGAGTGCTGCGTAGTTACGCCACGAGGAGGGTAGGGGCCAGCGCGACCAATTTTCTCGACCATGCCCCTTAGCAAGAGAAATGCCGAGGAAGTGCTCGAGAGAGGAGGAGAGATTAGGTTTGTCCAAGCCGAGCAAACGCGAGGCGATCTCGGTGTCGATGAGCCCGCTGGGATATACCCCCAATTCGCGCAGCATGGGCAGATCATTGTGGGCGGCGTGCAGAATCCACGTTTCTGGGTTGAGCACGCGGCCAAGGATGCGCGCGACCTCGCGGCGATGGCGCTCGGGTGCGATGAGAAACGTTCCCGCCCCCGCGCGGCGGAGCTGCAGCAGAAAAATACGATCGTCGAAGCGATAGGTTTGGGCCCGCTCGGTGTCTACAGCGATGGGGCCGGAACCGGCAGCCAAGGCAGTCGCGGCGTGCTGAAATTCGGTGGGCGTGGAGAGAACAGGGGGCAGGCCGTCTCGGGGCTCGTCAAGCTGCACTGTGCTTCCTGAGGTTGGCGTCGATAAGCAAAATGAGCCGCACCAGCGGCTAAGACATGGCTGGCTCCAGAAGCATTCTAGTGCTAGCGCAGCGTGCGGACTCCCTCGGGTGGCAGTCCAGCCACGAGGGCGAGCACATTGGCAAAGGCCCGCACGTGATCGCTGAGGTCCTGATCCAGTGCCGTCCACGAGGCGCGCATCTCCAGCTGGAAGGAGCGGGGAGAGCCGCCGATATCACCGAAACGCACAGAGGCGGTGGAAGTCACCGTGCCGCCCACATCGGTGATGGAGGCGCCGGAGTCGTCGAGCCCCTCGGATAGCCACTGCCACGCCACCTCGGGAAGAAGCGGATCGTTGGCCACGGCATCGTCCATATCGGCCTGAATATAGGCCACGAGGCGCATATTTCCGTTCCAGCCATCCTCCGAGTTGGGATCGTAAAGCACGATCAAGCGGCCAAAGGCGTCGCCCTCGGACTCGGTGGGAATAGGCTCGTTCTCGCGAAGGGGATGTTCGACCTCCAGCCCGATCGCATGCGAATACGGTGCGAGCTTTTGGGGTGGGCGAATCGTACCCAGAGAAATCTCCGGCCGCAGCGACACGCTATGCAGCGACTCCACAGCCGCAGCAAATTCCTGCGGGTAGCCCTGCGAGGACGTCCTATTCGGGGCGGATGCCAGGGTTGCGTCAGATTCCTTCACGTGATCCAAGCTAGCTTCTGCACGTGTGGCTGCGCGGGAGGCGCGCCGAGTCTCGCCACCGCTCTCCACGGCCGCTATGCATGCTTATCGACGCCATCTCGTCGCCACATCTGTGCCGCCGCTGGGCACTGAACGCGGGGTGGGTATGGCTAAACTGCGTGGAGGTTAGCTAGACTTTGCACAGTCAGCAATCGCGTGGATAGTCCACTGTTAGATACGCAGGAAATCCCGTGGTTTCTCCCCACGCGACCAGTACTTTTCTCAACAGAGTGAAAAGAGGTCTTTTTCGTGAGTGAACGGCCAGATTACGCCAAGCTCAACTCCATCCAGCGCTACACCCAGTGGGCGGTATTCCGGGCCATTCCGGGCGCCCTCGGTTCCGAGCGCGAGGAAGTGATCGCCGAAGCCCGCCAGTTCTTCGCCAGCATTGACGACGGCGATCAGCTGGTCGTGCGTGGTATCTATGACATCAGCGGTATTCAGGCCGATGCGGATTTCATGATTTGGTGGCACGCCGAGGAATACCGCCAGCTGCAGGAGGTGTACAACCGCTTCCGCCGCGAGACCACGCTGGGTCAGCTCACTGAGGTGGTGTGGACCGGCAACGGCATGCACCGCCCCGCGGAGTTCAATAAGTCGCACCTGCCCAGCTTCATCATGGGCGAGGAGCCAGGCGACTGGATCACCGTCTATCCCTTCGTGCGTTCCTATGACTGGTACATCATGGATGAGTCCAAGCGGCGCAAGATCCTCGCCGAGCACGGCATGGCGGGGCGCAACTACCCGGATGTGCGGGCAAACACCATGCCGGCCTTCGCCCTCGGCGATTATGAGTGGGTGCTCGCCTTCGAAGGCCCCGAGCTGCACCGTCTGGTGGACCTCATGCATCGCATGCGTTACACCCAGGCCCGCCTGCACGTGCGGGAAGAAACTCCCTTCTTCACCGGCCGTCGCGTTGCCGATATCGAAGAGATCGTGAGCATGCTGCCCTAAAACGCAGCGATGCGGCCGTGCACGCATACATAACCGGCGCCCAGCGGTGCGAAAACTATTCGCCGCTGGGCGCCGGTGTCTATTCTGCCGTACCTATGCTAGGCCTCGGGGTCGCTTTCGAGGGTGAGGCAGATGGAGTTGATGCAGTAGCGCAGATCGGTCGGTGTGTCATAGCCCTCGCCGGCAAAGACGTGGCCGAGATGGGAATGGCAGTTGGCGCACAGCACCTCGGTGCGCACCCGGCCGAGGCTATGGTCCTCGCGTTCGATGATGCGCTCCCCGGCGAGCGGGGAGAAGAAGGAGGGCCAACCACAGTGCGACTGGAATTTCTCCGTCGAGCGAAACAGCTCGGTACCGCAGGCCTTACAGGAATACACCCCGGCCGTGATGGTGTCGGTGTATTCGCCCACATGGGGAGCTTCGGTGCCGGCCATGCGCAGCACGCGGAACTCCTCTGGGTTGAGGCGGCGCTTCCATTCGCTGTCGCTGAGTTCGCGATAATCCGTCATTGTGTCTGTTCCTCTCGGTGGGCGATACTCGGCCCGGGCTGTGTATGGGTGTGGTTCGCGGCGTGGCTGCTGGCGTGGGCGCTTCGCGCTGCGGGGACGAAGGTGGGGTCTCCCAGCCGGCCGGCACATGCCGCGGCCCGATCGGGCTCCCAGAATAGCCAGCTCACCGCGGTGGTGGCAATGACCACAATGAGCAGCACCCAGCCGGCGTAGCCGATGGTGGTGCCGACCAGATAACCCCAGAGGGAGACGCCGAGATCATCGGTGCGGAAGTGGAAGTAGAACAGGAACATCGCCAAGATACTCAGTGGATTGTGCAGCATGCTGCGGTGCATGCCGGCGGTGGCGACGAGCGGCAGCAGCAGGATCGAGTAATACATCTGCCCCAGCGAGGACAGCACGAACACCCCGACGAGCAGCAGTGAGCCGGTGGTGAGCAGCCACACCACCTGATTGCTGGTGCGGATGGAAAGCAGGGCGATCAATCCGGCGCCCACAAAGGCGGCGAGCAGTAGCCACAGCGCCATGGCCACGACAGGGTGCACCCCGAAGTAGAGGGTGAGCCCGCGCAGGGAGGCGTTGGCGTAGTCGCGCACCTGGCTGAGATAGGGCACGACCACGGAGAAATACTCGCCCGCCCCCGTCACAATGCGCATGGCGATGAGATTCGCGATCACCGGTACCCCGATCGCGCCGATAAGACTCGGCCAGTGACTACGCAGCAGCACCACAGGAATGAAGATCAGGGGCGCGAAGAGGGGTTTAATCACGATGGCCAGGCCGAGAACCAGCCCCGCCGCCCAGGGCTTGGTGGCGTGGGTGAGGGCGTAGAAGCTCACCAGCGCCAGCAGTAGTAGCCCGTTGATATTGGAGAACAACAGGGTGTTGATCACGGACTCGGTACACAAAGCCAGGGAGATGGCCAATGGCAGCCACGGGGTGCGGATAGAGCGCCCAGTGAGGCGGAAAAGCAGCACGATCGCGGCGATAATGGCCACGGCATTGGCGCAGATAAAGAGCATGCGTGCGGTGGTCCAGTCCGTGGACCAGCCGAGCGGGGAGAGAATGAGCGTGGCCCCAGGGTTATAGAGGTAGTGCGGGTCCACGGTGGAGTAATCCTCGCTATAGACGTTCACTCCGTCGAGGTGGCGTCGAATAGCGAAATAGACAGTGGAAAAATCATCGGCGCGGCCGCCGGCAGCGGCTTGAATGGCCACGCGGTAGGCGATGATCACGAGCGCGATCGGCCACAGCGCGATCATCAGGCCACGATGCTGGAGGGAATTGGGTGTGATCACTCCAGTGAGTGTAATCGCTTAGCCTCGCGTTATTCGCTGCGGCACACCCAGTGGCTGAGACACTGTGGTCATAACACCAAATCATGCCGGGCTAGGTGCGTGGCAGGCGGTAGCGGGTGAAAAGATAGCCCTCTTCATCGTGGTGGACGGCATCAAGCTGCAGCTGGGTGGGCGCAGCAGGATAGCTAAACAGCGGCTGATCCATGGGGGTGATCACCGGGGCGAGGCTTAAGTGGAGATAATCGATCAGCCCTTGGGCAAGCACATGGCCGTAGACGCTGGGGCCGCCCTCAATACTGATGCGGTGATAGCCACGCTCCCGCAGTGCTGTTATGGCGTGGTCGATGGAGAGCTCCTCAAGCAGCACCAGCTCCGCGCCGGCGGCCGCGAATTCGGCTGCTCTTTCCGCATTGTCTGCGCCAGTGATCACGATCGGTCCGGTGGTGCTGTCGCGAAAGAAGCGAGAGGTGGTGTCCATCTCCGCCGAGCCGGTGAGTACAGCCAGCGGGGGAGCTCCCGCCTGCCCTAAGGCGCGGCGGTGCTGGCGCTGTTGGGGATTAAGCTGCACCCCGCCGTAGTTTTCGGCGCGGACGGTGCCGGCGCCAACGAGTACCACGTCGGCCCATGCACGCAGCGTGCTGAGCACTCGGGTGTCATTAGCATTGCCCAGGGAGCCGGAGGTTCCCTCGAGCGTGGCGGAGCCATTGAGCGAGGAGACGCAGACAGCGCGGATCTCGGGCTGCGAGGGCGGGCACTCGGCGCCGAGGATCTCACTGCGGGTGAGGGGAGTGGGGGCCATAACGGTCATTGTGCCACGCAGAGAAAACTCCCGCCCTCTCCGAGAAGGAGAAGACAGGAGTTCTAAGAGAGCGGATGACGGGACTCGAACCCGCGACCCTAACCTTGGCAAGGTTATGCGCTACCAGCTGCGCTACATCCGCATGCATGTTGTTTTAAAGAACAATGCCTTGTTCTGCGTGCGCGATACTGGGATTGAACCAGTGACCTCTTCCGTGTCAGGGAAGCGCTCTCCCGCTGAGCTAAACGCGCTTAAGTGGAGGTGGAAACGGGAATCGAACCCGTGTACAAGGTTTTGCAGACCTTTGCCTCACCACTCGGCCATTCCACCGTGTCACTTAGTATTTGCAACGATACACACCTTAAGTGTAAGGAGGACACCCCCGAAGGGGTGGTGTATCAGAGCGGATGACGGGACTCGAACCCGCGACCCTAACCTTGGCAAGGTTATGCGCTACCAGCTGCGCTACATCCGCATGCATGTTGTTTTAAAGAACAATGCCTTGTTCTGCGTGCGCGATACTGGGATTGAACCAGTGACCTCTTCCGTGTCAGGGAAGCGCTCTCCCGCTGAGCTAAACGCGCGTGCGCTGTTCAAATACCAAGCACATGATCGTGATCAGTGCCCATAAATGAACCAGAGCGGATGACGGGACTCGAACCCGCGACCCTAACCTTGGCAAGGTTATGCGCTACCAGCTGCGCTACATCCGCATTGCATCACCTGCTCGCTTGGTTCTGTATCAACAGTTCCGTGAGCTGTGGTGCGTTGAAAACAATAGCGTGAGAGCAAGCGAAATGACAAATCTGCATGTGGCACCGCATTTGCCGTGGTGTGAAGGCGGATAGGCCGCAGCGCAATGAAAGTGACAGCACTGTAATTTACGCCCAGGTGGGGGCGGGGTGTAGCTATAGCTACTTGCGCGCAGGGTGTACGGCGCGCGGGGGAGAGGTGCGCGCATGTCGTATTCGGGGTTCCAGCCGCCTTGGGGTGGGTGTGGCCGCGTTCTCGGGGCGGCATTTACGGTCCTGAACTGGTGATTAGTCCTCGCTGTGAATCTCGTGCTAGGTTATCTACTCGGAAGCGACAAGCTGATTCTTTTCAGTTCTCGTCATTTCTGGTCCCATGGCTCAGTGGAAGAGCGTCCCGTTCACACCGGGAAGGTCGCTGGTTCGATCCCAGCTGGGACCACTTTGTGTTTCTGGGGGCCTCCATAGCGGAGGTCCCCAGTTTTCTTTTCTGCAGCCTTCTTAGCTCGTGTGCGGGAACAGTGCGGGCGCGGTGGGCTTCGCGCCACGCGGGGTGTGGCAGGCGCGGCGGCGGGGTGGGCGACGCAACTCAATATCGCCCTAGCTGTGGCATATGTCACGTGATGGATCGGCGGGGAACTATCGTGCAGGAATCTCCGACTGTTGTCATAGAGCCTGATGCCTTGGGGTATTGCAGAGTTTCTGCCGTTGGTGGCGGGAATGTGGGTGATACCGAATGGAGGTGCAGGCTTAGTCTGATTCACGTCCTCACTTGTGGGTGGTGGTTAGGCGGCACGGCTGGTGCGCCATACTTGTCGTGGAAGCACAACAATGCAGTGTCGGCTTGAAGGAGAATGGTGTATGCGCAGAACCTGGGGACGCACAGCCCAGCCCTCGCGGGCTATGGCGGTACTGACCTCAGTGGGTATCGCGATTGCCACTGTGTTCACGGTGCTGAGCGCTCCGCTGGCCGCGGCGCATGACGTGGTAATCAACTCCACGCCGCAGGATGGCTCCACGGTGAAAGAATTTCCGCAGAAAATCGTGCTAGAGTTCTCTGCCATTCCGCTCGATACCTTTAATCGAGTGGCAGTGAGTAATAGCGATTCCGGCGAGATCCTCTACCAAGGAGAGCCCGAGCTGGATCAGCAACTAGTCATCATCGATCTGCCCGAAGGGATGGATCCCGGTGATGGAAATTATCTCGTCGGATTTCAAATTACCTCCTCCGACGGCCATGCCACCCGTGGTGGCATCACCTTTAGCGTGGATTCTGGTGAGGGCGCAGTCGCCCCGGCCACTGATGCTAGCTCGGAAAAATCCGAGTCTTCCGAGACAGACACGCTAGGCTCGGAGGGGGAACGATCAGCTCCGATGATAATTATCGCCGGTGGCATAGTGCTACTGGTCGCCATCGTTGGCGCAATCCTGATGTTCGCCAAAAGGAAGGAATCACAGAAATGATTACCCGTAAATTCGCTACAGTTGCTGCAGCTCTACTCGCAACCGGCTCCCTGACCCTCGCTGCATGTTCCCCGGAGATGGAAAAAGACTCCGACATGCCCAAGGATCCCACCGATAACCCCTCGATGAGCTCCTCCGCTCCGGCAAGCACCGAGAGCACCGAAACCTCTACCGAGGCCTCCTCCAAGGACGTCGAGTTCCGAAACGCCTACGTGAAGGCAAAGCCGGCCGATAAGAATATGACCGCTGCTTTCGGTACCTTGGTGAATAACACTGATCAGGACATCTTGGTCACCTCCTTCACCACCTCCTTGGGCGCGCCGAAGAACGAGATCCACGAGGTGCGTGATGGTGCTATGCGCGAGCTCGAGGGCGGCCTGCCGATCCCCGCTAATGGACAGGCCCCCCTGCAGCCGGGCGCTAATCACTTCATGATCATGGATTATGACAAGGCCATCGAACCCGGTGACACCGTCTCCATCACCATCACTCTCGAGGACGGCACTTCCTACACCTTCGACGATGTCGAGGTTCGCGATATCGCCGCCGGCGAGGAGAGCTACGACGCCGATGGTGGCGTCCAGGGCCACAACGGCATGAACCACGAGGGCATGAACCACGACAACTCCTAAGCATCGGCGTCGTCATCTCATCAGCGGCGAAGCTCTGTCGGGGCCGCGCCCGCGGCTCCAGCAGCGCTCGCCGCTAGGAGGAGACGGACGTCGCTAGCTAAAAGAGGGCGCCTGCTCCGACCAGAAGTGCGCTAGATCGTGTGTCTAGCTCGCGGCGTGGCCGCCGGCAGGCGCCCTTCACGTTGCCACCGCCTCTCCATGAGTGGAGTGGGTGAGAGGGCGGCGTCGATAAGCTTGCACCTCTACGCGTGTCTACAACTTCATACATAGTGCCCAGCGTGCCCGCATCTGGGGCCTCGTCGTGTGTGTTATTCCTGAGGCGCAAGAGCGGGAGCGGAAACTTATAAAGGAGGATGGTGTCTTCTAAGATGTCCCATGGCAAACCCGTGGACGAGAACCCCCAACCGCACGGATCGGCGAGCTCGGGCCGCTCTGGCGGAGTCAATCGCCGTGCCTTCCTCAGCGGCGCTACCACCTTGGCCGCTGGGGCGGGACTGGCGTCCTGCGCGCGCGGCCAAGACAATTCCGAGGCCGGCGCCGCAGCAGCGAATAAGGACGTATCCACCCGGCTTCGCCATGCCACCGTCGATTTCGATGGCCCGCACCAAGCGGGTATCGCCACATCCAAGCAGGCCCGGGTAGCAGTCTGCGCCTTTACGGTGCGCCCAAATAGCACCATCGAGGACATGCAGCGTCTCTTCCGGCTGTGGACCATGGATGCCCGCCGCCTGACCCAGGGCGTGCCTCCGCTGGGTGATCTCGAGGAGGAGCTTTCGGAGATTCCCGCGAACCTCACCATCACCGCTGGGGTGGGCGAGCGTTTCTTCGATATCATCGGCCGGCCCGATTTGCGCCCCGAGTGGCTGCACCCCATTCCCGCCTTTTCTCGCGATCAGCTGGATCCGAAGTGGGGCGAGGCCGATATTGTGCTGCAAATCTGTGCCGATGATGGGTTGACGCTGGCGCACGCGATGCGGCACATGGTTCGCTCCGGCGACCGCTATGTCACGGTCAAGTGGATTCAACAGGGCTTTTCCAATGCCGATGGCACGGTGACGGCCGATACCACGCAGCGCAATCTTTTCGGCCAGATCGACGGCACCGTTAATCCGCACACGGAGGAAGAGTATGAGGAGCAGGTGTGGATCGATGAGGGCCCCGAGTGGATGCGCGGCGGTAGCTGCATGGTGCTGCGCCGTATCGCCATGAATATTGACACTTGGGAGATTCTGGATCGCGGTTCCCGCGAGCTGTCCGTGGGGCGGACTCTCGATAATGGGGCCCCGCTGACTGGCGGCGATGAGCACAGCCCCGCCGATTTCGAGGCCACGGATAAGTTCGGGCTGCCGGTGATCGACCCGATGAGTCACATGGCGCGCTCGCATCCGCCGGCCGATAAGCCGCAGCAGAAGATTCTGCGTCGACCCTATAGCTATGATCTGCAGCCGGAACCTGGCTCGGAGCAGCTATCTAATTCGGGTCTATTGTTCATCTGTTTCCAGAAGAATCCCGATGAGCAATTCACCCCGATTCAACGGCGTCTCGATGAGGGCGACCGGCTGAACCAGTGGATCACTCACATCGGCTCCTCCGTCTTTTTCATCTTCCCCGGCACCACCGAGGACGACTATTGGGGCAGGGGGCTGCTGGAATCCTAGCGCCACGGGGTAAGATACCCCGCAGACGTGTGTGCAGACGTCCATGGGAGCAGCGCTTATCGACGCTGCCCTCGGTGGCATCTGCAACTCCCTAACCAGAGAGACGACGTCTGGGTGGGCGACCCCCGCCTAGGAAACGCCCTGGCGACCAGGTATGTCGCCGGGGCACAAGATGTGTGAGGAGCACGAAGAAACGTGAGTATGTCAGACCCGGTCTACTGCAGTGTGGATCCTTTCCTTGTCCCCGCCGGCCAGGCTGTGGGCCAGGCCATGCGCGAGCTCGAGTTGCCCAATAAGGGCCCCGAAGCCATCGTGGTGGCGAAGGATCCCGAGGGAACATTGCGCGATTTGTCCTTTGTCCCCACTGAGGACACCGAGTTCACCCCCGTTCCTGCGTGCACCGAAGAGGGGCGCGGAGTTATCCGTCACTCCTGTACCCACGTGCTCGCTCAGGCGGTCCAGGCTGAGTTTCCCGGCACTAAGCTCGGCATCGGCCCGGCCATCGACAATGGCTTTTACTATGATTTCGATGCCGCCGAGCCTTTTACCCCAGAGGATCTCAAGCGCATTGAAAAGCGTATGAAGAAAATCATCAAGCAGGGGCAGAAGTTCGAGCGCCGGGTCTACGCCACCCCGGATGAGGCCCGCGCCGAGCTGTCTCACGAGCCTTATAAGCTCGAGCTGATCGAGGATAAGGGCAATGTGGATCCCGACTCGGACGAGGCCACCGAGGTGGGCGCCGGCGAGCTCACCAGCTACGCCAACTGCAATCCGCGCACCGGCGACGTGGAATGGTACGACCTGTGCCGCGGCCCGCACGTGCCCACCACCAAATACATTCCGGCGTTTGCGCTCACCCGCTCCTCGGCCGCTTATTGGCGCGGCGATCAGAACAACGCCGGCCTGCAGCGCATCTACGGCACGGCGTGGGAGTCCAAGGAAAAGCTCGCGGAGTATCAGACGATGCTCGCCGAAGCCGAGAAGCGCGATCACCGTCGCCTCGGCGCGGAGCTGGATCTGTTCAGCTTCCCCGATGAGATCGGTTCGGGCTTTCCGGTGTTCCATCCCGCCGGCGGAATTGTCCGTCTGGAGATGGAGGAGCACTCCCGCCGCCGCCACATCAGCGCCGGCTACTCCTTTGTCAACACTCCTCACTTGACCAAGGGGGATCTCTTTAAGAAGTCTGGGCACTTGGACTTCTACTCGGACGGCATGTTCCCGCCCATGCAGCTCGATGGCGAGTACGACGATGATGGCGCGGTGGTCAAGCCCCCGCAGGACTACTACGCCAAGCCCATGAACTGCCCGATGCACAACCTGATCTTCGCCTCTCGGGGTCGGTCCTATCGCGAGCTGCCGCTGCGGCTTTTCGAGTTCGGTACCGTCTATCGCTACGAGAAGTCCGGTGTGATCCACGGATTGACCCGTGCCCGCGGCTTCACCCAGGATGATGCGCATATTTACTGCACCGAGGCACAGCTAGAAGACGAGCTCACCCGGGTACTCGACTTCATCATCTCGCTGCTCAAGGACTACGGCCTGGATGATTTCTACCTGGAGCTGTCCACCAAGGACCCCCAGAAGTTCGTCGGCTCGGACGAGATCTGGGAGCGTTCCACCGAGATCCTCGAAAACGTTGCCACCCGCTCCGGCTTGGAGCTGGTGCCCGATCCGGCCGGTGCCGCGTTCTATGGTCCAAAGATCTCCGTGCAGGCCCGCGACGCCATCGGCCGTACTTGGCAGATGTCCACCGTGCAGCTGGACTTTAACCTGCCCGAGCGCTTCAACCTGGAGTACACGGCCCCCGACGGCTCCAAGCAGCGTCCGATCATGATTCACCGCGCGCTCTTCGGCTCGATTGAGCGCTTCTTCGGTGTGCTGCTCGAGCACTATGCCGGCGCCTTCCCTGCGTGGTTGGCCCCGCACCAAGTGATGGGCATTCCGGTGGCCGATGAGTTCTCCGGTTACCTCGAGAATGTCTGCGCCGGTTTGCGCCAGTCCGGCATCCGCGCCGAGGTGGACACCTCGGATGATCGTATGCAGAAGAAGATCCGCAACCACACCACCGGCAAGGTTCCCTTCATGCTGCTGGCCGGTGGCCGCGATGTGGAGGCCAACGCCGTCAGCTTCCGTTTCTTGGATGGCTCCCAGGTCAATGGGGTGCCGGTTGATCAGGCGCAGACGCTGATCCGTAACTGGGTGGCCCAGCGCATCAATGCCCAACCGAATAAAGAACTCGTTGAGGAGTTCCGTGGAACGGCAAGCTAAACCCGAGACGCAGCCCGCAGAGTCTTATAAGGATTCTGGGTTGGGGATCCCCGACCGCCTCGAGCGGCTGTGGGCGCCTTATCGGATGAACTATATTCGCGACGCCAGCGCGGGCGGCGCGGGCAGTGCGGATGCGCGGCCGCGTAATCCCTTCCTCGCTATCCCTGAGATGAGCGATGAGGAAGGGCTGATCGTGGCCCGCGGCGAGCTCGTCTACTGCGTGCTGAACCTCTATCCGTATAACTCTGGCCACGCCATGGTGGTGCCCTACCGGCAGGTTGCCAACCTGGAAGATCTCCGCGTGGACGAGACCGCCGAGCTCATGGCTTTCGCCCAAAAGCTGGTGCGCGTAATCAAATCCGTCTCTGCACCCGATGCCTTCAACGTCGGCTTCAATCTGGGTCGCGCCTCCGGCGGCTCGGTGGGGGAGCATCTGCACCTGCATGTGGTGCCCAGGTGGAGCGGCGATTCCAACTTCATGACGGTGATCGATGGCGTGAAGGTGCTGCCGCAGCTGCTACGTGATACCCGCCAGCTCCTCGCCGATGCGTGGGAGGCTGATAGCGATGCTTAGCGTGCATGGACGCAAACCCGCAGCTGTGGTGGTGGAGCCAATCGCGAAGCGTTTGGTGAAGTGGAATCTCACCCCCAATGTGGTCACCGTGTTCGGGGCAGTGGTGTCCATCCTGCTCGCCGTGGTCCTTATCCCCACCGGCCATCTGGTGGCGGCGGCCGTGCTCTCCGGGCTATTCGTAGCCTTCGACATGGTCGACGGCACCATGGCACGGTTGCGCGGCGGCGGTACCAAATACGGCGCCACCCTCGATGCCACCTGCGATCGGCTCACCGATGGCGCCCTCTTCGCGGCGATTACCTGGTGGCTGATCTATAGCTACGAGGCATCCCAGCCGCTGGTGGTGGCCTCCTTAGTCGTGCTGGTGTGCTCCCAAGTGATCTCCTATGTCAAAGCCCGTGGCGAAGCCAGCGGCCTGAAGATGGTCGGCGGTCTCATCGAGCGCCCCGAAAGGCTCATCATCGGCCTATTGGGCATTGGCCTGCAGGGCTTCGGTGTGCCCTATGCGGTGGACGTGGCCATCTGGGTATTGGCGGTAGGATCGGTGTTCACCGTGGTCCAACGACTCGCCATGGCCGCCAACTCCACTCACGGCCAGGACAGGATCGCCCCTCCCGCGGGGGCGCGTAACCCGAGGACCCGCTAGACCCTATCCGCCCACGACACTGTGCATCGACTGGGCGGCGTCGTCGCCCAACCGCGTGGGCGCGGCGCTGCCCATGCTGCGTGAGGAGCTCGCCCTACGATGACCCCCTGGAGCCGCCTACGCTACGCCCTGAGTGAGCGACACTGGGCCGCCGCCGGCTACATGTTCGGCTGGGCGGCGCTGTCCCAGCTGCCCCGCCCGGCCGCCACCGCCTTAGCAACCATCGGCGCCGATATTGCGAGCAAGCGCGGTCGTGCTCCCGCTCAGCTGCGCCGCAACCTCGAGCGCGTCGTAGGACCGGCCGCGGTGACCCCAGCGTTGATGCGGGCATCCATGCGCTCCTATACCCGCTATTGGATGGAGGCCTTCCGGCTGCCGCACATCGCCACCGATCCACAGCTGCTGGACTCGCTTAATTCCACGGTGCGCGGCTTCGATCACTTAGACGAGCCCCTCGCCGCCGGGCGCGGGGTGATTCTCACTCTGCCGCACAGTGGCAACTGGGACATGGCCGGGGTGTTTTTGGTGCATCGCCACGGCAGCTTTAGCACCGTGGCCGAACGCCTCGAACCCGCCGAGCTCTACGACGCCTTCGTTGACTATCGCAGCTCCCTCGGTTTTCGGGTCCTGCCGCACCGCGATGAGCACGGCAATGGCCCCTACCAGAAGCTCAAGCAGATCCTCGATCATGGCGGGGTGGTGTGCCTGCTCGGCGAACGCGACTTACGCGCCAGCGGGGTAGAGGTGGACTTCTTTGGCCAGCCCGCCCTCTTCCCAGCAGGCCCCGCCCAGCTCGCCCTGGACACCGGCGCCAGCCTGCACGTAGTACATAGCTTCTATCCGAGCGCCGATACCTGGGGGCTCGATGTCTCCGCGGAGATTGAGGTGGATGATCTGCAGTCCACCACCCAGCGCATCGCCGCGGGATTCGAGGCCAATATCGCCGCCCACCCCGCCGATTGGCACATGCTGCAACCCCTATGGCTCGCGGATCTCGATCCGGCGCGCCTCGCCCGTGGCCGCGGCCAGCAGCAGGAGAACCCGCCTGCACCGGGTACCGGAGACACAGCGGAGGGCCACTAATGCGTATTGGTATCGTCTGCCCCTATTCCTTCGACGAACCTGGCGGCGTCCAGGCCCATATTCTTGATCTTGGGCACGCCCTGCACGAACGTGGACACTACGTGCGCGCCATCGGCCCTGCTACGAGCGCTGCAGAGGTGCCCGACTGGGTGGTTCGTGGCGGCAGAGCGGTGCCCATTCCCTATAACGGCTCAGTGGCGCGCATCTCCGTCGGCCCACACGTCGATAGCGGATTGAAGCGCTTTATCGCCGACCACAATTTCGACATTCTGCATATTCACGAGCCCAACTCGCCCAGCTTTTCGATGGCGGCACTACGCGTGGCCCACGGGCCGATCGTGGCCACCTATCACGCCTCCAGTTCCGGGTCGAAGCTGCTGAAACTCTCCACTCCGGTGCTTCGGCCGCTCTTAGAAAAGATCCGCGGCGGCATCGCGGTCTCCGAGCTGGCACGGCGTTGGCAGGTGGAGCAACTCGGCGGCGATCCGGTGCTCATCCCCAATGGGGTGGATACACGGCAGTTCGCGGCGGCGCGCCGTCGCAGCGAGGAGCACGCGGCCGGCGATGCCGTGACGACAAGCGCAGAGCAGGTACCAGAGATTGTCTTTCTCGGACGGCTCGATGAGCCCCGCAAGGGCCTCGATATTTTGTTGCGCGCCCTAACGCAGCTGGATCGTCCCTTTCGCTGCACAGTGATCGGGGCCGGGACCCAGCGGCCGATGCCGGGGGTGCACTACGCAGGCAAGGTCTCCGATGCGGAGAAGGCCGAGATTCTCGGTCGAGCCGATATTTATGTGGCCCCCAATACCGGTGGGGAGAGCTTCGGCATCGTGCTCGTCGAGGCCATGGCTGCCGGGTGTGCAGTGCTGGCTAGCGATCTGGAAGCCTTCGCTGCGGTGACTAACGCCTATAGCGATACCCCTGCAGGGCTGCTTTTCCCCAATGGCAGCGCCGCGGATCTAGCCGCACAGCTGCGGCGGCTCATCGACTCGCCCGCACAAGGCCGCAGCCTCGTGGACGCCGGTGTGGCCCGTGCCGCCAGCTATGACTGGGATACAGTGACCACCCAGATCCTGCAGGTGTATGAGGCCGTCGCCGATGGCACCAGCGTGAAACTGAAATGAAAGGTGCGTCATGAGCGCGGTGTATGTACTCGTTGCCATTGTCCTGACCACTGTGGTGCTCTGGGCCGTCTTTACCGCTCAGCGGTTGAACCGAATGCATATTCGGCTCGACGCCGCCTTGGTGAACCTCCAAGCGGCGCTCGATATGCGGGCCGCGGTGATCGCGGCAAGTATCGAGGAGGTGGCTGTACAGGCCTATGCTGCGCAGAACGAGCCCTTAGACCCGCACAATGTTTCGCTGCGGGTTGATAAAGAAAAAGAGCTCATCAAGGCGCTCAAGAAATACAGCGAGGCCCATGCGGATGAGCCCCTGCCCAGGCCCATCACCGATGCAGCAGTTCGGGTGCAGCTGACCCACCGCTTCTACAACGATGCTGTGGTAGATACCCGTGCCCTTCGGATCCGCCCCGTGGTGCGACTGCTGCATTTGGGAGGGCGAGCACCCATGCCTCAATACGTGGAATTGCCGCTTGCTACCCCCTTTTTAGAAAAAACGTCCCGCGATACGGGAGAAAAAAGCTAGCATTATCTGCTTAAAGATATCCGAGTGGCTCAAGAAGGGTTGGTTCATTCCCAGTGGCAGACACTAATGGAGTACACGCAGGCGTTACTGACCGCCTGCTCGGCGGAGTGATCATGGATGTGGTGACTCCCGAACAAGCAGAGATCGCCCAAGCAGCAGGCGCGAAGGCCGTGATGGCTCTCGAGCGCGTTCCCGCTGATATTCGCCGCGATGGCGGCGTGTCCCGAATGTCCGATCCGGACATGATCGCCGGTATTCAGAAGGCCGTGGATATCCCGGTGATGGCCAAGGTGCGCATCGGACACTTTGTGGAAGCACAGGTCTTGCAGGCCCTCGGGATTGATTGGATCGACGAGTCCGAAGTGCTCACCCCCGCCGACCACTCGCACCACGTGGATAAGCATCGCTTCGGGGTACCGTTTGTCTGCGGTGCGACCACCTTGGGCGAGGCCCTGCGCCGTATCGCCGAAGGCGCGGCCATGATTCGCTCCAAGGGGGAAGCCGGCACCGGTGACGTCTCCAATGCCGTCACGCATATCCGCGCCATCCGCGCCGAGATCGCGAAGCTGGCCAGCCTCGATGAGACCGCCCTCTACCATGCCGCCAAAGAGCTGCAGGCCCCGTATGAGCTGGTGCGGGAGACCGCCTCCACCGGCCGGCTGCCGGTGGCCCTCTTCGTCGCCGGTGGCGTGGCAACCCCAGCGGATGCCGCCATGATGATGCAGCTCGGCGCCGAGGGTGTGTTCGTCGGCTCCGGCATCTTCAAGTCCGGAAACCCAGAAAAGCGCGCGCGGGCCATCGTCGAGGCCACCAAGCACTACAACGATCCCAGCGTGATCGCCGAAGTATCGCGCTCTCTCGGCGAGGCCATGGTGGGCATCAATTGCGATGACCTCAGCGAGCAGCAGCGCATGGCCGATCGCGGCTGCTAAGCCCCACAGACCAACTCCACGCTATGCGGCAGCCACAGCCCTCGAGGATCGAGCAGATTTGCGATCTCCGCGAGATCGCCACCGATGAGTTTCAGACGGCGGTGGTGCCCTCCTCTCTGGAGCGCACCTTCGGCGGCCAGCTCTTGGCTCAGGCTGTGGCTGCGGCGGTGCGTACCGTCGATGCGCGCTTTTCCCCGCATTCGCTGCACTGCTATTTCCTCGCTCCCGGTGATCCGGCCCAGCCGACCCAGGTAAGGGTGCAGCGGCTGCGCGAGGGGCGCTCTTTTCATTCGCGGCTGCTGAGTCTCTCGCAATCTGGGCAGCTGTTGTGCAGCGTGCAGGTGAGCATGCACCACGACAGAGATGCTGGGCTTAGCCACAATGAGCCCGCTCCGGTGCTGCCGGCGCCGGAGGATATTTCCCGCGCCGACTCGGCTCGGGCGGCGTTTTTCGATCGCGAGTGGCCGGAGTGGGATATCCGCATTGTTCCCCGCGAGTGCTTAAACACCCCGCTCACCGCCGCCGCCACACAGGTGGCGTGGATGCGCTCCACCGCGGCGTTGCCGGCAGATGATCTGCTTCACAGCTGCGCGTTGTCCTATATCTCGGATGCCACGCTGCTTTCTGCCGCTCAGGTGCGTCACCCGAACACCCCGCTGCAGATGGCCTCGTTGGATCATGCCCTGTGGTTTCTCCGCCCAGTGCGTGTGGATCAGTGGTTGGCTTATGTACAGACCTCGCCGGCAGCCGGCGGCGGCCGCTCCCTCTGTGAGGGCCGGATATATGATGCCGCTGGGCAGCTCGTTGCCATGGCTACACAGGAAGGCCTGACTCGGCACCTGAAGCACTCACGCTATACTGATAAACCGCTTACTAACGACTGTTGAACGCGAAGTATTTAAGAGAGAAGAGGAACGCTGATGTCAGGCCACTCAAAGTGGGCAACAACCAAGCACAAGAAGGCCGCTAACGACGCCAAGCGTGGCAAGGAGTTTGCCAAGCTCATCAAGAATATCGAGGTAGCGGCCCGGACTGGCGGTGGCGACCCAGCAGCGAACCCGACCCTCGATGACATGATCCGCAAGGCCAAGAAGGCCTCGGTGCCCAATGATAATATTGAGCGCGCCCGCAAGCGCGGCTCCGGCGAAGAGGCCGGCGGCGCCGACTGGCAGTCCATCATGTACGAAGGCTATGGCCCGGGTGGCGTAGCCATGCTTATCGAGTGCCTCACCGACAACCGCAACCGCGCGGCCTCCGAGGTGCGCAGCATTATGTCGAAGAACAACGGCAACATGGCCGAATCCGGTGCCGTGGGCTACCTTTTTACCCGCGTCGGTGTGGTGGTAGTGGACAAGGGCGAGCTAACTGAGGACGACGTGCTCATGGCTGTGCTCGATGCCGGCGCCGAAGAGGTGAATGATCTTGGCGAGAAGTTCGAGGTCGTGTGCTCTCCCTCTGATACCCGCGGCGTGCGCGCTGCCTTGGAGGAGAACGAGATTAAGGTCGATGACGCTGACCAGGATTTCCGCGCCTCTGTCGAGGTGGATGCCGATGCGGATCTTGCCCGCAAGATCCTGCGCTTGGTGGACCTGCTCGAGGATTCCGATGATGTGCAAAACGTCTACTCCAACATCAATATCTCCGATGAGGTCGCCGCTCAGCTCGACGCTTAGCGACGTCGCGCGCTAGGCGTATTCCGTCTGCGGCACAATCAACGCCCTTTCCCTGCAGCCACTGCGGAGGCGAGGGCGTTTTCTGCGCCCAGCACACCGCTGATACAGGATCGTGCGAAAAAATGTGCTAAACATGGTCTGAGACAACGAGGAGGATATACGGGTGCGCGCTGCAAACAGCATGGAGGGCCTGCGGGTGATGGGCATTGACCCAGGTTTGACTCGCTGTGGGCTGTCTGTGGTGCAGGCAGGGCGGGGCCGGGCCGTATATCCCGTGGCTGTGGGGGTGGTGCGCACCCCAGCGAAGGATGACCTGACGGCGCGTCTACTCCAACTCAGCCAGGCGGTGAAGGAATGGATCCGTGACTATGATCCGGACGTGGTGGCCATCGAGCGCGTCTTCGAACGCGGAAACGTCTCTACGGTGATGCACACCGCCCACGCCGTAGGGGTACTGGTGCTCGCTGCCGCCGAGTGCCACATCCCAGTGCACATGTACACCCCCTCGGAAGTGAAGAAGGCCATTTCGGGCAATGGCCGCGCTGATAAGAAACAAATGACCGCCATGATCACCCGGATTCTGGGACTGGCGGAACCACCCAAACCAGCTGATGCTGCCGATGCTTTAGCGTTGGGGGTATGCCACTGTTGGCGCGCTCCCGCCCTAGCGCACCAAGCGGAGCTGGCCAAGCAACACCAAAGGAGCAGCAGCACATGATTGCATCCCTGCGCGGAACCTGTATTGATCTCGGCCTGTCCGGCGCGATCATCGAATGCGCCGGAGTCGGCTATAGCATCAGCGCCACCCCGCGCACCCTCGGCACCATGCGCCAGGGGGAGGAGTGCTTTGTGGTGGTTGCGCAGATCGTGCGGGAAGACTCAATGGAGCTATTTGCCTTCGCCAATAGCGAGGAAAAGGAGTTCTTCCATCTGTTGTGCACCGTCTCCAAGGTGGGGCCCAAGTTGGCGTTGGCGGCGCTCGCCATGGCCAGTCCCACCGAGCTGGCCGGCTATATCAGCCGCAGCGATGCTGCCGCGCTGGAGAAGATCCCCGGCGTGGGCAAGCGCACCGCGGAGCGCATGGTGGTGGATTTAAAGCAAAAGGTGGAGCCCTTCGTCGGGGCCGTCGCCCAGCAGCCCAGTGCTGCTGCCCCCGCAATCACAGGTGGGGTGGCCGAGGATGTGGCAGAGGCTCTGGAAAACCTGGGCTTTAGCCGCAAGGATGCCGATGCGGCCGTGGCGAGCGTGCTGGCCGCCCAGCCGGAGTTGGATGTCTCCGCCGCGCTGCGCGCCTGCCTCGCCACGCTGAGCAGCAACTAGGCTCGAGGAGCAAGTGGGAAGGACACCTGCGCTATGTCGAATGTAGAAAAAACCGAGTTTCAGCTCCCTGAGGGGGCATTGCGTCCACCGGATTCGGCTGTGCGCCCGCAGCTCAACGAAGGCGAGCACGATGATGAGGTAAACCTGCGCCCGAAAAGTCTGGGCGAGTTCATCGGCCAGCCCAAAGTGCGCGAGCAACTCGAGCTGGTGCTTGGCGGGGCCAGGAGCAGGGGAGTGGCGCCCGACCATGTGCTGTTATCTGGCCCGCCTGGGCTGGGCAAAACCACGATGGCAATGATCATCGCCGCCGAGCTCAACTCGAATCTGCGCATGACCTCTGGTCCCGCGCTCGAACGCGCCGGCGATCTGGCAGCCATGCTGTCCAATCTCACCGAGGGCGATGTGCTGTTCATCGATGAGATCCACCGTATGGCTCGTCCGGCGGAGGAGATGCTCTACATGGCGATGGAGGATTTCCGTATTGATGTGATTGTCGGCAAAGGCCCCGGTGCCACTTCGATCCCCTTGGAGCTGGCTCCCTTCACCCTGGTGGGGGCGACCACGCGCTCGGGTATGCTTACCGGTCCGCTCCGCGATCGTTTCGGTTTCACCGCCCAAATGGAGTTCTACGGCCCCGCTGATCTCACTCGGGTGGTGCTGCGCGCCGCCAAGATTCTCGGGGTGAGCATCGATGAGGAGGCCGGCCACGAAATCGCCTCCCGCTCCCGCGGTACCCCGCGTATCGCTAATCGCCTGCTGCGGCGGGTGCGCGATTATGCCGATGTGCACTCCAATGGGCACATCAATCTCTCTGCGGCGCAGTCCGCGCTCGTGGTCTTTGACGTCGATGAGATGGGCCTTGACCGTTTGGATCGGGCGGTGCTCACCGCGTTGATCAAGGGCCACGGCGGCGGGCCGGTGGGGGTGAGCACCCTCGCCATTGCGGTGGGCGAGGAGCCCTCGACTGTCGAGGAAGTCTGCGAGCCTTATCTCGTGCGCGCCGGCATGATTAGCCGCACCGGGCGCGGCCGAGTGGCCACCGCTGCGGCCTGGCGCCACCTCGGCTTGGAGCCGCCGGAGGGAACAGTGGGGCTGTTCTAGGTCCGCCGACACCACACGGGCGGGTGGATATCCCGTTGTTCACGGCGCCAGAGTTTGGCACACTAGTAGGCACTATGACGACTGTATTTCTGCTCATTATTCTGGCGCTCTTTTTACTGCCTGCCTTTTTGCAGATGCGCACTCAGCGCAAGCGGCTCAATGAGATCCGCCAGGTTCAAGAATCCCTGCGTCCCGGCGACCGTGTCGTCACCAGCGCTGGGCTCTACGCTACGGTGCGCGATCGCAGCGAGAACACCGTGGACCTCGAAATCGCCGAGGGCGTGGTGTCCACCTTCGAGCTGATCGCTGTGGTGCGTAAGCTCGAGGTCCCTGGCGCCGAGTCCGCTCCGGTGATGGAGGAGGCGAGCGAGCAGCCCCTCGCACCCCAGCACGACGAGCAGCCTGGCGAGGGGGTGCACCCCGAGAACCTAGAGCGACCGCATCCGGAACAGCAGGATGGACCGACCTCCGAGCAGCACCCCGAAGGTTGGGAAGGCTCTGCTGAGAACCGCCGCGACTAAACTGTTGATTTCATTCACCGCCTCCACTGGCTACTGATTCAGTGGGGGCGTGTCCTATGCCGTACTATGGTCGAATGACCTGCGCGCGCTGTGCATGCGGCGCGCAACCGCTGCCCCCAGTGCATCGTGGTGGTGGCGGCTGATTCACGCCGGTTGATGAGGCACGCGGGCCACGGCGCCCGTGGTGAGCCTCATGCGTTCATTGGAGGAGGAAACGTTCGTGGCATCCCGCAGCAAGCGGTCGCAGCTGGGACCATCGGCATGGCCGAAGCGGGCGATCGGCGTGTTTGCGCTGATCCTCGTGCTGGTTTACGCCCTGGTCTTGTTCACTGGAGACCGCAGGCCCGTCCCCAAGCTGGGTATTGATCTTCAAGGCGGGACTCGGGTGACACTGGTCCCACAGGGCCAGGATCCCACTTCGGAGCAACTCGCGCAGGCGCGCACCATTCTGGAGAACCGCGTGAACGGCATGGGCGTCAGTGGCGCGGAGGTGATCACCGATGGCGATACGCTCGTGATCTCCGTACCGGGTGAAGATACCGCTCAGGCCAAGGCGCTCTCGCAGACCTCGCAACTGATGTTCCGCCCTGTGCTCACCCCAACCGAGGTTCCTTCCCCAGAGGATAACCTCTCGGCGCTGGAGGCCATGGCGAACCGCTGGGTCAGTGTCGGCGCGAGTACCAAGGAGCACGCTCAGGACGTTCTCGACGAGGTCGCCAGCACCTTGTCGACAAACTCCGAGCAGCTCGTGGGGGAGAAGAAGACCTTCGACGCTCCCAAGGTCAGCGAGAACCCTCCGGCCGAGCCGAAGAACTCCCTCGAGCAAGCCGAACAGCGCGATAAGGAGCTGGAGGTGCTCCGCGAGGACCGCCAGTCCGATGATCTCGCGCGGCAAGTAGCGGCCCGTCAACTCATGGTGTGTGAGCAACAAGAGGACCGCTCCCAGCCGGCCCCGCTCGATCCCCTCGCCGGCACCGATGATCCTAAAAAGCCCTTGGTGGCCTGTGATCCGAGCGTTGGTCAGGTGATGCTTCTCGACGCCGTCCCACTGCTCGTGGGCCAGACCGATGAGGAGCAGGGCACGCGCCTGACCGGTAATGAGATCGATACCTCCCAGCCGATCACCGGTGGCTTCAACCCCGAGCGCAACACCATGGAGATCAACTTCGCCTTCAAGTCTTCCGGTGGCGAGCAGGGCTCCTCTACGTGGGCGAAGCTGACCGAGGAATACCTGCAGCGGCAGATTGCGATCACGCTTGATTCGCAGATTATCTCCGCCCCAGTGATCCAATCCGCCACCCCGGTGGGATCGGGCACCTCGATTACGGGTAGTTTCTCGCAGCAGGAAGCCACGGAGTTAGCTAATAACCTGCGCTATGGTGCACTGCCCTTGAGCTTCGCCGGCGAAAACGGTGAGCTTGGCGGAACCACCACCACGATCCCGCCCTCGCTGGGTAGCGCCTCGCTGCAGGCAGGATTGATTGCGGGCATTGTTGGCTTGGTGCTCATCGCTGTCTTCGCCTTCAGCTACTACCGCGTGTTCGGCGCGCTCGCGATCTTTACCCTCGTGGCGGCGAATGTCTTGGTCTACGGCGCCCTCGTGCTGCTGGGCCGATGGATCGGCTATAGCCTCGACTTGGCCGGCATCGCCGGTCTGATCATCGGTCTAGGCACCACGGCCGACTCCTTCGTGGTGTTCTACGAGCGCATCAAGGACGAGATCCGCGATAATAACCGGACCTTCCGCTCTGCAGTGCCCCGCGGGTGGCAGTCCGCTAAGCGCACCATTCTCAGTGGTAACACGGTGTCGCTGATTGCGGCCATCGTGCTCTACGTCCTCGCAGTCGGATCGGTCAAGGGTTTCGCCTTTACCTTGGGTCTGACCACGATCTTCAACTTGGTTGTCACCTTCTTGGTCACCGCGCCGCTCGTGCTGCTCGCCAGCCGTCGTGCGTGGTTCAATAAGACGTCCCGTAATGGCTTTGGTGCGGTGATGAAGGTGCGCGATGAGCGCGCTGCTGCCGACTCCGCTGTGGAAGCGCCCTATGCCAATGAGGTTATCGCCGGCAACGGCTCGAACGATGCGGCAGGAGAGAAGTAACCATGAGTGATACCTCTATGATCAAGCGGCTCTACACCGGCGAGGGCGGGGTCGATTTCATCGGCAAACGCACGCGCTGGTACACCATCGCCGCCATGTTCATCCTTATTGCACTCGCCTCGATCGCGATCCGAGGATTCAGCCTCGGTATCGATTTCGAGGGCGGAACAAAGATGAATATGCCCGCTGGGGATCTGGACGAGACCCGAGTGGAGCAGGTTTTTGAAGAGGCCACTGGGGTGGACCCGCACGCAGTGCAGGTCGTTGGCTCGGGCGATGCTCGCATCCTGGAGATTACCTCGGAGCGTCTCGGCGAGGATCAGATCAATGACGCCCGTGCGGCGCTCTATGATGCCTTCCAGCCCAAGGACTCGCAGGGAGATCCTTCCCCGGATGCTATCGGTGACTCCACCGTCTCCGAGTCCTGGGGTTCGACCATTACCCAACGCATGCTGTTGGCCATGGGGGTGTTCCTTGCGCTTGTCTTTGCCTTTATTGCCCTGCGTTTTGAGAAGCTCATGGGTGTATCCGCGATCGCGTGTATCACGGTGGACGCCATCGTGATCTCTGGGGTGTATGCCCTTATCGGTTTCGAGGTCACCCCAGCTACCGTGATCGGCCTGCTGACCGTACTGGCCTTCTCGCTTTATGACACCGTGGTGGTGTTCGATAAAGTCTCCGAACTTACCGCAGGTTTTCAATCCTCGCGCCGCCGCACCTATGCGGAGCTGGCCAACCGTGCCATTAACCAGACGGTGATGCGCTCGATCTCCACCACGGTGCTCTCGGCACTGCCGATCATCTCGCTGATGGTGGTCGCGGTGTGGATGCTCGGTGTGGGTACCTTGAAGGATCTTGCTCTGGTGCAGCTCATCGGCGTGGTGCAGGGTACGCTCTCCTCGATCTTCCTCGCCGCCCCCTGTTTGGTGTCGATGAAGAACCGCACCAAGGAGGTGCGTGAACACAACGCCGCCGTGGAGCGCTACCGCTCTGGGGCAGCAGAAGAACCGGAGGAGGCTCCGGTGGATACTGGCCGCACGGTTCATGCTCCGCGGCCCGCAGAGTATGGTCAGCCGGAGGCGCTCAGCTGGCGCCCCACCACCCACTAGCGATGTGCCTGGCGGCGCTGAGGACCACGCGGCCACGGCAGCGGCGGTGCCCCACGGGGCACCGCCGCTGCCGTGGCGCCGGTGGGCGTCGATAAGCACAGCAAGAATGAAGGAAACCCTGATGAGTGCAGGAATGACTCTGCGCCGCGTGATCGTGATGCTAGCTGTGGGGGTTCTCGGGCTGGCCGGCTGCGCGGAGGAAGAACAGTTACCACAGGAAGTCTTCGGCTATGCCGTGGATACGCCGCTGGTAACGACCAATGCGGCCTCCACAATCGGGGTGAGTACCAACGCGGAACAGCTGGCCTCACGGCTGTATCCACCGGTATTCATGCACGGCCCGCAAGGGCAGAGCATTCCCAATATGGATCTGGCGCAGGGCCAGTCCCTTCCGGGACAAACCGTGCAGATCATTTACACCATTAATAAGCGGGCTATTTTTTCCGATGAGGTGCCCGTGACCTGCGATGATTTTTATCTCTCCTTCATCGCCGCGACGCGGGAAGCCTATTTCAAGGCCTATAACCCGCTGATGCAGCAGGTGGCAGATGTGAAGTGCGAGCGCGGCTCCAAGAACTTCACGGTGCAGTTCAAAGACTCCTTCGGTTCTCGGTGGCGGCAGCTCTTCGGCCCCGGCACTGTGCTGCCCGCCCACATCATCGCCCGCGCCGCCGGAATGAGCGAAGATGAGATGTGGCAGGCAGTGGACAGCGGCGCTGCCGAGCCGATGGAAAAGGTTGGCAACGCATGGAACGATGCTTTTCTGCTGAAGAACTTTAACCCCGAACTTCACGCCTCCTCGGGCCCGATGAAGATCTCCGAGGTGCTCGATGATGGTTCGGTTGTGCTCGTGCCCAATCCGCACTACGCAGGAGACGCCCCCTCCCTCGATAAGATCGTGGTCTACCCCGCTGGGGTGGACCGAGTGGCGAAGTCCGAGCAGAACTCCTTGGAGATCGCGGATCTGGTTAATGCCTGCTCGATCGACTGGGTGGACCGCAATGACACCGCCAATCCCTATGAGGTCACCCGTGAGGTGGGGCAGCTGATCGAACAACTCAATCTCGCCAACTCGGGAGTACTCGCCACCCCTGCGAAGCGACAGGGCTTTGCCGCCTGCATAGATCAAAACGAGATCGCCCACTTATCCTCCGAGTACTCCGGCGTGGATGTGCCGCCGGTAGGTACCCGGCTCAGCCCGGCGATTGCGCCGACATTCGCGAGCACCCGTGATATTTCCGACCGCAACCTCGGCACCGATATGGCCAAAGCCCGCGCGGAGCTGGAGGGGGCGACGATCCGTATCGGATATACCGCCCCCGATCCACGGAAAAAGGCGATCGTGGACGCCATCAGCGAGAGCTGCGCCAAAGCCGGGATCACGATCAAGGACGTCTCGGATATCACCAATGATCTCGGTGATCTCTCCCGCACCGCAACGAATGAGTGGGGCGGCCCAGCCGATCTGGATGGTCAAGCCGACGCGATCTTGGTGGCGGTGGATACTCGTACCGAGTATGCCTCGGTGAACGCACCCGCGAACAATAGCGAGCTATTGCGCCAAGCGGAAGAGCGGTTGTGGGATGAGATTCCCTCAATTCCGCTTGCTGCCCAACCCCGCACGTTTGTGGTGGACAACTCGGTGGGTAACGTTGTTCCTAACACCTCGCGAGCGGGGATCGGCTGGAACATGTCGCGCTGGCAGATCGAATAACTTGCGCTCGCCTCTCGCGGCGCTGGCGCCTTGTCGTAGCGGTGCGGTCGTGGCAGTCGATCGCGTTCGTGGGGGAGTGTCTCAACTTCATGCTCGATGAATCCCGTGCACCTTTGGTGCCCGCTGGGTGAGCCTAGGCCCGCCCAGCCCCTGACAGGAAGGCCACACCTAATAGCCATGTCGTATGCAACCGCCCGCGACGCCCTTGCCGATCGCATCCGCTATGTGCCCGATTTTCCCGCCGAAGGCGTGATCTTTGAAGATCTCACCCCGGTGCTCGCCGACGGGGAGGCATTGCGTGTGATCGTCGATGAGCTCTCCCAGGCTGTCAAAGAGATGGGTGCGGAGATGATCGGTGGTCTCGATGCCCGTGGCTTTCTACTCGGCTCGGCGGTGGCGTACAAGCTCGGCATGGGCGTGCTGGCCATCCGGAAAAAGGGCAAGCTGCCGCCGCCGGTCTTCAGTGCGGAATATGACCTGGAATATGGCTCGGCAGCACTCGAGATCCCAGGCAGTGGTGTGGAGTTGCAGGGGCGAAAGATTGCGCTTGTCGACGACGTCCTCGCCACGGGCGGCACTCTCTGCGCGGCGCGAAGCCTGCTGGAGAAGGCTGGGGCCACTGTGGTGGGCAATGCTCTCGTGCTGGAGGTCGGAGGCCTCGGCGGTCGGCAGAAGCTTGAGGACTTACCTTTGGTTGTCCTCAACAATGGGGATATCGCCTAGGTTTATCTAATACACTTATCGCTATGCCGGAAAACAAACCTGGACGCAACCAAGTCAGTGTCCGCAGCATGTCTGCCAGGCTCGCTCGTAGCCTCACCGGCAACAAGGTCAAGGCTAATCCTGTCCTCGAGCCGCTGATCAGCATTCACCGCGAGATCCACCCGAAGTGCGATGTCGCCCTCTTGGAGCGGGCGTACTCCACCGCCGAGCGGCTGCACGAAGGCGTGTTTCGCAAGTCCGGTGATCCCTATATCACCCATCCCTTAGCGGTAGCCACGATCGCCGCGGAGATCGGCATGGATACCACCACTCTTTTGGCGGCGCTGCTGCATGACACGGTGGAGGACACCGACTACACCCTGGAGGATCTCACCCGAGACTTCGGCGAGGAAGTCGCCCGCATGGTTGACGGCGTGACCAAGCTAGACAAGGTGGCGCTCGGAGCGGCCGCGGAGGCGGAAACAATCCGCAAAATGATCGTGGCCATGAGCAATGATCCGCGCGTGTTGGTGATCAAGGTGGCCGATCGCCTGCACAACATGCGCACCATGCGCTTTTTGCCCCCAGAGAAGCAGGCCAAAAAGGCGCGCGAGACCCTCGAGGTGATTGCACCGTTGGCGCACCGGCTCGGCATGGCTTCGGTGAAGTGGGAGCTGGAGGATCTCTCCTTCGCCATTTTGTATCCGAAGAAGTACCAGGAGATCGTGCGCTTGGTGGCGGACCGTGCCCCCTCGCGGGATCGCTATATCACCCAGATTATCGACGAGCTCAGCACCACCCTCAAGGACAACAACATCCACGCCGAGGTGATGGGCCGGCCGAAACACTATTGGTCCATCTATCAGAAGATGATCGTGCGGGGCCGCGATTTCGACGAGATCTTCGATCTCATCGGTATCCGCGTGCTCGTGGATGACATCAATAGCTGCTATGCCGCCATCGGTGCGGTGCACTCGCTCTACGCCGCCATGCCCGGACGCTTCAAGGACTATATTTCCGCGCCTCGCTTTGGGGTGTATCAGTCCCTTCACACCACCGTGATGGGGCCGGGCGCGAAGCCGCTTGAGGTGCAGGTGCGCACCCATGAGATGCACTACAACGCCGAGTTCGGCATTGCCGCGCACTGGCGCTACAAGGAGACCAAGGGCTCGCACAAGGGTGATAAAGCCGACCTTGATCAGATGGCGTGGTTGCGCCAGCTGTTGGATTGGCAAAAAGAGGCCGCCGACCCGAATGAGTTTCTCGACTCGCTGCGCTATGACCTCAGCAGCACGCAGATCTTCGTGTTCACCCCCAAGGGTGATGTGGTGAACCTGCCGGTGGATGCCACCCCAGTGGACTTCGCCTATGCGGTACACACCGAGGTGGGGCATCGCTGTATCGGCGCGAAGATCAACGGCAAATTGGTGGCGCTCGAAACCAAGCTGAACTCCGGTGATCGGGTAGAGGTATTCACTTCCAAAGATCAGGCAGCGGGGCCCAGCCAGGACTGGGAGAAGTTCGTGGCCTCGCCGCGCGCCAAGGCGAAGATCCGGCAGTGGTTCGCCAAGGAGCGCCGCGAAGAGCATGTGGAGCTCGGCCGTGATGCCCTCGCCACCGAAGTGCAGCGTGGCGGGTTGCCACTGCACCGGCTGATCACCTCGCAGTCCATGCGGGCGGTGGCCGAGGAGCTGCATTACCAAGACGTGGAGACGCTCTACGCCGCTATCGGTAATGGTTCGGTCTCAGCGCGGCATGTGACGAATCGCCTCATGGCCACCTTCGGGGATGCCGACGACGCCGAGGACGCCCTAGCCGCGCGCACGCCTTTCCACGAGCTGGTGAATTCGAAGCAGCGAGCTAATCAGGATTCCTCCACCGGAATCTTGGTCGAAGGCAGCCCGGATGTGATGGCGAAGCTGGCCAAGTGCTGTACCCCAGTGCCGGGCGATACCATTTTCGGTTTCGTCACCCGCGGCGGCGGGGTGAGCGTGCACCGCGCCGACTGCACCAACGCCGAGAAACTCCAACAGGAGCCGGAGCGGCTCATTCAGGTCTCTTGGGCCTCGGAGTCCTCGGGGACGGTATTCGCCGCCACGCTGCAAGTCGAGGCCCTCGACCGCAATGGTCTGTTGCTGGAGGTCACCCGGGTGATCGCGGAGCAGAAGGTGACGGTGACCGCGATGAATACCCGCGTCGCCGATGACCGCGTGGCGATGCTGCGCTTTATCTTCCAGGTCTCGGATTCCAAGCAGCTGGGATCCTTGATGCACCATCTGCGCAGTATCGAAGGCGTCTTCGATGTCTACCGCGTCACCTCCGGCGGCTAAATAGCAATCAACGCTGTGTCCGCCCCTCCGGCGAAACACGAAGGCCCACGCTCTCCCCGTTGGGGGAATGAGAGTGTGGGCCTTGTCCGCGTAGTGCCGGCTGCAGTGCGTCCAGCCGCGCGGGGTGTGGCCTAGCTCACCGTTGCTGTGGTGATCTTGACTTCCTCTGCAGGAGCGCCGTCACCGGCGCCGTCGGCAGCACCCTTCTCGGCGATGGCGTCGAGAGTCTTCAACCCGGCGTCATCGATGGTGCCGAAGTAGGTGTACATCGGCGGCAGTGGAGAATCATTGTAGTTGAGGAAGAACTGCGAGCCATTGGTGTCGGGGCCGCTATTGGCCATGGCAATGGTGCCGCGCTCGTAGTTCACGGGCTGCTGCTTGGCCTGATCCGAGGCCTCATCGGTGGGGAACTCGTTGGCGAACTGGAAGCCCGGGCCGCCCGATCCCTGGCCGCTCGGATCGCCGCACTGCAGCACGTGAATACCGGAGGTGGTGATGCGGTGGCAGATCGTATCGTTGTAGAAGCCCTCCTGTGCAAGGTGTTCGACCGCGTTGACGGTGCAGGGCGAGACGGAACGATCCAGCTTCATGCCGATCGGGCCTTGGCTGGTGTCGAGGGTGACGGTGACGGTGCCGCGGGCGGGCACATCCTCCTGGTTCGGGCGTGAGACCTCCCTGCTGGCCTCACGGCCGGAATCTTCATAGGAGCAGGTGACGGTCTCCCCGAGGGGGGTGGTGCGCTCGGTGGCCAGAGGCGTGATGTCCTTCTCTGCTGCCTCGGTGGTGCTGGTCTCCTCGGAGGCCTCCACCGCATCATCGCCTTCGTGCGTCGAAGCCCAGTAGATACCGGCGGTAGCGAGACCAATCACTGCTAGCGAGGCCAGTGCCACGCCGAGAGGCTGGGTCTTTTCCTTCCGATCACGGGACTTGATTTCGCGCTCGAGGGCGCGCATCGACTCCTCGCGACGCTTCTTATTGCTCTCCATTAGGGGTGCTCACCTAGCCTCATGTGCTCGTAGATTCCGTGCTAACTGAACACAGTTTAGAGTATCGCGGGCGCGGTGGTGGTACCGCCCGCAACCTATGATGGTGAGCATGAATCTTGCGATGATGGTCACCGGCCCTTTCCAGACCAACTGCTATGTCATCTCCGATGGCGAGTTCGCTACCGTGATCGATCCCGGCCTCGGCGCGGCCGCTGCGATCACCCAGCACCTGCAGCAAAACAATCTCACCTTGGAGCAGGTACTGCTGACCCACGGCCACATTGATCACACCCGCGATGCGGCCGCACTCGCCAACGAGCTGGGCTGCACCGTCTTCATCCACCCCCAGGATGCGGGCATGCTCAAGGATGGATCTGGGGTGTCTGAGCAGGCACAGCAGCTTTTCGACGCCGCCTCCATGCCATTTCCGGACGCGTTGGACTATCTCGAGGACGGCGCTGAGGTCCGCATCTGTAAAGAGCGCTTCACGGTGCGCCATGCCCCAGGCCATTCCCCCGGTTCGGTGCTCTTCGTGGGGCGGCAGGTGTGCTTTTCTGGAGATGTGCTCTTCTCGGGCTCGATTGGCCGCACCGATCTACCTGGCTCCGATCCTGCCGCCATGAAGCGCAGCCTAGCCGATGTCGTCTCTCAGCTCCCGCCCGAGCTGCATGTGCTGCCTGGACATGGACCGGAGACTACGATGGCCACGGAGTTGAAGTCCAACCCCTTCCTCGCCTGATATACACTGTCATCCGTGACTGATTCGAAGAAATTCAAGGCATTTTCCGCTCCCAAGGGCGTTCCGGATTATGTTCCGGCGCACTCTGCTGAATTCAAGGCTGTGCAGAACACCTTGGTGGCTCAGGCGCATCGGGCGGGCTATGAGCACATTGAGTTGCCGATCTTCGAAGACACCGGCCTGTTTGCGCGCGGCGTGGGCGAATCCACCGACGTGGTGAGCAAGGAAATGTACACCTTCCCCGATCGTGGTGGGCGCTCAGTGACCCTGCGCCCCGAAGGCACGGCTGGGGTGATGCGCTCGGTTATCGAGCACAATCTCGATCGCGGCCAGCTGCCAGTGAAGCTGGCTTATGCCGGCCCCTTCTTCCGCTATGAGCGCCCCCAAGCTGGCCGCTACCGCCAGCTGCAACAGGTGGGCGTGGAAGCCATCGGTGTCGATGATCCCGCCCTTGACGCCGAGGTGGTGGCCCTCGCCGATCGCTCCTTCCGTGCTCTGGGCTTGAGCGGCTACCGACTGGAGCTGACCTCTCTTGGCGATGCCAGCTGCCGAGGCGCCTATAGAGAGAAGCTGCAGGAGTTCCTCTTCGCCTTGCCGCTGGATGAGGCCACTCGGCAGCGTGCAGAGCTGAACCCGCTGCGCGTACTGGACGATAAGCGCGAAGAGGTCAAGGAGATGACCGCCGACGCCCCGCTCATGCTGGACTATCTCTCCGCCGAGTGCCGAGAGCACTTTGAGACGGTCACGGGCCTGCTCAAGGATATGGAGATCGACTTCGAGATCAATCCGCGCTTGGTCCGAGGTTTGGACTATTACACGAAGACCTGCTTTGAGTTCGTGCACGACGGTTTGGGGGCGCAGTCCGGTATCGGCGGCGGCGGCCGCTATGACGGACTGATGAAGCAGCTCGGCGGACAGGATCTCTCCGGTATCGGCTATGGCTTGGGCGTAGACCGCGCCTTGCTGGCCATGCAGGCCGAGGGAGTGAGCCTGACCACCGGTTCCCGCGTAGACGTCTACGGCGTCGGCATGGGCGCAGACGCCAAGCGCCGACTCGCTGCTGTAATCAATGAGCTGCGCGTGGCCGGCATCTCGGCCGATATGTCTTATGGCGATCGCGGCTTGAAGGGCGCGATGAAGGGTGCGGATCGTGCCGGCGCCCAGTTCGCCCTAGTGATCGGTGATCGTGAGCTGGACAATGACGTGGTGGCGGTGAAGAATTTGAGCCGCCACGAGCAGCAGGAGGTCTCCACCGCCGCGCTGGTGGAGCACCTGCGCAACGCGCTGGGCTAAAAGCTCGGACGCATATAACGGCGCTGCCGCAATTCCTCGTACTGATCACAGGAACTGTGGCAGCGCCGTTACGCATGCCAGACCGGAGGGGGTTAGCACTCCACGCGGTTGACCTTTAATCCGATGTTCACGGCCAGACCTCCCATGGAAGTCTCCTTGTACTTGGAGAGCATGTCCTTGCCGGTATCGCTCATGGTCTTGACCGCATCATCCAAAGACACCCAGTGCTGGCCATCGCCGAAGCAGGCGAGACGGGCGGCATTGATAGACTTCACCGCGCCGATGGCATTGCGTTCAATGCAGGGTATCTGGACCAGACCTCCGATGGGATCGCAGGTGAGCCCGAGGTTGTGTTCGAGGGCGATCTCCGCGGCGTTTTCCACTTGGGCTGCGGAGCCGCCCATGATCTGCGCCAGTCCCGCCGCAGCCATAGCTGAGGCGGAGCCCACCTCCCCTTGGCAGCCGACCTCGGCGCCGGAGATGGAGGCGTTTTCTTTAATGATGAGGCCGATGGCGGCGGCGGCGAGCAAAAACTCGCGGGCAGTGTCATGGGTGAAGTCCACGCGGAAGTCCCGGGCGTAGTTCATCACCGCGGGGATGATGCCGGCTGCGCCATTGGTGGGGGCGGTGACCACCCGCCCGCCGGCGGCGTTTTCCTCATTCACTGCCAGCGCGTAGAGGTTCACCCACTCCATGGCGCGCAGCGCATCGCCCTCATCGTTCTGCTTCTCGGCGCGGATGCGCTCGAGCATGGCTGCAGCGCGACGACGCACCCGCAAGCCCCCAGGGAGCTCGCCGGTGGCGGCGGTGCCGCGCTGGATGCACTCGCTCATGGTGTGCCACACGCGGTCGAGATGGTCGAGTACATAATCGGTCCCGCCGTGCTCGCAGTGCAGTTGGGACTCATTGGCCAGCATGATGGCCGCTACCGACATGTCGTGTAGGCGACATAGCTCCAGTAGCTCATTGCCGGTGGTGAAGGGATATGGCAGTTCGCCCTCGCGGCCGGCAGTGGCGGCTCCGGCAGGCAGGGTGGAGATCTCCTCCATCTCCTCTTCCCGCAGAATGAACCCGCCGCCGACCGAGAAATAGCGCTGCGCCGCCCCGAATGGCTCGCCGGAGGCGTCGAGCTGCTGGAAGGTCATGCCATTGGGATGCTGTGGCAGGGGAGCGTTATCAAAGATGATCCGGTAGTCGATAGGCCCGTCGAAGGAATCGATAGTGCCGCTTGCCGGGATCGCCGCACCAGGGGCGGGCTCTATATCGTGGGGGACCCTATCGGGTTCGTAGCCCATCAGTCCGAGGAGCGTGGCGCGGTCGGTGCCATGTCCTAGACCTGTGGCGGCAAGCGAGCCGTGCAGAGTGATGGCAACGGCCTGGGGCTGATGCTGCCGTACATACTGCAGGGCGGCGCGCATCGGCCCAACAGTATGGGATGACGAGGGGCCGATGCCGATGCTAAAAAGATCAACCGCTGAAATAGTCATAGTGCCTAGTCTATTGCGGGCTACATCACATAAACCTCCCTAAAACTACCCTCTGGTCTGGTATGTGAGAACGGCATCTGAGCTGGGAAAATAGTAGTATGTGCGGGGGTGGGAATCTGGTATTCCAGATTCAACAAGAAGGCGGACGCCGAGCGTTCTATGGGGTGGAGGTGCCTGCCGAGCGCTTCGTCACGATCGCCTCAGAGAGCTCCTCGGCGGCACGCTGAATGCGCTCCACAAACTCTGTCGAATCCGCGCTATCGGTGGAGTGAAATACTGCCGTGGGCAAGACGCTGGCCTTCAAGTGAGTGATCAGCGGCCGCAGCGCATAGTCCACCGCGAGTAGATGGCGAGGACTGCCGGCGGTTGCTGCCAATGTCGTCGGAGTACCCACCACCGCAGTACGAGGCAGCGAGTCCACAAACATTTTCAACAGTCCCGAGAAACTGGCGGTAAAGATCGGAGTGGCAATAATCAGCCCATCGGCCTGCTCAACCTGGCGATGCGCAGCGCTAAGCGCTGGGCTGAGCTGAAAACCCTCGGTCATATAGGAGGCCAGATCGAAGGCCAAGGTGCGCACCTCGAGCTCGGAGCGGATGATAGTCTCACCTCGCTGCGCCAGCGAGTCCTCGGCAGCAGTGGCGATACGGCGCGCTAAAGAAAGCGTGGAGGACGGCGAAGAGAGCCCAGCAGAAATCACGAGCAGAGATGGCATGGTTTCTTAGGGTAGCCCAGCTGGCACAGAAGTGGCAGGGGGAGGAGAGAAGATAAGGCCGGATGCCCCTATGCGTACCCAGCCTGACGAGTACGACGGCTTAAAACTCCTCCAGCGCATCCAGCAGCGGGATCACATCGGCGGCGCCCACAATACGAATCGGCTTCTGCGATTTCTTGCCGTGCTCGGTAACAATAAGCACCCGCGGCAGCTCCGGATGCCGCAGCATCGTCACCGCCGTGGCCGCGTCAACATCGGCCGCAGCAAAGACCGCATGATCGCGCAATGCGCGGCTATGGGCGAAATCGATCACCTCGCCCACCCGAACAGACTCGAGTGCGCCCACATCCTCGCCCGCGTTGTGGCGAAGCGACCAGTCCGCAAACCACTGCGCCACCATGGTGGTGGTCAGCAGCGCCTGATAGGAGCCCTCGTGGTAGATCGGGTACTGAGAAATGCCCTTCTCATTAATAATGTGAAACACTTCGGAGAGCGAATCCTCTGGGGTGAAGCTATAGATCTTTTGCTGTCCGATCACCTGCACCACTTGCGGCGGGCTGAGCAAGACATCGCGCAGCTTCTCAATGGCGGCCACCGTATCGGTCCGCGGCTCCGCAATGGGCTCGCCCTCGCGATAAGAACCGTGGCTGATCGCATTGCGCAGATCCACAAAGGCCTCGAGCTCCATCAACTGCAGGGACGTGATAGCTCCGCTGTTTTCCATGCGGCGTGCCATCGAGCCAAAGGCTTCATAGCCCTTCGGCTGCAACACCGAGCGAAAGTGCGCTTCGATATCGTTAAATGCCGCGATGAATTGGTGGGCACGGTGTGCCGGTTCATTCGCGGTGTTGCGCTTGGCGTCGCGCTCGGCGGGGCGGGTGTCATTCATGGGGCCATCCTTCTCCACGCATCGGGGTATCACGGGGCGGGCGGAACGTTAGTTGGTATAGCCGCCGCGCTCTAAGGTGTCGCAGGTGGACATGCGGCCACTGGTGTAGCCAGCCATAAAGGCCTGCTGGCGCTGCTTCGAGGAACCGTGCGTCCAACTATCCGGCTGCACCTCTCGACCGGACTGCTGTTGGATATTGTCATCACCAATAGCGCGCGCGGTATCCACGGCCTGTTGTACCTGTTCTTCGGTAATCGGCTCGAGATAGGCATCCTCGCCCTGATCGGCATAGTGTGCCCAGAGCCCCGCATAGCAATCGGCCTGCAGCTCGATCTTTACCGCATTCGAATCCGCGCCGGGATCGTTGTAATCGCTCAAGCCTAGGGTGCCTTCCAGATTCTGGATGTGGTGGCCGTATTCGTGGGCCACCACATACATCTGGGCGAGCGGGCCGGAATCGCCGCCGAGCTGATCCAGCTGGCTAAAAAATGAGGTATCGAAATAAGCGGAGTTATCCCGCGGGCAGTAGAAGGGGCCGGTGGCGGATTGCGCGATGCCACAGCCTGATTGGGTGGCGCCTTCAAAAAGCACGGGGGTGGGCTCAGTGTAGGTGATGCCGGCCTGAGCCGACAGCTGCTCGCGCCACACATCATCGACCGACAAGGCGGTAAACATCACGCGGCAATCGTCGTAGGCGTTGGCGTCCTCGCCGGTACGGCAGTGCTCCAGCGTGCCGGACTCGCCGTGTACTTCTTGCTCGGGCGCAGTGAGCTGGCCGAGGCTGCCAATATCGCCGCCCATGAATAGATACAGCCCCACAAGTAGCAGGGTGCCAATGCCGCCGCCACCTAGCGCTACCGCTCGGCCACCGCCGCCGGTGCGGGCGCGGCTTCCCTCGCTCGTAACGTCTTTACGAAAAGTCATGCGTTTATATTCTCACATTCTTCGCGTTTATCGACGCCATCTTGCTGCGGCCGTTGCGTACTGGCGATGTGCGGGTGCGAAGATGGCGTCGATAAGCATGCACAGGGGCCGGTGTCGAATATGTCCACTATGGCGGGTAAACTCAGCACGGATCTACATATTTATGTAAAGGAAAGGGACAGCCTTCAGTGTTGCGTACTCATTATGCAGGGGATTTAAGGAAAGAAACCGCGGGTAGCACCGTGACGCTGACCGGATGGGTCGCGCGTCGCCGTGACCACGGTGGTGTGATCTTTATTGATCTTCGCGATAGTTCCGGCGTGGCGCAGGTTGTGTTCCGCGAGTCCGAGGTGGCAGAGCAGGCGCACAAGCTGCGCAGCGAGTTCTGCGTACAGGTCACCGGCGTGGTCGAGCCACGCCCGGAAGGAAGCGAAAACCCGAACCTTGCCTCCGGTGATGTGGAGGTCAACGTCTCCGAACTGGAGATCCTCAATGAGGCCTCGGCGCTGCCTTTCCAAATCGAGGACGCATCCTCCTCCGGTGAGGTGGGCGAGGAAACCCGTCTGAAGTACCGCTATCTGGACTTGCGTCGCTCCAGCCAGGCGGCCGCCATGAAGCTGCGCTCGAATGTCAATCGCGCGGCACGCGCGGTACTCGATAGCCACGGCTTCCTCGAGATCGAGACCCCCACCCTGACGCGCTCTACCCCAGAGGGGGCTCGCGACTTCCTCGTTCCGGCGCGTCTCAAGCCGGGCTCATGGTACGCCTTGCCGCAGTCGCCGCAGTTGTTCAAGCAGCTGCTCATGGTGGCCGGCATGGAGCGCTATTACCAGATCGCGCGCTGCTACCGCGATGAGGACTTCCGCGCTGACCGCCAGCCGGAGTTCACTCAGCTGGACGTGGAGATGAGCTTCGTGGACCAAGAAGACGTCATCGCCTTGGCCGAGGACATCCTAGTGGCGCTGTGGAAGGAGATCGGTTATGAGATCTCCACCCCGATCCCGCGTATGACCTACAAGGAGGCAATGGAGAAGTACGGCTCCGATAAGCCGGATCTGCGCTTCGACATCCCGCTGGTGGAATGTACCGAGTTCTTCAAGGACACCACCTTCCGCGTCTTCCAGAATGACTACGTCGGCGCCGTGGTGATGGATGGAGGCGCCTCCCAACCGCGTCGTCAGCTGGACGCCTGGCAGGAGTGGGCGAAGCAGCGCGGCGCGAAGGGCTTGGCCTATATTCTCGTGGGCGAAGACGGCGAGCTGGCCGGCCCGGTGGCCAAGAACATCACCGACACCGAGCGCGCCGGCATTGCCGAGCACGTGGGCGCCAAGCCCGGCGACTGCATCTTCTTCGCCGCCGGCGATGCCAAGTCCTCCCGTGCCCTGCTGGGCGCGGCCCGTGGCGCGATCGCCGAGAAGCTCGGCCTGATCAAGGAGGGCGACTGGGCCTTCACCTGGGTGGTGGATGCGCCCCTGTTCGAGCCCTCTGCCGACGCCACCGCCTCCGGCGATGTGGCTCTGGGACACTCCCAGTGGACCGCCGTGCACCACGCCTTTACCTCCCCGAAGCCCGAGTGGATCGATAGCTTCGATGAGAACCCAGGTGAGGCTACCGCCTACGCCTATGACATCGTCTGCAACGGCAACGAGATCGGTGGCGGCTCCATCCGTATCCATCGCCGCGATGTGCAAGAGCGCGTGTTCAAGGTGATGGGGATCAGCGATGAGGAAGCTCAAGAGAAGTTCGGCTTCCTGCTCGACGCCTTCGCCTTTGGCGCCCCGCCGCATGGCGGTATCGCCTTCGGCTGGGACCGCATCGTTTCCCTACTGGGCGGTTTCGACTCCATCCGCGATGTCATCGCCTTCCCGAAGTCTGGTGGCGGAGTAGATCCGCTCACGGCAGCCCCAGCGCCGATCACCAAGCAGCAGCGTAAGGAATCGGGCATCGACGCAAAGCCGAAGGAGAAGGACGCACAGTCCTAATCCGCACGCATCGCGGCCGCCACCCGCAGTGATGGCGGTAGCGCGCTCAGCGAGGGTGGCAGTCTCGTGCACAGTGTGCGGCAGGCGAAGCGCCCTCGCTTTCGCATGCGCGCACCCAGTTGGCGGGCATCCCGCGGCCATCTCACACGACGCCGCGCCATGGGGCTGCGGATGTGATGTCGCTGTGAATATCACCCAAGACCTATCGGTAGGACCTTCCGCTCAGGCACAATGGTGCACATGTCTGTAAGGAATTGAGTGCGTGCGTACTGTCGCGCGTCTGCCCCCAGCGGCAGTGCCGTTCCGCTGCGCATAGACCGTAGGGGAGCGGTGCTCATGCGCGGGAGCCTTAACCGAACCATACTTTTAGCTCATAACCCCACCGAGGAGAGATCACGCCCATGTCGGCGACAATCACACCCACCGCGGCCGTCGAAGAGATCCACGAGCATGTGGTTGCTCGTGCAGAGAAGCTCTTGTGCAAGCGGTACGGTGGTTCCCTCAGGTTGGTCGGCGCAGAAATTCTCGAGGGCTCGGGCAATTCCACCGTTTTGCGGTTGAAGCTCACCCCCTCGCCCTATCTGCAAGAGCGCACGGTGGTGGTCAAACACTCGCCGTCCTCGGACGATCCTCTTGATCCCACGCGCTTCCTGCGGGAGGTGGTGGCCTATCAATTCACCACCTCGCTGCCGAATGATGTTCGGCCAGGGCCGGTGCTTTTGGCCTATGACATGGACGAGCGCCTATTGGTGATTTCTGACTGTGGCGATGTAGATACCTTTGCCGATCTGATGGATCGCGCCGATACAGAGCAACGCCGCTCTTTGCTGCGCCGCCTCGGCCGCGCCCTTGGTCTGTTGCACTCGGCCTCTGCCGATCACGAACAAGACTTTGACATTCTCTTTCGCCGCATGGTGTCCAAACACGGGACACAGGCCTCCCATGCCGGGTATCGGGACCAGGCACTGGAAACCGGAGTGCTCTCGGGGCTGGAATTCCTCGAAAAGCACGGGGTGGTCATTGACGACACCGTGCGACGTTTCGCCCATGAAGCGCAGCGCCGACTGGTCTCCGGGCAGCACCGTGCATTCACCCCCTTCGATCTTTCTCCGGATAACATCGTCTACTCGGAGCGTCCGGAATTCTTGGACTATGAGTGGGCGGGCTTCCGCGATGCCACCTTCGATGTGGCCTGCGTGGTTGCCGGCTTCCCCCAGTTCGTGTTCTCCCACCGGCTCAGCGACCAAGAAGCGGATCTCTTCGTGGAGGCGTGGCGCCAAGAGGTGAGCACCATGTGGCCGAACGTGAATAACCCCGAGCGCTTACGCGCCCGCATTGTCACCGCGCTCGTGGGCTGGGCAGTGCTGTCGATCTGGCATCTCAATTTCGGCGCGCTCAACATTCTCGATCAGATGAACCCAGCCGAGGAGTCCGTCGATGATGCCGCGCAGAACACCAACTTGGGGTGGTCCGCACAGCAGATGCTCGACTCCTTCGACGACACCGCTGAGCTGGAAAGACTCGCGAAGATCGACATCTACGAAACCTTCGATGCGCTCATCCGCTTTGCCCAGCGTTCAGACGATCCCCGTTTCCCCGCCGTGGTGGATTTTGCCCAGCACGTGATCGATCGATTCGTCGGTGCCGACTTCGCCGAGACGCTGCGCGAGAGCACCCACTAGGAGTAGGTGGAGCACACATGCCCCAACAAGGCCTGTTTGATACGGCCGGAGTGGACGTGGCCGGCACGGGCGGCATAGCAGGGATGTCGGCAGGATCCTCCGCTGCGGACTATTTCCATCCCGGTGCCGCCGCCCCCTTGGCGGCGCGGATGCGCCCGCGCAGCCTCGACGAGGTGGTGGGACAAGATCACCTTCTTGGACCAGGTAAGCCGCTGCGGCGGCTGGTGGAGGGCTCTGGCGACGCCTCGGTGATTCTGTATGGCCCGCCGGGGACGGGAAAGACCACAATCGCCTCGCTGGTGAGTGCCGCCACCGGCCGGCACTTCGTGGCGCTCTCAGCGCTTAATAGCGGGGTGAAGGAGGTGCGCGCGGTCATCGATGAGGCGCGCCGTCGCCTCATCCAGGGCCAGCAAACCGTGCTCTTTATTGATGAGGTCCACCGTTTTTCGAAAACGCAGCAAGACGCGCTGCTGGCCGCAGTGGAAAACCGCACCGTATTGCTCGTGGCCGCCACCACGGAAAACCCGAGTTTTTCGGTTGTCTCGCCGCTGCTCTCACGCTCGCTCTTACTCCAGCTCAACCCGCTGGAGGATGAGTCCATTAAGCAACTGATCACACGCGCCCTCGAGGACGAACGCGGAATCGGTGGCCGCATTAGCGCCGACGATGAAGCCTTAGAGCAGCTGGTGCTGCTCGCCGGCGGCGATGGTCGTCGCAGCCTCACCTATCTCGAGGCCTGCGCGGAGGCCGTCGAGGATGGCGGCACGCTCACTCTGGAGACCATCGCAGACAACGTCAATCGCGCGATCGTGCGCTATGACCGCGATGGAGATCAGCACTATGACGTCACCAGTGCCTTCATCAAATCCATTCGCGGCTCGGATGTGGATGCGGCCTTGCACTATCTGGCACGGATGATCGATGCAGGGGAGGACCCCCGCTTTATTGCCCGCCGGCTGGTGATCGCCGCCAGCGAGGATATCGGCATGGCCGATCCCACCGCGCTCAGCACCGCTACCGCCGCTGCCCAAGCCGTACAGTTGATCGGCCTGCCCGAGGGACGTATCGTGCTCGCCCAAGCGGTGGTGCATTTGGCTACGGCACCGAAGTCCAATGCGGTGTATCGGGCCATCGACCGCGCGCTCGAGGATGTGCGCCAAGGCAAGAACTATCCGGTGCCGCAGCACCTGCGCGACGGGCACTATGAAGGCGCAAAGAAGCTGGGCAATGCGGTGGGTTATAGCTATCCGCATGATGATCCGCGTGGGGTGGTGGCGCAGCGTTATATCCCCGAAGCGCTGGAGGATGCCGTCTACTATGAGCCGAGCACCCACGGTGCGGAAAAGCGTCTGTATGATTTTATCGGCCGCCTGCGCAGGATCGTACGCGGCTAAAGAGTAAACTACCCAGAGATTGACACTCATACCACGGTGAAGCGAGGAATTTTTCGTGCAGACTCATGAGATCCGAGAGCGTTTTACGCAGCACTTCGTGAAGGCAGGCCACGAGGCCGTGCCGAGCGCCTCGCTGATTCTTGACGATCCCACCCTGCTGTTCGTGAACGCCGGCATGGTTCCCTTCAAGCCCTACTTCTTGGGCCAGCAGAATCCACCTTTCCCCAATGGCACGGCCACCTCCATCCAGAAGTGTGTGCGCACCCTCGACATCGAGGAGGTGGGAATTACCACCCGCCACAACACCTTCTTCCAGATGGCCGGCAACTTCTCCTTCGGCCAGTATTTCAAGGAAGGCGCGATCACCCACGCTTGGGAGCTGCTCACCGGAGATGTTGCCGAGGGTGGCTATGGCCTCGACCCGGAGCGCCTCTGGGTAACGGTGTATCTCGACGATGATGAGGCCGCCGATATCTGGAATAAGAAGATTGGTGTGCCCACCGAGCGCATCCAGCGCTTAGGCATGGCAGATAACTACTGGTCCATGGGCATTCCCGGCCCCTGTGGCCCCTGCTCCGAGATCTACTACGATCGCGGCCCCGAATATGGCCAAGAGGGTGGCCCAGTGGCGGATGATAACCGCTACATGGAGATCTGGAACCTCGTGTTCATGGAGAATGAGCGCGGCGAAGGCACCGGCAAGGACTCCTTCGAGGTCCTCGGTCCGTTGCCGAAGAAGAACATTGATACCGGTCTCGGCATTGAGCGCGTTGCTTGCATTATGCAGGGCGTGGACAATGTCTACGAGACGGATCTGCTGCGCCCCGTCATTGACGTGGCAGAGACCCTCACCGGCGCCACCTATGGCAAGAACCACCGGAACGATATTCGTTTCCGCGTGATCGCCGACCACTCCCGCACCGGCATGATGCTCATCCTCGACGGTGTTACCCCGGGCAATGAGGGCCGTGGCTATATTCTGCGCCGGCTCTTGCGCCGGATCATCCGCTCCGCCAAGCTGCTCGGGGCCACCGGCGAGACTATGAAACAGCTGATGAACACCATCATGGACACCATGGAGCTGTCCTACCCGGAGATCACGGAGGCCCGCGCCCGCATTCTGCAGGTGGCCACCAATGAGGAAAAGGCCTTCCTACGCACTCTCGAATCTGGGACGCACCTATTTGATAATGCCGCCGCCGAAGCCCGCGCTGCTGGGGTTAAAAGCCTCTCCGGAGATAAGGTCTTCGCCCTGCACGACACCTATGGCTTCCCGATCGATCTCACCCTCGAGATGGCCGCCGAGGCTGGCCTCGACGTGGATCGCGAGGGCTTCGATCAGCTCATGGCTGAGCAGCGCGCTCGGGCTAAGGCCGATAGCGTGGCCAAGAAGCACGGCCATGCCGACATGTCCGTCTACCGCGAGTTCGTGGACGATCACCCTACCCAATTCGTGGGCTATGACAACCTCGATTCCGAGTCCCGCGTGCTGGGTTTGATCCGCCAGGGGCAGCGTCTCGACGTCGCCTCCTCGGGCGAGGAGGTCGAGGTGATCCTCGACGTCTCGCCGATGTATGCCGAAGCAGGCGGCCAGCTGGGTGATCGCGGCCGCATTACCGCAGGCTCCGCCGATCTTGAAGTCAGCGACGTGCAGAAGATCGGCAAGAAGCTGTGGGTGCACAAGGCCCGTGTGGTCGGCGGTGAATTGGGTGTGGGCGCGCAGGTGCACACCGCTGTCGATCCGGCATGGCGGCACGCCGCCCGCCAGGCACACTCCGCCACCCACCTCATTCACGCTGCGCTGCGGGAGGTGCTCGGCCCTACAGCCGTCCAGGCTGGCTCGATGAATAAGCCCGGCTATCTGCGCTTCGATTTCAACTACACGCAGGCCTTGAGCCCTGAGCAGATGCAGCAGATTGAGTACATCACCAATCAGGCTGTGGATTCCGACCACCAGGTCAATACCATCGAAACCACCCTGGACGAGGCCAAGGCCATGGGCGCGATGGCGCTCTTCGGCGAGAACTATGGCCGCAATGTGCGCGTGGTGGAAATCGGTGGCCCCTTCTCCATGGAACTCTGCGGCGGCACCCACGTGCGGCACTCTTCTCAGATCGGCCCCGTGGCCGTGCTGGGCGAGTCCTCGGTGGGCTCTGGGGTGCGCCGCATTGAGGCCTATTCCGGCTTGGATTCCTTTTCCTACCTCTCCCGCGAGCGTGCCCTCGCCGCTGGTCTCGCTAGCTCCTTGAAGGCCCCCAGCGAAGAGCTGCCGGAGCGGATCTCTCAGCTGACCGAGAAGCTCAAGTCCGCCGAGAAGCAGATCGCCCAGCTGCACAAGCAGCAGCTGGCCGCCCAGACCGGCGAGATCCTCTCCTCGGCTCGGCCGGTAGGCGGCTATGAGCTGATCACCGCGACCCCGGCCGATAATCTCTCTGGCGGAGATCTGCGCGAGATGGCCTCTGATCTGAAGAACCGCCTCGGCGAGCGCGCCGGTGTGGTGGTGCTGGCCAGCGATAATGGTGGCAAGGTGCCCTTCATCGTTGCTGCCACCACGCAGGCGGTGTCCCAAGGGATCAAGGCCGGCGAGCTGGTCAAAATCTTCGGCAGCCACATTGGTGGCCGCGGCGGCGGCAAGCCGGATATGGCCCAGGGCTCTGGCTCTGATGTCTCCGGCATCCCTGCCGGTTTCGCTGCAGTAGCCGCAGCACTCGAGGGCTAGACTCCCGCAACGCGTGCACCCATCCCGAGGCATAAGGGATGGGTGTTTCATTTTTTTGGAAAAATTTTTCTGCGTTGAATTGGCGCGGCTCGCCGTTCCTGAGGCGTCTATCAATCAAGGTTTGACGCTTGACTGAGCGTGGGTGGGGAAGGGGATGGAGGCGTCGAAAAGCCATATTACTGGGCAACACACGCAGGAATATTTGTCACTAAACGGTTACGAATCGCTACATTGTAAATGTAGCTATGTGCTCAATGCCCGTTGTGAAGATAGAAAGATGCGAATGGCCAATAAACCAGTTCCCGATGAGCCTGGGGTTGATGATCCCGGAGTGGGTCGACGGCTTGGTATTGATGTCGGGACGGCCCGTATTGGTGTCGCCATGTCGGATCGCGACGCCTCGCTGGCTATGCCGGTGGAAACCGTGCAGCGCCAGACGGGGTTCGGGGGCAGAGACCTAGCGGACATTGACCGTCTGATCGAGATCATCGAGGACGGTCAGGTAGTGGAGGTCGTGGTCGGTTTGCCGCGCGATCTCAAGGGACATGGCTCCAAGTCAGTCAAGCATGCCAAAGAAATCGCGTTCCGGATTAACCGGCGGCTGAGTCGCGCGGGGCGCACCATTCCCGTGCGTTTCGCCGATGAACGCCTCACCACCGTCGTGGCCACCCAGGCAATGCACACGGTGGGGCGTTCCAGTCGCACGAGTCGAGACGTGATTGATCAGGCAGCTGCAGTGGAAATCTTGCAATCGTGGCTGGATGCGCGGAACAACCGCCTCTGCCGCGAGGGCGAGGAGTAAAGATTCTGAGAGGCTCAAATAAGTTATGGCTCAACGTCCTCAAGCCCGGCGCGGTAGGCGCATGGAACCGGTGTATGTCAAAAGGCGCCAGCGCGGTGTGGCTATATTGGTTGCCTCTCTGCTGCTTATCATCGGCTCCGTCATCTACATCGCTGTGATGCGCGCAAATCCACCGAGCCTCGCCGACTACTCCGGCGAGGGCAATGGCGAGATCGAGCTCGTGCAGATCAACGAGGGCGAGTCCGTCTCCGAGTTGGGAGTGGAGTTGGTCGATCGCGGCATCGTGAAGTCCAATGGCGCCTTCCAGCGGGCGGCCGGCGCGAACCCTGATGCCGCGAGCATTCAGCCCGGCTTCTACCGTCTGCAGGGCGAGATGAGCGCCGAGGCGGCCGTGGCAGCGCTCGTGGATCCAGCCAATAAGGCCGAGGCGTTGCAGGTACCCGGCGGCCAGACCCTGATGGATGTCCGCGCCGTCAGTGGCGAAATCCGGCCCGGTCTTCTTTCCGAGATCTCCCGTATCAGCTGCGAGGACGCAGCCGGTGCATGTATCCCGCTGCCAGAGCTGGAAAAAGCGGCCGCCAATGCGAACCTCGAAGAGCTCGGTGTGCCCGCGTGGGCACTCGAGCCGGTGCGTGCTCGCGGGGCGGATCCGAAGCGTCTCGAGGGGCTTATCGCCCCCGGTACCTATGTGATCGACCCCAAGGCCGATGCCACTGCAGTGCTGAAGGACTTGGTGGCCCGCTCCACCAAGATCTACAACGACACCGATATCGTGGCCCGCGCCCAAGCCGTCGGTCTCAGCCCCTATGAGCTACTCATCGCCGCATCCCTGGTCGAGCGCGAGGCCCCGGCCGGTGACTTTGACAAGGTGGCCCGAGTTATTCTCAACCGCCTGCATGAGCCGATGCGCCTGGAGTTCGACTCCACCGTGAACTACGGCCTGCCCGAGGTGGAGGTGGCCACCACCGATAAGGACCGCTCCCGCGTCACCCCGTGGAATACCTATGCCAAGGAGGGTCTGCCCGAGACTCCCATCGCTGCCCCCTCTGAGGAGGCGCTGCGCGCCATGGAGAACCCAGCCGAGGGCAACTGGCTGTTCTTCGTGACGGTGGATAAGGACGGCACGACCGTGTTCAACGATAACTTTGACCAGCACCAGGCTGATACTCAGCGCGCCATCCAAAACGGCGTGCTCGACAGCAGCCGCGAGGAACCCGAGCCCCCGGCAGCGCCCGAGCCGCCCGCACCGGAAGCTCCCTAAGCCATAGGGTTCTGGGGCGAAAGCTCCATACTGGGGTACAGGCCTTGGGGCACGCATGACGCCCGCCTCCTACGTAATGGGGGCGGGCGTACTGCATGTCTGTGGAAGGCCGGAGCGAAGGGGTGTGCAGTGGGGTGAAGCGTCGCCGCGTATCCCCCGTGCCGCCCCCCCCACCTCGCTGCGGTGTGTGGACAGCGCCCGAGCGAGGCGAGACAATGGCAGACATGCCACGCGCCGCAGTTTTAGGATCCCCGATCGCCCATTCTCTCTCCCCGGTATTGCATAACGCCGGCTACCGAGCCGCTGGCCTGAGCCAGTGGAGCTACGGCCGCCGCGACACCTCCGCCGAGGAGATGGCCACGGTCATGGCGGAGGCCGCCGCAGATCCGGAGATCGCCGGTTTTTCGGTGACGATGCCCTGCAAGTTCGATGCCGCTGCCCACGCTGTTGAACGCAGCCCGCGCGCCCGTGCCATCGGCTCGGCCAATACGCTCGTGCGCTGCGAGAACGGGTGGCGCGCTGATAATACCGATGTGGAGGGGATCTACGGCGGGCTCGGGGTACTCGGCGTGGAGTTGGCCGGTGAGCCCGTGGTGGTCATCGGCAGTGGCGGTACCGCCCGTCCTGCCATCTATGCCGCAGGACAGCTTGGTGCCGCAGAGATCACCGTGATTAACCGCAGCGATAAAACCGAGGAGCTGCGCTCGCTCTGCGAGGCGCCACTTCGCTGGTTGTCATGGGAGGACACGGCGGGGATTGACGAGGCCTGCCGCCGCAGTGCCGTGGTGATCTCCACGGTGCCCGCCGCCGTGGTCCAGGACAAGGAAGAGCATATCGCCCACGCGCCTGTCTTCGATGTCATCTACGATCCATGGCCCACCCCGCTCGTCGCACTCGGGAGGACGCGCGGTCTGGCGTGCGTGGGCGGGCTGAGCATGCTCGCCTTTCAGGCCTTTAGTCAATTCGAACAATTCACCGGCGTGGCCGCGCCCAAGGACTCGATGGTGGCCGCGCTCGCTGAAGCAACTGGGGTATCGGCCACCGAGATCGCCGGCGCTCGTTAAGCTTCCGGCCCCGTGTCAGCACGGTGGAGCGAGCCGGATATCTCAGCACATATCGAGGGGGAGTATGTGTCCACAATCGTCTGCGTCGCGCCCGGTGGCGGCATTGCGCAACAGCTGTTACTGAGCAGCGTGTGCGTGCTTCTCATTTCTGCCGCCGGCTGGGATCGCATTCACGCCCGCCTGCCCAACACGCTCACCCTGCCAGCCATCCTCATGGCGCTACTGCTCTTTCCCAGCGCGTGGTGGGGAGGGCTGCTCTGGGGCGTCAGCTATGGGCTCGCGTGGTGGCGGAACTGGGGAATCGGCGGAGGGGACGTCAAACTCGCCGTCTCTCTAGGTGTCATCGCTGCAGCTCAGGGTGTGCTCGTGCTGCCGTGGGTCATCGCCGGTGCCGCATTATTGACGCTTATCGACGCTACCCTCCAACACTTTCAGCTCCTGCCCTCGGCATTAGCGCGCGGTCGCGTCCCGCATGGGCCGGGGATGGTGTCGGCGACGCTCATCGCTGCGTTGCTGTGCGCCAAGGTTTAAGGGCGCCGAAATTAAACGGGGGTAGATGTGCGTGTATCCAGCCGCGGCGTGCAAGAATATGGGGCATGCTTCGATGGACTACAGCTGGGGAATCCCACGGTCAAGCCTTAATCGCCACCATGGAACACCTGCCTGCGGGCGTGCCGATCACCTTGGAGGAGATCTCGGCGCATCTCGCTCGTCGTCGGCTCGGTTATGGCCGCGGCGCGCGCATGAAGTTCGAAGCCGATGAGCTGTCCCTGCTCACTGGGGTGCGCCACGGCAGAACGATGGGTGCACCGATCGCCATCATGATCGGCAACACCGAGTGGCCTAAGTGGACCACCATCATGTCTGCCTCGCCATTGGATGAGGACGACCCTGAGGTACAGAAGGCGATGTCTTCCGGCCGCGGTGCCAAGCTCACTCGGCCTCGGCCCGGGCACGCCGATTTCTCCGGCATGATCAAGTACGGATTCGACGAGGCTCGGCCCGTTCTGGAGCGCGCCTCCGCCCGCGAAACTGCGGCCCGGGTGGCCCTTGGTGTGCTGGCGCGCAACTTCCTGCGCGAGACCATCGGAGTGGAAGTGTTCTCCCATGTGATCTCGATCGGCGAATCCGAGCCCTATGACGGTCCCACCCCCAGCTTCGAGCAGCTCGAGGAGATCGACGCCTCGCCGGTGCGAGCCGCCAATAAGGCCGCCGAGGAGTCCATGATCGCACATATCGATAAGGCGAAAAAGTCCGGCGATACCCTCGGCGGCGTGGTGGAAGTCGTGGTCAATGGCTTGCCCATCGGTTTGGGCTCCTATACCTCCGGCGAGGACCGACTCGACGCCCAATTGGCGGGAGCGATCATGGGCATCCAGGCCATCAAGGGCGTGGAGATCGGCGATGGATTCCTCGAAGCTGTCCGCCCCGGCTCCCAGGCCCACGATGAGATGGTGCGTACCGCCGATGGCGTGGACCGGCTGTCCAACCGGGCTGGTGGCCTCGAGGGTGGCATGACCAATGGTCAGCCGCTGATCGTGCGCGCTGCCATGAAGCCGATCTCTACGGTGCCGCGGGCTTTGCAAACAGTGGATATGGCTTCTGGCGATGCTGCCACCGCCATCCACCAGCGCTCCGATGTGTGCGCCGTCCCCGCCGCCGGAGTGGTGGCCGAAGCGATGGTTGCTCTCGTCCTCGCCCGCGCTGTGCTGGCGAAATTCGGCGGTGATTCGCTTGCCGAGACTAAGCGAAATGTCGATACTTATACCGAAAGCGTTGCTAAGCGATTGGAGTTCTAAAAACACATGGGAACCCCTCGAGTTGTTCTCGTTGGCCTGCCTGGTGCGGGGAAATCGACCATTGGTCGCCGCCTATCGCGGGCGCTGAACATCCCCCTTGTGGATACTGATCAGATGATCCAAGAGCGCGAAGGCGAGCCGTGCGGCGACGTATTCTCCCGCCTCGGTGAGCAAAAGTTCCGCGCTCTCGAGGCAGAAGTGGTCGCAGAAGCCCTCGATCAGGACGCTATTGTCTCCCTCGGCGGCGGGGCAGTGGTCACTGATTCCGTGCGCGCCGCACTCGATCATCACTCCGTGGTGTGGATCGATATCTCCGTGGAGGAGGGGCTACGTCGCACCGCCCAGGATTCTTCACGGCCCATCCTGCAGTCCGAGAATCCGCGCGAGCGCTATCAGCAGCTCTACGACGAGCGCATCGGCTATTACAAGGATGTGGCCACCTTCCGCGTTCGCTCCAATGAGCGCAGCCCGCAGCGAGTGGTAGCCGACGTGCTCGCCTATCTCGAGACCGTCTGCGAACCCGAGCCCAGCGTCTAATACCCCGTAGCAAGGACAATCATGCGTTCCATCCCCGTTAGCAGCGCCTCTCCTTATGAGGTCGTCATCGATCACGGTATCGCGCCGGCGCTGACCGAGCTGGTGAGCAGCGCCGCAGACGCCCGCAAGGTCGCGATTATCCATCAGCATTCCGTGAAGCACATCGCGACGCGGATTGGCGCCGCTCTCAGCTCCGCCGGTATGGAGGTACATCCTCTTAAGCTGGCTGATGCGGAATCCGGAAAAACCCTCGCCGAAGCGGGGCGCATGTGGGACGAGCTGGGCAGGCTCGAATTTTCTCGCCGCGATGTAGTGGTCTCTGTTGGCGGTGGTGCTTGCACCGACGCCGCTGGTTTCATCGCCGCCTCGTGGATGCGCGGCATCAAGGTGATTCATTGCCCCACCACGCTGCTGGCGATGGTGGACGCCGCTGTCGGCGGCAAAACCGGAATCAATACCGCGGCCGGGAAAAACCTCGTTGGCGCCTTCCACGAGCCCTTCGGTGTATTCATCGATCTTGATTGTCTCGGGACCTTGCCACGGGAAGAGATCATCGCCGGATCTGCGGAGATCATCAAAACCGGCTTGATCCGCGATCCGGAGATTCTCGCCCTCTATGAGTCCGATCCGGCCGCCTGCGTGGATCCTACTGGGCACCTGCCGGAGTTGATTGCTCGCTCCGTGGCGGTTAAAGCTGCGGTCGTCGCGGCCGATCTGAAGGAATCGAATCTGCGCGAGATCCTCAACTATGGTCACACCTTCGGCCACGCTGTGGAGCTCAATGAGCAGTTCCGGTGGCGCCACGGAGATGCGGTGGCGGTGGGCATGATGTATGTTGCCGCGCTCTCGCACATCCGTGGCGAGCTCTCGGCGGCCGAAGTGGAGCGCCACCGCGCGATCATCTCCAGCGTGGGCCTGCCCACCGGCTACAACGGCGCCAGCTTTGAGCAGCTGCTCGCCGGCATGCGCAAGGATAAAAAGAACCGCGGCGGCTCTATTCGCTTCGTTGGTCTCACCGGGGTGGGGGAGACCACCCGCCTCGAGGACACCACCGAAGAGCAGCTGCGCCAGGCCTATGAGCAGGTGGTGGCATGGACGTCCTAATTCTCAACGGTCCGAACCTCAACCGTCTCGGCAAGCGCCAGCCCGAGGTCTATGGCAGCACGACGCTTGACGACGTCGAGCAGCGGCTCGCCAGTCGCGCCCAGCAGTTGGGCCTCGCGGTGGAGTGCCGCCAGTCCAATCACGAGGGCCAGCTCATCGACTGGGTGCACGACGCCGCCGATCGGGGTGCCGCAGTCATCATCAATCCCGGCGGGTTTACCCATACCTCGGTGGCGCTGCGCGATGCCCTCGCCGAGATCGCCGATGGCCAGGGCTTCGTCGAGGTACACATCTCGAATGTGCACGCCCGCGAGCCTTTCCGCCACCATTCCTACCTCAGCCCGATCGCGCTCGGAGTGATCGCCGGCCTTGGGGTGAAAGGCTATGAACTTGCCCTCGAGTATCTGGCGGAGCGAATCACCTAGAGTTGAGCTAGATCCACACCACACGATTTGAGCCGAGAGGGGCCCTGAAATAGATGTCTTTGAGCGATACCCGATTCCTCACCCGCCGCCGCGCTCTATCTGCCGAGCTGAACAGCCAACGCGTCGATGTCATGCTGGTCACTCATCTCACCCACGTGCGCTACCTCTCCGGGTTTTCCGGATCTAATGCAGCACTGCTGGTGAATAAGGATCTCACCGCCAGCATCGCCACCGATGGCCGCTACACCACTCAGATCGCGGAAGAAGTACCGGATATTGAGGCCGTGCTGGAGCGCCGCTGCGCTACCGGGCTGCTCAAGCGGGTGGAAGGGCATCGCCGGGTGGGCTACGAGGCCGATTATGTCACCGTCTCTGAACTGGAAGCCCTAGAAAAGGCCTGCCCAGAGGACGTCACCTTGGTGCCGGTCAGCGGCATCATCGAGAAACTGCGCCTGATCAAGGACGATGTGGAAAAGCAGCGGCTGCGCGACGTCGCGGCGCTGGCCTCCCAAGCCTATCTGGACATGCTCGCAGCGGGCGAGGTGGCCGCGGGCCGCACCGAGCGGCAGGTCGCCGCAGATCTGGAGTACCGGATGCGCATGCTCGGCTCCGAGCGGGTGTCCTTCGATACCATTGTGGCCTCGGGCCCAAACTCGGCGAAGCCGCACCACGGCGCCGGCGATAGGGTGCTCGAGCACGGCGATATCGTCACCATCGACTTCGGTGCCCACGACCGCGGCTTTAACTCGGATATGACCCGCACCATCATGATCGGCGAGGCCAGCGATTTTGCCCGCGAGATCTACGAGGTGGTGCTCAAGGCCCAGCTCGCCGGTGTGGAGGCCTCGCGACCTGGCGCGAAGCTGGTCGATATCGACCGCGCCTGCCGCGACGTCATCGAGGAAGCCGGATATGGCGAGTACTTTGTGCACTCCACCGGCCACGGCGTTGGTCTCGATGTACACGAGGCCCCCGCTGCCGCCCAGACCAGCACCCACGTGCTGGAGAAGGACATGACGCTGACCATCGAGCCGGGTATTTACGTTCCCGGCAAGGGTGGCGTGCGTATCGAGGACACCCTCATCATCACCGACGGCCAGCCCGAGATTATTACCAAGGTGAGCAAGCAGCTCACCGTGGTGTAGTCTGGTTTGGTCAAGTACACGCTTTCAAATTGTTGAGTGCTCGCGCCGCGCGGCGGCGGGGAAACCTTTCCCGCAGCCGACGTCGTTGGGCGCGGGCCCGAAGGAGCTAAACACGTGGCAACTACCGCCGATTTCAAGAATGGTCTTGTGCTGAAGATTGATAACAAGCTGCAGCAGATTATCGAGTTCCAGCACGTCAAGCCGGGCAAGGGCCCCGCATTCGTGCGCACCAAGCTGAAGGATGTTGTCTCCGGCAAGACCGTAGACAAGACCTTCAATGCCGGCGTGAAGGTGGAGACCGCGCTGGTGGATCGCCGCGACATGACCTACCTGTACAACGACGGCACCGCCTACGTGTTCATGGACGATAAGACCTTCGAGCAGGTCGAGCTAGAGCCGCACCTGATCGGTGATTCCGCCCGCTTCCTGCTGGAGAACATGCCCGTGCAGGTCTCCTTCCACGAGGGTGAGGCTCTCTTCGCCGATCTGCCTGTGGCCGTGGAGCTCAAGGTGGAGCACACCGATCCGGGTCTGCAGGGCGACCGCTCCACCGGCGGCACCAAGCCCGCCACTCTCGAGACTGGCGCCGAGATCCAGGTGCCGCTTTTCCTCGAGACCGGCAACGTGGTGAAGGTCGATACCCGCACCGGCGAGTACCTGTCCCGCGTGAACAACTAAGCACCACACTGAACATGCACGTCTCGCGGACAAGTGCCGCGCGGCGTGCGCATTCTTTTTACTATCAGGAAGTTCTGAGGAGACTGTGACTGACTTCAAGCGGCGGGGAACTCGGTATAAGGCGCGTCGCCGCGCCGTCGATATCCTCTTCGAGGCAGAGGCCCGCGATATCGATCCCGTGGCCTTGGTGGATGAGCGCGCGGCGCTCTCCCAGGACCGTAATGTTGGGGTAGCTCCCATCAAGCCCTATACCCGCGAGATCGTCGAGGGTGTTGCGGTCGAGCTCGACCGCATCGATGAGGTCATCGAGCGCTTCCTCGCCGCCGAGTGGGAACTTGATCGCCTGCCTGCTGTAGACCGCGCCATTCTGCGTGTCTCTGGCTGGGAGCTGCTCTTCAACCCCGATGTGCCGCGTCGCACCGCCGTGGTGGAGGGGGTAGAGCTTGGTAGCGAATACTCCACCCCCGTTGCCTCGCCCTATATCAATGCCGTGCTCGACGCGGTGGCAAAGAACCTCGAGGACATTACAGCCGAGGAACTTCAACCCGTGGAGAGCGACGCAGATGAGTACGCCTGCGACGAGGCCAACGACACCCTCGAAGGCCCCGTGCCCGTCACGGTTGACGATGAGGAGCGTCCGCTAGACGTTGAGGACATCCCCGCCGAGAGCGATGCCGCCGCAGTGGCTGAGCCAGAGCATGAGCTAGGGCCGGAACAAGACCACTAAAGACCCGCACTGGTCGCTGAGATTCGTTCTCTACCGAAACGCCGGATACCGCCGAGAACTCTGCTGCGTAGTAGCAGCAGATTCGGCGGTTGTTTTCTGTGTTGGTCCGTCCTAGGCGCGTGTATCCGGCTCCGTCCACGGCCCATTGAGCGTGAGGGGCAACCACTCAGGGCTGGGAGCGGGAACGATGGTGGGGGTATCGAGGGTGGTGCTCAGCCAGTGCAGCGCGTCGGCAATGTCGTAGCAGCAGCGTAAGACATGCCGCTCCAAGCGGGCGGTGGTGAGCGAGTCAACGAGGTAGGTCGATGCGGTGCCCATGGCGGTGAGCGCCTCTGTCAGGCCGATCTGGCCGATCCCGAGCTTCGCGTGATGGCCCTCCTGGTGGTAGCCATTGGCGGCGAGAACAGCGTCGTGGCGCTGTTCGGCGGTATAGGACTCCCGCAAGGCTTCGCTCGCGCTGATGAACATCACCGCCGGGGCACGAAGATGGGCGTGAAAGACCAAGGGATGGTCGGGAAAGCAGAATCGTATCCCTCGGTGCCGATCGATGATGCGGGCGTGGGCGGAGATCGCCTCCACGAGATGGAGATAATGAACGCTCATCGGGGCGGGCTTTCGATAATCGGCATGGTGGGCAGCCGCAGCATGTAGTGGTGGTGATCCACAGTGGTACCACACACATCGGGTAAGAAGTGTTCCATTTCGATGAAGAAGATGTCCACCATCGCGAGGTAATGGTCGACGGCATCACCCAATTCATCCGCGGTGCACTGGGAGGCATCGGGAAGATGTACCACACAGCCCACACCGAGGGAGGCGTCCTCGCCGGTGAGCATATAGCCGATGGGCTGAATGCGGTTGACGTTCCAAAAGTCCACAAAGTTCGTCAAGCGCTCGAAGGTATCGACGGTGGCCTCCTTGGGCCACACACCGTGCACCACTAGAGCATCACGGTAGGGATCGTAGGTGATTTCTACTGCGGCGTGGTCGGTGGTGACGAGAAAGGACTCATGGTCGAACCTCACCGGCAGGCGCACACTACGCAACCAGGCATGAACAGCCTCAAAGATGCGTAGTGCTGCGGGATGGGAGCGGCGGGCCACGATAGTGAACTTACTTTTTCCCGAGATCCTGCAGGGCCTTCATACCGGCAAGAACCAGATCGATGCGGATCTCCAGCGACTCCTGCAGCTGTGTATCGCTCATGTAGGCAGAGACAGGGAACTCGGACTCGGTGCGCAGGCCGTGGGTATCGCCGGAGGTGGCGACTACTGCTTTTACCCCGTGCAGCCGAGCATTGAAGTGGTTGCAGGCAGCAAACCACGGGCCCTCGAGGGACTCGAGAGGGTATTCGGCGCGCACAATCACGGACTGATTGTCCAGCACGGCGATGAAGGTATCGATGTTATTGAGGCGGGCGTGGCCCACATCAGGGAAGTCGATGTCTTCCAGTTCCACATCGACACTGGCCAAGGCGTCCTTGACGCGGGCATAGGTGACTGCGTTGAGTTCAGGCACGGCGTGATCCTTTAAGCGTTGTCGTTCTCTGAGGTGGTGGCGGGCGCATTGGCCTCGGGGATGGGCTCCGTCTCGGGGCGCTCCCAGGTGACCAGATCAGGGAAAGAGTTGGCGAGATAGTCACAGGCGGTGGCCGTGGCGGTGAAGAAGGAGACCACGAATAGCCCCAGCTGATTGTGGGTGTAGCCACCGGCTTTATTCAGCGCAGGCAAGGCGCGCTGCAGGTGTACTTCCACACCGTCCTCGCTGCCGGAGGCGGCCCCCACATACATGGTGGGTTTTATTTCCAGCACGTTCCATTCATGGGCTGCTTGCAGCAGATCATTGCCCTGCTCGGGGCTCGGCTCGCCGCGCCAGCGAGCGTCGAGCAGCAAGGTGCCCTCGTGTACCACGATGCCGATGGCGGCGTCATAGAAGCCAGTGCGAATAGCGCCCTCGATGGTGTCGAACTCGAGGTCCTGTTCGCGCAGCACGGTGGCCACTCGCTCGATGGTGAGGGGCATGAGTAGCTGCTCGTCGGCAGCGGTTTCGGCTGAATCCACTGATTCACTCCTTAAAGCAAAGATGACGGGGGATAGGTGGAGATACGAAAAAGGTTTAGGAATCGTCGCCTGTGGTGGCGTCGAAGAGCGTCTCGCCGCCAAGCTCGTGGGCGAACGTCGCCGCTAGCGTGGGGTGGGTGAAACGGTAGCCCAGCTTCTCAAACTTGGTGGGCACCGCGTTCTGCGAGGTCATCAGCAGCTCCTCGGAGGCGATGGGGCCCATCATCAGCTTGGGGGCCACCGCTGGGATCGGCACCACGAATCTGCGGTGCATCGCGCCCTGGAGGGTGTCGCCAAATTCCTCGGAACGCACTGGCTGAGGGCCGGTGGCGTTGAAGGGGCCGGACATCTTCGGATCAACGGCGGCGCGGACATACATGGAGGTGAGATCATCGATACTTACCCAGGGCAGATAGCCGCCCTCGGTACCCACCTGCGGGGCAAGACCCGCGCCGAAGGCGGCGCGCAGTCCGGGCAGCATGCCACCAGCGGCGCCCATGACGAGCCCGGTGCGAAGATTCACCACGCGCTTCCCAGCATCGCGGGCTGGAGCGCAGGCATCCTCCCAATCGGCGACCACATCGGCCAAAAAGCCCTCGCCGCGTTCGGCGGTCTCATCGAGGAGTTCATCGCCACGGTCGGGGCCGTAGAAACCCACTGCGGAGGCGACGATCATGGCGTGGCAGGTCTCAGACGCGGCCACCAATTCCGCGAGGCGGCGGGTGGGGGTGACGCGGGAGTGGCGGATCTTGTCGCGGTGGGATTCACTCATGCGGCCGGCGATGGACTCGCCGGCAAGGTGGATGAGCACATCCACACCATCGAGGAGATCCTCATCGGGCAGAGTCGTATGCCAGCGGCGTTGGCCGAGTTTCAGATCAGAGCCGCGTTTGAGCTCGATTACGGTGTGACCGGAGGTGCGCAGCTGGGCGGCGAGATGGGTGCCCACGAAGCCGCCGGCACCGGTGAGAGCAATGGTAAGCGGCTCGGTGGGGGCGCCGGCGAGAGCCCGGAACTCCGCTATACGGGTGAGATCCTCCAGCAGCTGGTGTTGCCGATAGGCGAAGGTGGCCTCGAGGAAACTCCCCGGAAGCCGGGTGTGCACGGTGTCAGTGATACGGGTGCCGGCTGGGGCGTCGGCGAAGGCGTGTATGTGGCGCCACTGCGAGAGTGCACGCATGGGGGCGTTGATGCACACATCGGTAAATTGGCGTCCCTCGTGGTAGCCGGAAAGATCGTGCTTGGCCACCCATTTCAGGCCTGCTGGCAGGGAAAACTCGGTGGTTCCGGTGGCTAGCGAGCTAGCCTGCTTCACAGGGGTCATGGGTACGAAAGGCGGCGTCAGCCGCACCACCGCACCAGGGCGGGTGTGCCACTGCCAGACATCTGAGCGGGGGAAGGGAAGGACATGCTCGGTTGAAATACCCACGTGGGTTGGTGACCTCCTCAAAGCGGCGGCAAGTGTATGAGTGTCGATTATACGGAGACGGCCGGACACTGCCATGAGATTCAGCTCTCGCTGGGGTGAGAAGCCGGGCAGGTGAGCGTCGATAAGCGACAGCCCTGCGGGTGGGGTGAGGGTGGAGGTAATTGCCTAGTGATGGGCAGAGGCGAGTGCTAAGCTAAGAAAACGATAAAGTTCATAGGATTCAGTGGCTGTATAGTGACTGCAGTCTCGGTGTCTGAAGGCATCCTTTAACGGACCGCACAGAGAGGCGGGGAAGGAGGTCACGATGGCAACGCAATTAATGAGCGCCGACGATGTCGGACGCACAATTGCGCGCATCGCGCACCAAATTATTGAAAAGACAGCACTTGATGCTGCGAAGGAATCAGCGCACCCCGAGGTGTGTCTGATGGGTATTCCTTCGGGGGGAGTGCCGCTGGCCCAGCGCTTGGCGGCCAAGATTGAAGAATTCTCGGGTGTTGCCGTGAGCGTCGGCACCCTCGATATCACCTTGTACCGCGATGATCTGCGCCACCGTGCACACCGCGCGCTCAAGCCCACCACCATTCCTGATACCGGCATCGATGACATCACTGTGGTGCTGGTCGATGATGTGCTCTATTCCGGTCGCACCATTCGTGCCGCCCTCGACGCGCTCCGCGATATCGGCCGCCCGCACTGCGTGCAACTCGCGGTGCTCGTGGATCGCGGCCATCGTGAGCTGCCTATCCGCGCGGACTATGTGGGCAAAAACCTGCCCACGGCCGTCAGCGAGGGCGTGAGCGTGTTGCTTGCAGAGATCGACGGCGAGGATGCCGTGGAGATCTCCCGCACGAATCATCCCGGCGAATCCGCCACCACCCGCGAGTAGCGCGCGCCTGCCGCGGCAGCTGCGAACGCCGCCACGGCCTGCACGTGCTGTCGAGAACCTAGTGAGCTAGAGGCTAATGAAACACCTGCTTTCCATCGAGGAACTCAGCAAAGACGAGATCCTGACCATCATGGACGAGGCGGACAAGTTCCTAGAACTGCTGTCTCACCGCGAGATCAAGAAGCTGCCGACACTCCGCGGCCGCACCATTTTCACCCTCTTCTACGAAAACTCCACCCGCACCCGTTCCTCCTTCGAAACCGCTGGCAAGTGGATGAGCGCGGACGTCATTAATATTTCCGCTTCCTCGTCCTCAGTGAAGAAGGGCGAATCACTCAAGGACACCGGCTTGACCTTAAGTGCTGTGGGGGCGGATGCCATCATCATCCGGCACCCCGCGTCGGGTGCGGCCGAGCAGCTGGCCCGCTGGGTGGCCCCGCAGGGTGAGGGGCCGAGTGTGATCAACGCCGGCGATGGCGCCCACCAGCACCCCACCCAAGCCCTCTTGGATGCGGTGACCATGCGTCAGCGCCTGGGCCGCATCGAAGGCAAGAAGATCGCGATTGTGGGCGACTGCCTGCACTCGCGGGTGGTGCGCTCCAATGTGGATCTGCTCACCACCTTAGGCGCCGAGGTCACCCTCGTCGCCCCGCCCACGCTGCTGCCCTTCGGCGTGGAGAACTGGCCGGTCACCGTCTCCTATGAGATGGACCCAGTGCTCGCCGCACAAGATGTGGTGATGATGCTGCGCGTGCAGCAAGAGCGCATGAACGGCGGGTTCTTCCCTTCGCATCGCGAATACGCCACCCTGTACGGGATGAGTAAGGCCCGCCTGGCGCAGCTGAAGGACGAGGCCATTGTGATGCACCCTGGGCCGATGCTGCGCGGCATGGAAATCAACGACTATGTTGCCGACGCCCCGCAAACCGCCGTGTTGCAACAGGTATCCAATGGTGTGCACGTGCGCATGGCCGTGCTCTTCACCCTGCTCTGTGGCCAGGGCAGCCCGCGCGAGTAATTCCCAAAGGAGAAAACAATGACGACTGAGACCACATATCCTGCCACTGGGGAACTCGCGCCTGTTGCCGAGGGAACCCTCCTCATTATGAATGCGCGCCCCTATGGCGAGGGCGAGCCGCGTAACCTGCTGATCCGCGATGGCGTGATCGATAGCCTTGACGCGGCAGCCGACACCGCCGCCGATCGCACCATTGACGCCGCCGGGGCGGTGCTGCTGCCCGGACTGGTGGACATTCACGTGCACCTGCGCGAGCCTGGTCGCGAGGACACTGAGACCATCGCCACCGGCTCCGCGGCCGCCGCCAAGGGCGGGTTTACCGCCGTGTTCACCATGGCCAATACCCAGCCGGTGATGGATCAACCGGTGATCGCGGAGTCCGTCTGGTTCAAAGGCCAGCAGGTGGGCCTCTGCGATGTCCACCCCGTGGGCTCGATTACCAAGGGGCTGAAGGGCGAGACGCTTACCGAGTTCGGCATGATGGCTAACTCCGCAGCCAAGGTGCGCATGTTCTCCGATGACGGCGTATGCGTGAACAATCCGCAGGTGATGCGTCGTGCCCTAGAATACGCCAAAGGCCAGAACGTGCTGCTCGCTCAGCACTGCGAGGATGCCCGCTTGACTGAAGGGGCAGTGGCCCACGAGGGAGAGATGGCTGCGCGGCTCGGCCTGCGCGGCTGGCCGCGCGTGGCGGAGGAGTCGATTGTGGCGCGCGATGCGATTATGACCCGCGATTATGGCGCCCGCATGCACATCTGTCACGCCTCCACCGCAGGCACGGTCACGCTCGTGCGCTGGGCCAAGGACTGCGGCATTCCGCTCACCGCCGAGGTCACACCCCACCATTTATTGCTTCACGACGCTCGCCTGCACAATTTCGACGGCCGCGACCGAGTGAATCCGCCGCTGCGAGAGAAGTCCGATACCGAGAAGCTGCGTGATGCGCTGCTCGACGGCACCATCGACTGCGTGGCCACCGACCATGCACCGCACGGCTCTGAGGAGAAATGCTGCGAATTCTCTGAGGCCAAAAATGGCATGCTGGGCCTCGAGACCTCGCTCGCCATCGTGCACCAGATCTTCGTGGAAACTGGGCTGGCCGATTGGCGCTTTGTAGCCAAGGTGATGAGCGAAAAGCCCGCCGAGATCGTGCGCCTTCCCGGCCACGGCCGTCCCATCGCCGTCGGCGAGCCCGCCAACCTCACCGTGGTGGATCCGCACAGCCCGTGGACCGCCCGCGGCGAGGAGATGGACTCCAAGGCCGATAACACCCCCTATGAGGGCATGGCCTTCAACGCCCAGGTCACCCACACCATCCTGCGCGGAACCGTGACCTATCAGCGTCGCTAAGCCACAGCACTCTCCCACACCCCATAAAGAACTTCATGGAAAGGCCCTCACACAGTGACTACTGAGACCACCCACTCGGCCACCACGCGGCCCGCAGTGCTCGTGCTCGCCGATGGCAACACCTACCGCGGGCTCGCTTTCGGCGCGGACGGCAATGCCTTCGGCGAGGCCGTCTTTACCACCGCCATGACCGGTTATCAGGAGACGATGACCGATCCCAGCTACCACAAGCAGATGGTGGTGATGACCGCCCCGCAGATCGGTAACACCGGCTGGAACGACGAAGATAATGAGTCCCGCGAGGACAAGATCTGGATCGCCGGTCTAATTATTCGCGATCTATCCCACACCGTCTCTAATTGGCGGGCCTGCCGCAGCCTCGAGGAGGAGATGATCTCTCAAGGCCTGGTAGGCATTAAGCATGTGGATACCCGCGCCATCGTGCGCCACCTGCGCAACTATGGATCCATCAAGGCTGGCGTCTTCACCGGCGAGGACGCCTTGCTCGATACCGAGGAGCTGGTGCGCCGCGTTCAGGCCCAAGAGGATATGGAAGGCGCGAATCTCTCGGCCGATGTCTCCATCGATGAGCCGCAGGTCCTCGAGCCTGAGGGCGAGGTCCACGCCACCGTGGTGGCCTATGACATGGGCATTAAGTCCAATACCCCGCGTAACCTGCTTGCTCGCGGTATGCGCACCGTGCTGGTGCCGGCCAATTACCCCTACGAGAAAGCCATGGAGTTCCAGCCCGATGGCGTGTTCATCTCCAATGGTCCAGGTGATCCCGCCACCGCAGACGAGATGGTAAGCATTGTGCAGCAGTTCTTGGACAAGGATGTGCCGATCTTCGGCATCTGCTTCGGCAACCAAATCCTGGGCCGGGCCTTCGGCATGAACACCTACAAGCTGAAGTTCGGACACCGCGGGGTAAACATCCCCGTGAAAAATCACGTGCAGGGCCACATCGAAATCACCGCCCAAAACCATGGCTTCGCCCTCGAAGGCGAGGAAGGCCAGGAGTTTGATACCCCCTATGGTCCCGCGCTGGTGACGCATACTTGCCTCAACGACGGCGTGGTCGAAGGCGTGGCACTGAAAAATGGACGGGCCTTCTCGGTGCAGTACCACCCCGAGGCTGCCGCCGGTCCGAATGATGCCAACCCGCTCTTCGATCAATTCGTGGAGCTGGTTCTCGCGGACATCGCCGCGAAAAACTCCGGCTCCGGTGACAGCCAGAACTAAGCACACCAGGAAGAGAAAGAGGAATACAGACAATGCCCAAGCGCACTGACATCAATCACGTCCTGGTTATTGGATCCGGCCCCATTGTGATCGGCCAAGCCTGCGAGTTCGACTATTCCGGCACTCAGGCGTGCCGCGTGCTCAAGCAGGAGGGGATGCGGGTGACCCTCATCAACTCCAACCCAGCGACGATCATGACCGATCCGGAGTTCGCCGATCACACCTACGTGGAGCCGATTCACCCCGATTACATCGAGAAGATCTTTGAGAAAGAGATCGCCGAAGGCCATCCCATCGACGCCGTACTGGCGACCCTTGGCGGCCAGACCGCCCTCAACGCTGCGATCGCACTGAATCGACGCGGCAGCCTTGAGAAGTACGATGTGGAGCTCATTGGCGCCGATATCCCCGCCATTCAGCGCGGCGAGGACCGCCAGAAGTTCAAAGATATCGTGGCCAAGATCGGCGGCGAGTCCGCGCGGTCGCGCGTCTGCCACAACATGGACGAAGTGCACGAGACCGTCGCCGAGTTGGGCCTGCCCGTGGTGGTGCGCCCCTCCTTCACCATGGGTGGCCTCGGCTCCGGCCTGGCCTTCGACAACGATGACCTCGAGCGTATCGCCGGCGGCGGCTTGGCCGCCTCTCCGGAGGCCAATGTGCTCATCGAGGAATCCATCCTCGGCTGGAAAGAATACGAGCTCGAGCTCATGCGCGATGGCGATGACAACGTGGTGGTCATTTGTTCCATCGAAAACGTCGATGCCCTCGGTGTGCACACCGGTGATTCCGTGACCGTGGCGCCGGCCTTGACGCTGACCGACCGCGAGTTCCAGAAGATGCGCGATCAGGGCATCGCCATCATTCGCGAGGTGGGCGTGGACACCGGCGGCTGTAATATCCAGTTCGCCATCAACCCCACCGATGGCCGCATCATCACCATCGAGATGAACCCGCGCGTCTCCCGTTCTTCGGCGCTGGCCTCGAAGGCCACTGGCTTCCCGATCGCGAAGATCGCCGCCATGCTGGCGATCGGCTATACCTTGGACGAGATCACCAACGACATCACCGGCGAAACTCCGGCCGCCTTCGAGCCCACGCTGGACTATGTGGTGGTCAAGGCCCCGCGCTTTGCTTTTGAGAAGTTCCCTGGCGCCGATGACACGCTCACCACCACCATGAAGTCGGTGGGCGAGGCCATGAGCCTGGGCCGCAACTACGCCGCGGCCACCAATAAGGTGATGCGCTCGCTGGAGAATAAGGACACCGGTTTTTGGACCGCTCCCGATCGCTGCGCCGATGCCGACGCCGCCTTGGAGTCCCTGAAACGCCCCGTGGCGGGCCGGATGTACGAGGTAGAGCAGGCCCTGCGCGGCGGCAAAACCATCGAGGAGGTCCACGAGGCCTCCGGCATCGATCCCTGGTTCCTCGCTGAGATTCAGCACCTGGTACAGCTGCGTCAGCAGCTTATCGACGCCCCCGTGCTCACCGAACAACTGCTGCGCCTAGCGAAATACTACGGACTCTCCGATAAGCAGATCGCGGCCCTGCGCCCAGAGTTCGCCGGCGAAACCGGCGTGCGCTCGCTGCGCTGGTCGCTGGGGATCCGCCCGGTGTTTAAGACCGTGGACACCTGCGCCGCCGAGTTCGAAGCCAAGACCCCGTACTACTACTCCGCCTATGAATTCGACGCTGCAGCGGAATCCGAGGTGAGCCCGCAGACCGAGAAAGAGAAGGTGATCATTCTCGGCTCGGGCCCAAACCGCATCGGCCAGGGCATCGAGTTCGACTACTCCTGCGTGCACGCCGCGCTGGAGCTCTCGCGGGTGGGCTATGAGACCATCATGGTCAACTGCAACCCTGAGACGGTCTCCACCGACTACGACACCGCCGATCGTCTCTACTTCGAGCCGCTGACCTTCGAAGACGTCATGGAGGTCTACCACGCCGAGTGCCAGTCCGGCACCGTGGCTGGGGTGATTGTGCAGCTCGGTGGCCAAACTCCGTTGGGCCTGGCCGAGAAGCTGCGCAACGCCGGGGTGCCCGTGGTGGGCACCACGCCCGAGGCCATCGATTTGGCGGAGGATCGCGGCGAGTTCGGCGAGGTGTTGGCCAAGGCCGGTTTGCCGGCACCCGAGTTCGGTACCGCCACCTCCTTCGCCGAAGCCCGCGACGTCGCCGCCCGCATCGGTTACCCCGTGCTGGTGCGCCCCAGCTATGTGCTGGGCGGGCGCGGCATGGAGATCGTCTACGACGAGCAGACCCTCGAGGACTACATCAACCGCGCCACCGAGCTCTCCAATGAGCACCCAGTGCTGGTGGATCGCTTCTTGGATAACGCCATCGAGATCGATGTGGACGCCCTCTGCGATGGCGAGGAGGTCTACCTCGGCGGAGTGATGGAGCATATCGAGGAAGCCGGTATCCACTCCGGCGATAGCTCCTGCGCCTTGCCGCCGATGACGCTCGGCGCCGAGGACATCGAGAAGGTCCGCCAGTCCACCGTGGCTCTCGCCCACGGCATCGGAGTCAAGGGCCTGATGAACGTTCAGTACGCGCTGAAGGACGACACCCTCTACATCATCGAGGCCAACCCGCGTGCCTCGCGTACCGTGCCCTTCGTCTCGAAGGCCACCGGGGTGCCGCTGGCGAAGGCTGCCGCCCGCATCATGATGGGCGCCAGCATCGCCGAGTTGAAGGAAGAAAAGCTCATCCCCACCACCCACGACGGCGGCTCGCTGCCCATGGACGCCCCGATCGCGGTGAAGGAAGCCGTGCTGCCGTTTACCCGCTTCCGCCGCCCCGACGGCTCCATGCTGGACTCGCTTCTCAGCCCAGAGATGAAGTCCACCGGTGAGGTGATGGGCCTGGCCGATAGCTTCGGCGCCGCCTATGCCAAGGCCGAGGACGCCGCCTTCGGCGCGCTGCCCACCTCCGGCACCGTGTTCGTCTCTGTCGCCAACCGCGATAAGCGCACCCTGAACTTCCCGATCCAGCAGCTGGCCAAGCTCGGCTTTAAGATGATGGCCACCAAGGGCACCGCCGATATGCTGCGCCGCAATGGCGTCGAATGCGAAGTGGTGGCCAAGGCCAGCCAGGTACGCGAAGGCAGCGAGGAGCTGTCCATCGTGGACAAGATCACCGCCGGCGAGGTGGATCTTATCCTCAACACCCCTGCAGGCTCCGCCGGTGCCCGCCACGATGGCTACGATATTCGCGCCGCCGCCGTGAGCGCCGGGGTGCCACTGGTGACCACCGTGCAGGGCGTGACCGCCGCTGTGCAGGGTATCGAGGCGATGCGGGACAATGAGCTGAGCATTCTGCCGCTGCAGGAGCTCAATCACGAAAACATCGCGGCCAAGGCGGGGGAGTAAGTGAGCGACTTCGGATCCCAGCTCCACCAGGCCTCTCTCGAGCACGGCCGGCTCTGTGTGGGCATTGACCCCCACCCGGCGCTGCTCGACGCCTGGGGGCTACCTCGCAGCGTCGAGGGCCTGCGGGAATTTAGTGCCACCTGTGTGCGCGCCTTCGCAGGCTCCGTGGCTTTGGTGAAGCCGCAAGTGGCCTTCTTCGAAGCCTATGGTGCCGGCGGCTACACCGTGCTCGAGGAGACCATCGACTCGCTGCGGCAGGCCGGAACCTTAGTGGTGGCCGATGCCAAGCGCGGCGATATCGGCTCCACGATGGCCGCCTACGCGGATGCGTGGCTGCGCCCTGGCTCCCCGCTGGAGGTGGACGCCCTCACGGTTTCTCCCTATCTGGGTTTCGGTGCCCTCTCACCGGCCTTGGACTATGCGGAGCAGGGCAAGGGGCTGTTCGTCCTAGCCGCCACCTCTAACCCAGAGGGGCAGAGCATCCAGCGCGCTATGAAGCAGAGCGAGCTGACTGTCGCCCAGCACATCGTGGACGAGGCTGCCACCTGCAATGCAGCGGGAGCAGCTGCTGGCGTCCCCGGCAACGTGGGCGTCGTAGTGGGGGCAACGCTGCGCGACGCCCCTGATCTCGCGGCGCTCAATGGCCCTATCCTGATGCCTGGGGTAGGCGCTCAAGGAGCCGGAGCAGGGGATGTCGATAAGCTCGCACGGGGAATGACATACATGGCATTTCCCAACGTCTCTCGTGGGGTGTTGCAGGCCGGTCCCAGCGTGAAAGCCCTAGAAAAGGCCGTTTCGGACTTGGCCGGCCAATTTCCGGGAATTCCCAGCTAGAAGCGTTATCGCGGCAGAGCATATGACGGGCCTGCGGCCTGTCACCTTGGCTTTTGTCCAAGTAGTGCTAGACTGATGCGAGCTTCAAGGAATCCGCTCGGCGCAGGAGCTGCGTCGAGGCGTTTTCCGCCAGATAGCCCAAGTAATTAATCGCCTACGAATCGGAGGAACCAACGTGGCCCTTCCCAAGTTGACTGACGAGCAGCGCAAGGAAGCCCTCGCGAAAGCTGCTGAGGCCCGCAAGGCCCGTGCTGAGTTGAAGGAAAAGCTGAAGCGCGGCGGCACCAACCTGAAGGAAGTTCTGGATCAGGCCCAGGACAACGAGATCATTGGCAAGACCAAGGTTTCCGCTCTCCTCGAGGCTATGCCGAAGGTGGGCAAGGTCAAGGCTAAGGAGATCATGGAGGACCTCGAGATCGCTCAGACCCGCCGTCTGCGCGGCTTGGGCGACCGGCAGCGTCGTGCTTTGCTCGAGCGCTTCGGTTTCTCTGAGGACTAATTCAGATGACCGGCGAGAACCCGACGCCCCGCCTCGTCGTTTTGGCTGGTCCCTCTGCGGTGGGTAAATCCACCGTGGTTCATCGTCTCCGTACAGACGTGCCCTCGCTGTATTTCAGCGTTTCAATGACTACCCGTGATCCTCGCCCCGGTGAGGTGGATGGTCAGGACTACTTCTTCGTGTCGATGGAGCAGTTCAATGACACGATTGAGGCAGGGGAGATGCTCGAATGGGCGGATATTCACGGCGGATTGCAGCGCTCTGGCACCCCCGCGCGGCCGGTTACCGAAGCCCTTGCGGCTGGACGGCCCGTGCTCGTGGAAGTTGATCTGCAGGGTGCGCGCAACATCGTGAAGTCCATGCCCGAGGCAACCACCGTGTTCCTCGCCCCGCCCTCTTGGGAGGTACTGGTTGATCGCCTGACCGGTCGTGGTACCGAGTCCCAAGAGGTGATTGATCGTCGTCTCGCGACGGCGCGCAAGGAGCTCGATGCGCAAAGCGAATTTGACCACGTGGTGGTCAACGATGATGTGGACGCAGCAGTCGAGGCTATTCACCAGCTTCTCACCGGCCACTAGCCGTCGAGGGGACCACTCGGACCCGCGGGCGTAGTGGACCGTAGTGGGCAGCATGGTGCAGAGAGAACTTTTACAGATAGCAATCCAGAAAAAGGATGACAGTGAGTAACCAAACCACAGGCAATGAGTCTGTTTTCGATGATCCGGTAGGCATTACCGCACCGCCCATCGACAGCCTTATGAACCATGTGTCCTCCAAGTACGCTCTCGCCATTTTCGCGGCAAAGCGTGCTCGTCAGATCAACAGCTACTACCAGCAGGCGGACGAGGGCGTCTTCGAATTCATTGGCCCACTCGTTACCCCGGAAGCTGGCGAGAAGCCGCTGTCTATCGCCCTGCGCGAGATCGACGCTGGAATGCTGAACCACGAGGAAGGCTAAAGCCGTATTCCTTGATTGGCCACCGTGTTCGCATGGTCACTGAAAAGGGGCCAGCTCGACCCTAGACCGGTCGGCATCACCAACCCAGCACGTTCACAGTAAAGGTGCGTGCTGGGTTTTGTGCTGTGCGCATCCAACGGCCGTAGGGGCATCGGCTACCCTAGACTCTTATGAGCTCGAGCGAGAAACTCTCCATCGTCGTTGGTGTGACCGGCGGTATCGCCGCCTATAAGGCCTGCCATGTGATCCGTGCCTTCACCGAAGCTGGGCACAGCGTTCGGGTGGTCCCTACCCGCAATGCTCTCAAGTTCGTCGGGGAGGCCACTTTTACTGCCCTGTCCGGTCATCCGGTAGCCACCGACGTGTTTGAGAACGTGGATAAGGTGCAGCACGTGATGGTGGGGCAGCAGGCCGATCTCGTGGTGGTGGTTCCCGCCACTGCTGATTTCCTTGCCCGGCTGCGCCTGGGCATGGCGGATGATCAGCTCACCGCCACCTGTCTCGTGGCCACCTGCCCCGTGGTGGTGGCCCCAGCCATGCATACCGAGATGTGGAATAACCCCGCCACCCGGGAGAATGTCCAGGTGCTGCGGCAGCGCGGTATCGCCGTAATGGAGCCCGCCCATGGTCGGCTCACCGGCCGCGATAGCGGGCCAGGGCGGCTGCCCGAACCGGAGCAGGTAGTGGACTACGCACTCGGTGTACAGGAGGAGGGACGCGCCCCGCAGCGCGATCTCGAGGGCGTGCGGGTGCTAATTTCCGCCGGCGGGACGCGCGAGGAGATCGACCCCGTGCGCTTTATTGGCAATCATTCCTCCGGCCGCCAGGGCTATGCCCTGGCCAATGCCGCCGCCCAGCGCGGTGCAGAGGTGGTGCTGGTCGTCGGAGCGGCGGACGCCCTGGTGGATCCCATTGGGGCGCGGATCATCCGCATTGATTCCGCCGCCGAGCTCCACGCAGCCATGGATCGCGAGGCGCGAAAGGCCGATGTGGTGATTATGGCCGCCGCGGTGGCGGATTATCGCCCCGCCCGCCGAGCAGAGTCCAAGATGAAAAAGGGCCGGGCCGACGCGGATTTGTCCGTGATTGAGATGACCCAAAACCCCGATATTCTTGCCGGTCTCGTAGACAAGCGCCGCGATGGCGCGGTGCCCGCCGAGACGATCATTGTCGGTTTTGCCGCAGAGACAGGCGATGAGCACACCAGCCCGCTGCAACTGGGGCGAGAAAAGCTCCAGCGCAAAGGGGTGGACCTGCTCATGGTCAATCACGTCGGCGGTGGCCGCGTCTTCGGCCAAGACACCAACGAGGGCTGGCTGCTCGGCGCCGATGACACGGAGACAGCCGTGCCCGCAGGGACCAAGAACGCGGTGGCGCATCGGATTCTCGATGGGGTCAGCGCGCTTCGGCGCTAGCGCGGAGTCGGTAAGTGCGGAAGCGCGTGCCCTGCATGTATTGCTAAATTAGACCGCTTAGTCTATGTTTGTTGTCTATGACCAGCGCAGCTAAAGATACTCGACTTTTCACCAGCGAGTCGGTGACGGAAGGTCACCCGGACAAGATCTGTGATGCCATCTCAGATACCATTCTCGACGCCATGCTCGAGGTGGACCCGCACTCTCGGGTGGCCGTGGAAACCGTGGTCACTACCGGTTTAGTGCACGTGGTGGGAGAGGTGCGCTGCGCCGGTTATGTGGAGATCCCGCAGCTGGTGCGCACCAAGCTGAAGGAGATCGGTTTCACCTCTTCCGAGGTGGGCTTCGATGGCACCACGTGTGGAGTAACCGTGGCCATTGGCGAGCAGAGCGCCGAGATCGGCTCGGGCGTGGACACCTCCCAGGAGGTGCGTAGCGGTACCTCCCAGCACGATGATGATCACGCGGGCGCTGGCGATCAGGGCCTGATGTTCGGCTATGCCACCAACGAGACGGACGAGTACATGCCGCTGCCGATTGCGTTGGCGCATCGGTTGTCTCGGCGTCTCACCCAGGTACGCAAGGAGGGCATCGTGCCCCATCTGCGTCCGGACGGCAAAACCCAGGTGACCTTCGCCTATGACGAGGCGGATAATCCCAGCCATATCGACACCATCGTGATCTCCACCCAGCACGATCCGGATATCACCCAGCAGTGGCTGGAGGAGCAGCTGCGGGAGCACGTGATTAACTGGGTGATCGCCGATGCAGGGCTGGAGAGCTTCCTCAGTGAGGATCTCACCGTGCTCATTAACCCCTCCGGCTCCTTCGTGCTCGGCGGGCCGATGGGCGATGCCGGGCTGACCGGCCGCAAGATCATCGTGGACACCTATGGCGGCATGGCCCGCCACGGTGGTGGCGCCTTCTCCGGCAAGGACCCCTCGAAGGTGGATCGCTCCGGCGCCTACGCTATGCGCTGGGTGGCGAAAAACATCGTGGCCGCAGATTTGGCCGATAAGGCCGAGGTGCAGGTGGCCTATGCCATTGGCCGCGCCGCTCCGGTGGGGCTCTACGTGGAAACCTTCGGCACCGCCAAGCACGGTCTGAGCGATGAGCAGATCCAGCACGCTGTGGCTGAGGTCTTTAATCTGCGCCCGGCGGCGATTATCCGCGAGCTGGATCTCTTGCGCCCGATTTACGCTGACACCTCCGCCTATGGCCACTTTGGCCGCACCGATGTGGACTTCCCGTGGGAGCACACCAACCGTGTGGAGGAGTTGCGCGCCGCGGCGGGGATCTAGACTAGAATCTCCCGCATGGCTACCCACCCGCGCACCCCAGCAGAATCCCTGCCGGTGGCGCGGGTGTTGCCTTTGTTGGGGCTGATTCACCTCGACCGCTATTTCGACTACCGCCTCAGCGAGGCGGATTCTGAGAGCGCCCAGCCTGGGGTGAAGGTGCGGGTGCGCTTCGGTGGGCGGTTGGTGGATGCCATCCTGATCTCGCGGCACGACACTTCCGAACACCAGGGTTCCCTGCGCTATATCGAGCGGGTCATCTCGCCCGAGGTGGTCTATCCGCCCAGCACCCAGGCTCTCGTGGAGAAACTCGCCGAACGCTATGCCGGGTGCCGTTCGGATATGATCCGCGCCGCGGTGCCGAATCGCCATGCCGCCGCCGAGAAAACAGATTTCTCCACCTCCTGGGACACGCTTGGCGACGCCACCGAGCCGGACATGAGCGCTTGGGATAATTATGTGCGCGGCCAGGCGTTTCTTAAGGCCGTGGAGGAGGGCAAACCCGCCCGCATTGCCTGGCAGATCAATCCCGACGGCGACTGGGCTGCCGAGCTCGCCGCCGCCTTGGTGTACACCGTGAGAGCCGGTCATGGGGCTTTAGCGGTGGTGCCGCATCAGCGCGCCTTGGATCGTCTCGAGGCCGCGCTGCGCGAGCTGGTGTCGGCGAAACAGATCACCACACTCAGCGCCACGCTGGGCCCGCAGGCGCGCTACCGGCGCTTTTTGTCTATCCTGCATGGTCAAGCACGGCTGGTGATCGGCACCCGTTCTGCGGCCTTCGCCCCCGTGCAGAATCTGCGCCTAGCCGCGATCATGTTCGATGGTGATGATAATCTCGTCGATCCGCGCGCCCCCTATTGGCACGCCCGCGAGGTGTTGAGCACCCGTTCCGCTCAGGAAAAATGCGCGCTCATCATGGGCGGCTATGCCCGCACCGCCGAGGTGCAGCTCATGGTGGAGCGCGGCTGGGCCTTCGACTGCGCCGGCGAGCGCGGACACATCCGCCAAGCCGCACCATTGACCATGGCCACCGGCGCATCCGCCTATGGTGGCGGCGATCCGCTGGCGAAGAGCAGGCGCATTCCCAGCAAGGCCTATCAGGCGGTGCGCGCAGCCGTGGAAGCCCAGCGGCCGGTGCTGGTGCAGGTTCCACGCAAGGGCTATGCGCCTATTCTTGCGTGTCGACGCTGCCGCGCTGCCGCCCGTTGCCGCCACTGCAATGGCCCCCTTGAGCTTCCCGCTACCGGCGATCCCCATGTGGCAGTTTCTCCGCAGTGCCGGTGGTGTGGGCGTATCGACGCCCACCACGAGTGCCTTGAATGTGGCTCCACGGAGATTCGCGCCGTGGTGATCGGATCAGATCGCACCGCCGAGGAACTGGGTCGTGCCTTCAGCGGGGTGCGGGTGGTGACCTCGAGTGGGGACAAGATTGTCTCCGAGATCGACCCCGGGCCCACCATCGTGGTGGCGACCTCGGGCGCGGAGCCCCGCGTTGTCGGGGGCCGTTACGGTGCTGCGATTCTGCTCGATACCTGGGGGTTGCTGAGTAAGCAGGATCTCCGCGCCGGCGAGGAGGCTTTAGCGAGCTGGCTGCGCGTTGGTTCCTTGGTGGACTCTCGGGACAATGATGGCCAGTTGATCGTGGTGGCAGATCAGGATGTGCCCGTGGTGCAGGCGCTCCTGCGCTGGGATCCTATCGGCGCTGCCCACAGGGAGCTGGCCGAGCGCGCCGAGGTGCAGCTGCCACCGACGACCACCATGGCCGTGGTGGACGGCGGCCGCGCCAGCTTGGATCGTTTCGTGGAACTGCTCGAGCTGCCCGAGCAGGTAGAAGTGTTGGGGCCAGTGGATCTTCCCCCAGGAGTGCATTTACCAGGGGAGTGGGATGAGCGCGCCTTTGGCCCGCCCGAGCGGATGATTATTCGCGGTAGCCTCCCCGCCCAACAGTTGGGGCGAATCTTGAAGGCCGGACAAATCAAACGCGAGGTCCGCTCGGAGGACCCGCCCTTGCGCGTCCAAGTGGGCCCGCTGCGTATCGGCTAGCGGATACATGGAGTCGAGAGAGCAGGGAAGCAGCGGTACGCCTTGCTCGGGGACCGACATCGCGGATCTTCCTCTCGGGCCTTCCACCGACACATGCACAGGCGGGCCCGAGCCAGCGTGACGTTGTACCCGCCGTGAAACCGTGGAATCACCCACCCCGACTAGCTCGGGTATCTATCCCAGCGGGTTCGGGGTGAGATGACCGAAGCGGTGGGTGGTAATAGACACCGCCTGCTCCAGTAGCAGCGGCAGCAGCTCGCGGCGGCCATCGGAGAGTACTGGCGCTGTGAGGAGGGTCGCGCCCGAGCGCACGGCGTGCTCGCGCATCGCGTCACTCGGTTCACCGAGCACGCGCACCCGCAGCTGCGCTACCTGTTCGCTTTCTTGGGCGCTCAGCCCTGCGGCGCGGGCCACAGCTGTCGCCTCGGCATCGCCGGTGACGACCACAGTGGTGCCGGTGCGTAGTGCCCCGAGGTGAATGCGCAGCAGATCCCGTAGCCTCCAGCCAGCACCGAGGTGCACCTGCAGCGGCTCGAGTAGTGGCCGGTAGCGGAAGATATTGCTCTCGGATTGCAGCCCCGTGCGATCGTGGGTGCGACCAAACTCGCGCTCCCACCAGTACTGATCCGAGTGGGCGGCACGGCGCAGCCACTCCAGATCGGCGGCGTTAAGATCCAGGCGCCCATCGTGGGCGCGTTCTGCGATATCGCGCAGTGCGCGGTTGATGCTCGGCTCAAGGGATACGGGCGGCATGTCCACTGCCTCAGTCTCGCTCCACACGCCCTGCTGGGCCACGTAGTTCGGGCCGCCGGCCTTGGCCCCGGCGCCGAGGGCGGATTTCTTCCACCCGCCGAAGGACTGGCGTTGCACGATCGCACCGGTGATACCGCGGTTGACATAGGCGTTGCCGGCTTCCACATGCTCCACCCAGTGCCGGATTTCCTCCTCGTCGAGGGAGTGGAGCCCGCCGGTGAGGCCATAGCCGGTGGAGTTTTGCCACTCGATGGCCTCATCGAGATCGCGGGCCCGCATGATGCCGAGCACCGGCCCGAAGCATTCGTGGGTGTGATACCAGGAACCGGGTTGGACGTTATCGCGGATACCGGGACTCCACAGCGTGCCCTCCTCGTTGAGCTTGCGTGGCTTAATCAGCCAGCGCTCGCCCGGTTCGAGGGTGGTGAGCCCGCGCAGAAGTTTCTCGTTGGGTGCTTCGATGAGCCCGTTCATGGTGGTGGAGATATCGGTGCCCACACCCACCTTGAGGGTAGAGACGGCATCGACCAGCTGGTTGATGATGCGCTCGGACTTGCCGGCGCTGCCTACCAGAATGGCAAGAGAAGCGGCGGAGCATTTCTGCCCAGCGTGGCCGAAGGCGGAGTGATAGAGATCCGATACTGCTAGGTCAGGATCGGCGGCGGGGGTGATGATCAGCGCGTTCTTGCCTGAGGTCTCGGCGTTGATCACCATCTCCGGCTTCCACGAGCGGAAGAGCTCTGCGGTATCGGAGGCGCCGGTGAGAATCACCGACTCCACATCCTCGTGCGCGATCAGCCGCTTGCCGGCCTCGTCCTCATCGGCGTTGACCAGTTGCAGGATGTCCTCGCCGATGCCGGCCTCGCGCAGGGCCTCGACCGCCACCTCAGCACAGCGCAAGGCCTGCGGTGCGGGCTTGATGATCACCGCGGAGCCTGCCGCCAGCGCCGCGAAGACCCCGCCCATGGGAATGGCGATAGGGAAGTTCCACGGTGGGGTCACCACCACTACTGAGTAGGGCGTGAACAGTGCACCGCAGTGCGCGTCGATCGCCCGAGCAGATTCTGCGTAGTAGCGGGCGAAGTCGATGGCCTCGGAGATCTCTGGATCGGCTTGGTCGACAGTTTTGCCAGCCTCATGCGCCGCCACAGAGATCAGCTGTCCGCGGTAGCGTCCCAGCGCTTCAGCGGCGCGTCAAGATAGCGCTGCTCTTGCTGCTCTAAGGGGGTGTGCTGGTCGGGCCCTTCGACATCAGGGGCGAACATCGCATAGATAAAGTTCTGCGGCTCGCCGTTTTCCTCCAACCGGCGCACCAGATAGGAGATGGCCACATCGAAGTCTTCCTTGTGCACCACCGGGGTGTAGAGGATGATGCGCCCAGCGTCGCGCTGTACCACGCGGCTTTGGGCCGGGGCCATGCCTTGGAGCATTTCGATATCGAGCTGCCGGCTCACCCCGCGCTTATTCGCCAGCTCGATGGCGGTGGCGAGGGTGTAGAGGTTGTGGCTGGCCACACCGATGCGAATGGCATCGGCGTTGTCCTCGGTGAGCACATAGTCCAGCAGGCGAAGATAGTTGGCGTCCACCTCGGCCTTGCTCATATACGGCGCCTGCGGCCAGTCGTGTAGCTCGGCTTCCACGCGTTCCATGGAGAGGTTTGCGCCCTTGACGATGCGCACCTTAATCGGCGCGCCGCCGTTGGCCACGCGCTCGCGGGCGAAGGTGGCCAGTTGTTCCAGCGCGCCCACGGAGTCGGGTAGATAGGCCTGAATCACGATGCCGGTTTCGAGATCGTGGAACTCCTCTTCGGCCATGAGCTCGGTAAAGAGCCGCAGCGTGAGCTCGAGGTCCTTGTATTCCTCCATGTCGAGGTTGATAAAGGGGCGATCGGCACGTTCTTGCGCGGCGCGATATAGCGGCCGGATCTTGTCTTTGAGCGCCTCGACCGAGCCCTCAAAGTCCCAGTGATTCAGCTGCGAGACCACCGCGGAGGCCTTAATAGAGACGTAGGTGACCTTCGGATTTTGCAGCAGCTCTAGGGTGCGCTCTAAGCGTCGATCCGCTTCCTTTTCACCCAGCACGGCCTCGCCAAGCAGGTTCACATTCAGCTGAAAGCCCTGCTCGGCGGCGCGATCGAGCAGCTTATCCAGCTTCGATCCTTGGGCATCAAATACCAGGTGGCCCACCATCTGGCGCAGCTTGGCGCGCGCGATCGGCATAGCAACATGCGGCATCGCTGGGGCGAGAAGAGAACCGGCGGTGATCAGCGACTTATTCACCACGCCCATGAAGTCCGGAATCGCGCTCTGCGTGCGCCGCTGCGCATCAAGCGGGCTCGCGAGCCGGTTGAGCTCCCGCGCCGATACCGCATTATCTTCCGGCCGTGCCACCCGGTCCACAAAACCCATGGTGAAGTCAATGCCGCCCTCAGAGCGCACCATCTCGGATAAAAGCTGGGTGTTCTTCGCTTCCTTGCTACTCACCGACGCACTCTCGGCTTCGCGCATCCACCGTTGCGCCCGCTCAATGGCGCTGTCGGTGATCTGCTCAAGGTCATCATTCAGGCGGATTGGCATGATGTGCCTCACGTCCTCTCTGTGTGTCGGGTACAAAACACTTGACGGGCATCGGGGTGGGCCGCGTCACGCGAGTGGATAGTGGGCCCCAGCCTAGCAGTACGCCCTGCTGTTCCGAGAGGTTATTTCGGCTTCGCTTATCGACGCCATCTAGCGGCCCTCTAGCCCGTGGCCGAGCTGCAGCCGCGCTGCTGGCGGGCGCGGTTTCGCTAAGAGTTGCCACGGGAATAGCGCATAGCGACTTAACCCTGTGGAGGTTATCTCGGTACCAGCACATAGCCGTCAGCCAAGGACCAGCGCACCGGCTGGGCGGCGTCCTTGCTGAGCGAATCGACAACTCGCACGGTCTCTACAGCGACGCGGGTGACCTTGGCGATCAAATCCACAATGTAGCGAGGATCCTCCTGCTCATCCGCCCAATCATTGGGGTCGTTGATGATGCCGGAGGTCTTGTCCTTCTTCACTTGGTGGCGGTCAATGATCCACGCCAGTGCCGAACGGGAACCGAGCTGGTAGCGCACGGCCTCCTCGGGGATACCGTAAATAGTCAGGTGACTGATATAGATGATCGTTGTGGTGTCTTTAACAAACTTTTCGTCTCAGGGTCGCGGACCGTGGCCGACTTCATCTTCTGCACCCGCCACGTCTCACGCGAAGACAGATCGGCGGAGTTCTTTCCCCTGTTTCACCGACCAAGGCTCAACCTGCTCGTAGTTCACGCCCAGCCAAACACGGGCCTTGAAGAGCGGCTGTTGCGCCGTATCGCCCGCGAAGTTGAGCGTCTGTACGCGGATGGCGAGTATGAGGACGCCGCCGCCCGTATCTACGCCATGACCGAGTCCTACAGAAAAGTCTAAGAGTGTTTACTTATGGGCCCTGACGCGGATGAGCCATGCGGCGTGTACTACGACGAAGAGGAGCCGCTCGCACGCGAATCCGCCTACAACCGTTATGTGGAGCAGCGCATCGACGACGCCCTAGATAGGAGGGAGCGGTGATGCGCCTCTCCGACTACACCCAGGGCAAGAAACCCGCCGCCCACCAGCTGATGATGGGCGGCGTCAAAGATGGATAAATTCTGCCTGCACCATTTCTGGGGCGCGATCCACAGAATAAACCCCAGTAGTGGTGCTGCGTTTCGAGGTGATCGCCCCAGAGGACGTGCTCATCTAGCGGCGCATAACGGGGTGATCTCTCTTAGAAGGCGCTCGTCGGGCACACTGGCAACTATGTGGTTTGATTCGTGGTTTCCCATTATCCGGGCACTCGCCGTGGGTACGGCCAGCTATGTCACCTTGCTGTTTTTCCTGCGCATAGCAGGGGCGCGCTCGCTGGCGAAGCTCAACGCCTTTGATTTCCTTGTGACCGTGGCCATCGGCTCGATCCTCTCGACCGCGATGGTGACGAAGGATCTCAGCTACGCCACCGGCATTGTGGCTATCGCCATTTTGCTTGGGCTGCAATACGTAGTGGCCACAGTCATCCGTCACTCCACGACGCTGCGCGAGATCGTCACCGCCGATGCGATCGTGGTGGTGCGCGACGGGGTGATGCTCGAGGCGGGCATGAAGAAAGCACGCGTGGGCACAGCCGATATCTACCAAGCGGCACGCTCGGCGGGCCGCGGTGATCTCAGCCAGATCGCGGCGATGATCGTGGAAACCGATGGCACGATCTCCGTGATCACCACCGATGCTGTGGGCTCCGGCGAGGCACTCACCGCCATGGATGCGTGGAAATAGAGGCGCTTCACGGCACCCACCGGCGCGTTTAAGGGCCACTAAGCGCAGCTAGGCGCTACTAAGCGTCGCTAAGCAACTTAGGCGCCGAGCTTGCGCACAGAGTTGATCATGGGGATCTGGGCGGGCACGCGGGCGAAGGCGAGTGCTTTCAGCAGTGGCTTTTTATTCCGCCAGTCCCAGGCCATCTTCATATTCGCCGGCCACACCGCCGCCAAGAAGACAGCAGCGGCCGGAGCCACCAACTTGTTCTGGTAGGGACGCAGGCTGGGGGCGAGAGTGGTGGCGGCAATAGCGCCGGCGAGTGCCAGCTCGGCGACGCCGCTGGCGTAGGTCCACTGGCGCTTGGTGCCAGGCACAGCTGCGGGCACGATGGCATCGAAATTGTGAGGGTGCACAAAGTGCAGGGTTCCGGCGAGACCAAACACGCTCGCCCACACACCAGAACGCAGCGGCGAGTTCGGCATGGAGTCGGAGGAACAGCGGCATGGGAGATTCTTAAAACAGCTCACATGTATCTAGTGTAGGCCGTACATATCCGCGCTCAGCTACATGATGGCGCACAGGAGCACTCCGCCGCCCCGCGAGCCGCGGCGAGCTGCTGCCAAGCCCCCGAGCCACCACACCACCACCTAGGTGGTGGTGGACCACGTGTGCACCGGCTCCCCAGATTTCTGGTTGCGGAGATACGCCTTGAGCATCTGCGTAATGGCTGCGCGGCGCACCGGTGAATCTGGGGTGTTGAGGGAGTCGCTGTGCGGCTCGATGGCGGTGCGCGAGCGTGCGCCCTCGGCCATGATGGTTGAGGCTGCATCGTCGAGGGCGGCCAGCTGCCACGTGGCGCCATTCTGGCGGGTCCGGGCGCGCCCTTCGATAATGCCGAGGTAGCGGTCGGTCAGTGCGGGGTCTACGTGTAGGTTCTTCAGGCCCTGTTCGGCCTGGGGGAGCAGATGCTCGGTCACCAGCTCGGGCACGTGGATCGTTCCGAGGGTGGGCCATGTCATGCTGGCGTAGAGGCCGTTGCGGGCACCGGCGAAGAAGTTGTGTTCGGCATCCTCGAAGGCCATACGCGACCACACTGGGCGGGTCTGATCGGCCAAGAACTTCACCATGCCGTAGTAGAACGCGGCATCGGCCACGATATCGGCCACCGTCGGCCCGGCCGGCAAGAGGCGGTTTTCCACGCGGATGTGCGCCAACTCGGTATTGGGATCGTAGATCGGGCGGTTCCACCGCCAAATGGTGCCATTTTGCATACTCAGGTAGTGCAGCCCGGGTTTGCCATCGGTCACCACGGGGGTGCCGGCCTCGAGGCGATCCTCGGGCAGCAGCGGCGAAAAGTAGCGGACATTCTCCTCGAAGAGGTCAAAGGCGCTGGTAATCCAGCGATCGCCAAACCAGACGCGCGGGCGCACACCCTGATGAATCAGCTCGGGGGTGCGGGTGTCGATGGACTGTTCAAACACGGGGATACGGGACTCGTGCCATAGCTTGTGGCCCGCGAAGAGCGGGGAGTTGGCGCTGAGCGCGGTTTGCACCCCTGCTATGGCCTGGGATGCATTCCACGCATCAGCGAAGCGATCCGGTGCCACCTGCAGATGCAGCTGGATGGAGGTGCAGGTTGATTCGGGCGCGATGTCCTCGAATTCCTCGTTGTAGGATTCTTCCCGTTCGAGTTCGATGTGGACGAGTTCGCCGCGGGATTCCACGATGCTGTTGGACAGCGCCTTATAGCGATTTTCGGGGGTCATCCACGAGGGGCCGCGCAAAAAATCGGTGCTCACACTCGGCAGGGTGCCGACCATCGCTACTTCTGCGCCGGTAGTGGCGGCGGCCTTGCGCACGGTCTCGAGGCGCTCACTGAGCCCATCGGCCAGTTCCTGCAGCCCTGTGCCCGCGATGGACAGCGGCGGATGATTCAACTCGACGTTATAGGCCCCGATCTCGGACTGGTATTCATCAGAGAGCTCGGCGAGGACCGCGTCATTGCACAGCGTGGGCTGCATCTGCTCATCCACGAGGTTGAGCTCGAGCTCGAGCCCGATGGTGCCTTCGTTGATGAACTCGGCGTCTTGGAGGTGGCGGTCAAACACCTCCAGATCATCCATGAGGCGTTGGCGATAGCGCGTGCGCTGTCGCGGCGTGTAGGTCTCATTACTTACTGCATCACCCATGCCGACCAATCATAGTTATAGATTCTTAAATCTATCGGTCAGTTGTGCCGCCACCGAGTTCCTAAGCTTCGCTGGGAAGAAGATATGGAGCCGCTTATCGACGCTTCTCTGACCCCACCAGTTACACTCCTCGGGAACCTCAGGGGTAGGCATTAGCACAATCGACGAGGAAATATGGTGTTTTCTCCATAGTTTTGGGGTTGGGTGCCCGCCACTTGTAAAGGGGGCGGGGGTGATGATCCTCGGGGATTTACGCTGCGGATTCTCTTTTGACCTGCAGTGATGTGCGAGGCGCCCCACGATATATACTTTTCTGCGCAAAGGTGTAAAGAATGTCTATCCAGTACTCATTACGGTCAATACTCTCAGGTCTAAGACATCGTCCCCACGCCTGACGTGCGAAGATACGCCGATAAAAGGTATGCGCTTTCAGTCTTTGAGGCCGAGTGCAACCGGCTCGACGTGTACCCGTATTGTGGAGGAAAGTGTGTCTACAACATCGGTGCATACACCTGCTGGCTCGTGTGGGATGTGGCAATACTCGGACACCGGCCCCTTGCCTTGATTATCGCATTTTAGGGGCGGGCGTATCCGGAATGGCCACCTCTGATCTCGCATGGGCGTGGGCGTCGCGCTGCGTCACCGTTCACTGCGAGTTCTAGAGGCGAGAAATAATAATGAAAACTAGGCGAGTAAAGCCCCCGCTGTACGGCAGGAAGCGTCGTATTGCCATCCGCTCTGCCATTGTGCTGGTGCTCGTTGCACCGCTATTAGTGGCGGCCGCATGGATGTGGTCCATGTGGGACCCCTCTCACTTCCTGGATGAGGTGCAAATCGCCTTAGTCAATGAAGATGAAGGCACCACCCAAGACGGGCAAAAGGTGAACTTCGGCGAGGACATTGAAAAGGGTCTGGTGGAGACTAGCTACCTCAATGTGAACTCTATTACGGCAGAAGCGGCCAACAAGGGGATGAAAGAAAGCGAGTACATAGCTACCATCTCTATTCCCCGCGATTTCTCCCAACGTGTGGCCACGGTGATTGATAATCAGCCCCACCAGGCCGAGGTGATGATCTCCTACGACGACCACTACGGCACCAATACTCCACTGCTGACCGCAGGGCTGATTCCCGGCATCCAAGCCGGTATCCAGGCCGGTATCACCGAAGGCTATTCGAGTAAAATCCTCAACGGCATGAACCAGCTCGGCGACGGCCTTCATGAGGCCGCGGATGGCGCGGTGCAGCTCGACGATGGTGCCGCCATGCTCAAAGATGGCACGGAGCAGGGCATCGATGGCGCCCGCCAGCTTAAGGACGGTACCGCCCAAGTGCGCGATGGCGCCGCACAACTCGATGACGGCATGTCCCAGCTGCTCGACGGCACGGGCCAGCTCGGTGATGGCGCCGCCCAGATTGATGCAGGCGTGGGCCAACTGACCGATAAACTCATCCCGCTTGTACGCCAAGCAGGTGCAGCCGCAGAGCAGCTACGTCCCATGATCTCAGTGCTGCATACCGTTCAGCTACACAAGGAAGCCAACAAGATTGAGGAGATCGTCGCTGGGCTGGACAATAACAATCCCGATGGGCTCGCCAATCAGCTGCAGTTGCTGAAAAGCGGCACTGCGGAGATGAGCTATAACCTCAACAATCCCCAGGCCCCGTATCTCTCCGGTGTCCTGCAGCTCAAGGACGGCACAGGGCAACTGCGCACCGGCTCGGTGGAGCTCGACGACGGCATGGGGCAGATGCTCGATGGCACCTATCAGCTTGACGACGGAGTTCGCCAGCTCAGGGACGGTACGGGGCAGCTGCGCACCGGCTTGGTGGATGGCGCTGCACAAGCGCCCTCGATCAGCAATATCGCTGCGTCCTCGCACCAGATAGCGGTACCAGTAGTCTACTCCCAAGACTACCGCAACCCTGTCCAAGAGCTGAAGGACCTCAATGACCCCACCTCCAAGCAGCTTTCTGGTGGTGTGACCTTCATCCTTATCTTGGTCTTCGGCACCCTCATGATGGTGCTGGTAAGTATGCTCGCCCCGCATATTCTCGGCCGCTATTCTAAGCGCCGCCCGTTGTGGCAGGTGCTTGGTGGCTTTGGGGTCGTGGCCACCGCCAATACGGCGTTGCTCGTCCTGCTCACTTGGTTGGGCTCGCTGCTGGGGTTTAGCGTGCAGGACCGCGCCGTCTTCGGCCTTGGCCTCGTGATTCTCGCGCTCAATGGCACCGCGTTCTTCCAGCTGTTGCGCATTGCCTTTGGTAGGCTCATCGGCGGTACCTTGGCGCTCGGATTCTTCGCCTACGGTGTATTCAGCTTCGGTGGCGTATGGCCCATCCAGCTCACTCCAAAGCCACTGCGCCTGCTGCATGATATTCACCCCATGACCTATGCTCGCAATCTCTTCATCGGTGGAGTAGAAGGAGATACGGGGGCGTTCTATCTCAGCGCCGCATTCCTACTGCTGGCGATGACGGTGCTATGCCTCATTATCTCCGTACTCATCCTCCGCTACCGGCAGCGCCCGGCCGTGATGGAGGTTGAGGAGGATGCAGAGCCCGAGCTGCTCGACGCCCGCTAAAGCGGCACCCAGACGCCCCATGGCATCGCCTATGGGGCGGATGCGTCTTCGCTGTAGCCACAGGGGTGGGTGGCCTGCGAGTAGACTAGAAACACCCCTCCCTGTGCAACCACGGGGAGGGGTGAATCGGTGTTTAAGGGGTGGGGATGAGGTAGAAGCCGGCGTTGCGGGCGACAGAGTAGGTGATGGGCAGCAGATCGAAGCGGTCCCCATCGGCGTAGACAGGCATATTCGGCATCTCGATGCGGATCTCCTTCGCACGATACTGGTGCACGCCCTCGACGCTGCGGATGTTGCCGGTGTAGATGCGCGGGAACTTCTTCGCCACGTTGTAGCGGTTCATCCTTCCCAACACCGTGAGATCCAGCAGTCCATCGCTGTGGAGGGCATCGGGGCAGATCTTCATGCCCCCGCCATAAGAGCGGGTATTGCCCACGGCGGCAAGAGTGATCGGCTCGTCGATCTCCAGCGTGCCGTCGAGGTAGATCTTGGACGGGATGGAATGGAAGTGGAGGAATTCGAGCAGAATCGCCACCACATAGCGGGCCGAGCCCTTGGGCCAGGAAATGGTATTGGTGCGCTCGGTGACGATCGAGTCGAAACCTTGGGTGACGCAGGTGCCAAAGAAGCGCTCGCGGCCGCCATCGGTGCGCATCACGCCGAGGTCGGTGCGCAGGCACACCCCGCGGGCGATAAGCTCGGCGGCTTTCTCCGGATCCAGCGGCAGCCCGTATTCGCGGGCGTGATCATTACCCGTGCCTGCCGGAATGATACCCAACGGCACATCGGTCGTGGCTTGGGCCTGCAGGGCCAGATTGATCAGCCCATCGCCGCCGCAGACCACCAGCGCATCCACCCCGGAGGCCACGGCCTCGTGGGACAGCTCGGCCGAGGCGGCGGGAGTAGCACCCGAGATGCTCACCACATCGATGCCGAGTTCGTTGAAACGACGCTCCGCCGTGGCGCTTTTCGCCTTTGCCACGCCCTTGCCAGCGGCGGGGTTGGTCAGTAGGGCTACCCGGGATATATCTCGTTGGGAGATATCGATCTCATTCATGGCAGTAGCTTTCCTGGATTTAAGATGCCGGCCGGATCGAGGTGGCTCTTGATCGCGCGCAGCACGCCAAGGCCCATCTCGCCGACTTCCTTGTCCATGAAGCCCGCATGATCCTTGCCCACCGCATGGTGGTGGGTGATGGTGCCGCCATGATCGGTGATGGCCTGCAGGATTGCGCGCTTGGCGGCGCCCCACTGTTGGAGTGGCTGATCGTTCTGTGCACCAAGGATGGTGAAATACAGCGAGCAGCCATTGGCGTAGACATGGGACACGTGGCAGAGCACAAGGGCCACCGAATCGCCATCGCCGAGGGAGGCGGTGACAGCGGAGGTGACGGCCTTCTTCAGGGCCGGCACATTGCTCCACGTGGTGGCCGTTTCGAAGGTTTCACAGAGCACACCGGCATCGAGCAGGGCATCACGCAGCACAGGCGCGCCAAAGCGGCCTTTCTCCCACTTGCGCACGGGGGCTTCTCCGACGGAGGTGGCGCCCATCGACAGCAAGAGGTTGCGGGTCTCCTCATGGCGGGAGGCCACATGTTCGCGGGTGCCCTCGTACATGGTCAGGCACAGGCAGCCGTGCGGGGCGGCGGCATCGGACTCGCCGATCGCGTCGGTGGAGGTCAGGTTGGTGGCGGATTCGATCTCATCGGAGAGACGAATCACGGTGGGGCCGGTGCCCTGTTGTTCCACCGCCCGTACCCCGGCAACGCCGTGGGCGAAGTCCTCGAAGACGAAGGCCTCGTACTCCTTGGCCTCGGGGATGGGGTGCACCTTCAGCCGCACCTTGGTGATCACGCCGAAGGCGCCCTCGGAGCCGAGGAAGACCTCCTTGAGGTCTGGGCCGGCGGCCGAGGCCGGGGCGGCATCGCCGACGGTGGTGATGCCGGTGGGGGTGACGACCTCCATCGAGGCCACCATCTCATCGAAGCGGCCATAGCCGGCAGAGTTTTGCCCCGAGGAGCGGGTGGCGGCAAAACCACCGATAGTGGCGTAAGGGAAGGACTGCGGGAAGTGCCCCAGCTGCAGGCCATGCTCGGCTAGGGCGATCTCGGCGTGGGGGCCGGACATGCCCGCGCCCAGGGTGGCCTCGCCGCTGATGGGATCCACATTCTCGATGGCGTCGAAGCGCGCCAGATCCAGGCTGAGCACGGCGTCAAAGTCACCGCGCAGCGGGGAGACACCGCCGACCACGGAGGTGCCGCCACCGAAGGGAACCACGGCCACACGCTCGTTCGTGCACCACTGCAGGATCGCCAGCACCTCGTCGTTGCTGGCCGGGGCGATCACGGCATCGGGTACATCGATCACGGCATCCTCGCGCCAATCAAGGAGGTCAAAGTAGGACTTGCCGCGGGCCCGCGGGATGCGGTGCTCGCGACTCTGGGTGACGAAGCCCTCGCCCACGATCGCAGCGAGCTGCTGGATCTGAGACTCACTCAGCGCGGACTCGGTGATCGTTACATCCGGCTGAGCGGGGGCGGGCCGGGGAGTGGTGGAACCGACAACCTTGCTCACCAGCGACTGCAGGTTCGCGCTGAGAGCCTTGGCTTCCTGTTCAGTACCCCAGATGGAAAAGGACATGGGGGGAGTAGGCAGAGTGTTCATATCGCTCACGCTACAAGCGCGTTCGGGGGCCCGAAAGAGGGTGTAGCAGCCAAAAGGCCTCAAAGAGCGGGTTGTGTAAAGTTCACCCCTGCATGCAGGGGGTCGGCCTGAACTGGGGCGATGGGTTGGTCGGAGGTGAGCGGCTAAAAGATGTAAAGCGGCAGTTGTTGACACCCCCGTAGCTGCATCGGCGAGAATGAAGCCATGGGGATCGATATTGACCAAGCGATTATGCACGCCGCCCGCGAGCTCGTGCTCGAGGCGGGCATTCGCGGTACCACCATGTCCGCAGTGGCCCGCGGGGCCAAGATTTCGCGCCCCACGCTCTATGCTCGTTTCTCCGGCAAGGACGCTGTGATCAGCAAGCTGCTCACCCACGAATTGATCGAGGTCGCGATGTCGCTGCAGCGGCAGCCCGCCACCGGCCAGCAGCTGGTGGAGGCCCTGCTGGATGCGGCTCGGATGGTCGCCGTCCATCCCGTGATCACCATCATCGTGGAGGAACAGCCTGAGCTGCTAGGAACTTACTTCTTTCGGCGGCTCGGTGAGTCGCAGATCAGGATCATCGCCATCCTCGAGCAGGTTATTGAGCGAGTGCAGCACCACGCGCCCGAGACGATCTGCCAGCGCAATGCGCACGCCCTGGCCACCATGTGCTGCTCGATTCTGCAGCACTCCGCATTAAGCTCCCGCATCTTCGCGCCGATTCTTCGCGCGCACCAGCCCAGCAGCACCTGGGACCAAGAATTGAGAATCATCCTAGAAGGGTACGTACTGCCATGAACACCGCCTTAAACGCAGCTCGTCGTGCGGAGGATATTGCCTATCTCAAGGACAACCCCGTAGATATTGATCTCGTGGTCATCGGCGGTGGCATCACCGGCGCCGGTATCGCACTCGATGCCGCCACCCGCGGCCTGAACACCGTGCTGCTCGAGCGGCGCGACCTCGGTTTCGGCACCTCTCGCTGGTCCTCCAAGCTGGCCCACGGGGGCCTGCGCTATCTGACCAAGTTCGAGGTCGGCATCGCGCTGCACTCCGCCAAGGAGCGCGGCTTGCTCATGGAGCATAACGCCCCGCACTTGGTGCGGGCACTGCCGCAGGTGGCCCTGCTGGGCGCAGACACCAACCTGGTACAAAAGGCGGCGATGCGCCTGGGCTTTATCGCCGGCGATATGCTGCGCATTGCAGCCGGCACCAGCTCGGCGGTGTTGCCGCGCTCCCGCTATGCCTCCAAGAAGGAAACCCTCAAGCTGTGTCCCACCGCATCGCAGGAGAAACTCCGCGGCTCCTGGGTGAACTATGACGGGCAGATGATCGATGATGCCCGCATCGTCACCGCCGTAGCCCGCACCGCCGCCGGCGAAGGTGCGCGCATTATCACCCAGGCCGAAGTGGTGCAGGCCCACGGCAGCGGGGTGACCGTGCGCGATGTGCTCGACGGCTCCGAGTTCAGCATCTCCGCCCGCGCGGTGGTCAATGCCACCGGAGTGTGGGCTGGGGCAGTGGATCCCGAGATCACCATCCGTCCCTCCCGCGGCACCCATATCGTGGTGGATGCCGCCACCCTCGGCAATCCCACCGGTGCGCTCACCGTGCCGCTGCCTGGGTCCATCTCCCGTTACGTGTTCCTGCTGCCGCAACAATTCGGCCGCGTCTACATTGGTCTGACCGATGAGGACACCCCCGGCCCGATTCCGGATGTGCCGCCCACCCCAGAGGAGGATATCGAGTTCATCCTCCACGCCATCAACCGCGGCCTGGGCACCGCGCTCACACGCGAGGACGTCATCGGCGCTTTCACGGGGCTGCGCCCGCTCATCGACGCCGGCGGGGATAGCAACACCGCAGATCTCTCCCGCCGCCACAGCACCATCGAGGCCCCCACCGGGCTAATCTCGATCGTCGGCGGCAAATACACCGAGTTCCGCCTCATGGCCGAGGAAGCCATCGATGAGATCCTGCGCCGCAGAGGCTTGCGTGCCGGCCCCTGCCGTACCCACACCCTGCCCTATGTGGGCGCTCCCACCCATCCCGATATGCTGCGAGTGACCGAGGCTGAGCTGGAGGGCCTGCCTCGCTCTCTAGTAGAGCGCTATGGCTACGAGGCCCCCACGGTGGTGGCCGAGGCTCCGATCGATCGCCCCCTCGACCGGGTGGCTGGGCTGGATATCACCCGCGCCGAGATCGCCTTCGCCCTCACCCACGAAGGGGCGCTGACGGTGGAGGATGTCCTCGACCGACGCACGCGCATCGGCCTCGTGGAGCGTGACCGCGAGGCAGCCTATGACGAAGTGAGCAGCATTGTTGAGGCAGTGCATGCAGGACAAGAAAAGGACTAAACCATGAACCTGTCTCAGCGCATCACCCGCATGAGCACCCACGGCATCGCCCGCCTGCTTTCCTGGGCCCAAGTGCATAAGCCTGGGCTGGTGGCCAAGGCCATCCAGCTGGCGATCGCCCGCTCCCACTCCACGAAGAAAGCCGCAGCGCATACCCCCACGCCGCGCTCCGCGGGTCTTGCGGCCGCAGCCCAGGCGGCGGGGGTGCCCGAGCCCCTGCACTTCGAGCGCACCAGTGGCATCGCAGCTGCCTCCGCCATCGCGGCCATCACGCCCACCCAAGGCGAGCAGCTCGCGCACAACTGCTAGCCGCACCTTATATATGCGGTCGAGACATCACGGCCCGTCCCGCTCTCTTTGAGAGGAAGCTGGGGCGGGTCGCGTGTCGCCGTCTGCGGCAGCGGCGTCTGCGCCCGGCGCGGCGGATGGCTGCTGGCACGAAGGCGGCGTCGATAAGCGTGCACGCCCCGCGCAGTATGCCCGCTAAGAGTCGCGCGGTGCTTATAGTGGGGGAGTTAATTCTGATCTATCCCAGTGAACGCCCAAGGAGAGACTTCCACCATGACCATTCGAGAGGTTCGTTTATTCGGAGATCCCGTGCTCCGCAGTCGCGCCGATGAGATCACCACATTCGATAGCGCGCTGCGTACCCTGGCTGAGGACATGCTCGAGACCATGGAAGAACACCACGGAGTGGGCCTTGCCGCGAATCAGGTGGGGATTCTGCAGCGCGTCTTTGTCTACGATTGCTCCCACGAGACCGAGGGCGCCCGCGGCGTCGTTATCAATCCGCAGTGGGAAGCCCTCGATGAGGAGACCGAATTAGGCAATGAAGGCTGCCTCTCCATTCCGGGGGTGCACAAGGACGTCGAGCGCGCCGCCCGTATCCGCTGCACTGGGCAAAACCTCGAGGGCGAGGAGATCAGCTTCGAAGCCACGGGGCTGCTCGCCCGCTGCGTGCAGCACGAAGCCGATCACCTCGACGGCGTGCTCTTCCTCTCCCGCCTTAGCCCCGCGCTGCGCAAGGAGGCCATGGCCGAGATCCGTGCCTCCGAGTGGTTCTAGCAGCGGCATCGTTTCCCGCTGCACTATGCTTATCGACGCATCACTGCCCATCTTCGCGAGCTTGTCAAAGGACATCCCCTCACCCCATGCGCCTAGTATTTGCCGGCACCCCCGAACCCGCCGTCGTGGCCCTCAGCAGGCTGCTTGATTCCGAACACGAGGTCGTTGCCGTGATCACCCAGCCGGACGCCCGGCGCGGTCGCGGCAAGAAGCTCAGCCCTTCGCCCGTTGCGGCCCTCGCCGAGACACACGGCATCGAGGTGCTCAAACCCGCCACGTTGAAGCACGGCAGTGAGGATGGTGCGGTTGTGCGCCAGCGCCTCGCTGAGCTGGCACCGGACTGTATTCCGGTGGTGGCCTATGGCCAGCTCATCCCCGCCGACATGCTCGATACCGCCCCGCACGGCTGGGTGAACCTGCACTTTTCGGTGCTGCCGGCTTGGCGTGGCGCAGCCCCTGTGCAATCCGCGATTCTGCACGGTGACGACATCACCGGCGCCTCCACCTTCCGCATTGAACAAGGCTTGGATACCGGCCCAGTGCTGGGCACCCTCACCCAGCGCATCGGCCCGCGCGATAATGCCGATGATCTGCTCACCACCCTCGCCTACGCCGGGGCGGAGCTGCTCGTCGCCACCATGGATGGCCTCGCGGCCGGCGCTATCGAGGCGCGGGCCCAGCAGGGCGAGCCCAGCTATGCGCCGAAGATCAGCACCCTGGATGCCAAGCTGGATCTCAGCCAGCCGGCGATCGCCGTCGACCGCGCCATCCGGGCCTTCACTCCAGCGCCGGGCGCGTGGGTGCTCGACGCGGCCGAGAAGCGGGTTAAAATCGGCGCCGCTCGTATCGCCGAGGACTCGGATGCTGCGCCTACTCTGGCGCCGGGAGCGGTGGCGCTGACTAAAAAGGCCGTATTCCTCGGCACCGGCACCACGCCGCTGGTGGTGGAGAAAGTGCAGCTACCAGGTAAGAAAATGATGGAGGCCACCGCGTGGGCGCGCGGGGTGCAAGCAGCAGACGCAGAAGGGATGCAGTGGCGATGAGCAGCAGTGGTGGATTCCGTTCCCGTGCCAAGGGAGGGTCGCGTTCGACGAAGCGTGGTGCCAACCGCGGCGAGCGCCGTGATCGCGGGTCAGTAGTGTCGCACTCCCGTGATGCTGGGCACGAGCGCGCCCAGGAGCGGCGCCGAGGCAGCCAGCACGCAGCCGGTGGGCTCAGCCCCCGCCAGCAGGTGAAGAACCTGCGGGATAATGAGGTGGATCTGGCGCGCATCGTGGCGCTGCAGACACTTATGGCGGTGCGCCGCGATCAGGCCTATGCCAATCTGCTGCTGCCGAACCTCCTGCGCGAGCAGAAGATGTCCGGCCGCGACGCTGCCTTTGCCACCGAGCTGGCCTATGGCAGCCTTCGTGCTCGCGGTGTGCTGGACGCGATCGTCTCCCGCGCCGCCGCACGGCCGCTCAAAGACATCACGCCCGAATTGCTCGCCGTCCTGGAACTAGGCACCTACCAGCTGCTTTATACCCGCGTGGAACCCCATGCGGCGATCGATACCTCGGTGCGCATGGCCCGCGGCTTGGGCCACGAGCGCGCCACCGGCTTCATCAACGGCACCCTGCGCACCATCAGCCGCTCCAGTCTCGAGCAGTGGCTGGATGATGCCGGGCCAAACATGGGTATCGCCCGCACCGCCTTCCGCGCCCAGCACCCCACGTGGATCGCTCGTTCTTTTGCGGCGGCGCTGGGGCTCGACGCCGAGGGCCAGGCCGCCGAACTCGAGGAGGCCTTGGCGGCTAACTCGGAGCGGCCCAGCGTGCACCTGGTGGCCAAGCCAGGACTGATGAGTGCTGAGGAATTGGCCTTAATCAGCGGCGGCGAGGAGGGCGCCTATAGCCCTTATGCCGTCTACCTGCCCGGGGGCGATCCGGCGGACTGCCCGCCGGTGCAGGAGAAACTAGCCGCCGTGCAAGACGAGGGCAGTCAGCTCATTGGCCGCGCTCTCACCGAGGCCCCGCTGCTGGGCGAGGACAGCGGCCGGTGGCTGGATCTGTGCGCCGGCCCCGGCGGCAAGGCGGCCCTCATTGCTGCGATTGCTGGCATCGACGGTGCCACCGTGGACGCGGTGGAGCCGGCCCCGCACCGCGCGAAGCTAGTGCGCAACGCCACCGAGGGCCTGCCGGTCACTGTCCATGAGGCAGATGGCCGCTCCCCGGGGCTACGCCCTGGCTATGACCGCATCCTCGTCGATGCCCCCTGCTCGGGGCTGGGCTCTTTACGACGCCGCCCCGAAGCCCGCTGGACCAAATCGGAGAGCGATATCGCCGAGCTCACCGCCCTGCAATCGGAGCTGCTGGATTCCGCCGCGGCCTTGGTTCGGGAAGGGGGAGTGATCCTCTATTCCACCTGCTCTCCGGATCTGCGCGAAACCCGAGAGATCGTGGATAGGGCGCTGCGGGAGCACCCGGAGCTGGAAGAGCTGGATGTACGGCCCCTGCTGGCGCCCATGGAGCAGGTGGGCGAGTACCTCTCGGCGCACATGTGGCCGCACCGTCATGGCACCGACGCGATGTTCTGCGCGGTGCTGCGCAAAAAGAGTGTGTCCTAAGGGTGTCGTATGATCGAAGCATGAGTACCCCGATCATCGCCCCCTCGATTCTTGCCGCCGATTTCACCGCCCTCGGTGCGGAGATTGATCGCGTGGCCAACGCCGATTGGCTGCACGTGGACATCATGGATGGCCACTTTGTGCCCAACCTCTCCTTCGGTCCCGGTGTGACCGCCAATGTCAATGATCACACCGATACCCACCTCGATGTGCACTTGATGATCGAGCGCCCCGAGGCCTGGATCGACACCTACGTCAAGGCCGGCGCCGACTGCATTATTTTCCACGTCGAGGCCGTGGACGATCCCGTGGCCGTGGCCCGCCAGATCCGGGCCCATGGAGTCAAAGCTGGGGTCTCGCTGCGGCCCGGCACCCCCATTGAACCGCTGCTCAGCGAGCTCGAGCACTTCGATCTCGTGCTGGTGATGAGCGTGGAGCCTGGCTTTGGTGGCCAGTCCTTCATGCCGGAGCAGTTGGAGAAGGTGCGCGCCCTCCGGGCGGAGATCGACTCCCGCGATTTGTCCACCCTCATTGAGATCGATGGTGGTATCGGCGCTGGCACCATCGAGCAGGCCGCGGCCGCAGGCTGCGATGCCTTCGTGGCCGGCTCCGCCGTGTTTGGGGCGGAGGATCCCGGGGCAGAGGTAGATCGTCTCCGCGAGCTAGCCGCTGGCGCCCGCTAAACCACCGCGTTGATGCAGCCAGATCCGGCGGTGCTGCTACGCCGCGCCATCGAGCTCTCCCGTGTAGTTGCCGGCACGACCGCACCGAACCCTGCGGTGGGATGTGTGATCACCGATCCCACCCAGCGCCGCATTCTGGGCGAGGGCGCCACCCAGCCGCCCGGTGGGGACCACGCTGAAATCCAGGCCCTGCGCGCTGCGGGGCCGGCCGCTCATGGCGGCTGCGCCTACGTCACCCTAGAACCCTGCAATCACGTTGGCCGCACTGGCCCTTGCGTCGAGGCGCTACTGGAAGCAGGTATTGCCGAGCTGCACTATATTCACGCCGACCCCAATCCTGTAGCCGCGGGCGGGGTCGAGCGGCTGCGCGCTCATGGGGTGCGGGTCGTGCAGCATCCGCAGCTGCGCAGCGGCCCACTCGTGCCCTGGCTCGTCAGTACCCGCCTCGGCCGGGCGCATCTGACGCTGAAAACAGCGCATACCCTAGACGGGTTTAGCGCCGCCGCCGATGGCACCAGCCAGTGGATCACCGGCCCAGTCGCCCGCGCCCGAGTACACGAGGATCGCTCCCGCCGCGATGCCATCGTGGTGGGTACCGGCACGGTGTGGGCCGATAACCCGCGGCTAAGCGCCCGCACCCCCGATGGCCAGGAGTATTCACACCAACCCGAGGCGATCGTGCTCGGCACGCGCGCCCTGCCGCCCGAGAGTCACCTGCGCCGCCGCGGTGTTCGCCAATGCGCCAGCATCGAGGAGCTGCTGGAGTACCTTGGGCAGCGCGGGCACGTGGATGTTCTCATCGAAGGCGGGGCAGGCGTGGCCGGATCCCTGCTGCGGGCGGGGCTCGTGGATGCCCTCGAGTCCTATACCGCGCCCACCCTGCTCGGCAGTGGCCACGGGATCAGCACGGGCGGGCTGGCTACCACTATCTCCGAGCAACTGCGTTTTGTGCTTGAATCAAGCGAAGTCCTCGATACCGACGTACTCCTTATCGCACGGTCCCCGCAGGCCCACCGGCTGCTCGCAACCAGGAAGGAATAAATGTTCACCGGACTCGTCGAAGAAATCGGCCAGGTGGCCGCAATCGATCATGGCAGTGACTCCGCGCGCCTCAGCATCGCCTGTACCCGCGTGCTCGATGACGTCACCGCAGGAGCCTCCATTGCCGTCAACGGCGTGTGCTTGACTGTCACGGAGTGGAACGCCACGAGCTTCAGCGTGGACGTGATGCAGGAGACCCTCGATCGCTCCAGCATCGGACAGCTCCAGGTGGGCGATGCGGTGAATCTCGAGCGCGCCATGGCCGCCGGCGGTCGTTTCGGCGGCCATATTGTGCAGGGGCATGTCGATGGCGTCGCCACGCTGCTCTCGCGCACCCCGGGCGAGCGTTGGGAAGTCGTCCGCTTCACCCTGCCCGCCCCGCTGGCGCGCTATGTGGTGGAGAAAGGCTCCATCACCGTCAGCGGCACCTCGCTGACCGTGAGCGCCGTGGGGGAGGAATACTTCGAGGTCTCACTGATCCCCACCACGCTGCGCGACACTATCCTCGGCGAGCTCCAGCCCGAGGACACGGTGAACCTCGAGGTCGATGTGATTGCCAAGTATGTGGAGAAGATGACCCTCGGCGATGCGCCCCGCGATGGAAAGGACACCCCGCAGGATGACTGATCATGCAGGCGTGCGCTTGGACTCCGTGGAGGAGGCGCTGCGCGATATCCGCGAGGGCAAAGCCGTGGTGGTCGTGGATGATGAAACGCGCGAAAACGAAGGCGATATTATCTTCGCCGCAGAGAAAGCCACACCGGAGCTCATGGCATTTATGGTGCGCTATTCCTCCGGCTATATCTGTGCCCCACTGCCGGCCGCCGACTGCGACCGGCTGGGTTTGCCGCCGATGACCGCCCACAACGAGGATGCTCGCGGCACCGCCTATACCGTGACCGTGGACGCCAACACCGGCACCACCGGCATTTCCGCGACCTCCCGCGCCGAGACCGTGCGCCGGCTGGCTGATCCCTCCAGCACCCCGGATCACTTCACCCGCCCCGGCCACGTGGTGCCGCTGCGGGCGCGAGCCGGCGGGGTGCTGGTGCGCGCCGGCCACACCGAGGCAGCTGTGGATCTCGCTCGGCTGGCGGGGCTGCGGCCCGCCGGGGTGCTCTGCGAGGTGGTCTCCGAAGATGATCCCACCGACATGGCTCGGGCCCCAGAACTCCGGCGCTTCTGCGATGAGCAGGGGCTGCGACTGATCTCCATCGAGCAGCTCATTCACTATCGCCGCCGCAAAGAAAAACTGGTCGAGCGAGTCACCGACACCGTGCTGCCCACCGACTATGGCACCTTCCGCGCGATCGGCTACCGCAGTCTCGTCGATGGGGCCGAGCATGTTGCACTGGTGGTGGGCGATCCCGCCAGCGAGGGCGGTGAGGATGTGCTGGTGCGCATCCACTCCGAATGCCTCACCGGCGATGCCTTCGGCTCGCGGCGCTGTGATTGCGGCCAGCAGCTGCACAGCTCGATGGCGATGGTGCAGCAACGAGGCCGCGGCGTGGTGCTCTACATGCGGGGCCATGAAGGACGTGGCATCGGGTTGCTCGCCAAGCTCAAGGCCTATCAGCTGCAGGATGGGGGAGCAGATACCGTCGATGCCAACCTCTCCCTCGGCTATCCGGCCGATGCCCGCGAGTACGGCACAGGGGCGCAGATCCTCAAGGACCTCGGCATACGCTCGCTGAACCTCCTGAGCAATAACCCCGCCAAGCGGCATGGTATCGAAGGCCACGGGCTCAGTATTGCTGAACGCACTCCCGTGCCGGTCGAGGCCCACGAGGATAATATCTGCTATCTGCGTACCAAGCGCGACCGCATGGGCCACGATCTTCCCGTGGTCGAGCAGTGGGACGCGACCCACCCCAGCACCGAACCGAGAAGGAGCTAAAAACATGGCCAAAGAAGGACTCCCCAGCACTCCGCATATCAAGGCAGAGGGCTTAACCATAGGCATTGTGAGCGCCACCTGGAATGAGGAGATCTGCGATCAGCTGCACGCCCGCGCCATCGCCCAAGCTAAGGAGCTGGGAGCCAGGGTAATCGAGGCCCGCGTGATGGGCGCTCTAGAGTTGCCCGTGGTGGCCCAGGCGCTGGCCGAGCAGTGTGATGCCGTCGTCGCCAATGGCTGTGTGATCCAGGGCGAAACCCCCCACTTCGATTATGTCTGCGACTCCGTCACCGAAGGACTCACCCGCGTCGCCCTCGACGAGCGCACTCCCGTGGGCAATGGGGTGCTGACTACCCATACCGCAAAACAGGCCCGTGAGCGGGCCGGCTTTCCCGAGTCGGTCGAGGACAAGGGAGCAGAGGCCACCGTAGCGGCGCTGCACACTGCGACAACGCTGGCGCGGCTGCGCCGCTAAGAAGTGGTTGTGGGCGCGCTCGGCTACCGGAGTTTTTAGCCCTTGAGCATGCAGGCAGGTAAGTTTGGTCTAGTGATAGTGAAGGCGTCGGTTGCACCCCGGTGCCACGCAAAAGCAGAAAGTGGTTGGGAAAGATAGTGACTAGCTCTCGCGAAGAGAACCTTCAGACGTATGTCTCGGCGGATGCGGCCACAACTACGAATCAGCCTTGGGAGCTCGTGGTGACGTCTCAAATGTTGCGTGTGATTTCGTGGGCATCCATGGCGGTGGTGCTCGCCATTCACATCTTCATGGCCTTCGTAGTGGCTGTGGGCGATACCGGCGCCGCTGTCACCCCGATCGACCAATGGGCCTTCGTGGGCATCGGCCTCGTATTCGTGTGGCTGTGCTGGGGCATTCGCCGTCCGCGCGTGCGGGCCAACGCAGATGGGGTAGAGGTACGCAACTTCATCGGTACCCGCTTCTACCCGTGGCAGCTGATTTACGGGCTGTCTTTTCCCAAGAAAAGCCCCGCCGCGCGGCTGGAGCTTCCGGACTTCGAGTTCGTTCCCATGTGGGCCTTTTTCGCCCGCGATGGAGAAAAGGTGGTGCGCGCCGTCACCGATTTCCGCGAGCTCGAGTCCAAGTATATGCCCCAAGATTAGCCCAGCCCGCTAGCGCTGCCGCATTCTCTCCTCCCTACTCCAGCAGTTACGTTAAGGTCGCGTCCACACTCCCATGGCTGATCCAGCAACATATCGCCCCGCCCCCGGCACCATTCCTGTGGATCCGGGGGTGTATAAGTTCCGCGACGAGCACGGCCGCGTGATCTACGTGGGCAAAGCCAAATCGCTGCGCTCGCGGCTCTCCAGTTATTTTCAGGACGTGGCCAACCTGCACCCCCGCACCCGACACATGGTATTCGCCGGGGCCAGCGTGGAATGGACGGTGGTATCCAGCGAGGTTGAGGCGTTGCAGCTGGAATACACGTGGATCAAAAAATTCGATCCCCGCTTCAATGTCAAATACCGAGACGATAAAACCTATCCGGTACTGGCAGTCTCCATAGGGGAGGACTATCCCCGCGCCTTCGTCTACCGCGGCCCGCGCCGCCGACAGGTCCGCTACTTTGGTCCCTACTCGCACGCTTGGGCCATCCGCGAGACGCTCGATCTGCTCACCCGAGTATTTCCCCTTCGCACCTGCTCCACGGGGGTGTTTAAGCGACACGAAAGCCTCGGTCGCCCCTGCCTGCTCGGCTATATCGACAAATGCTGCGCCCCGTGTGTGGCGCGGGTGACCATCCCGGAGTATCGCCAGATCGTCGCGGGGTTCATCGACTTCATGTCTGGCCGTACAGATCAGGTGCTCACCCGCATCGAAGCCGATATGTACGCCGCCTCCGAGGAACTGGACTTTGAAAAGGCAGCGCGACTGCGCGACGATCTCGCCGCCGTGCAGAAAGTGATGGAGCGGCAAGCCGTAGTGCTCGGCGATGGCACCGACTGCGATATCATCGCCGTATCCACCGATCAGTTGGAGGCGGCAGTACAGCTTTTCCACGTCCGCCAGGGTCGTATTCGCGGCCAGCGCGGGTGGATTGTGGAGAAGGATGCCTCGACCGCCAGCAACACCGAGTTCAACGACGCCGCTGACCCCGCCATCCCAGCGCTGTTGGGCACCTTCCTCACCCAGTTCTATGGGGATGCCGCCGAGTCTTCCGAACACGCCGAGCTCGATATGTCCGAGAACCGCCGCGGCGTGGATCAGGAATCCCGTGCCACCCCGGAGCGCCAAGCAGTGATTCCCCGCGAGGTGCTGGTGCCAGTCATGCCCGAGGACGCCGAGCAGCTGCGGACCTGGCTCAGCCAGCTGCGCGGGGCGAATGTGGATCTCCGCGTACCGCAGCGCGGCGATAAGCGCGCCCTCGCCGATACCGTGGCCCGCAATGCCGCTGAGGCCTTGAAACAGCACAAGCTGAAAAGGATCGGCGATCTCACCGCTCGCTCTGCCGCACTGCACGACATCCAAGAAGCCCTCGGGCTCGAGCAGGCGCCGCTGCGCATCGAGTGCACCGATATCTCCCACATCCAAGGCACTGATGTGGTGGCGTCTTTGGTGGTGTTTGAGGATGGCGCCCCGCGCAAGTCGGACTATCGCCGCTACAAAATCAAGGAGGCCGCCGGCGAGGGGCGCTCGGATGATGTTGCCTCCATCGCAGAGGTCACCCGCCGCCGTTTCATGCGCCACAGCACCGATAAATCCGCGGTGCCGCACGAGGAAGAATTCGATGGCTCCACCTTCAGCGATGAGAAGGTCGAGGAACAGTCCGCCGAGGCCAAGCGCTTCGCCTACCCGCCGAACCTGTTCATCGTCGATGGTGGCCTGCCCCAAGTGAATGCTGCACAGGCCGTCTTCGATGAGCTTGGGGTAGTGGATGTCACTCTCATCGGATTGGCCAAGCGTCTCGAGGAGATCTGGCTGCCCGGCGAGGAAGATCCGTTGATTCTGCCGCGCAACTCCCAGGGACTGTTCTTATTGCAGCAGATCCGCGATGAAGCCCACCGCTTCGCGATTACCTTCCACCGCCAGCAGCGCTCCAAGCGGCTGCGGCACTCCGCCTTGGATTCCATCCCAGGTCTGGGACCGGCCCGCCGGACGGATCTGGTGAAGCATTTCGGCTCGGTGAAAAAGCTCCGCGAGGCCAGCGTGGAGGAGATTCAGGCCGTCAAAGGCTTCGGACCGAATCTCGCCCAAGCCGTTTATGACGGGTTGCATTCCTCCACCACCTAGCGCGCGTGACGATGCCTCTTCCCCGCGTCCGCTCTGTGGGTAGAATGAAAGCCATGGATCGAGCCCCTCACTCCCCAGACCTGACAGACGATTCCCGCCCCGCCGAGGCGGCTGAGAGCCGCAGCGAGAAGGCGTCGACAAGCGCCGTGCACAAGGATGCAGAACAGTCGTTGGAGTCGAAGCCCGTTCTCATCACCGGCATGTCCGGTGCAGGGCTGAATACCGCGGCCCGCGTGCTGGAAGACCTGGGCTATCACGTGGCGCAGAATCTGCCGGCAGCGATGGTGCTGGAGTTTGTGGATCTTTGCCTGCGCGAGGGCTCGCCGGTGTCGAAGTTCGCTGTGGTCACCGACGTACGTTCCCGCGAGTTCAAAGGCGGCCTCGATCAAACCATCGCGGAGCTGAACGAGCGCGGCAATAATCCCACCGTCTTGTTCATGGAATCCCGCGATGATGTGCTCATTCGCCGCTTCGACTCGGTTCGCCGCACCCATCCCTTGCAAGGCTCCGGCACGCTACAAACCGGCATTGAGCGCGAACGCGAGATGCTCTCAGCGGTGAAGGAACAAGCCGATGTGGTGATTGACACCTCCGAGATGTCCGTGCACGATCTGCGCCGCTCCATTGAATCGAGCTTCGCCACCCTAGAACGCCGCCGCCAGCACGTTACCGTGCAATCCTTCGGCTTCAAGCATGGCGCCCCCGCGGATGCCGACATCGTGCTGGATGTGCGCTTTTTGCCCAACCCCTATTGGGTGCCGGAGCTGCGCCCCTTCCGCGGCACCGACCAGGCCGTCTCCGACTATGTGCTCTCCCAGCCCGGAGCAGAGGAGTTCATCACCGCCTTTTTGGACATGCTCACCCCGATGACCACCGGCTATCGCCGCGAGGGGAAGAACTTCATTTCGGTGGCAGTGGGCTGCACCGGCGGGCACCACCGCAGCGTGGCAGTAGCGGAGGAATTGGCGCGCCGAATCCGGAACAACTTCAGCGATGTGGATGTTTCGGTCGCGCACCGTCACTTCAGCCGCAACTAACAGCGGCTAGCTTGCTGTCCTTATACGTCATTTCTCGTCATTGAAGAAACGAGTTATACACCACTATGTCTTCCCAACCTGCTGTGATTACCAGCCTCGGCGGGGGCCACGGCCTCTTCCAGACCCTTCGTGCTGCTCGGCTGTTGGCCACCGACTCCGTCAACGCCGTGGTCACCGTGGCTGATGATGGGGGCTCCTCGGGACGCATCCGCAAGGAGCTCAACCAAGTGCCGCCTGGGGATCTCCGTATGGCGCTGGCGGCGCTATCGGCCCGTACCGAGCACGGCCAGCTCTGGGAGGAGCTGCTGCAGCACCGATTCGGCGGCAATGGCGCACTCGCTGGCCACGCCGTGGGCAACCTGCTGCTGGCAGGGCTAGGGGAAATCCTCGAGTCGCCGGTGGCCGCCCTAGACACGGTGGCGCAGCTCGTGGGCTGCTCTGGGCGGGTGTTGCCCATGGTGGAAGAGCCCCTCGATATCGAAGCTGACGTGGCGGGCCTGGACGATGATCCACGCATCATGCACCCCGTGCGCGGCCAGGTGGCTGTGGCTACCACCCCCGGCACGGTGCGGCGCGTGCGCGTGATCCCGGAGGCTCCAAAGGTGAGCGAGCACGCCCGGGAGGCTATTCTGAGTGCCGATATCGTTACCTTGGGTCCAGGCTCGTGGTTTTCCAGCGTGATTCCGCACCTGCTCGTGCCCGGAATCGTGGACGCCATCGCGGAGACGAAGGCGCAACGCGTAGTGGTGCTTAATCTGACCTCGGAGCCGGGAGAAACGGCTGGTTTTTCCATCGAGCGGCACATTCACATGCTCTCCCAGCACGCCCCGCGGCTGCAGGTGGATCGCATCATCATCGACGCCGATACCCCCTTCACCCACAACGAGAAAAACTATCTCATCCGAGCCGCACAGAAGCTTTCCGCGGAGATCGAGTTTGCCCCCGTGCGTGGCCGCGATGAGGCCGGCAGGTACCTTGATACCCACGATCCACAGCGCCTCGCCACGGCTCTCGCGCACGCCTACGCCCAGCGCTAGACGCACCACCACCGCATAGAACACAGGGAGGATCATGGCCTCGCTCACCGCGCGTGTCAAAGAAGAACTCGCCGTTGCCCGTTGCACCCGGCCTCAGGCCCGCGCGGCGGAACTGGCCGCTCTCATCCGCTACGGCGGAGAGATCAGCATCGCTCAGAACCAGCCGGTCATCGACGTCGAGGTAGATACCGAGTCTATCGCCACCCGCGCCGAGACCTTCTTCCGCGAGCTTTTCGACGCCACCCCGAGCATCACCACCCCCGGTCCTAGCTCGAGCTCTCGGGATGGACGCTATGTGCTGCACCTCGAGCAAGGCGCCACCGATATCATTCGCCGGCTGGGTCTGGTAACCCGCTCGGGACATCTCGTGGTGGGGCTGCCACCTAATATCGTTTCCGGCACCGTGGTGGAGATCGAGGCGGCGCTGCGCGGCGCGTTCCTCGCCTCTGGTCAGCTGGCAGATCCTGCCCGCTCGACCGCGCTCGAGATAGCTGCCCCCTGCACCTTGGCTGCCTCCGCGCTGGTGGGTGGGGCACGACGGCTGAACGTGAACGCCAAGGCCAAGGAAACCCGCGGGGTAGTGAAGGTGGTGGTCAAAGACGGCACCGATATCGGCGTGCTGCTCGCCCGCCTCGGTGCCCATCTCACGCGGCTGCAGTGGGATGAAGAGCGTATCAAGCGCGAAGACCAGGCCTCTGCCAATCGGCTTGCCAACTTCGACGATGCCAACCTCCGCCGCTCGGTGCGGGCAGCTGTGGCTGCGGCCGCCAAGGTGGAGCGGGCGATGGAGATCCTCGGCGACGATGTACCCGAGCACCTCGTCGAAGCCGGTACACTACGCATCAAGCATCGTCAGGAATCTCTCGAGGAACTGGGACGCTTGGCCGATCCGCCCATGACCAAGGATGCGGTGGCTGGGCGTATCCGCCGGCTACTGACGATGGCCGATAAGAAGGCCGCCGAGATCGGGGTGCCGCCCACCAGTGCGGCCGTGGTAGAAGAGAACCTCGACGATATCTAGCATCCTCCTGTGGTGCGTGATGTTCCTGTGGCTGCTGGGGCGCTTTCCCCGTGTTATCCATCCACCGCCACAGTAACTGTGAGTAATCCCACTATCCTTTCGCGAAGGTGGAGTCGGGCGTAGCAATCGCCCCCACTGCGCGGAAGGATTTTCACATTCGGGGGTGATGAGGGGCGCATGCGGTGGGAAATCGGACGTCGGAAGGTAGCAATCGCATAAGCGGGCAGAGAAACCTTTTTGTTTTATTGGTTTTTGGGAGTGGATGCGGGCATGAATGGGCGTCGATAAGCGAAAAAGTGGGGATCCGCCACTGCATAAACGTCGCTACGTCGGTAGAGTAAGTAAGCGACACCGGATGAGCCGACCGGCCCGCTGGCAAAGGTGAGTGTGGGAAACCACAACCGTCTCAGTGAGTAGGGGACTAGCCCCTGTGGGTGGCTTCATTCGGAGACAACATCCCCAATCTTCAAGGAGATCTTTCGTGACCATTCGTGTTGGTATCAATGGCTTCGGCCGCATTGGCCGTAACTTCTTCCGCGCTATTCAGTCGCGCGGCGCCGACATCGAGGTCGTCGCTTTCAACGACCTCACCGACAATAAGACTCTCTCCACTCTGCTGAAGTATGACTCCATCCTTGGCCGTCTGGACAAGGAGGTGTCCTACGACGATGAGTCCATCACCGTTGATGGCCACCGCATGGTTGTGACCGCAGAGCGCGACCCGAAGAACCTGAAGTGGGGCGAGCTCGGCGTGGACATCGTTATCGAGTCCACCGGTTTCTTCACCGACGCTAACGCTGCCAAGGCTCACATCGAGGCTGGCGCCAAGAAGGTCATCATCTCCGCTCCGGCGAAGAACGAAGATGCTACCTTCGTCGTGGGCGTGAACCACACCGACTACGACCCGGAGAACCACCACGTCATCTCCAACGCTTCCTGCACCACCAACTGCCTCGCCCCGATGGCAAAGGTGCTGGACGAGAAGTTCGGTATCGAGCGCGGCCTCATGACCACCGTGCACGCTTACACCGGTGACCAGCGCCTGCACGACGCTCCCCACAAGGATCTGCGTCGCGCCCGCGCTGCCGCTCAGAACATCGTCCCCACCTCCACCGGTGCCGCCAAGGCTGTGGCTCTGGTTCTTCCGGAGCTCAAGGGCAAGCTGGACGGCTACGCACTGCGCGTGCCCGTGATCACCGGCTCCGCCACCGACCTCACCTTCACCGCTAAGAGCGAGGTCTCCGTCGAGGCTGTCAACGCTGCCATGAAGGAAGCTGCCGAGGGCGAGCTCAAGGGCATCCTGGCTTACTCCGACGATGAGCCGCTGGTGTCCACCGACATCGTTACCGACGCTCACGCCTCCATCTTCGACTCCGGTCTGACCAAGGTCATCGGCGACCAGGTCAAGGTTGTCTCCTGGTACGACAACGAGTGGGGTTACTCCAACCAGCTCGTCTCCCTGACCGAGTACGTTGGTGAGCGCCTCTAAGAGCCTCGGCTCTCTCTACGCCTTCGCTGCCTCCCCGTCGTGAGACGCGGCTCGGCGTAGACCCTACCTCGCGGCCCCGGGGTGTGCCTCGCGGCACACCACCGACGGGCCGCGTTTGGTTTCACTAGGCTTGACTAGCGAATAAGTGAATATCCACGGCACCATCTCGCAGCCGCGCGCTGGGGGAGTGCCGCCCCAAGAGACACACTGTGTTGACACATTTTTAAGGAGCTCAGCCGAGATGGCTTTGAAGAACATTCAGGATTTGATCAATGACGGCGTGGACGGCCGCTACGTCCTCGTTCGCTCGGACTTTAACGTGCCGCTGAACGAGAACCAGGAGATCACCGATCCGGGCCGCATCAAGGCCTCCCTGCCCACCCTCAAGGCCCTCACCGAGGCCGGCGCGAAGGTCGTCGTTATGGCCCACCTCGGCCGTCCCAAGGGCGAGGTCAACCCGAAGTTCTCTCTCAAGCCCGTCGCCGAGGCCCTGAGCGAGGAACTGGGCCAGTACGTGGCTCTGGCCGGCGACGTTGTGGGCGAGGATGCCCACGAGCGCGCTAATGGCCTGAACGAGGGCGATGTGCTGCTGCTGGAGAACGTGCGCTTCGACCCGCGCGAGACCTCCAAGGACGAGGCCGAGCGCGGCGAATTCGCCGACCAGCTCGTGGCTCTGGTCCCGGATGGCGCTTTCGTCTCCGATGGCTTCGGTGTGGTCCACCGCGCCCAGACCTCCGTTTATGATGTGGCCAAGCGTCTGCCGCACTACGCCGGCTCCCTGGTGGAGAAGGAAGTATCCGTGCTCCAGGGCGTTGCCGAGGATCCCGCCCACCCATACATGGTGGTGCTCGGTGGTTCGAAGGTCTCCGATAAGCTCGGCGTGATCGAGGCACTGTCCTCCAAGGCGGACAAGCTGATCATCGGTGGCGGCATGTGCTACACCTTCCTCGCCGCACAGGGCCACAACGTCCAGCAGTCCCTGCTCCAAGAAGAAATGATCGACACCTGCAAGGAGCTGCTGGAGAAGTACGGCGATAAGATCGTGCTCCCCGTGGACCTCATTGCCGCCTCCGAGTTCAACAAGGACGCTGAGAGCAAGGTTGTGGATCTCGACTCCATCCCCGAAGGCTGGATGAGCCTGGACATCGGACCGGAGAGCGTCAAGCACTTCGCCGAGGTCATCGAGTCCTCCAAGACCGTGTTCTGGAACGGCCCCATGGGCGTGTTCGAGTTCGAGGCCTTCTCCGCCGGCACCAAGGGTGTTGCCCAGGCCATCATCAACGCCACCCAAAACAACGACAGCTTCACCGTTGTCGGCGGCGGCGACTCCGCAGCCTCCGTCCGTGTGCTTGGCTTGGATGAGGACGGCTTCTCCCACATTTCCACCGGCGGCGGCGCCTCCCTCGAGTTCCTCGAGGGCAAGGAACTGCCCGGCGTGGCTGTGCTCGCCTAAAACCCACCACTATCACCCGCCTCAGGTCTGCGGCACGCGACCGTGCTCCGCACCGGCCTGAGGCGGCAGGGGGCATTCCCCCGATACCCATCACCTTTTGAGAGGACAACGAACACTTTATGGCTACCCGCACCCCGCTCATCGCCGGCAACTGGAAGATGAACATCAACCACCTCGAGGCCACCGCCGTCGTACAGAAGCTCGCCTTCGCCCTGCCGAAGGAGTACTACGAGACTGTCGACGTCGCCCTCACCGTTCCCTTCACCGACCTGCGTAGCGTGCAGACCCTCATCGAGGGCGACAAGCTGCAGATCAGCTACGGCGCCCAGGACGTCTCTCAGCACGACTCCGGCGCCTACACCGGCGAGGTCGCTGGCAGCATGCTCGCCAAGCTGGGCTGCTCCTGGGCCGTAGTGGGCCACTCCGAGCGTCGCGAGTACCACCACGAGACCGACGAGATCGTCGCCGCCAAGGCGAAGGCCGCTCTGAAGAACGGCATCAGCCCCATTGTCTGCGTCGGCGAGCAGCTCGAGGTCCGCGAGTCCGGCGAGCACGTCTCCTTCGTGGTCGAGCAGACCAAGGCCTCCCTGGCTGGTCTGGACAAGGAGGAGCTCTCCAAGACCGTCATCGCCTATGAGCCCGTCTGGGCTATCGGCACCGGCAAGGTAGCTTCCCCGGCCGACGCCCAAGAAGTTTGCGCCGCCATTCGCTCCGCCGTCGCCGAGCTGGCCGATGAGGACATTGCCGCCGGTATGCGCATCCTCTACGGTGGTTCCGTGAAGGTGGATTCCATCGCCGAGATCGTCTCCCAAGCCGACGTGGACGGCGGCCTCGTCGGTGGCGCCTCCCTAGACGGCGAAGAGTTCGCCAAGCTGGCCGCTAACGCCGCTCAGGCCGTGTCCTAAAGCCCACGCGGCACACACCTTGCGCCGTCTACCAGCCGTAGGCGGCGTTGGTGTATGCTTAAGGATCGTTCATCGGGCGGTGCGCCACCGGCGTCGGCTGCCCACGTCTTAACTGCCTAATCCAGAGGAGACACATGGTTCTCGCACTCCAAATTGTGCTGGTTGTTTCCGCACTTCTGATGACCCTGTTCATTCTTTTGCACAAGGGCAAGGGTGGCGGACTGTCCAGCCTTTTCGGTGGCGGCATGCAGTCGAATCTTTCCGGTTCGACCGTCGTTGAAAAGAACCTCGACCGTCTCACCATCCTCACCGCCTTGGTGTGGATCGGCTGCATTGTCGGTCTGAACCTGCTGCAGGCCTACGCCTCCTAGCTAGCGCCAGCCCGCGCGCACGACGTGCGGGAGAGAAAACGCCGCGCCACCTGTTATCGGTGGCGCGGCCTTTCTGCTGTTGTGATGTAGCCCGCGGAGCTCGGGCCATTAGCGGCTAGAGCCGTGGCTTGGTCGCTATACCTCGCTCTGGCTCAGGGCATCGGTAGACACATACAGGGCTGTTTCTACCTTGCCGCGCGCCCCGCAGGCCGGCCATTCGGCAGGATCGCCGCCGTGCACCACATGAGAGACCGCCTCGGCCTTTTCCTCCCCAGACACCAAGAGCCACACATAGCGGCAGGACTGTACCCGCGGCAGAGTAAGGGTGACGCGCTCGGCGGGCGGCTTCGGGGAATCCCTCACGGCCATAACCGAGCCCTCGCTGGCGAGAGTCTCGGCGGCATGCGGGAAGAGGGAGTTGATGTGCCCCTCATGTCCCATGCCCAGCAGGTGGAGATCGATCAGCTCCGGCAGCGTCGCTGCGTAGTCACGGGAAGCATCCTCCAAGCTGTTCTCACCCAAACCATAGCCGTGAATGTGCGCTTCGGGGATGTCCACATGATCTAATAGCGCCGCGCGGGCCTGGCCTTCATTGGACTCCGGATCATCGACCGGTACCGCGCGCTCATCGCCGAAATACACGTGCACCTTCTGCCAGTCCACGCTGCACTCACGCAAGGCCGCGAGGGTGCCGATACCCACCGAGCCGCCGGTGAGCACCACATGCGCCTCGCCGCGTTCCGCGATGGCCTCGGCGATGATATCGGCGATGTCGCGGGCGGCGCCCGCGCACACGTCCTCTTTGCTGTCGAATTCACGGATGGCCACAATAGATTCCATGGTGCGTACTCCTTGCGAAAGGTAGGGGTTAGTCCGTGGCGGTTGTGCTCGCCCCGGCGGTAGCCGCCGGCTCATCGGCGGGGTGGACCCGCGAGATTCCGCGTAGCGCCTGACCATAGGCGCGATCGGGGTCGAGGTGACGCAGCTCCTCGGCGAGACAATCCGCGATACTGCGCCGCGACGCCGCCACCAAGGCATCGGTCGAGCCGGGCACCGAGACACGCATGGTGCGCCGATCCACGGCCTCGACCACGACCGGCTCGGCATCCTTGCGGTGCAATACCAGCGTGAACACCGGCGAGGCGAGGCGGGCAAAGGCCACGGAGTGGCGCGCCACAGTGAGCCCCAAACGATCAGCCAGCCAACCCCCGGCGAGCTCCACGGAGGGGGACTCCTGCGGGCCGGTGATCTCCACGCCTACGATTTCGTGATGCGGCGGGCGATCCAGTGCCGAGGCCACCACACCGCGCCAGGTAGTCAGCCGCGACCACGCCAGATCGGAATCGCCGGGGGCATAGTTGCTGCGGCGGACGCAAATGGCGTCCTCGCGGGGATCAAAGAAGGAATCGGTGATACGCCGCTGCGCGATCTTGCCGATGGGATCTTCCGCCGGAATCTCCGGCGCCCGAGAGGGCCACCAAGCCACGATCGGGGTATCCGGCAGCAGCAAGGGAGTGACCAGCGAATCAATGTGCGAGGCCAATTCGCCGCGCACACGCATGACCACGATCTCGGAGGCGCCGGCGTCGCCACCAATGCGAATTTCCGCGTTGAGGTTGTCCTCGCCCTCAGTGGAGTCGGGCAGCAACATGAGTACGCGGGCAGGATGCTCGCGGGTGGCGTCGGTAGCCAATTCGATGAGTTCGGTGGTGTTGTCCTCGGTGGAGGCAACAATGATGAGAGTGAGCACGCGGCCGGTCATCACCTGGGAGCCGGTGTCGCGGATGCTGACAAGCGCCTTAGAGATATCCCTAGACGTTGTGGAGGGCAGAGAAAAGATCACGGGAGACTTGTCTTTCCTTCGTTGGGGGCAGCGGACGATAAAGGGCGGGCCGTCATAGCTCGGGGTGGTCGCATTAGGGGCGACGCCAATGGCGTCCGTCGCGTTCCATCATAGTGTCAGCGGATTCCGGACCCCACGTGCCGGCGCGATAATCATCGGGCTGGCCGCGCTGCGCCCAAAACTCCAGAATGGGATCAAGGATGGTCCAGCTCAACTCCACTTCTTCATTGGTGGGGAAGAGGCTGGCCTCGTCGAGAAGCGCATCGAGGATGAGGCGCTCGTAGGCCTCCGGTGATTCCTCGGTGAAGGCCTCGCGATAAGAGAAGTCCATGTTCACGTCTCTGACCTCCATGGTGGAGCCGGGCACCTTGGAGCCGAAGCGCATGAGCACACCCTCGTCCGGCTGCACGCGAATCACCACGGCATTGGGGCCCAGGGTGCCCATAGTGGAATCGCCGAAGGGGTTATGGGGCACATTCTTCAATACCACGGCGATCTCGGTGACACGGCGGCCGAGCCTCTTGCCCGTGCGCAGATAGAAGGGCACCCCGGCCCACCGACGGTTTTCGATCTCGAGGGTGCAAGCGGCGAAGGTTTCGGTATTCGAATCAGGATCAAAGCCGTCCTCATCGCGCAGCCCAATCACCTTCTTTGAGCCCTGCCAGCCGGCGGTGTACTGCCCGCGGGCGGTGGTCTTGCCGAGGGGATAAACCGGCTTTGTCGCCCGCAGCACTTTCACCTTCTCCGCTTGGAGTTCATCGGGGGAGATGGTGCGTGGCTCATCCATCGCTACCAGAGCCAGCAACTGCAGCAGGTGGTTTTGGATCACATCGCGGGCCGCACCAATACCGTCGTAATAGCCGGCGCGCCCACCGAGGCCGATGTCCTCGGCCATGGTGATCTGCACGTGATCAATAAACTGCGCATTCCAGAAGGGCTCGAAGAGCTGATTGGCGAAGCGCAGCGCCATGATGTTTTGCACAGTCTCTTTGCCGAGATAGTGATCGATACGAAAGACAGCATTCTCGGGGAAGACCGAGTTTACGATCTCATTGAGTTCCTTAGCCGACTCCAGATCGTGGCCGAAGGGCTTTTCAATAATTACCCGGCGCCAGGATTCACCCTCGTCCTCGGCGAGACCGGATCGATCCAGCTGATGGCACACGTCGGTAAAGTGTGCCGGCGGAACCGAGAGATAAAAGGCCCAGTTACCGGCGGTGCCACGGGAAGAATCAATGGCGTCGAGCGTGTCGCGCAGCTTATCGAAGTCTTCGTCCACGTTGAGGTTGCCGGTGACAAACTCCATGCCTTCGGCGAGCCGCTCCCACACGTTCTCGCGGAAGGAGGTGCGGGCGCCGTCCTTCACGGCGGTGCGGACATAGTCCTCGAAGTCCTTTTTATCCCACTCGCGACGTCCATAACCGACCAAGCTAAAACCAGCCGGCAGCAGCCCGCGATGGGCGAGATCATACACCGCTGGCAGCAGCTTCTTGCGCGCCAGATCGCCCGTGACGCCAAAAATCACCATGCCGGAGGGGCCGGCGATACGCGGTAGGCGCTTATCGTGCGGGTCCCGCAAGGGGTTCGACGGCGGCTGATAGTCCATGTCAGTCCTCTTCTGATGTGTGGATCGTTCCTGCGTTCTCACTACCCCAAATCTAGCGCGCACGCTGCAGCATTGACGACGCCGCCTCCTCGGGGTGCGAAAGCGAGCCGCTTCATTCTAGGCTGCAGGGCCATACAGCCGGAAACACCGCCTAGAGGGCAGATATTCCACTAGGCGGTGCAGGCTCGGCCGCTAGATGCGGGCGTCGATCTTTTCCAGCAGGTCATTCCAGCTGTCGACGAACTTCTCCACACCTTCGCGCTCGAGGGTGTCAAAGACATCCTCGAAGTCCACGCCGAGCGCATCGAGCTGGCTGAACAGCTCGTCCGACTCTGCGGAGTGCCCAGTGAGGGTCTCGCCCTTGGCGCTGGCCGCAAGGGTCGCGTCGATCGTCGCCTCGGGCATGGTGTTCACCGTGTGCGGGCCCACCAGCTCGGTGACGTACAGGTCCGCGGGGTAGTCCGGGTTCTTCACCCCAGTCGAGGCCCACAGCGGGCGCTGCACATGGGCGCCGACAGGCAGATCTGCGGCGTCGAAGAGCTCCTGGAACACGTCATAGGCGCGGCGAGCATTGGCTACACCCGCCTTGCCGCGCAGTGCCAGCGCGTCCTCGGAGCCGATCTTTTCCAGTCGGGCATCCACCTCGGTGTCGAGGCGGGAAACGAAGAAGGAGGCCACCGAGTGAATAGTGGAGACATCGTGGCCGTTCTCGGCAGCGCGCTGAATGCCCTCGATATAGGCGGCAACAACCTCTCGGTAGCGGGCCACGGAGAAGATGAGGGTGACATTGACGCTAATGCCCTCGGCCAGCGCATCGCTGATCGCCGGCAGAGACTCCTCGGTGGCGGGGATCTTGATCATCAGGTTCGGACGGTCCACCCGCTGCCACAGGTTGCGGGCCTGCACCAGCGTGGCCTCCCGCTCAGCAGAGATGCGGGGATCAACCTCGATGGATACCCGTCCATCGACGCCCTTGGTCTGCTCGTAGACCTCGGCGAAGGCATCGCAGGCGCGACGCACATCGTCGATCGCCATGGCGTAGACGGCCTCATCCGCGCCCAAGCGGGAGCTAGCGAGCTCCTTGAGCTGCTCATCATAGGCGTTGCCGGTGGTCATGGCCTTGGCAAAGATTGCCGGATTGGTGGTGACACCCTTAATGGAGGTGGATTCGATCATCTCGGCGAGGTTGCCGGAGTCGAGGCGATCGCGTGAGAGATCATCGAGCCATGTCGAGGTTCCGAGCTCATAGATGTCATCGATAGTGCTCATAAACTGCACACTCTCCTTGAGAGCTAGTGGGGTAGTGGATGCCCACCACCATAACCCCGGTCGCGGCGGACCGGTGGTGGGTATGGCGATGGGCAGAGGATGGTTAGCAGGATCGTTAGCGCGAAAGGCTCTTCTTGGCGGCGGCCACCACGGCGTCGGTGGTGATACCGAACTCCTCGAAAAGCTTCTCATAGGGGGCAGAGGCACCGAAGTGTTCCAGAGACACGGCCTCGCCCTGGCTGCCCAGCCACTGGTACCAGGGCATAGCCACACCGGCTTCCACGGACACGCGGGCGGTCACTGCGGGCGGCAGTACCTCGTCGATATAGTCTTGATCCTGCTCGGCGAACCAATCCATGCAGGGCATGGAGACCACGCGGGTGGCGGTGCCCTCGGCCTCTAGGCGCTGCGCGGCCTCCACAGCCAGGTGCACCTCGGAGCCGGTAGCCATGAGGATCACGTCGGGGGTCTCAGCGGACTCTCGCACCAGCACATAGCCGCCGCGGGCCACGCCCTCGATAGCTTTGTCCTTCGTTCCCTCCAGCACGGGGATGTTCTGGCGGGTTAGCGCCAAGCCCTTCGGGCCCTTGCGGTACTCCAGGGCCGCCTTCCACGCAGCGGCGGTCTCATTCGCATCCGCGGGGCGCAGCATGGACATGTTCGGGATGGCGCGCAGCGAAGCTAGCTGCTCCACCGGCTGGTGGGTAGGACCGTCCTCACCCAAGCCGATCGAATCGTGGGTCCACACATAGAAGGCATCGGTACCCATGAGGGCGGCGAGGCGCACAGCTGGACGCATGTAGTCGGAGAAGATGAGGAAGGTTCCGCCGTAGGGGCGGGTGCCGCCATGCAACGCGATACCATTCATGATCGAACCCATAGCGTGCTCGCGGATGCCGAAGTGCATATTGCGGCCATAGGGGCTGGTGGTCCACGTATCCGTGGTGATCTCCGTCGGGCCGAAGGAATCGGCGCCCTTGATCACGGTGTTATTGGAACCAGCCAAGTCGGCGGAGCCGCCCCAGAGCTCGGGCAGGGTGGCACCCAAGGCCTGCAGCACAGCCTCGGAGGCTTTACGGGTGGCCACGCCTTTCGCATCGGCATCCCAGGTGGGCAGCTCATCGGCGTAGCCCTCGGGCAGGGTGTAGGCCCTGAGGCGATCGAAGAGGGCGCGGTTCTCGGGATTGGCCTCGGACCAGGCATCGAACTTCTCGGTCCACGCCGCCACCTTCTCCTTGCCGCGCTCCACGGCCTCGCGGGTGTGTGCGATCACGGCGTCGTCGACGGCGAAGTGTGCCTCGGGGTCGAAGTCGAGCTCGCGCTTAATGGCGGCCACTTCTTCCTCGCCGAGGGCAGCGCCGTGGGAGGCGCCGGTGTTCATGGCGTTCGGGGCGGGGTAGGCGATCACCGAGCGCATCCGGATAAAGGTCGGGCGCGAGGTCTCGGCCTTGGCCTGGGCGATTGCCTCTTCGATGGCGGCCACATCTTCACCGGTGACCTCGAGCACCTGCCAGCCGTAGGCCTCATAGCGCTGGGCGACGTCCTCGGTGAAGGCGATGGTGGTGTCGTCCTCGATGGAGATGCCGTTATCGTCCCAGAACACGATGAGGTTACCCAGCTTTTGGGTGCCGGCCAGGGAGCACGCCTCGGCGGTCACGCCCTCCTGCACATCGCCATCGGAGGCGATGACATAGATGAAGTGATCGAAGGGGGACTCGCCGGGGGCGGCCTCGGGGTCGAAGAGACCACGCTCACGGCGGGCGGCCATGGCCATACCCACAGAAGAAGCGAGGCCCTGGCCCAGCGGGCCGGTGGTGATTTCCACACCATCGGTGTGGCCGTACTCGGGGTGTCCCGGGGTGAGCGATCCCCAAGTGCGCAGCGCCTTGAGATCGTCCAGCTCGAGGCCGAAGCCCGCGAGATAGAGCTGGATGTACTGGGTCAGCGAGGAGTGGCCGCAGGAGAGCACGAAGCGGTCACGGCCAGCCCACGTGGGATCGTGCGGCGCGACGTTCATGACGCGGTGGTACAGGGTATAAGCCAGCGGGGCCAGGCTCATGGCGGTGCCGGGGTGGCCGGAGCCGCAGTTCTGGACGGCGTCGGCGGCGAGGACGCGCGCGGTATCCACGGCGCGAGTGTCCAACTCAGTCCACGTCTCCGGGTAGTTCCGGGTGGTGAATTCCTTCAGCTCAGGGGAAAGGGCCACTGCTTCAATCATCCTTCTTATCAGTGCTGGTCGTATGTTCGCGTCCACCGAAACTGTGAGGCCCACCCGCGTTGGGGTGGGGCAGGGGCGGTGGCCGCGGCAGTGCGCGACGGGGCCACGCACAATCGTTCACCAGTCTAGTGGGTGCAGCGCCCTCGCACCCACACGCGGTAGCGGTGTTTCTCACACCCCACGGATTAAGTCGATCCCACCCTCTCACTGGGTGGGAAGGTGTGGCGGTGATTCACCTTCGACGCTGGCGCACGCTAGGATTAGGCCCTTGGTGGCTGTCGTGGCCGCCGCCGCGGCCCGTGGTGTGGGGTGCGGCACACTTATTCGGTAGCGGCCCGCCCCATATAAACGGGGTACGGAATTCGAGTCCGCATCAGGGATGCGCGTTGGGTTCCCGAACCACGGGGAGGCGGCGTGTGGGAACTTTTTTGCCCCGGCCACCGACTACTCTCGAGATGGACTGCGGAATTTTTCATGCAGCGAACTGAGAGTAGACGCACCGATGCCACCGTCCTGTGCGTTGTGCACGGGCCGCGCGGCGAGCACCAGACAGCAATAACCAGCGACGAGCGATGTACACCTGTGGGAAGGCGATTTCTTGGAGACGATCAAGGCTTATTTTGCGCTGACGAAGCCCAGAGTGATCGAGCTTCTCCTCGTGGCTACTTTCCCCGCGATGCTCCAAGCCGATCGCGGCTCCATCGACCTCGTCCTCATCCTGCTCACTCTCATCGGTGGCTGGATGGGAGCGGCTGCCGCCAATACGTTCAACATGGTGGCTGATGCCGATATCGATCAGGTGATGGCCCGAACCTCCACGAGGCCGCTGGTGAAATCGAGCGTCTCTACCCGCAACGCCGCCGTCTTCGCATGGGCGCTGACCGTCGCCAGCTTCCTCTGGCTGTGGCTACTGTGCGGCTCCCTGACCGCCGCGATGTTGGTGATGGTGACCATCGCCTTCTATATCTTCGTCTACACCAAATGGCTGAAGCGTCGGACACCGATGAACGTGGTCTGGGGCGGCGCTGCCGGCTGTATGCCCGTGCTCGTGGGCTGGGCCGTGATCACCGATAGCATCCCGAACCTCGATAACGCCCAGTGGTGGCAGGCCATTGTGCTCTTCCTCATCATCTTCTTCTGGACCCCGCCGCACACCTGGGCGCTGGGAATGAAGTATAAGAAGGACTATGCGGCCGCGGGCGTACCCATGCTGCCGGTGGTGGCCACCGAAACGCAGGTGACCAAGCAGATCGTGGTCTACACCTGGATCACCGTGGCGACCACGCTGCTGCTCTTGCCGGCGACCGGCTGGATCTATGCCGTGGCTGCCGTGGCTGCGGGCGTGTGGTTCATCATGGAAGCCCATCGCGTGCACCGGCTCACCGCCGCGGGTGATCGCTCTAAGCCCTACCGGCTGTTTATCATCTCTAATAACTATTTGGCCGTGGTGTTCGTGGCGCTCTCCGTCGACGCCGCCCTCGGGCTCCAGACCCTCGGCGAAGGCTTCGGTTGGGGCCAGATCCTCTTCTAATTCCGGCACTCGCCCAGCCACTTCTTACTACAGCAGCACCCTCGATACGTGAGAGTTCATCACAGGTATCGAGGGTGTCGTCGTCTATACCGAGGGTGGGCGGCGTCTTAGATTTTCAGCACAATTGAGCCGGTGGTGGCGCGGCTCTGCAGGTCGCGATGTGCCTGGGCGGCGTCGGCAAGATCATAGACGCCGCCGACTCGAACATTGAGATTGCCGTCGATGATCTCTTGGATCACGGCCTGGGCACGACGGGTGAATTCGCCCTCGAGGCTGGTCCACGCGCCGATTGAGGGGCGGGTGAGATAAATGGATCCGTGGGTATTAAGCAGTTGCGGGTCGAAGGGCTCCACCGGCCCAGAGGCGGCGCCGAAGAGACACACCACGCCCCGCGGCTTCACCACCTCGAGGGACTCGTGGAAGGTCGCTTGGCCCACGCCGTCATAGACCACATCCACCCCATGCCCGCCATTGAAACGTCGCACCTGTTCGGCAAGGTTCTCGGAGTAGCGAAAGACCTCGGTGGCGCCGGCCTCGTAGGAGAGCTCGGCCTTCTCATCGGAGGAGGTGACGGTGTAGACGGTGGCCCCGCGTAGCCGCGCGAACTGGGTGGCCATCAGGCCCACACCTCCCGCGCCGGCGGTGATGAGGCAGCTATCGCCCTGCTTCAGGGGATAGACGCCATCGGTGAGATAGTGGGCGGTAATGCCCTGCAAAAGCATGGAGGCTGCTACCTCGGGCTCGATGCCCTGGGGTACCGCCACGAGACGATCCCGCGGCACGGTGGCGTATTCTGCATAGGAGCCAAAGCCATCGCACCACGCGACGAGTGTGCCGGCGGCGATCTCGCCCTGGGGGTCATAGGCCACCCGCCCAGTGCCTTCGAAGCCGATCGTCATCGGCAGCGAGGAGTGATAAATTCCCTCGCGATAGTAGGTATCGATGTAGTTGACGCCCGCATAATCCACGGACACCAGCACCTCAGAATCGCTGGGCTCGGGAACGCTGACCTCTCGTAGTTGGAGCTTCTCGACGCCACCAGGTTCCTCCACGCAGATAGCGCGCATGGTGCTGGGGACAGTGTTCTTTGATGCGGTATGTGCGGTCATAGTGTCGATACTAATGAACAACCCCAGCACCGCGCCGTGAGTTCGGCAGCGAGGTACTGGGGGAGAGGAGTTCGGGGTGTAAGGAGCGCGCTAGTTTTTCGCGGCCTTGTTGCTGCGATCCTCTTGGATGATGGTGCGTTTTTCATCGCCCGCGGGAGAACCGGTGACGAGCGCCGATCCTTGGCGGCGGGCGTAGTGGGCGTAGACCACCGCGGTCAGCGCGGTGCACACCGAGCTCATGCCGACGTGCACGGGCACGGTCCAAGCCGGAATGGACCAGTTGTACTGAATGATGCCAACAGCGCCTTGGACGACGACCATAGCCACCAACCAGAAGCCGAGCTTGACGATCTTCAGCTGCGTCTTCACCGCTACGAAGGCCACGGCCAAGCCGATGGTGAGGCCGAGATAGAGATACATTGCGTGCGCGTGCAGATTCGCGATCTCCACGATGTCTACCTGCAGGCGATCCTCGGGGCGGATCTCAGCGTCACCGGAGTGCGTTCCCGCGCCGGTGACCATGGTGCCCGTGATCACGGTGATAAGCAGCGCCACGGCAGCGCCGGCGGCGAGCCCACGGAGCGCGGCCGGATAGTTGAAAGTGATCGTGCCGGTATCGGGCTCTTGGACGCGCACAAAGAGTATGCCGGCGAAAAATACCAGCAGTATGGAGGGAATAAAGTGCAGGGCGACCGACCACCATTGGAGGTTGATGAGCACCGAGACGCCACCGATAATTGCCTGTAACACGATGCCGAGAACCTGTACCCATGCGAGGTTGACGATCTCCTTGCGGCGGCCAGCCGAGATCACCGAGAGCAGCAGCATGCCGGCGAAGATAATGAGCACGAAGGTCAGCAGACGGTTGCCGAACTCGATGGCCTGTTGAATCCACGGCGCTGCCCCAGCCACTGGCACGAAGGAACCCTCGTGACATTGTGGCCACGTATTACACCCCAATCCAGAGCCGGTGACACGCACAATGGAGCCGGTTACGGTGATGCCGCCTTGGGCGATCAGCGTAAATAGGGCAAGCAGGCGCTGGGTGGATACTTTGGGCGACTGGCTGCGCAGACCCATGCGACGATTCTGCACGGGTTGCGGCGGCGTTGGGGTCGATGCGTGGGTACTCACAGTTGTCCTATTTTATTGTCTGACGTGGCTGAAAGAAACTTAGGCGTGCATGAGAACGCGGAGGTGTGACACGTCTCTAGTCGTGGAACTTAAACCAGCGATTCGCCGCCCACATGGCTGCCACTGCCCACAGCGCCAATATGAGCGCTTGGGCCAGGGGGAAGGTGCCGCTGAAGGCCCGGTCGAGGCCAATGGCCAACGCAACCGAGGGCACCGCATTCAGCAGCCCGGCCGCGTCGGGATCGAGCATGGAAAAACCGGCGATGCCGATGAGGATGAACCAGATGAGATTGGCCAGCGCCAGTACTGCCTCGGAGGAGAGTGTGCCGCCGAGCAGCATGCCGAGCGAGGTGGTGACGCACAACCCGATGACGAGCATGAGCGCGGCATAGGCCACTCCTATGCCGGTGGTCTGCCAGCCGAGGAGCAGGGCGGTTCCGCCGATGAGTACCACCTGCACAATGGTGACAACCACCACTGCGCAGATCTTGCCTACGATGATGGCCCAGGCCGGCACTCCCGAGGCCCCGATGCGTTTCAGCGCCCCGTAGCGGCGATCGAAGGCCACCGCGATGGCCTGGCCGGTAAAGCCGGAACTGAGCGCCGCAATGGCGAAGGTAATGGGCACCGCGAGGGCGATGGGGTCGTCGAGATCAAAGACGTTGACCTTGCTTATTCCCAGCAGCAGGGCGATGGGAATGATCACGCTGAGCAGTTGCTGCTCGCCGTGGCGCAGGAAGAGCTTGGATTCGATCACCGCCTGCGCCCACACCATGGCCGGCACAGAGGCCCGTTCGGGATCCGCACGAAACGTGCCCGCGGGGAAGGGGGTGTGCGTGCTAGTCACTGGTTATTCCTCTTTTCTCTGCTTCAAGTCCGTCATGCAACGTGGGGCGCTGGCGCTGCTAGGAGCGCATCTCGCGTCCGGTGAGATCAAGGAAAACATCCTCGAGGGTGCGATGGTTGGTGGATATGCTGCGCAGTAGCACATCCTGGGCGCGGGCAGTGGTAGCCAGAGCTGCGATCAGCTCCGGGGTGGCCGCCGCCTGCACGCGATAGCTGCGGGGGTGGGTCTCCACGACATTCGCCCCCACGGCGGCGGAGAAGGCTGCGGTATCGATAGCCACGCTGGTCTCAAAACTGATATCGGCGGCCTCGGCGCTTAAGGAACTGAGTTCTTCGGGTGTGCCCTCGGCCACGACGCTGCCGTGATCGATGATGACAACGCGGTCGGCGAGCGCTTCGGCCTCATCCATCAGGTGGGTGGTGAGGATGACCGTCACCCCGTCCGCCTTGAGGCTGCGGATGATCTCCCACACTTGCAGCCGCGATTGAGCATCCATGCCCGCAGTGGGCTCATCCAAAAAGACCAGTTCTGGGCGCCCGATAAGGGCACAGGCTAGGGAGACGCGCTGCTGCTGGCCGCCAGAAAGCCGCCGGTAGTTGGTTTTCACCAGCCCCTCAAGGCCAAGGGTATGCAAAAGCCAGTCCACATCGAGAGGGCGGGCTGAATAGGAGGCCACCAGGCGGAGCAGTTCTCCGACCTTGATTCCTGGGTAGGTGCCGCCGCCTTGGAGCATGATACCGATGCGGCGGCGGACATGCTCTGGGTTGGTGGTGGGGTTGATTCCCAGCACCTCAATGCTGCCTGCGGTGGGCGTGAGGAAGCCTTCGCACATCTCGATCGTGGTGGTCTTGCCTGCGCCATTGGGGCCAAGCAGGGCCACGACCTCACCGTGGTCCACGCTGAGACTGAGCGCGGCGACGGCCTGGGTGGCCCCGAAGGATTTGCTTAGCTCTTTAAGCGCGAGGGCGGGACCTGGGGTCGCCGTTCGATCTTTGTGCTCAGTATTCACAACTCGATAGTCTAGGATGCCCAGTCGCCGCGTGGCATAACCTGTCCGCCGTGGCGCGCATCCTACGACGCTTGTCGACGCTTAGTCCCAGCCAACGATCCCGCGACGGCGCAGGAAAACGTAGACCAAGGTGAGGAAAACCACGCCCAGCAGGGCAGAGCCCACATAGATGGCGATCACTGTGGTGGGAGGAAGCGACAGCCCGCGCGGCATGATGAACAAACTGAGCAGGGCGCAATAGCCGGCCGCTCCGGCGCGGAAGAGTCGCCGGTTGGCCCAGGCGGCGAGGGGCAGAATGGCCCAGAGCATGTACCAGGGATGCACCACTGGAAAGAGGATCACCAGCATGAAGGTGGCCACCCCCAGCCCGCCGATGGGGTGGATGGTGCCGCGATAGGTGGCAAAAAGCATGCGCACCATGAAGGCGGCTGCCAGCAGCAGGCCCACCCCGCGAGTGATGCTCAGCAGTGCTTCGGTGTGATCGCCGAGTTCGAGCAGCATGCCGATCCAGCCGCCGATCACCCCGATGTCTGTGGTCAGGGAGAGCCAGGAGCGGATGGTGGCCGCGCCGCCTTGGCCGCTGATCCAGCCGGTGGGGATGCCCGTGAGCGCGGTGACGGCCGCCACGGAGCCGACGAGTATGGCGAGCTGCACCGCGCCCGCGCCGAGGACCGCCACGGCCGTGTGGCGCCCGCGGAGATGGATATGCCGAGCGAGTGCCATACCGATGAAGCCGAGGCCAATAAAGCCGGTGACTTTCACCATGCCGGCGCTCGAGATCAGCACCCCGCTGACCACCACCAAGCCCCACGCCTGCCAGGCCGGTCCCTTAAGGGCGCTGAGACGGTCGATGCCGCGTAGCCCCAACTCCATGCCGAGTAGTACGAGGCCCAATTGGATCGACTCATTATGAATTCCGCCCACGAGGTGCAAGATGGCTAGGGGATTGAGAATGCCCAGCCACAGCGCCGCCTGTACGGACACCCCGCAGCGGCTGGCCAGCTTGCTGAGCGCCCAGGCGGCGAGAAGCATGCCCACTAAGCTGATGATGCGGTGGGCGAATACCCCGGCCGCGATCGAATCGCCGGTGATCTTCGCAATCACTGACGCGATGCCGAGTGCCACGGGGCCATAGGGCGAGGGTGAGTGGGACCAAATCAACGGCACCGAGCGGGCCAGCACGTCATCGGTGCCGAGGATGTCTACCGGGCCGGCACTATAGGGGTCGAAACCGCGATCCACGATCGCGCCCTGCGCCAGATAGGAATAGATGTCTTGGGTAAACAGGGGAGCGGTGAAGAAGATCGGCGTCACCCAGGCCACGAAGGTGCGCGCCAGCATGGAGGTCGATACCAACACCCGCGAATGGCGGGGGCGGGCCATATCCGCGCCCACAAACGGGGCGATGAGCAGCCATGCAATCACCATCAACCCCGCCCCGGTGATCACCAAGATGGAGGAGGTTTGGATCATCCGCCCCATGATCGAGCCGCCTGGGAAAGACGTATAGGGATCTCCCAACACCGGCTTTGCCCCAGCGCCCAGTCCACCGAGGGCCAACGTCAGTGCTCCGAGGGCGCCCAGCCAGCGCAGCGTCGCAAAGCGAGCGAGCTGCAGCGGATCCATCCGCCGTGGGGCGCGGGAGCTAGAGACCGGGAGGAGATCATGGCCGGTGGCGGCGCGCACGATGGTGGACCCGCTCGCCTCTGGCTCGGCGCCAATGTGCAGACTGGCCGAGCGCGAGCCAGCGTGGCCGAGACGCGGCAGGGTCGCCTTGAAATCATCTGCTGCTGCGGCCGCGCGCCGGCGGCGGGGCTGTTGGGTATCCGACACAGCTATGAGTCTAAAACACCACCGGGACATCGTTGGCGCACGCTGGCCGGCAGGGATCGCGTTTGCGCGGCCCCCGCTAATTAAGGAACACTAGTGTTGTCTTATAATGAGACACGAGTTGTCCATCATAGTGAATTTAAGGAGGTGAACGCGCACATGACGCACTCTGTTTCCCGTCACACCACTCCGTCCGTGCAGCCACGGGCGGCGGCTGCTTCTCGCGCTGGGCTTGCTCGCGGCGAGGAGAAGAAACGCAGCGAAGTGGAAACTCGCTCAACGGATGGTGATACCCGCAAGCAGATCCTCATGACCCTGCTCAAGCAGGGGCCAATGACGGCCTCCGCATTGGGTAAGGCCTTAGGGCTGTCCGCGGCAGGTGTGCGCCGTCACCTCGATATTTTGGTTGACGACGCCCTCGCGGAAACGGTGGAGCCCCGCTCCTCTCGCGGGCGTGGGCGCGGTCGACCAGCCAAAGCATTCCAGCTCACCGACGAAGGCCGAGCCCACTTTGGGCACGACTACGACACTCTCGCCGTGCTCGCTATCACTGCGCTGCGGGAGACCGGTGGGCCCGAGGCCGTGCGGGAGTTCGCTCGGCAGCGTGTAGCCCAGCTACTTGCGCATGTGGACCCTGCGGCGGACGATGAAGACTCGACATATAAAACAGCCCAACAGGTCGCGGATGCACTCAATGCCAATGGCTACGCATCCGAAGTCAAAGAAGCTGGTGGGGGCGTGCAAATTTGCCACCACCATTGCCCCATCTCGCATGTGGCCTCGGAACACCCGGAGCTATGCGCTGCAGAGTATGAGGTGCTCTCCGAGCTACTCGGTCAACACGTGCAACAGCTGGCGACCATTACCGAGGGGCACGGAATTTGCACGACCAACATTCCCTTAACACCCATAGACCACACTCCTGAAGAAAGGAGCTGAACATGACTCAAGCAACACCCACTGCTCCGTCCTCCGATGACGAGATCATTGAGTCCATTGGCCCCTATAACTACGGCTGGCATGACTCCGACGTAGCCGGCGCCACCGCCAAGCGCGGCCTGTCCGAGGACATCGTTCGCGATATTTCCGCTAAGAAGGACGAGCCGGAGTGGATGCTGAATAACCGCCTGAAGGCGCTCAGCATCTTCGATAAGAAGCCCATGCCCACGTGGGGTGCGGACCTCAGCGGCATCAACTTCGACCAGATCAAGTACTTCGTGCGCTCCACCGAGGAGCAGGCACAGACCTGGGATGACCTGCCCGAGGACATCAAGAACACCTATGACAAGCTGGGCATCCCCGAGGCCGAAAAGCAGCGCCTTGTCGCCGGCGTCGCCGCGCAGTACGAGTCCGAGGTGGTCTACCACCAGATTCGTGAGGACCTCGAGGCCCAGGGTGTGATCTTCCTCGACACCGATACCGCCCTGAAGGAGCACCCCGAGCTCTTCAAGGAACACTTCGGCTCCGTGATCCCGGCCGGCGACAATAAGTTCTCCGCGCTGAACACCGCCGTCTGGTCCGGTGGCTCCTTCATCTACGTGCCCAAGGGAGTCCACGTCGACATCCCGTTGCAGGCCTATTTCCGTATCAACACGGAGAACATGGGCCAGTTCGAGCGCACCCTCATCATCGTGGACGAGGATGCCTATGTGCACTATGTGGAGGGCTGTACCGCCCCGATCTACAAGTCGGATTCCCTGCACTCCGCCGTGGTGGAGATCATCGTGAAGAAGGGTGGCCGCTGCCGCTATACCACCATTCAGAACTGGTCCAATAACGTCTACAACCTGGTGACCAAGCGCACTAAGTGTGAAGAGGGCGCCACAATGGAATGGGTCGATGGCAACATCGGTTCCAAGGTGACGATGAAGTACCCGGCCGTGTGGATGACCGGCCCCCACGCCAAGGGCGAGGTGCTGTCTGTGGCCTTTGCTGGCGAGGGCCAGTTCCAGGACACCGGCGCCAAGATGACCCACATGGCTCCCTACACCTCCTCCAATATCGTCTCCAAGTCCGTGGCCCGCAGCGGCGGCCGCGCCGCCTACCGCGGTCTGGTGCAGATCAACAAGGATGCCCATCACTCCACCTCCAATGTGGAATGCGATGCGCTCTTGGTCGATAGCATCTCCCGCTCGGATACCTACCCCTATAACGACATTCGCAATGACCACGTGACCCTCGGCCACGAGGCCACCGTGTCGCAGGTGTCGGACGATCAACTCTTCTACCTCATGTCCCGCGGCATCCCCGAGGACGAGGCCATGGCCATGATCGTGCGCGGCTTCGTGGAGCCGATCGCCAAGGAGCTGCCGATGGAATACGCCCTCGAGCTCAACCGCTTGATCGAATTGCAGATGGAAGGATCGGTGGGTTAAGCACAATGTCAACTCCCCTCACTGAAACCGAAGCGACTATCACCCCGGTTGGGGCCGGCACCGGCCACCAGACTAAGGGCGATCGCTTCACATCGTTTTCCACCGCCGATTTCGAGGTCCCGAAGGGGCGTGACGAGGACTGGCGCTTTACCCCCATGCGTAAACTCCGCGGCCTGCACGATGGCAGCGCCGGTGCGGGGCAGCGCGCCGCGATCACCGTCACAGGCGCGAGCGAGGGCGTGAGCGTCAGCGAACTGGCGATGGACGATCCCTCGCTGGGACGCGCCGGCGCCCCCGTGGACCGTGCCGCCGCTCAGGCCTGGGAGAACTCCGAGGTAGCCGATCGTGTGAAGGTGGCCAAGAACGTCGCTCTCTCCGAGCCCGTGGTGATCACCATCAGCGGCCCCGGCACCGATGCCGTGTCCTATGGCACGGTCGTGATCGAGCTGGAAGAGAGCGCAGAGGCCGTCGTCTTCTTGCGCTATGAGGGCTGTGGCGCCCACTCCGACAATGTCGAGTTCATCATCGGCGACAATGCCCGGCTGACCACTGTGGTGCTCGAGGACTGGGAGGATGACGCCGTCCACCTGTCCAACTCTCACCTGCTGGTGGGCGCCGACGCCACCGTGCGCCACTACTACGCCGCCTTCGGTGGCGAGGTGGTGCGCACCGTGCCGCACGTGCGCTACACCGCTCCCGGTGGTGACGCCGAAATGCTCGGACTTTACTTCGCCGACTCCGGCCAGTACTTCGAGCAGCGACTGCTGGTGGATCATTCCGTGAAGAACTGCCGCTCCAATGTGCTCTACAAGGGCGCGCTGCAGTCCACTGGTGAATCCAGCCGCTCCGAAGCCCGCACCGCGTGGATCGGCGATGTGCTGATCCGCCCAGAGGCCACTGGTACCGATACCTACGAGAAGAACAACAACCTGCTGCTCACCCAGGGCGCCCGCGCCGATGCTGTGCCGAACTTGGAGATTCAGACCGGAGAAATTGTTGGCGCCGGCCACGCAGCCACCGTCGGCCGCTTCGACGATGAGCACATGTTCTACCTGCAGTCCCGCGGTATCCCCGAGTCCGAGGCCAAAATGCTGATCGTGCGCGGCTTCTTCACCGATGTGATCAAGCGGATCCCGATTCAGGAGATCCGCGACAACCTGGAAGAGATGGTGGAGCAGGAACTGACCGCCACGGTGCTCTAGCGCGTAGTGCGCCACACCATCGCCCCTGCCCACACCATTGCGACAAGGCGCCGCTATGCTCGGTGCCGATTCACCACAGTTAGGAATTAAAACCACTCATGAGCACTCTTGAGATTAAGAACCTGCACGCCCAGGTTGTGCCGGCCGACGAAAACGAGAAGCCGAAGATGATCCTGCACGGCGTGAACCTCACCATTAAGTCCGGTGAAACCCACGCCATCATGGGCCCCAATGGCTCCGGCAAATCCACACTGTCTTATGCCATCGCTGGCCACCCCCGTTATGAGATCACCGAGGGTGAGGTGCTTCTCGACGGCGAGAACCTGCTGGAGATGGACGTCGACGAGCGCGCCCGCGCCGGTCTCTTCCTCGCCATGCAGTACCCGACCGAGGTCCCCGGCGTGTCGATGGCGAACTTCCTGCGCAGCGCCGCCACCTCCGTGCGCGGCGAGGCCCCGAAGATTCGCGATTGGGTGAAGGAAGCCCGCACCGCGATGAATGAGCTCGACATCGACCCGGCTTTTGCCGAGCGTTCGGTGAACGAAGGCTTCTCCGGTGGCGAGAAGAAGCGCCACGAAGTGCTGCAGCTCGGCCTACTGAAGCCGAAGTTCGCGGTGCTGGACGAGACCGACTCCGGTCTGGACGTGGACGCCCTGCGCATTGTCTCCGAGGGCATCAACCGTTATAAGGAGCGCGAGAACGGTGGCGTGTTGATGATCACCCACTACCAGCGCATCCTCAACTACGTGAAGCCCGACTATGTGCACGTCTTCGCCGCTGGTCGCGTGGTGGAGTCCGGCGGACCCGAGCTGGCCCAGCAGCTCGAGGCAGAAGGCTACGAGAAGTTCGTTAAGTAGCAGCCCAGCGAGTAGTCGCCGCCGCACCATCACCTCGACCGAGACACCCATAGAGGAGAATCACCCATGGCAGAAAGGCAGAGCCCTGTCGATACCGCGCGGATTCGCACGGATTTCCCGATCCTGAGCCGCACGGTGCGCGAAGAGCGCCCGCTGATCTATCTGGATTCTGGCGCCACCGCCCAGCGCCCTCGTCAGGCAGTGGATGCGGAGCGTGACTTCCTCTTCCACCACAACGCACCCGTGCACCGCGGGGCCTATCAGCTGGCCGAGGAAGCCACCGATGACTACGAGCAGGCCCGCGAGCGTATTGCCCGCTTCGTGGGCGCATCGGTGGGAGAGATCGCCTTCACCAAAAACGCCACCGAGGCCCTCAACGAGGTCGCCTATATTCTCGGCGATGATCGCTCCGGCGAGTACGCCGTGGGCGCGGAGGATGAGATCGTGGTCTCCGAGCTGGAACACCACGCCAATCTCGTGCCTTGGCAGGAGCTGGCGCGACGTACAGGCGCCACCCTTCGCTGGTACAGCAGTACTGAGGATGGTCGAATCGACCTCGATTCCCTCGTGCTCAGCCCCCGCACCAAGGTGGTGGCGCTGACCCACCAGTCCAATGTGACCGGAGCCGTGCTCGATGTCGAGGAAGCCGTCCGCCGCGCCCACGAGGTAGGGGCACTCTTCGTGCTCGACGCCTGCCAGTCTGTGCCGCATATGCCTGTAGATCTGCACCAGCTGGGTGTGGACTTCGCCGCCTTCTCCGGGCACAAGATGCTCGGCCCCACTGGGGTGGGTGCACTCTATGGGGGCCAGGAACTGCTGGATTGCCTCCCGCCCTTCCTCACGGGCGGATCCATGATCGAGAAGGTGAACATGGACAGCTCCACCTACACGGTGGCGCCGCAACGGTATGAGGCCGGCACCCAGATGACGAGCCAAGTCGTGGGGCTCGGCGCTGCGGTGGCCTATCTCGAAGAGGTGGGGATGGAGGCGATTGCCGCCCACGAGCACGAACTCACCGCCTATGCGCTGGAGCAGCTCCAGCAGATTGAGGGGCTGCGCATCATTGGCCCCACCACCGCCGAGAATCGGGGCAGTGCCGTCAGCTTCGTGGTGGAAGGTATCCATCCGCACGACCTGGGGCAGGTTGTTGACGATCACGGCGTGTGCATCCGGGTGGGCCACCACTGCGCGTGGCCGGCGCATACCACCCTGGGCGTACAGGCCACCGCGCGGGCGAGCTTCTACCTCTACAACGAGAAGTGGGAGATTGACGCCCTCGTGGAGGCCATCAAGGCCGCCCAATCCTTCTTTGGCCTGAGCCGCTGATACGTAAGGCGGCCACGGCCACTATCTCCCTGAGTGGCTAAGATCGGGGAGACAGGTTGATAGCTTGAGGCGGGCGTCTGAGTGCCTGCACCGCGGAATACCCGTGCGAAAATCCGACTTTGTATTGCAGAAGGGCTAGTCCAGGCTGATGAAGCTGGAAAACATGTATCAAGAAGTGATCTTGGATCACTATAAAAACCCCCAACACGCAGGGCTGCGCGAACCCTTCAATGCGGAAGTGCATCACGTGAACACCTCCTGCGGCGATGAGCTCACCTTGCGCGTGCGACTGTCCGAGGACAAGTCCACCGTGGAGGATGTCTCCTATGAGGCCATCGGATGCTCGATTAGCCAGGCCTCCACCTCAGTGATGGCAGAGGAGATCGTGGGCAAGTCCGTGGAGGAGGCCTTCGCGATCCTCGCCGAGTTCGAGAAGATGGTCACCTCTCGCGGCACCATCGAGGGCGATGACGAGATCATTGGCGATGGCATCGCCTTCGCCGGCGTATCGAAATACCCGGCCCGCGTGAAGTGCGCCCTGCTGGGCTGGAAAGCCTTCGAGGCCGCGACGTATGACGCCGGCGCCGACCCCGCCGCCTAGCCACACCACCGCCAGCCCGAGCAGCTACACACACCGAAGCGAGGACGCATGTCTGAAGAACACACCACGCCCGAGACCGAGGACACCACCATCGACGCGGCCGCCGAACAGCCGCAGCCGCCCGCCGAGCGCACCCCTGAGCAGCTTGCGCTCGCCGGCAAGGTAGAGGAATACCTGATGGATGTGATCGACCCCGAGCTCGGCATCAACGTTGTTGATCTCGGCTTGGTCTACGACATCTGGATCGAAGGGGAGAGCACCGCCATGGTGAACATGACGCTGACCTCTCCCGCCTGCCCCCTGCAGGGGGTCATCGAAGAGCAGGCTAATACCGCTGTGCTCAGTAACCTCGAGGGTGAAATCAGCGAACTCCAGATCAACTGGGTATGGATGCCCGCCTGGGGCCCGCAGATGATCAACGAGGAAGGCCGCGAGCAGCTACGCGCGCTCGGCTTCTCCGTCTAAGCGCGAGCACCCGTCGCCTGCAGACATGGCGTCGTAGTATCTCACCGCACACCCGCAGCGATACGACGGCGCTTTCTGCTACTACGCAGCAGTGCGGGAAGCACAATCGCCCACGGCCGCCGCCACAGCGGGCGCAGAAAGGGGTGGCGCAGGCTGATGCGGCTCTGCAGCCGGACCATGGTACGCGCCACCGCCCACGGATCCTCGCCGGTGACATACGCCAACTGATCCGCCGCCGGCAAGGAGAAGAAACGCCCGAAGAAGTCCTGCAGCTGCGGCCCAGAGGCCTGGGTAATCAACTGGGCACCGATATTGCGCAGCAGATGAGCCAGCCAGCGCCGTGGCTGCGGCACGCGCAGAGCCGGCAGAACAGAGTGTTCGGCCGCGGCGAGCCGATCCAGCAGGGGATCGACGCTGCGTGCGGTGTCAGCCACCGAATAGCCAGTGGCGGGATTAATGGACCCAGCTCGCGCCCCGCACGCCCAGGCACCGGGCAGCGGCCGGCCATAGGTGCCCATCGGGATAAACACGATCTCCTCATCCTGCTGCGCGGCTGCGGCGGCGCGTGGATCCGGTAGATGGTCCGCTAGGCGGATGTTGAGCCGTTCGCGGAGAAGAGCGAGGAGATGGCGTCGTGAAGCGGCAACAGTGCAATCGATATCGGTGGCGAGGATGGTTTCCTCCCACAGCCACTGCCCCTGCACACGCTGGGTGTAGAGGAAACTCGGCGGCAGCTGCTGCTGTGTCGTGGACTGCCGCCAATCCATGAATACCGGCGTATCCTGCGGCGGGGCCGCGGGCAGCAGCCGGCCGACAGCTACCTGCCAGAGCGCGCGGTGCGGGTTGGCGCCACGGCAATCGATGATCGCATCGGCGCTCACATCGGCGGCGCTATGAACAGCCGCGGTATGCACCCGGAACCGGTCTGCACGGCACAGCCGCTCCACGGCCTCGTGCACCGCGGCATTGTCCAGCATGCGATAACAGAAGGGTAGCGGCTGCAGCTGGACGCTCGTGCCGCTGGACTGCATGGGAGTCGGCGGCCCCAGCAGCGGCTCCAGCCAGGCGGGCAGTTGGTGATCGATCAGGCCATAGGTGGCGCTCCACTGCTGCAGCCCGCGGGGGTCATAGGCGTCGATCTCCCAGCCGCGGGCCGCGGCGCGCAGCGCCACCATCGCCCCCGCCGGCCCCAGTCCGAGAATCGCTATACGCACGCTTACCTTCCCGTTGTTGTTGGTGTTCGCCGCCGTCGATCGGTGGGAGCACGCGGGCGAGGTGAGGGCGGTGGTACGGACGTTATGTGCCACCCAGTGGCGTTCCCGCCGCCTCGCCGCATCGATGCCGAGGCGCACCTGCTATCTTGGCTGTTTGTGATTGTAACCAATGATCTTGAAGTCCGAGTTGGCGCCCGCACCCTGCTCAACGCACCGGGGCAGCAGCTGCGCGTGCAGCCCGGTGATCGTATCGGTTTGGTGGGGCGCAATGGCGCAGGCAAAACCACTACCATGCGCATCCTCGCTGGGGAGGGCGAGCCCTATGGCGGTAGCGTAACCCGCAGCGGCGAGATCGGGTATCTGCCCCAGGATTCCAAGGAGGGCGATATCGAGCAGACCGCGCGGGATCGCGTGCTGTCCGCTCGGGGGCTGGATCAGATCCGGCGCAGTATGGATAAGCAGCAAGAGATCATGGAATCCACGCTCTCTGATACCAAGCGGGATACTGCGATCGGCAAATATGCCCGGCTGGAGGAGCGCTATCACTCTCTCGGCGGCTATGAGGCCGATAGCGAAGCTGCCCGCATCTGCCATGCGCTCGGCCTCGAGGAGCGCGTCTTAGAGCAGCAACTCAAAACACTCTCCGGTGGCCAGCGCCGCCGTGTCGAGCTGGCGCAAATCCTTTTCGCGGCCACCGCCGGCTCGGGACGCTCGGCGACCACCCTGCTGCTCGACGAGCCCACCAACCACCTCGACGCGGACTCGATTACCTGGCTGCGGGAGTTCCTCTCCAAGCACGAGGGTGGGCTGATCATGATTTCCCACGACGTCGAGCTTCTCGAGGCCGTGTGTAACAAGGTGTGGTTCCTGGACGCGGTGCGTGGCGAAGCCGATGTCTACAACATGGGCTGGAAGAAGTACCTAGACGCCCGTGCCACGGACGAGGCGCGCCGCCGGCGCGAGCACGCCAATGCGGAGAAGAAGGCCGCCGCCCTCAAACAGCAGGCCGCGAAGCTCGGGGCGAAGGCCACCAAGGCCAAGGCCGCCAAGCAGATGGCTGCCCGTGCGGAGAAAATGGTGGACTCTCTCGACGAAGTGCGCGTGAGCGATCGCGTGGCTTCCATTTCTTTCCCCACCCCAGCTCCCTGCGGCAAGACACCGCTCAATGCGCAGGGCCTGACCAAAATGTATGGCTCCCTCGAGGTCTTCGCCGGAGTGGATCTGGCCATCGATAAGGGCTCGCGCGTGGTGGTGCTCGGCTTCAACGGCGCCGGTAAGACGACGCTGCTGAAACTGCTCGCCGGGGTGGAACGCACTGATGGCGAAGGCGGCATTGTCAGCGGCCATGGCCTGAAGATCGGCTATTTTGCCCAAGAGCACGACACCATCGATACCGAGGCGAGCGTGTGGGAGAACGCCATCAACGCCTGCCCCGATGCCAATGAGCAGGACCTGCGTGGCCTTCTTGGCGCGTTCATGTTCTCCGGCGATCAGCTCGACCAGCGCGCCGGCACCCTCTCTGGTGGTGAGAAAACCCGCCTCGCCTTGGCCACGCTGGTGAGCTCGCGCGCCAATATGCTGCTGCTCGATGAGCCCACCAATAACCTCGACCCACAATCCCGCGAGCAGGTGCTCGATGCTTTGCGCACCTACACCGGAGCGGTGGTGCTCGTCACCCACGATCCAGGCGCGGTGGAAGCCCTCGAGCCGGAGCGCGTGATCGTGCTACCCGATGGCACCGAGGATCTGTGGAACGAGTCCTATCTCGAGATTGTGGAGCTCGCCTAAAGCAGCAGAGCACCGCCGCGTGCGGCACGCCCCGCAGGCCCACGTACGGAGCACCGGCGCGAGGCTCCCCGCGGCGCCGGTGCTTAGTTGCGGAAACCGTGCACGGGCGCGGGGATGAAGCCGCCGCGGTCGATGAAGGCCTGATTGCCCACGGTATTCACCGGCATGACGGGCGCGTAGCCCAGAAGCCCGCCGAAGTCCACCTCATCGCCGACCTGCGCACCCGGTACTGGGATCACGCGCACGGCGGTGGTCTTATGGTTCATCACGCCAATGGCCGCCTCGTCGGCGATCAGACCGGAGATGGTCGAGGCCGGGGTGTCGCCGGGAATGGCGATCATATCGAAGCCCACCGAGCAGATGGCAGTCATGGCCTCCAGCTTGTCGATACTGATCGCGCCCGAGCGCACCGCATCGATCATGCCCTTGTCCTCGGAGACGGGGATGAAGGAGCCAGACAGCCCGCCGACGCGCGAGCAGGCCATCAGCCCGCCCTTCTTCACGGCATCGTTAAGCAGGGCGAGCGCTGCGGTGGTGCCGTGGGTGCCTACTTGGTCGAGGCCCATGTGCTCAAGAATATGCGCCACGGAGTCACCCAATTCGGCGGTGGGGGCGAGGGAAAGGTCCACGATGCCGAAGTCCACTCCGAGTCGCTCGGCGGCCATGACACCTACCAGCTGGCCGGTGCGGGTGATTTTGAATGCGGCCCGTTTAATCTCCTCGGCCACCTGGTTCAGCGAGGCGCCGGCGAGGCTACCGACGGCGCGATCGACCACTCCGGGGCCGGAGACGCCGACGTTGATCACCACGTCCTGCTCCTCAAGGCCGTGATAGGCCCCGGCCATGAAGGGGTTATCTGATACCGAGTTGGCAAACACGACCAGCTTGGCGCAGGCGATGGCTGAGCGATCCGCGGTATTCTCCGCGCACTCCTTGATGATGTGGCCCAGCGTGGCCACGGCGTCCATGTTGATTCCAGCGCGGGAGCTGGCCACATTCACCGAGCCACAGACCACATCGGTGGTGCTGAGCGCTTCGGGAAGGGAGGTGATGAGCCGTTGTTCCCCAGCGGTGGCGCCCTTATCTACCAGCGCCGAATAACCGCCGATAAAGTTCACCCCCACTTCGGCGGCCGCTCGGTCGAGGGCGCGGGCGATCTCCACGGGATTGCCGTCCACGGCAGAGGCCAACACGCCCACCGGGGTGATGGAGATGCGCTTATTCACGATCGGGATGCCGAGCTCGCGCTCAATCTCCTGGCACACCGGAACGAGATTCTCGGCGGCGGAGACCACGCGCTCATATACTGCCTCGGCGGTGGCGCTCATGGTGGAACGAATGCATCCCATGAGATTGATGCCCATCGTCACCGTCCGGATATCCAGGCGGTAACGTTCGATCATCTCAATGGTTTCAAGGATGTCAAGGCTATTGCCCTGACGGTAGCGGGAATCCATGTGTCTTCTCTCTCGGATGTGGTATCGACTACTCGCGGAGGGCTCCCGCTAAATGCTGTGCATGGCGGAGAAAATGGCCTCCGATTGGACGCGGATTTCCAGCTTCTCGGCGGCCTCCACATCCTTCATGGCGTTCTGCACATCGGAGATGCCGCGGACGGAATCGTCGAACTCGCAGTGCAGAATCATGGTGAAGTACTTATCCATGATGGTCTGAGAGACGTTGAGGATGTTCACATCCAGCTCTGCACACTTGGTGGAGACGGCGGCAATAATGCCGGTGTGGTCCAAACCGGTGACTGTCATGATTGCGATCATGGTCTTATTAGACCACACCGCCCAGACCCCCTCGGGTAGCGGATGCTTATCGACGCCACTCCGCTGCCCAGCACCGCGCCCGCGGCCAGCGCCTAGAGCGCGGGTTCGCGCAGCGCCGACGACTGCGGAACATAGTTCCGAGAGAAGGCGATGAAGTTGTGCACGATTGTGTGGGCGGGGCTGACATCGGCGGCGTCGAGTTCCGCGCAGATGCGCTCATAATCGTCCTTAGCAAAGTAGCCATCGTTCATATAGAAGCTCATGCGACGCTTCATGCCGGCGGCATTCATCTCGGGATGGAACTGGGTAGCCCAAGAATGCTCATGGGTGCGGAGCATGTGTACGAAGCCGCCGGGACCAGTGGCGAGAACGGTGGAGCCCGGTGCGGGGGTCACGACATTTTCTTTATGGCCGGTCATGGCGCGGAAGGTGGCGGGCACACCGGCGGTCAGAGGATCGCTCGCGGCGGCGTCGCTGAGCGTCACCGTGGTCAGCCCGGCTACCTCGGGGTGGGTGTGGCCAACCTCGCCACCGCGGACGGCTTGGCTAAAGCCGGTACCGAAGCAGACGAAAAGACTCGGCACAGGGGAGTGCAAGATGGCATCCAATTGCTCATGGACGGCCAATTGGTGCTCGCTGTAGTGCTCATTGGTCACGTTGAAGGGGCTGCCGCCGATGAACACCCCAGCGTAGCGGCTGAGATCCGGTAGTTGCGCTGTGGGGGAGTCGAGCATGTAGTGCTCCATCTCGGTGGCGTCGAGTCCTGCAGTATTGAGGAAGTCGTCGAATTCTGCACGGGCCACCGCATGACCCAGACGAGGGGAAACCACCAAGAAAGTACGCATGGCAGACAGTGTACATACCGCTTGGTCTATTTTGTCAATACTTGCTGTGTCCGAGCGTTCATTACGATGGGTACTATGAGTTCTCGCACCCAACCCTCGGACGTTGACATTGCCCAGGCTCACACCCTTGAGCCCATCACGGATATCGCCCATCGCGCTGGATTCAGCGACGAAGAATTGATCCCCTATGGCACCCGCAAGGCCAAGGTGGATATCACCTCAAGCATCGAGAAACCCGCCGACGCCAAGCTGGTGCTCGTCACCGCCATGTCGCCCACCCCCGCCGGTGAAGGAAAATCCACCGTGCTCATCGGCTTGGGCGATGCCTTGCGCAACGCTGGCCACAACACCATCGTGGCTATGCGCGAGCCCTCGCTCGGCCCCGTCATGGGCATCAAGGGGGGCGCTGCCGGCGGCGGCTATGCCCAGGTGGTGCCCATGGAAGACATCAACCTGCACTTCACCGGAGATTTCCACGCCATTTCCACCGCCACCAACACCCTGGCGGCGATGATCGACAATCACCTCCACCAAGGCAACGAGCTCGGTATCGATCCCCGCAGCATCACGTGGAAACGCTGCCTCGATGTCAATGATCGGGCGCTGCGTACCGCCGTGATCGGCTTGGGTGGTCGCGCCCACGGCGTGCCGCGCGAAACCGGATTCGATATCACGGCGGCCAGCGAGATCATGGCCATTCTCTGTCTCGCCAGCGATCTGGAGGATCTCAAGGCGCGCTTCGCCCGCATCGTTATTGGCTTCACAACCGCAGGCGAGCCCGTAACTGCCGGTGATCTCCACGCCGAGGGGGCCATGACAGCCCTCATGGCTGATGCCATTCACCCCAACCTCGTACAGACCTTGGGCGGCACCCCCGCGCTCGTGCACGGTGGACCCTTCGCCAATATCGCCCACGGCTGCAACTCGCTCATCGCCACCACGACCGCCATGCGACATGCCGATGTGGTGGTGACCGAGGCTGGTTTCGGCTCCGATCTGGGCGCCGAGAAGTTCTTTGACATCAAGTGCCGCATGGGCGAGATGTCCGCCGACGCGGTAGTCGTGGTCGCCACCATCCGCTCCCTGAAGTACAACGGCGGGGTAGAGCGCGAGGCACTCAATGAGGAGAACCTCGATGCGCTGCATGCTGGTCTGTCGAATCTCGAGCGACACTGCCGCAATATCGACACAATTGGGGCGCAGCCCGTGGTGGCGCTCAACCGCTTCGTCTCCGATACCGATGCAGAGAGGGCGGTGCTGCAGGAGTGGTCCGAGCGCACTGGCTACGCCGTGGTGGATACCCAGGTGTGGTCCGAGGGCGGCGCCGGTGCCACCGAGCTGGCAGCAGCAGTGGCGGAGGAGATGAACTCTGGGCGCAATAACCCGGCCCCGCTCTATGACCCCGCCGAGGGCGTGGAGGCCTCCATTAACACCATTGCCACCACGATCTACGGTGCGGCGGACGTAGAGTTCACTAAGCAGGCCCGCAAGGATCTACAGGTGCTGCGCAATCATGGCTGGGACACCCTACCGGTGGTGATCTCCAAGACGCAGTACTCCTTCTCCGATGATCCGAGCCAGCTGGGCGCCCCTGAGGGCCACACCTTGCATGTGCGGCAGCTGATTCCCAAGATTGGCGCTGGATTCGTCGTCGCCCTCACCGGCGATGTGATGACCATGCCGGGGCTGCCGAAAAAGCCCGCTGCCAACGGCATTGATGTCGATGGCAGCGGGCGAATTTCGGGGCTGTTTTAACGGCCGCGGATGGTTTCCTCGATGAGGTTGAGAACCTGCTCCAAGTGGGCAGGTTCTTGGCCGCTCACCAGCTGAGAGATGAACCCATCCATGAAGGTCTCGAGGTAGACCATGAGCACATCCACTTCTACGTCGTCGCGCATCCGGCCGCGGCTGGCATTGTCGCTGAGGCGCGAGCGCACGGCTTCATCGAGCACCGCCTGATGTTGCTGCCAGAGCGAGCGGAAGTGGGGATCGGTGCGCAGCATGCGCGAGATCTCTAGCCGGGTGGAGAGCCAGTCATAGCGCTCGGGATGGTGCAGCATATCGCGCATCACCTCCACCAGGCCTTCCCGAGCGGTCACTTCCGCCATGCGGGCAGCGTCTTCTCGGGCGAGCGCCAAGAAGAGGTGCTCTTTATCGTTGAAGTGGTGGAAGATGGCGCCGCGGGATTTCCCGGTGGCTTCTTCCAGCCGGCGCACGGTGGCGCCTTCATAGCCGTGCTGGGCAAAGCAGGCCCGCGCCGCGTCGAGAATGCCTTGGCGGCGTCGATTGAGGTCACTCGAACTGACTCGAGGCATAGTCCCGCACCTACTTTCTTCACGACAAAGGCGGGCAGGTGGCATTGGATGCTTCCTGCCCGCCTTGTCTCACGTCTGAGCTAGGACCTAGCTCTTGACCATGTTGCGCAGCACGTACTGCAGGATGCCGCCGTGGCGGTAGTACTGGGCCTCACCGGGGGTGTCAATACGCACAACGGCGTCGAACTCGGTGGTGGAGCCGTCTTCCGCGGTGGCGGTGACGTGCACGGTCTTCGGGATGGAGTTGTTGTTGAACTCCTCGATGCCCGTGATGTCGAAGGTCTCGTGGCCGGTCAGACCCAGAGACTCGTGGGACTCGCCCTCCGGGAACTGAAGCGGCATGACGCCCATACCGATCAGGTTGGAGCGGTGAATACGCTCGAAGGACTCGGTAATCACGGCCTTCACGCCCAGCAGCAGGGTGCCCTTGGCAGCCCAGTCGCGGGAGGAACCGGTGCCGTACTCCTTGCCGGCGAGCACGACCAGCGGGGTGCCCTCGGCCTTGTAGTTCTCGCAGGCATCGAAGATGAAGGACTGCGGAGCGTCATCCTTGGTGAAGTCCAAGGTGTAGCCGCCGGTCACATCCACCAGCTGGTTGGCGAGGCGGATGTTGGCGAAGGTACCGCGCATCATCACCTCGTGGTTACCACGGCGGGAACCCAAGGAGTTGTAGTCCTGCTGCTCCACACCGTTCTCGTCCAGGTACTGCGCCGCGGGGGTGCCGGGCTTAATGGAGGAGGCGGGGGAGATGTGGTCGGTGGTGACGGAGTCGCCGAGCTTCGCCAGCACGCGAGCGCCGTGGATGTCCTCCACCGGAGCCGGCTCGGGCTGCATGCCATCGAAGTAGGGAGCCTTGCGGATGTAGGTGGAATCCTCATCCCATGCGAAGGTCTTGCCGGTGGGGATGTCCAGGGAGCGCCACTGCTCGTCGCCCTTGAACACATCGGCGTAGTCCTCGACGTACATGTCGCGAGAGATGGACTCTGCGATGACGTCCTCGATCTCCTGGGTGGAGGGCCAGATGTCCTTGAGGAAGACATCGTTGCCGTCCTGGTCCTGGCCGAGCGGCTGGGCCTCGAAATCGAAGTCCATGGTGCCGGCGATAGCGTAGGCGATCACCATGATCGGGGAGGCCAGGTAGTTCATCTTCACATCGGGGGAGATGCGGCCTTCGAAGTTACGGTTACCGGAGAGCACGGCGGTAGCAGTGAGGTCGTGCTCGTTGATGGCGTCCGAGATCTCCTGCGGCAGCGGGCCGGAGTTACCGATACAGGTGGTGCAGCCGAAGCCGGAAAGGTAGAAGCCCAGGGCCTCCAGGTCCTTCCACAGATCAGCGCGCTTGTAGTAGCCGTCGACAACCTGGGAACCGGGGGCGCAAATGGTCTTCACCCACGGCTTTGCCTTCAGGCCCTTCTCCGCGGCCTTGCGGGCGATCAGGCCAGCGCCGAGCATCACGGAGGGGTTGGAGGTGTTGGTGCAGGAGGTGATGGAGGCGATAGCCACCATGCCGTGGTCGATGGTGTATTCGCCACCGTGCGGGGACTGCACCACGACCGGGTTGGACTGGCGGCCCTCGGCACCTTCAGCCGCGGACTCGCCATGGCCGGCGCGGGAGGCGTTGTAGTTGGACGCGCCATCGGACTCGCCCGTCGGACCCTCGTGGTCCATACGCTTGGCGGGCTCGGAGGCGTCGACCGGCTCAGCAGAGCAGTAGTCCGGCAGATCCTTGCGGAACTGCTCCTTGGCCTCGGACTGCTTGATGCGGTCCTGCGGGCGCTTCGGGCCGGCGATGGAGGGCTCCACGGTGGACAGGTCCAGCTCGAGGTACTCGGAGTACTTGGCCTCGGGGGCGTCCTGCTCCAGCCACATGCCTTGGGCCTTGGCGTAGGCCTCGACCAGAGCAACCTGCTCCTCGGGGCGGCCGGTCAGGCGCATGTACTTGGTGGTCTCCTCGTCGATCGGGAAGATCGCACAGGTGGAACCGAACTCGGGGGACATGTTGCCGATGGTGGCGCGGTTGGCCAGCGGCACCTGCTTCACGCCGTTGCCGTAGAACTCAACGAACTTCTGCACCACGCCGTGCTGGCGGAGCATGTCGGTGATGGTGAGCACCACGTCGGTGGCGGTCACGCCGGCGGGGATCTCGCCGGTGAGCTTGAAGCCCACCACGCGCGGGATCAGCATGGATACGGGCTGGCCGAGCATAGCGGCCTCTGCCTCAATACCGCCGACACCCCAGCCGAGGATGCCGAGACCGTTTTCCATGGTGGTGTGGGAGTCGGTGCCGATACAGGTATCGGGGTAGGCGAGACCCTCGTTGTCGAAGACGACGCGCGCCAAGTACTCGATGTTCACCTGGTGGACGATGCCGGTTCCCGGAGGAACAACGCGGAAGTTGGAGAAGTTCTCGGCGCCCCAGCGGAGGAACTTATAGCGCTCCTCATTGCGCTGGTACTCGATGTCCACGTTCCTCTCCAGGGCGTCGGAACGGCCGAAGGCCTCGACGATCACGGAGTGGTCAATAACCATCTCAGCCGGGTTCAGGGGGTTCACCTGATCAGGGTTGCCGCCCAGGCTAGACACGGCCTCACGCATGGTGGCCAAGTCCACCACACAGGGCACACCGGTGAAGTCCTGCATGAGCACGCGGGCCGGGGTGAACTGAATCTCGGTGTCCGGCTCAGCCTCCGGATCCCAGTTGGCTAGTGCCTTGATGTGGTCGGCGGTGGTGTTGAGCCCGTCCTCGGTACGCAGAAGGTTCTCGGCGAGAACCTTCAGAGAGTAGGGCAGCTTCTCCATGCCATCGACGGCATCGAGGGCAAAGTAGTCATAAGACTTATCGCCGACCTCGAGCGTCTTCTTCGCATCAAAGGAGTTATTGCTTTCAGTCACGTAAAGCTCCGTTTCCTAGAAAATATGAGTGAACTGCTGCGAGGGGCGGTTCGTCTTAGGCTGACTCCTCCCTCGCGGCGCCCCGAATCCGTGCCACTTACATGCATGGGCACTGGTATCCGGTGCGAACCCAAACCAGCATAACAGTACGCTCGTTATGTTTAATAAAGATTGGGCGGGCAACGCGGTGCAGCCAGCGCTTCCACCCCATCGCGGGGGTGAAAACGGCGGCGTGCGTCACGCCGCACCTATCTATCCATGGTAGCCGGAACGCCGTGGAGATGGAGGAGATTAGAGCACGTGTGGGCAAAGAATTGGGCAATATATATACCCTCCGCGCGGTAGCGAGATCTGGGGGAGTGGTGCACTAGACTCAGTGGGCAAGGATCCGCCCCCCCTTAACTAGGGGTGTCCCGAGGGGCGGCGAGTGAGCGTCGATAAGCAAGAAAGCGATACAGCATCCATGGTTCCGAGCTCTATAGATATGGCCTCCATAATTGCCCAGCTTGAGGAGGATGGAGTGGCCTTCAGCTATGAGCATGAGGGCAATGCGGCGCTCAACGCCAAGCTCGTGGAAGTTGTGGAGATGGCCGAGGGGGAGGGCTATGAGAATCCCGGGATCATCGTGCTGGGCGCGAAGCAGCCTGGGCCGGGCGATGAACGCGATATTGCACAGGCGGCCGCCGATGCCACGGACTCCAGCTTGATGATGGTGCGCACTCCCGGCAGTGCCGCGGTGGTCTCGAGTGAGCATGCCCGCGCCGATATTGAAAGTGTGCAATATAGCCTCGCCACCACAACGGACTATGTCCTTGGGGCGCGCGAGGTGGTCGAAGAACTGCCTGGGTCAAGTGTTGGGGCTGTACCTCTTGTCGTGGGCACGCTCGCCCTCGTGGCCGTCGCGACGGCTTTTAGTGTTCGCTGGAGCGCGAAGCTTCACTGCAAGTAAAGCCTGTACGCTAGACAGTATTAAACCTAGCATTCAGACGTGTTCGAAAGTCGAACACTACTTTCGCCCCTTTTCGCAGCGTGACACGCCGATATCTCTGCGCAAGTGAGCAAACTCACATATCTTTTTGATAAAGCTAAGTTCGCAGGTGAGCCGCCCGCAGAGTCATGGGGCAGGGCTTTACTCGTGTGACTCAAGTGGATTGTCTGGTTATTGGTACCGATTGTGTCCTAATGTTTCCATTGTCAGCTTGTGAGTAGTGCTGGGTTCGAGAGACCGAGGTTTCTCAGCCTCTATCACCTTCAGACGCCACAGTTGTTCTACTGCGCCGCATCCAGCGGCGTGGTGATCAAGAACAACGCCCTCGCCTCTGGCGCCATGCCGGCGGCGGGATATCTTCATATCGAGTTCATTGACTGCTGGTTCCTACCCGCATTCATCACAGGAGCGTGAGTCTCGCTCAGAGTTTGAGACTCCCGGCGCACTGCGATGGCGCATGGCCACATCGAAGAGCACGTGGGGAAGCTTGCTTTTACCCGTGGTCGCAGGATAGATCCAGAGCAGAATTCGAGTCGAAGACACGGCGGGTGTGATGGCAATAGCCCTGCGGTACTCACTGGCCGATACATGGTGCGCGCGCCGCACGCCCGATTCCCGCGGGTGAGGCTGCGGTTGCTGCACCCCTATCTTGACCATGTGTTGTCTTAGCTGAGGCGGCACAGGGCGCGGGATAGGAGTAGCTCTGATCTAGTTTTCGATAGCGCCTAAGGAGAATTTGTGGCCACGTCTACCGAGCACCGAGGTCGTTTCCCTCGGCGGCGCGCACGCCGTGCACTGATGACGCTTGTTTCCTCCTCGCTTGTGTGCGTGCTGGCTTCGACGTCCGTCCACGCCGCGCCGAGTAATCCATCCGATGAGGCCATCCAGGACGCCCTGAGTGCCGTGGATTCCTCCTCGCAGAGTGTCGCCCAGTTGGCGAACACCGTGGCAGATGCCGCCGAGTCCATCGCTGCGATCGAAAACGAGATGGGTGCTCTTCGCGAAGCCGTGAATAAGGCCCTTGTGGATCTGCAGGATGCCCGCGCGGTGGCCGAGCTATCGCGCCAGCAAGCCCAGACAGCCCGCGAGGAGCTGGATGCGAGCCAGGCGGATATCGCCGAGGCCCAGAAACTGCTGAATGAGATCGCCCGTTCGGCCTATCGCCGCTCGGTATCTCCCTCCTCCCTCAATGATCTCGTCGGATCCTCCACGTCCGACGATGCGTTGGACCGCTTGACCTATCTGCGGCAGCGGGCGGAGGAGCAAAAGGACGCCATCCAGAACCTGGATTCGCTGCGCACCTCTAAAGCCAATGCCGAGTCCTTGCTGCGCCAGGCCCGCCAGAAGGCCGATGAGCAGCTCAGCGCAGCCGAGGACGCGGAACAAGACGCCCGTAACCAGATTGACGAGAGCTCTCGCCAGCTGGAAGAGGCGGAAGCCCGTCGCTCCGAGCTGGTGCGCGAGCAGGCCGAGGCCCAAGCGCAGCTCGACGCCGCTCGCGGCCACGCCGATGAGCTGAACTCCCAGCGCAGTGAGTACGAGGAGTACCAGCGCGCGGAAGAAGAGCGCAAGCGCAAGGCGGAGGAAGAGCGCAAGGCCGCCGAGGAGCGTCGCGCCAAGCAGGAGCGGGAAGAACAGGCCCGCAAGGAGGCCGAAGCCGCCGCCAAGGCTGCGGAGGAAGCCGAGAAGGCTCGTGCCGAAGAGCGCGAGAAGGTCCGCAAGGAGGCCGAGGCGAAGCGTGCAGAGGCGGAAGCCGCCCAGCGCGAGGCCGAGAAGGCTGCCGAGGATGAGGAGAAGGCTCAGGCCGCCCGCGAGGAAGCCCAGCGCGCCTCCCAAGAAGCCGCCGAGGCCGTGGTCGCCGCCAATGAGCCGGACCACACCGCCTTGGACAATCCTTATCCCACCGACGAGGACGCCGAGGCAACTACGGTGGCAGCCGTGTCGGGGGAGAACACCACCGAGGCAACGTCGAACACCACCACCGATGAGGATGTGAGCGAGCAGGCCACCGAGGTGGTCTCTGGTACTCGCCAGCAAAAGATCGAGACCGTGATCGCGCGGGCCGAAAGCCAGCTGGGCGTGCCCTACGCGTGGGGTGGCGGCAATGCCTACGGCCCGACGAAGGGTATCCGCGATGGCGGCGTGGCTGATTCGTATGGCGACTACAACAAGATCGGCTTCGACTGCTCCGGGTTGACGCTCTACGCCTTTGCCGGCGTGGGCATCTCCCTGCCGCACTATTCCGGCTATCAGTATCAGCGTGGCACCAAGGTGAGCCCCTCGCAGATGCAGCGCGGTGACCTCATCTTCTACGGCACCCACGCGCAGCACCACGTGACCATCTACTTGGGCAATGGGATGATGATCGAGGCGCCGCAGTCCGGCTCCTATGTGCAGAAGTCCCCGGTCCGCTGGGCCGGCATGAGCCCCTATGTGGTTCGCCTGATCTAGTAACAGCACTCTGGCGCTTATCGACGCCGCCCTCCTGACTTTTCTCCCCGCGGGAAAAGAGCCACGGAGAGCGGCGTCGTTGTCGTCTATCAGCCGTGGGTGACACATTCGGGCGCCGCCGCGTGAAGGAGCCGAGGATGAAGTTGGTAGTGTGTCTTTCTATGACATCGCCTCGTTCTGCTGATTCAACTCCCGTGGACTCGGTCCCGGAGGCAGATGCACTGCTCGTTCTTTCCTTCGGCGGCCCGGAAGGCCCCGATGATGTATTGCCCTTTTTGCGCAATGTCACCCGCGGTCGCGGTATCCCCGATGAGCGGCTCGTGGAGGTGGGTGAGCACTATGCCCATTTTGATGGTGTGAGCCCGCTCAACGAGCAGAACCGTGAGATCATTTCCGACCTGCAGCGGCGCCTCGCCGCCCATGGCTGGGATCTGCCGGTGTATTTCGGCAACCGCAACTGGCATCCCTTCGCCGAGGAGACGGTCGAGCGCATGGCCGCCGCCGGGGTGCGCTCTGCCTATGTCTTTGCCACCAGTGCCTGGGCGGGATACTCCGGCTGCAAGCAATACCACGAGGATATTGCGCGGATGCGCCGCCACCTCGCCGAGAAGGGGCTGCCGGAGATCGAATTCACCAAGTTGCGGCAGTTCTTCGATCACCCCACGTTTATTCAGGCCGCCGTGGACGAGGTGGCACCGCTTATCGCTGAGCACCCGCAGGCGCGCATGGTATTTACGGCCCACTCCATCCCCACTGCGGCCGATGCTGCCTCCGGCCGCCCCGAGGACGGGGCGCTGTACTCTCACCAGATCGCCGAGGCGGCGCGTCTGGTTGCGGAAAAGATCGGGATCACCGACTGGGATGTGGTGTGGCAGTCGCGCTCCGGTGCTCCACATATCCCGTGGTTGGAACCCGACATTGTGGACCATATGGAGGCCTTGGCCGATGAGGGAGTGCGCGAGCTCATCGTGTTCCCCATTGGCTTTGTCTCCGACCACATCGAGGTGATTTGGGATCTCGATACCGAGCTGGTGGCTGCGGCCAACAAGCGCGATGTCTCCGTCTATCGCGCTGCCTCGGTGGGACACAACCCCCGCTTCGTACAGATGATCATGGAGCTGATCCTCGAGGCCCGCGGGCTAGTGAGCCCGCAGCGCCTGGGTCATGAGCCCAGCTATGGCTGTGGGGTCAATGGATCACCCTGCTCTCCGGAATGCTGTCCTTCGGCACGGCCCACCCGGCCGACTGCCCGACCCGCTACTGCAGAGGGCTGATATGTCGCGCTACTCCACTGATATTTTTTCCGGTCACGCCTCCCGCTCCGCGCCCCGCTACCCGCAGCTGGCGCTGCCCCCAGGCGAGGTTGTGGAGGTGCTGGCCACCGGATTCGTCGGTGCCATCGTGGGCTATGAAAAGGCTGTCGAGGGCGATGTGGTGCGGCTAGAAGACCGCCGCGGTACCCGCCGAGTATTCGTGCTGCGACCGGGCGCTTTCCTCGTGGAGGGCAAGCGGGTCACGCTGCAGCGCTATGTGGCACCAAGTGCCCCGCAGCGCTCCAATTCCGGCTCCCGCAAGGTGGCCAATGTGCAGGCGAAGGTCGCCGCCCCCTCGCGCATTTGGGTGGAAGGTATCCATGATGCCGCGATCGTGGAAAAGGTGTGGGGCCACGATCTTCGCGTCGAAGGCGTGGTGGTGGAATATCTGGAGGGCTTGGATAATCTCGAGCAGCGACTGGCCGAGTTCCAGCCTGGCCCCGGCCGGCGTATCGGGGTGCTGGCCGATCACCTCGTGCGCGGTTCCAAGGAGACCCGCTTAACCGAGCGCCTCGGCCCCGATGTGTTCGTCACCGGCCACCCCTATGTGGATATATGGGCGGCGGTCAAGCCCGAGCGCCTCGGACTCACAGCATGGCCGGAGGTGCCCTATGGCGAAGACTGGAAGGAAGGGATCTGCCGCCGGGTGGGCTGGTCCGACCCGCGCGAAGGATGGAACCGGGTGTATAGCGCCGTGCACAGCTTCCGTGATCTCGATTCCACGCTCATCGGGGCGGTGGAACGGCTCGTGGATTTCGTCACCGTTCCCGAGCTAACTAAGGGAGACCTCACTTAGTACTTTTCACGTATTCTGGACAGTGTGAGTGCACTAATTTGGTTCATTGCAGGCATAGCGCTCGTCGGTGCAGAAATGTTCGTCGGCGAGCTCACCTTTCTCATGCTCGGAACAGGGGCCCTCGCTGGGGCTGGTTCCGCGCTGCTCAGCGATTCCTTGTGGGTGCAGCTCATCGTGTTCGCAGTGGTATCAGTGAGCATGATCTTCTTCGTCAAACCGGTTCTTCGAAAGAAGATGCTCTCGTCTACCTCGGATCGAGGTAGCTCCCTCGCAGCGCTTGCTGGCCGCTCCGCCGTGGTGGTGGAGCCGGTGGATGAGCACCGCGGTTTGATTCGCCTCGATGGCGATCTGTGGTCGGCTCGTGCAGTTGATCCTGCCGAGTCCTATCAACCGGACGATACCGTTCATGTCCTCAGAATTGACGGCGCCACCGCCGTCGTGTGGAAAGAGAGCTCATAACCATAGCCATGGAATTTCTTCCTCTCGCATTATTTGCGCTGGTGATCGTGTTTGTCGCGGTCGCTATCGCACGCTCTATTGTGATCGTTCCCCAGGGCTCCGCCGCCGTGGTGGAGCGCTTGGGTAAATACACCCAGACCATCGCCCCAGGCATTGGCTTCCTCATCCCCTTCGTGGATAAGGTGCGCGCCAAGGTCGACACCCGTGAGCGGGTGGTGTCCTTCCCGCCGCAGGCCGTGATCACCCAAGACAACCTCACCGTCGCTATCGACACGGTGGTGACCTTCCAAATTAACGAACCCGATCGCGCCATCTATGGTGTGGACAACTACATCGTGGGCGTGGAACAGATCTCTGTAGCCACTCTGCGTGACGTGGTCGGTGGCATGACCTTGGAGGAAACCCTCACCAGCCGCGAGGTGATTAACCGTCGTCTCCGCGGCGAGCTCGACAATGCCACCACGAAGTGGGGTCTGCGCATCTCCCGTGTGGAGCTGAAGGCCATTGATCCGCCATCCTCCATTCAGGCCTCCATGGAGAAGCAGATGAAGGCCGAGCGGGAAAAGCGCGCCATGATCCTCACGGCCGAGGGCCAGCGCGAGGCGGACATCAAGACCGCCGAGGGCGAGAAGCAGGCTCGTATCCTCGGGGCGGAGGGTGAAAAGCACGCCTCGATTCTCGCCGCCGAAGCCGAGCGCCAAGCCATGATGCTCAAGGCTGAAGGTGAACGCGCCGCTATCTATCTGCGCGCCCAAGGCGAGGCCCGCGCCATTCAGAAGGTCAATGCGGCGGTCAAGGCCTCCAAGCTCACCCCGGAGGTGCTGGCCTATCAGTACTTGGAGAAGCTGCCGAAGATCGCCGAGGGCGAGGGCAACACCACGTGGATGATCCCATCCCAATTCGGTGACTCCCTAGAGCGCTTCGCCAAGTCCTTCGCCAAAAAGGACGAGGAGGGTGTGTTCCGCTACGAGCCCACCGGCGTGGATGAGGAAACCAAGCGCGTCGCCGAGGTGGATGAGGACGAGGATTGGTTCAATACCGAATCCGCCCCCGAGATCGCCGCAGCGGTGGCCGCCGCAAATGCCGTGGCCAATAAGCCGGTGGACGAGTCCGATCCGGCACGCTCGATCGAGTCCTCAGTACCAGACGGCACGGCTACACCGCAGCACTCTGCGCTCGACACAGCACCCAGCCCGCTACCGGATACTCCGGCGTCACGCACACCGCAGCAGCCCGCGGACTAAGGACTGTACTCGCGGCCCCGCCCCACGCTTCTTCTGCTGGGGACGGGGCCGCTCGCATGTGCGGGGTGGCGTATCCGGGCTAGGCGAGCGAGTCCGCCCGCTGTAGAAGGTGTACCGCCAGTTGCCAGCCGGCGGATTCCGCCAGCCAGCCCGCCGCCTGCAACCGCTGCGACATTGCCTGTTTCGAGATGCCCAGTTCCTCGGCAGCTTCATTTTGATTCAATCCCTGGCGCACCAAGGCGGTGGCCTCGCGGCCCTCGTGGGTGCGCTTGGAGAACACATGATTGAGCAGGGCGAACACGGCAATAATGTCTTCGGTGATATCCGCCGTATCCACGCCAGGGGCGGAGATCTGTGCCTTGACCGTGCCCGCGCGCACCCGCTGCGGCATCGCAGCCGTAGCGATGGCCTGCACCCGCCCGGTGTCATTGGACAGGGGAGTCACCCCGATGGAGACCGCCCATTCGCCGGCGCTCAGCAGCGCCATCGCGGTATCAGTGGTGGCGCGGGCGGAGTCGATGGCCGCACAGATATCCTCCACCCCTAAGACGTCGAAAGTCCCGACACCATCGAGGGTGGACAGCGCCTCGGCGGAGCGTGCCACCAGCTCGGCGCGGTGGGTGGAACGGCCCCGATAACGGGCGTGTACAGCAAACATCTAGACCCCTTTTTCACCTGGCACTCATGGGGAGGGGACGCCACCGGGCCTAGATACTGGCCGAGAGGGCGTCCCTTAAGTCAAGTCCTAAACGTAGACTATACCGAAGGCTGGGGCGTGTGTGGGGAGGCCGGGCGAAGCGGCAGGAGAGCGTCGATAAGCATCCCCATGGCGCCCATGATGAGCAGGGCGATGGTGATGAGAACAAGGCGTGCATCGCCGCCGTGGCTCAATGCCGATCCCAGCACCACGGTGGCGATGGTGCCTGGCGCCGAGCCGATGAGGGTGGCGAGGGTGAACCAGCGACGCGGCACCTCTGAGATCGCGGCCACGTAGTTGAGAATGGAAAAGGGCACCCCAGCGATCATGCGCAGGCTGGTGACGGCCAGCCAGCCGCGGCGGCGCAGATGAGTATTGATGGTCTCCACCGCTGGGTGGGTGAGATGGGGGCGGATCCAGTCGCTGAGGAATGCCCGCACCACACTCAGAGAGATCCATGCCGAGACAGTCGTGCAGCTCAGCGCAAGCACAATGCCGATGAGTGGTCCGAAAAGCACGCCGCTGGAGAGGGTGAAAACAGTGCGCGGAATAGGGAACTGGGTGGCCACGATATAGATGGCGGCAAACGCCAGCACGAACCTCGGGCCCAGCGCCTCGCTCCAAGCGCGCCACTGCTCCATACTGGGAATATCCACCAGTAACGGTACCGCGATCACCGCCAGGATGCACCCCACGATGGCCACCTGGCGCAGCCGCGACAGCGCGCGGAAACCGCGGGCGATTCCACGCAGCGAGCGAGCTACGCGGTGCGCAGCGGCGGAGAGTCTGTGCATGGGCTCTGAGCATAGCGCCCGTGCCCGTATCCGCCCATATGGCCACGGACTGCGGGCACACTCTGTGGACAAACCAACAGGGTGGTGTTGCTTTATTACCCACATTGGTGAGTATGAATCCGTGCACTTCCGCAGCTATGCGCTGGCAGGGCTGGCGACGGCGGCGTCAATCTTCACATGAAGCGGGGGCTTGGCACTACACTGATGAGGTGAATGTGACCGTTTCCGGATACGACGGCTCAGTGTGAGCACATCGCCTCGCACGGAGATACCGCCTTGGAAGAAACGGAGCCCGCACTGCGACAGGGAATGGGTGCTCGACGCACCGCCCTGCGGGACCATTTCTTGCGCTGGAAGAGGTCACGATTCGAAGAGAATATTTCTGCGACAAATCAAGCTAGAGAGTCGGTCTCTGCCATGGCTCGGGCGTCGCGCGGCCGCACCAGATGGTGGGGCATGCGCTGTATGCGTGGCGCCTGCACGCGAGGCAGGGGACGGCTCCATAAGGGAGAAGGTTCACTGTGACTGATACACAGTCCGGTACCCCCAACGCTGATCTTCCCGAGAACTACTCGGAGATGGAGAACGCGTGGCACAAGGCAGTAGCCAAAGTGTTCGCACGGGTACAGAAGAAAGATGTCGCCGACGTTCCACTCGATGTGTGGAAAAAGTTGGTGAAGGCCACCTATAACGATGTAGACATCAAGCCGCTCTACAACCGGGCCGATGAGCTCGCGGAGGCAGCTGCTCCCGGACACTTCCCGTACCTGCGCGGTGACAAGACTGCTCACGCTCGTGAGGGCTGGGGAGTGGCCGAGTCCTTCGAAGGCGAGACCGCCAACAAGGACATCCTGCATGCCCTGCGTGTGGGCACCACTCACCTCATCATCGATGGCACCGATCTGGAGAAAACTCTCGACGGAGTGCTGCTGGATCTCGCCCCGATCCGCCTCAACGCCGGCGCCACGGTCTCTGCCGCGGCAGATGCGCTCTACCAGATGATCGACGAGGCCGGCAAGGAGGTAGCCGAGGGCGTGAACATCGATCTCGGCGCTGCCCCGCTCACCGCCGTCTATGACGGCTCCGAGACCATCAGCCTCGACGAGGCCGTGGAACTGGCCGTGGCCGCCGCCAAGCGCCCCGGTACGGTACGCGCCATCCTCGTGGATACCGTGCCGCTGTCCAACCAAGGCGCCAGCGATATCCAGGAGATCGGCTACGGTATTGCCGCTGGCGTCGAGTACCTGCGCGCGCTTGTCGACGCCGGGCTCTCGGCCGAGGAAGCACTCGGCCAGATCGCTTTCCGGGTTGCCGTCACCGATGAGCAATTCGCGCAGATCGCCAAGCTGCGTGCCCTGCGCAGCCTGTGGGCCCGCGTTGCCGAGGTCATCGGTGTGCCCGAGGCCGGGTCGGCTGTGGTGCACGCGACCACCGCGCCGGTAATGTTCTCGCAGCGTGATCCGTGGGTGAACATGCTGCGCGTGACCGTGGCCGCCTTCGCCGGCGGTGTCGGTGGCGCCCAGGACATCGAGGTGCTGCCTTTCGACGCGGCTGTCCCCGGCGGTATGCCCAACGCCTCCCGTAACTTCACTCACCGCATCGCCCGCAACACCAACCTGTTGCTGCTGGAGGAGTCGCACCTGGGTCACGTGATCGACCCCGCCGGCGGCTCCTTCTACGTGGAGTCGCTGACCGCCCAGATCGCCGACAACGCATGGGAGATCTTCACCTCCATCGAGGGCGAGGGCGGCTTTAGCTCCAGCACCGAGACCGTGCAGGCTGCACTGGATAAGCAGGCCGAGCTCACCCGCGTGGATGTGGCTCACCGCCGCAAGAAGGTCACCGGCATCAACGAGTTCCCGAACCTCGCGGAAACCCCCTTGCCCCCAGAGAAGCGCGATGCCACCCCGGGTATTCGCCGCTGGGCTGCCGAGTTCGAGCGACTGCGTGACCGTTCCGACGAGTTCCTCGCCGAGAAGGGTGAGCGCCCGCAGATCGGCCTGATTCCTTTGGGCCCGCTGGCTAAGCACAATGTGCGCACCGGCTTCACTACCAACCTGCTCGCCACCGGCGGTATCCAGGCCCTTAACCCGGGCCAGGTAGAGCCCGGCACCGAGGAGTTCACCGCCGCTGCACAGGCATCGCCGATCGTGGTGATCTGTGGCACCGACCAGGAATACGCCGCCTCCGGCGAAGCGGCCGTCACAGCCCTGCGCGAGGCCGGGGTGAAGGAAATCCTCCTGGCCGGCGCGGAGAAGTCCTTCGCCGATGCCGAGGAGAAGCCAGACGGCTACGTAAATATGACCATCGACGCAGCCGGCACCTTGTCCGAGTTGCTCGAGAAGCTGGGAGCGTGAGGAGACAATGACCACCATCCCGAATTTCGCTGATGTCGCTCGTACCCCCGAGGCAGCCACTGCGGCTAGCAACGTAGACGAGATCAAGGGCGAGGAGCAGGTCTGGGCCACCCCAGAGCGCATTGATGTCGCCCGCGTGTTCACCCGCGACAACCGCGATGAGGCTGTCAATGACACCCCCTCGCACCCGCTGGATTCCTTCCCCGGTATGCCCCCATTCATGCGCGGGCCGTACCCGACGATGTACACCAACCAGCCGTGGACGATTCGCCAGTACGCCGGCTTCTCCACCGCGGCCGAGTCCAATGCCTTCTACCGCCGCAACCTTGCCGCCGGTCAGAAGGGCCTGTCTGTGGCCTTCGACCTCGCCACCCACCGCGGCTACGACTCTGACAATGAGCGCGTGCTCGGTGACGTCGGTATGGCCGGTGTGGCCATCGACTCCATCTTGGACATGCGCCAGCTTTTCGAGGGCATTGACCTCTCGAGCGTGTCGGTGTCGATGACCATGAACGGCGCCGTGCTGCCGATTCTGGCTCTCTACATCGTCGCTGCTGAGGAGCAGGGCGTGAAGCCGGAGCAGCTGGCCGGAACTATTCAGAACGATATTCTGAAGGAGTTCATGGTCCGTAACACCTACATCTATCCGCCGCAGCCCTCCATGCGCATCATCTCCAACATCTTCGAGTACACCTCGATGAAGATGCCGCGCTGGAACTCGATTTCCATCTCGGGCTATCACATCCAGGAAGCCGGTGCGACCGCCGACTTGGAGCTGGCCTACACCCTCGCCGATGGTGTGGAGTACATCCGCGCCGGTAAGGCCGTGGGCTTGGACGTGGATAAGTTTGCCCCGCGTCTGTCCTTCTTCTGGGGCATTTCCATGAACACCTTCATGGAGATCGCGAAGCTGCGCGCCGGCCGCCTCCTCTGGAGCGAGCTCGTGGCCACCTTCGATCCGAAGAACCCGAAGTCGCAGTCGCTGCGTACGCACTCGCAGACCTCCGGCTGGTCCCTGACCGCCCAGGACGTGTACAACAACGTGCCCCGTACCTGCATCGAGGCAATGGCCGCGACCCAAGGCCACACCCAGTCGCTACACACCAACGCCCTCGACGAGGCGCTGGCGCTGCCCACCGACTTCTCCGCTCGTATTGCCCGTAACACCCAGCTGCTGTTGCAGCAGGAGTCCGGCACCGTGCGTCCGGTGGATCCGTGGGCTGGCTCCTACTACATCGAGTGGCTCACCAATGAGCTGGCCAACCGCGCCCGCAAGCACATCCAAGAGGTGGAGGACGCGGGCGGTATGGCTCAGGCCACCGCCGAGGGCATCCCGAAGCTGCGCATCGAGGAATCGGCTGCACGTACCCAGGCCCGCATCGACTCCGGCCGCCAGGCCCTCATCGGTGTGAATAAGTACGTGGTGGCCGAGGATGAGCAGATCGAGGTGCTCAAGGTTGAGAACTCGCGCGTGCGTCAGGAACAGCTGGACAAGTTGGAGCGCCTGCGCGCTGACCGCGATGAAGAGGCAGTAACCAAGGCCCTCGACGCCCTGACCTATGCCGCCGCCCACGAGGACGAGAAGGAAGCCGGGGATCTCTCCCTCAACCTGCTCAAGCTCTCGGTGGATGCGGCTCGCGCCAAGGCCACCGTGGGCGAGATCTCGATGGCTCTGGAGAAGGTCTTTGGCCGTCACGAGGCCGAGATTCGCACGCTGTCGGGCGTGTACAAGGACGAGGTCGGAAAGGAAGGCCAGGTGTCTAACGTGCAACGCGCCATCACGATGGCCGATGCCTTCGAGGCAGAGGAAGGTCGCCGCCCGCGTATCTTCATCGCCAAGATGGGCCAGGACGGCCATGACCGCGGCCAGAAGGTGGTGGCTTCCGCCTACGCCGATCTGGGCATGGACGTGGATGTGGGACCGCTGTTCCAGACCCCGGCCGAGGCCGCCCGCGCCGCCGTGGACGCTGACGTGCATGTGGTGGGCGTGTCCTCCCTTGCCGCCGGTCACCTCACCCTGGTGCCCGCGCTGAAGGAGGAGCTGAAGAAGCTGGGCCGCGAGGACATCATGATCGTCGTCGGCGGCGTGATTCCTCCCGGAGATTTCCAGGAGCTCTACGACGACGGCGCCGCCGCGATCTACCCGCCGGGCACCGTGATCGCGGACTCTGCCATCGACATGATGCAGAAGCTTGCCGCCGATCTCGGCTTCGATCTTCCTGATCCGAAGGAGGAGGCCGCAGCGGAGTAGCGCGCCATCGCCGCTACGTTCGCTGCCGGCTTAGCCGCTCACGCACCGCCCCTTACACACCCGCCACATCGTGGCCTGTGCAAGGGGCGGTTGTGCGTCGAGGGCAGAGCTAGGGAATCACGACCTGCCACGCTGCGGCCTGCCCTGGGGGAGGTACACACGGGCCCGGGAGCGGTGAGGGTGATTCTTATTAACCCCATCTGGACTCACGCGCTGGGGCACTCAGGCACAATGGGGAACGAAGGACTATTTACTGCAGAGAAAGGCTGGGAGCACCTAATCATGGAGGGCACACGCGAATACCTTGAGGAAAACCTCGGATCGCTGACTACCACGGCCGGAACCGATCTTGGCACTGCCACCGCCGTGGCCCCGGAGAAGGTGAAAAGGGCACGCCGCCGCATTAATGTTGATGAGCTTTTCGACGGCGTCCGCAATGGTGAGCGCACCGCGATTGCTCGCGCGATTACGCTGCTGGAGTCCAGCGCGGCAGCGCATCGAGTATTAGCGCAGGAACTGCTGGTGAAGCTGCTGCCCTTTAGCGGCAATGCCTTACGCGTGGGCATCACCGGTGTGCCCGGAGTGGGTAAGTCCACCACGATCGAAAGTCTCGGTATGAAGCTGGTCAATGAGGGCCACAAGGTGGCGGTGGTGGCGGTGGATCCCTCATCCACCAAGACCCGCGGTTCGATCTTGGGCGATAAGACCCGCATGGCGAAGCTCTCGGCGCAGGATGATGCTTTTATCCGCCCCTCGCCCTCGGCGGGCACCCTGGGAGGCGTGGCGAAGGCCACGCGCGAATCCATGGTGGTCTTCGAGGCCGCGGGCTTCGACATCATCATCGTCGAAACCGTCGGCGTGGGCCAAAGCGAGGTGGCCGTGTCCAATATGGTGGACTGCTTCACTTTCCTCGCCCTCTCTGGGGCGGGCGATCAGCTCCAAGGCATTAAGAAGGGCGTGCTGGAGATGGCTGATCTGGTGGCCATCAATAAGGCCGATGGCTCGAATAAAAAGAACGCCAAGCGCGCCGCCCGAGAACTGGCCGCGGCGATGCGCATGGTGCGTTCCGAGGACGATGATTGGCACCCACCAACAATCACCATGTCCGCTGTGGAGGACACCGGGATCTCCGAATTCTGGGAGATCGTGGAAAAGCACCACCAGTGCCAATTGGAGACCGGCGCCTTCGAGCGGCTGCGCCGCGAACAGCAGGTGGGCTGGATGTGGCAGATGGTGCACGAAACCATTCTGCAGCGGCTCAACACCAATGCTTCGGTGCAAGAGACAAAGCAATTAGTGGAATCGCAGCTCAAACAGGGGCAGATCACCCCGACGCTCGCCGCCGAGCGCATCCTCGCCGCCTTCGATAACGTTGCGCAGCCGGCACCGACGCCGGGGCAGAGTGACAACGCCAACTAGAGCCGATACCCGCTCAGGCCGACTCTCAGGCCTGCTCTCGTGCTGGCTTTGGTGAGAGCACGCAACTGCACCGCCAGCCCCACGCCCACGGGGATGGCGGTGCAGCTGTGTCTGCGCTGGTGCCTAGCCACCCAGCATCCGGTTGAGCTGCGCGACCAGCCACAGCACAAGCACAAGCCCGATGAGCACCATGCCGCCACTAAGGATCAGCTTCTGGGTGGGGGCGAAGCTCTCGCCCTTCGCTCGGGGCAGGTAGTACACGATCAGCGCGGCGAGGATAAGCCCAATGACATTGCCGGTAAGCAATTGGTGGATAACGCTGAATATGGCGTAGATGCGCAGCGTGCGCAGATTTTCGGCCTCGGCCACACGGAGGAGTGCAGCCATAATAATCACCGAGCAGCTGGCCACGAACGCCAACGCCACGCTGGGATCGGTGATGACCTCCTCGAAGCTCATCCCCGTCTGGGTACTCACCGCGGTTTGGTAGAGGAGATAGGCCACGGCGCTGAGCAGCCAATACCAAAAGAGAATCGTAGTGGTACGACGATAGTCCTTGAACATCGCGAAGAATGTGCTCACGAGCGCCTGCTTTCTAGTTGCTGTTCGTTGTAGACAATAAGGCTGCGGGCCACATAGTCCAGCAGCACGTTCAATCCCACAAAGGAATGGTGCAGCCCGGCGTTGATGCTGGTCATTGTCGGTGTTGAGGTGTAGGTGAGGGTGCGATCGGCATGCTGGGCGATATAGCCATCGCTGCGTGCCGCGATCAGTAGTACCCTGATCCCGCGCAGCTCCATCTCGTGCAGAATCTCCTCGAGGCCATCGGTCGCCCCCGAGAGAGAGACGATCACCACCATGTCTTCTGGCCCCATGACCGCGGTGGAGGCACTGAACTCGTTGATGGTCGGCAACACCACGGTAAAGCGCCGGCTCGAAATCAATGACTTGGCGAATTCCTCGGTGGCAAGCCGCTGCGCATAGCCGGTGGCGAAGCAGTACAGCGTGCGCGCACCGGCGATCCAGCGCAGGATCTCGGAGAGATCGGTGCCCTCCATGGTCGTGAGAGTGGCCTCCACATCCGAGCGCAGCACCCCAACGAGGTCCTCCGAGGGGGTGGGGATGTGCGCGAGGGAGTTTTTGATAAAGAACTTGAGTTCGCCGAACCCAGTGAAGCCGAGCTTTTGGGTCAAACGGATCACGCTCGAGGTTGAGGTGAACGCCCGGTGTGCCACAGCGCTCAGCGTGGCATCGGCCACGAATTCCTGCTCGGCCAAAATGAAGGCCAAGACATCACGTTCAGTGGCACTGAGCCGGAGCTCAATCTTTTTTACATGATCCGCCAGATTCATGGCTCATAGTCTATCCCTAGAGTTAGCGCATCTGCTGCACCTCGTGGACGCTGCGTGCAGGCACGGAACGAGGTGCAGCGCGAGGCACTACGCAGGAGAGTCGCTTGTGACCATCGCTTCGAAGGCGTCGCGGACTTGGGGGACGTCCATGCCGACGATCACCTGGAAGGCGCGGCCCTTACGGACGATGCCCATCGCCCCCGCATCCTTGAAATCGGCGTCATTATCGGAGACCAGCGCGGCATCATCCACTGATACCCGCAACCGGGTGGCGCAGTTATTCACATCCGTAATGTTCGCTGGGCCGCCGAGCAGGGCCAGGAAATCCCGGGCGCGTTGGCTATAGGGATCATCGGCCGCCGTGGTATCGCCGGTGTCCGTGCTGCCTTTCTTCTCCGCTTTCTTCGCGGCCTGCATCTCGCGGTATTCCTTCTTGGAGTAGAGCTTCACGTCGGCTCCATCGGCCTCGCGCCCAGGAGTCTTTAGGTCGAGCTTGAGGATGAGGAAGCGGAAGAGCAGGAAGTAGATGGCAGTGAAAGTGAGACCGATGAGGATCTGAGCGATATAGGTGGCGTGGTGGTTAGCCCACAGCGGCACCCAATTCTGGAACACGAAGTCGATCAAGCCACCGCCCATGTTGCCCACCACGCCGAAGGAGTACATGACCGCGGCCATCGTCGCGGCCAAGAGGGCGTGGACGACGAAAAGAATCGGGGCAGCGAAGAGGAAGGTAAACTCCAGCGGCTCGGTGATGCCAATGAGAATGGCGGTCAAGCACACCGGTACCAGCAGGGTGAGGGTTTCCTTGCGCCGTTCGGGGCGAGCTGTCGTATAAAACGCGGCCGCGATACCGATCGGGGCGAATACCTTGGAGTTGCCGTGCAGCGAGAAACCGCCCGAGGGGAAGAGATCCTTCAAGGATTCGGTGGAGGCGGCATACTCATTCAGATGCGCCACCCAGTACTTGGTAATGCCATCGGGCACCACTGCGGGGCCAAAGACGAAGGGGGTGTAGATGAAGTGGTGGAGTCCCGTGGGGATGAGGATGCGCTCCATGAACGTGTACAGCCACACGCCAAAGACGCCGGAGGAGATAAAGAATCCCTGCATGCTGGCGATACCGTTCTGGATACTCGGCCAGATAAACGCGGTGAGTAGTGCCACCGGAATCATGAGGAAAAACCCGAGGGCATAGACGTATTGGGTGCCCTGGAAGATGCCGAGGAAGTCCGGCAGCTTCGTGTTGAAGTAGCGGTTGTGCAACCACACCACGATCGCGGAGACAATGATCGCCCCGAAAATACCGGTGTCGAGGGTCTTGATGCCGGCGATCTCCTTCAAACCGGAGGTGCCGCCGACCTCAGCGCTGAAGTCCACACCGAGCTTATCGCCGAAGTGCTCCAAGATAGAGCTGAGGAAGTACTGGAAGGTCAGATACACCATCGCGGCTTCCAGCACAGCGCGAGCATTGGCTGTTTTGGCGAGGGCGATAGGCAGGCCCAGCACGAAAAGCAGCTCCATCTGATTGAAGACTGTCCAAGCGCCGGATTGCCACACGGTCCAGAAAGACCACCACCAACTTCCCTCGGCGGCAATTCCGCCCACGAGGTCTTCGTTCAGCGCGATGATTGACAGGCCCACCGCGAGGCCAGCGAAAGCGAAGATGAGGACCGGGGCCAGCATGGCCGAGCCGAACCTCTGGACTTTCTCCATCATGGTTTCTCGTCCCTTTCCACTTCAGGGGCGCAGCTAGGGTGCAGGTGTCATGAGCTGCGTGTGTATTGGCTTTGTCTCTATTCATAGTTCTTCGCTTCAGTGCTGAGAAGCACTTTTGCGCCGGCTGGAGAACACTCCAGATTTTGGAGCATCGCGGCCTTCTGTGCCGCGGCCGCGTCTTCATACACTGGGGGAGACCGCTATTGTTGCGCCCCGTGAGCTAGGAAGGCCTATGAAGGTTCTCACCCTCAACACCCACAGCTGGATGGAAGAGATGCAAATTCCCAAGCTGTATTCCCTCGCACGCATGCTTGTCGACGAGAGCATAGACATTATCGCGCTGCAGGAAGTCAATCAGTCCCGCTGTATGCCCCCAGCCGCGGATCTCGAAGGGTGGATACCTGCTCGGGATGCCTTGGATTCCATTGCCGTGCACGGGGACAACTACGCACTACTGCTCGTGAAGGCTCTGCGGCAGCTCGACTCCCATACCGCGTGGAGCTGGACGTGGATTCCGGTGCACCGCGGCTTCGGCGTCTTCGATGAGGGTACTGCGATCGTGTCCCGCCACGGCATCGCGGAGGCGCGCCAGCTCAGCCATGGTGGTGACTTCGAGTATGACGACGTGCGCCGCCGCGCCTCGCTCGCGGTACATAGCGCTGGTCTGTGGTGGGTATCCTCCCACTTCTCGTGGTGGCGTGGCGATAACGATACCTTCTTCGCCCGCGAATGGCGCCATATGAGTCCGCAACTCGACCAGCTGCGCCGCCTAGCCCCAGTGGTGCTCTGCGGCGACTTTAACGTTCCTGCCGGAGACACCGACGGCGGCTACGACTACGTGATGCGCTCGGGCCAGTGGTCCGATAGCTTCCACCAGGCGGCTGAGGTGCAGGGCGAGGCGACTGTGCACACAACAATTCACGGCTGGGACGACAACACCCAAGATTTGCGCATTGATTATGTGTTCACCAGCAGCGGGGTGCGCGCCCGCAGCCACACCGTGGTTTTTACCGACAACAGCTCCGAAGCGGTGTCCGACCACTCCGGCATTGTGGTCTCGCTGGACACCACACCCGATGACGACCCACAACTCTAAGGAGTACCGAATGACCAGCCCACGCCGCAGCGTGCTCGACAACGCGGTGGTCTATCAGATTTATCCGCGCAGCTTTAAAGATTCCGATGGCGATGGCATCGGCGATATCCGCGGCATATGCGAAAAACTGGATTATCTGCAGCAGCTCGGCGTCGACGTGCTGTGGCTTTCTCCTATTTTCGCCTCGCCCAATGACGATAACGGCTATGACATCTCCGATTATCGCGCGGTGATGAAGGAATTCGGCACCATGGCCGATGTGGAGGAACTTATTGCGCAGGCACGCCAGCGCGGAATGAGGATTCTGCTGGATCTGGTGGTCAATCACACCTCGGATGAACACGAGTGGTTTCGCCGCTCCCGTTCCTCGAGGGACAATCCCTATCGCGACTACTACATCTGGCGCGATCCATCCGGATATAGCGAAGACGGCACGCCGCTGCCGCCTAATAATTGGATCTCCGCATTTAGTCCCTCGGCATGGGAGTTCGATGCGACCACGGGCCAGTTCTATCTGCACATGTTCTCCCCCAAACAGCCGGATGTGAATTGGGAGAACCCTGAGGTTCGCCGCGAAGTCTACGATCTGATGCGTTTCTGGCTTGATAAGGGCGTCGGCGGTTTCCGTATGGATGTGATCAACCTGATTTCCAAGCCGCAGGAGCTTATCGACGCACCCCTAGCGGTCAATGATCCCGCCGTCGCACGCGGTAGCCGCGAATCCTCGCTCGCTATGAGCGCCAATGGGCCACGCGTTCACGAGTTTCTCCAGGAGATGCGCCGAGAGGTGCTCGACGACTATGACACGCTCACCGTAGGGGAGACCCCAATCACCACGGTGGAGGACGGTATTCTCTATGCCGGATTCGAGCGCGGGGAACTCGACATGATCTTCACGTTCGAGCATGTATCCCTCGACTTTTCCGAGCAAGGATGGGGTAAATGGTCGGATCGTCGAACCAGCCTGAGCGCACTGACTGCCACGCTGGAGCACTGGCAAAAGGGACTAGAAGATCGCGCCTGGAACTCGCTGTATTGGAATAACCACGACCAACCCCGGGCCGTATCCCGCTTCGGCAATGACAGCCCCGAGTACCGCGTGGTTTCTGCCTCCATGCTGGGCACTGTGCTGCACATGATGTGCGGCACCCCGTATATCTACCAGGGTGAAGAGATAGGGATGACTAATGTCAGCTTCCCTGAAATCGATGACTATGACGATCTCGAAACCCACGACGCCTATGAGACGTATGTGCGCAGCGGAATCATCTCGCATGAGCATATGATGCGCTATATCGCGGCGAAGAGCCGAGATAACGCCCGCACTCCTATGCAGTGGGATGAGAGTGAGCACGCTGGCTTCACCATGGGTACTCCGTGGCTGCCGCTGAACCCGAATTATCCCGATATCAACGCCCGTGCCGCCGTGGCAGATCCGCACAGCGTCTACCACCACTACCGGCGCCTTATTTCCCTGCGTCGCGAGCATCCAGTAATTCGCCGAGGTAGCTTCCAGTTGCTCGAGCCAGGGAGCGAGACCATCTTTAGCTACGCCCGCGCCACCGCGGATGAACGGCTGGTGGTGGTGGCCAACTTCAGCGCCACCACGGTGGAGTGTGATTACGCAGATGCATCTACCGCGGCGTTGCAGCGCCGTGGTATCGACGGCGATGGGTGGCGGCTGATCTCCTCTAACTACGCAGACGATGCGGGTAGTGCTCTGCGCCCCTATGAGGCGAAGGTGTATCTGGGCCACGCCCTACAGCCCTAGCCCACGAGCTGGAGGAGAGGGGAGACGTCCCGGCACATAGCGTGAACCGGGCTCTCCGCTTGCTTCTTTGTGGGCGCGGCAGTGGGGTAGAGGCCGGTGTTTAGGGCTACTCGCCGCCGTGGTTACCGTGCTCAGCTGCGCACCGAGACATGAAAAAATCCCGTGTTCATCACATGATGAACACAGGATTTCACAAAGTGCCCGAGGGGGGACTTGAACCCCCACGTCCGTTAATAGGACACTAGCACCTCAAGCTAGCGCGTCTGCCATTCCGCCACCCGGGCTTGGGTTTTGTTTGCAGCCTCTCGGCTGGGCACTCGCATACTGTAGCCCGAACGCGGCAATATAATCAAATCCCCTGCACAGAGGGACATTTCCACACCTATGAACGGAGCGAATCTCAGCGGTGAAAGTTCCGCTTCACGGCACGGTGGAGAGTTTTTCGGTAAAAACGGGGAGTATGAGCAACTACAACGATTCACGATTCCCCGGACCCGACCCCTATGCCCCGTTGAAGGACCTCCCGAGCTTCCCGCTCTCCTCGAGCGACTTCGAGGACGGCGGCACCTTCAAGGAGGAGCAGCTCGGCGGCCAGGATGTCTCCCCGCAGCTGGCCTGGTCTGATCTTCCCGAGGGCACGAAGTCTCTCGCTATCACCTGCTTCGACCCAGACGCTCCTACGGCCTCTGGTTTCTGGCACTGGGCTGTGTTTAATATTCCCGCCGATGTCAGTGAACTCGCCACCGGCGCCGCCAATGATGGCACCCTGGAATCTATGGGGGATGTCGTCTCGCTGCGCGGCGATTCCGGCTCCCGCGGCTACTTCGGACCGCAGCCGCCGGAGGGCCACGGCCCGCACCGCTATCTCTTCGCGGTTCACGCCGTCGATACCGAGAAGCTCGACATTGATCCGGACGCCACCCCCACGGTGCTCGGCTTCAACCTTTACTTCCACTCGATCGGCCGTGCGATCACGTGGGGTTGGCACGAAAACTCCTAAAACTCGCCGGATACTCCCATACCCGTCGCCCCCGCATTCGGTGCGGGGACGTGCATATAACCCCAGCTTGGGGTAGTGTTTTGAATCACTATGGGAAAAAAGAAGCGTTCTCGGCCCCGCACCACTCCTGCATCCTCTGCGCAGCGCGCCCGCACCCCGCGCGCGCAGGACAAGGCCGCCGTGGTGGTCGTCCCTCCGGTTCTGCGAGTGGGCGGCGCATTTTTGGCTCTAGCCATAGTCCTGGCGCTGTTTACGCTGATCAGCCTGATCACCGGCGGTTTAACTGGTTTCTTTCCCGTCACGTGGGGTTTTTTACTGATCATCGTCTCGGCCATGTTGTTGGGTGCCTTCGGCACGACACACCGCAATGAGGAACGCACCACCCGCCATATCGTGGTGCTGGTGGTTGCTGTGGGGTTGGTCGTGTTTAGCCGCTTCATCACCACCGAGCCGATTTATATCTTGGAATCGTGGTGGCTGCCGGTCTACGCCACCATGGCTCTCATCTGCGCGCTGGTGATCCGCCGCTCCGTGGCATAGCCACACAGGGAGTCGGTGGAGTTCCAGCGGCAGACACGCAAGGCAGAAAAGAAGGGCGCGCCCCGTACGGGCGGCCCTTTTTTCAGATGTGCGGCTGGCTCTAGTCCACCCATGCCTTGCCACAGCCGACGGCCTGGCTGAGCGAGGAGAAGCCGTGGGCACGAACCTGGTGGGCGATACCCTTGTGGATATCGCGGATCCAGTCGGGGCCGCCATAGATCAGGCCGGTGTAGCCCTGCAATAGGCTGGCGCCGGCAGCGATGCGCTCCCAGGCTTGTTCGGGGGTCTCGATACCGCCGACGCTCACCAGGACCAGCTGATCGCCCACGTGCTCACGCAGGAGCCGGAGCACCTCGAGGGAACGGGCGGCCACCGGAGGGCCGGAGATGCCGCCGGCGCCCATGGCCTCTACCTCGGCTGGGTCGGTGCGCAGCCCCTCACGGGAAATGGTGGTGTTGGTGGCCACGATACCGGCGAGTTTGAGCTCGAGGGCGAGATCGGCCACGGCCAGCACATCCTCGTCCGAGAGGTCGGGGGCGATCTTCACCAGCACTGGGGTGGTGGTGGATTCGAGGACCGCCTCCAGAATGGGGCGCAAGGATTCCACTGCCTGCAGATCGCGCAGGCCCGGGGTGTTCGGCGAGGAGACGTTCACCGTAACGTAATCGGCCAGATTGCCCAAGAGGGTCGCGGACCGGCGATAGTCGCTGGCGGCGTGGGCAGCATCCACTACCTTCGTCTTGCCGATGTTGATGCCGATGACATCGTCGGACCTGCGGCGTTTGAGGTTCTTGGCCACCGCGGCGGCGCCGTCGTTGTTAAAGCCCATGCGGTTGAGGATCGCGCGGTCCTCGGGCAGGCGGAACAGCCGCGGGGTGGGATTGCCCGGCTGCGGGGAGGCCGTGACGGTGCCGAGCTCGGCATAGCCGAAACCAATCGGGGTCCAGGCATCGGGGGAGCTGCCGTTTTTATCGAAGCCGGCCGCCAGCCCCAGCGGGCGGGGGAAACGCACGCCGAATATGTCTTGAGCCAAGATCTCGTCGTGCACCGGCAGGATCTTCTCCAAGCCACGATTAAGGGGCCCAGTGGTCTGCAGTACGGAGAGGCCGTTATTGATGATCCCGTGGATGCGTTCGGGACGCAGCGTGAACATCGCCTTCAAGGCCTTGTTATAGAGGGTGGAACGAAACGACGATGAGGCCATACAGGGGTGTCCTTAAACGATGAGTATCAACGGTGTGTCAGAGGGGGAAGTCCGCAGGCGCCGACGGAGCTGGCCACGCTGCTAAGAGTCGAGGAACTGAATGCCATCTCCGCTAGCCGAGGCAAGAACCTTGGTCCCATTATCCATCACTGCGAGGCTCGTGGCATCAGCCACGGTGGAGTAGCGCTGCTGCTCGAGCGGCTCGCCGGTAGATAGGTCATATCCCACGAGGCTATTGGTGCCAGTGGATGCCACCCAGGCCAGCTGCTGGGAGGAGTCCCAAGCCACCGCCCACGGGCTGCGGTCAACCGGCATCGATTGATGCAGGCGCACCACATCGAAGCGGGTATACACCAAGAGCTGATCGCCCTCGGTGTCGGCGGCGAGGAACACACCCTGTTCGCCAGGGGCGACCGTGCCGACACCGGCGCCGGCGCGCAAACGCCCGCCCTCACGCCGCTGCTCCCTGTCGAGGCCTTGAATAGTGGTGAACTTGCGGTTGATCACCACGACCGGGTCGAGGTGATCGGCATAGGTGGTAGACACCAGCTGATCCACCGTGTCGGTCATCGAGATCTCAGTGGTAGCCGTCGGATCGTCATGCGGGAAGGTAATGATGCGTGAGGAATCCGCGGCGGCAGCCACCACATCGCCGGTGCTAGTTTGGGTGGCGGTGGTGAACCTTTCCTCAGCGGTGCGGGTGTTCTCCAGTGTCGGCGCGGTGGGGTCGATGAGATACACCACGCCGCCTTGTTCCGTGCCGTCGACGGCCTGCGGACAGGCGAGCACAAAGTCGGTGGCGCCGGCGCTGAGCTCTCCACAGCCCTCGGCGATATCGACAACGCTGAAGTCGTCGTCCTCGAATTGTTCCCGAGTTCCGATACCCAGCTTATCGCCGGAGCGCACGGCAATATGATCGCCGAGAACGGCCAGCCCATCGATCGTGCTGAACTCGCCGCCGAGCGTGAGCACGTCACCGTCCACGTTCTCCGCGGCGGGGGAGCGTTGCGCCTCTGCCGATCCCACCGGACGAGCCTGTTTTCCGGGATCGTCTCCACTGGATCCGCAGGCGCCCAACACCAGAGCGGAGGAGGTCACAAGTGCTGCTAGAACTAGATTCCGACGCTTCTTCACAACGCTTAAGGCTACCAGAGCGCTATGAGAGCGAGACGTCGTCTAAGGCCTCAATGATCGCCTTGGGCAGCTGCACCTCGGCCGCAGCGAAGGCCTCCTCGCACTGCTCCGGTGTGCGCGCCCCCACTAGGGTGGCGTCGACCCCGGGTTGGGCCAAGACCCAGGCGATAGCGGCCGTGGTGGCAGAGATATTCAATCCCAGGGCCGCCGTAGTGAGCGCTTCGACGATGGCGCGATCGCGCGCCTCGGAATAGGCGTGGGCCTCCGCGCTGCGTCCCTGAGCAGAAGCATTCTGTTCGCGATACTTGCCGGTCAAGACCCCATGGGCCAGCGGCGCACCAGCGATAAACCCCACCTGGTGGTGGTGCGCCGAAGGCAAAAGCTCCTGCTCGGGTAGGCGATTGAGCAGGTTGTACTCGCCGCTGGCGCCCACCACGCCCCGGGCGGCGACGGGGGCGGCGGCGCGCAGCACGGCAAGTTGCCAGCCGCTGAGCCCACGCGCGCCCACATAGCGCACCCTGCCCGTGCGCACCGCATAGTCGAGGGCATCGGCTACCTCCTCCACGGGGGTGAGCTCGTCCCAGTAGTCGATGGAAAAGAGATCGAGATGGTCCGTGCCGAGCAGCCGCAGATAGCTATCGAGCTGGTTGAGCAATCCGCGGCGGGAGCAATCGACGCGCCGGCCCACCGGCTGATCTGGCAGCGTACCCGCCGCAGCCGAGATGATGAGATCCTCCCGAGAGATCTCAGACCCCAGAAATGTGCCGAGGTACTCTACTGCGGCCGTGCCGGTGGTGTGCTGCGGGGTGACGTCGATAAGCGACGCGCCGGCGCTGGTGAACAGGCGCAGAATCTCGCTCGCCGCCTCCCGATCGGTGCCCGCACCCCATGTCAGGGTGCCTAGTCCTAAGCGCGGGATGCGCAGTCCGCTCCGTCCTACATTGGTTTGTTCCACGCCTCAAGAGTAGTAGCCTCTAACGGGTGAACGACGTAATCGCTGCACAGGCCCCTGAAACGATGTCATGGACACAAACCATTGTGCTCTCCATCGTGCAAGGCCTCACCGAGTTTCTTCCCGTGTCCTCCTCAGGGCATTTGCGCATCGTCTCCAGTTTGTTCTGGGGCGCCGATGCCGGTGCCTCTTTTACCGCCGTGGTCCAGCTCGGCACCGAGCTCGCAGTGCTGGTGTACTTCGCCAAAGACATCTGGCGCATCCTCACCGGCTGGTTCGCCGGCGTAGTCGATAAAAACAAGCGTGGCTTCGACTACCGCATGGGCTGGATGGTCATCGTCGGCTCCATCCCAGTGGGTGTGCTGGGGCTGCTGCTCAAGGACCTCATCCGCGACAACTTCCGCAATATGTGGATCACCGCCACCGTGCTGATTCTGTTCTCCTTCGTCTTCATTTGGGCGGAGCGCGTGGGCAAAAAACAGCGCAGCTATGACGAGCTGACGATGAAGGATGCGCTAACCATGGGCTTCGCGCAATGCCTGGCTCTTATTCCCGGCGTGTCCCGTTCGGGCGGCACCATCTCCGCCGGCCTGCTCGTGGGCTTGGATAGGGAAGTGGCCACCCGCTTCAGCTTCCTGCTCGCGATTCCCGCCGTGCTCGCATCGGGGCTGTTTTCGCTTCCCGACGCTTTCGCGCCGGACGCCGGCCAAGCCGCCAGCGGCCTGCAACTGCTGGTCGGAACCTCCATCGCCTTCGTGCTGGGCTATGTCTCCATTGCCTGGTTACTCCGCTTCGTGGCCAATAACTCCTTCGCGTGGTTCGCGGCCTACCGCATCCCCTTCGGCCTTCTCGTGATGGCGCTGCTCGGATTCGGAGTGCTGCAGGCCTAGGGAGTTATCTGCGCCTGTGCCCGTGGCTATCGCCCCGCTCTTTGCTCCACTATGTGATGGATTAGAGTGGGGCGCATGCATTCTTGGCCTCAACCTGATGTTCCTGCCCTGAGCGGGGACTGCGTAGAACTTCAGCTATACGACACCGCAGATCAGTGCGTGCGCCCCGTCCACCCCGCAGCAACCGCTGGGATGTACGTGTGCGGAATCACCCCTTATGACTCGACGCATCTAGGCCACGCGGCAACCTATGTCGCCTTCGATCTCATCTACCGCCAGCTCCTGGATAACGGCCACAAGGTGGTTTACGTCCAAAACGTCACCGACGTCGACGACCCCTTATTTGAGCGCGCCGCCCGCGATAATGTGGACTGGCGCGAGCTTGGCGACGACCAAACCACGCTCTTCCGCTCGGATATGACCGCGCTGAAGGTGATCCCGCCGCGCGATTTCGTCTCGGTGTCCGAGGCCGTCGGCGAAGTGATAACGGTGGTGCAGCAGCTGCTGGACAAGGGCGCCGCCTATGCGGTGGACGATCCGGAGCATCCCGATATCTACGCGCCAATCGACGCCACCGAGCACTTTGGCTACATCTCCGGCTACACCCCCGAGCAGATGCGCGATGTCTTCGCCGACCGCGGCGGCGATCCCGATCGCCCCGGCAAGCGCCACCCCTTGGATGCGCTCATTTGGCGCGCCGCCCGCGAAGGCGAGCCGAGCTGGCACGCCCCCTTTGGCGCGGGCCGGCCCGGCTGGCATATCGAGTGCTCCGCGATCGCCAACAACCGCTTGAAGGACATCTTCGATATCCAGGGCGGCGGCTCCGATCTGGCGTTTCCGCACCACGAATTCTCGGCCGCCCACTATGAATCGCTCACTGGCTCCCAGCGCATGGCCGGGCACTATGTGCACGCCGGAATGATCTCCCTCGATGGGGTCAAGATGAGCAAGTCGCTGGGCAATCTCGTCTTCGTGCATAAGCTCACCGCTGCTGGTCATGAGCCGGCCGCCATTCGCCTCGGTATCTACTCCTCACACTATCGCGGGGACCGTGACTGGTCCGATGCCGTTTTGGCACGCGCGGAAGAGCGTCTCGCCACCTATCGCGCCGCGATGGCCGCCACCACCGATGAGGCTGCCGCGCAGCGCTTGGTGCAGCAGCTACGCGAGCGCCTGGCTGCGGATCTCGACACCCCTGGGGCGCTGGAGGCCGCAGATGCCTGGGCCGCAGCGCAGGATACGGAGACATCGTCCCCGCAGGAGCAGCTCTCGGCCGCAGGCGAGTATGTGCGCACCGCCTTCGACGCCCTGCTCGGCGTGGAGCTCTAAACACCTCTCTCCGCACCGCGATCCAGCCTGGGGTGGGGCTGGCCGCAGTCTCCGAGGCTGCGTGGCGGCGTGGGCTCAGGCAGAATACACACCATGAGCCAGACCACGCCCGCGCCACGCAGCCACTTCGATTCCCAGATCAGCACGCTGTGCGCAGATCTCAGCGACTTCGCCACCGGCGCTTATCTCTCCGACGGTGACACCGACTACTGGGAGGAGCCCTATCCACCAGCCATTGTGCCGCTGGTGGAGTCCGTGCTGCGGGGCTTCCTCGATCGCGCCTATCGCTGCGCCGCGGACACCGGCACCGCCAGCGAGGCGGCACTGCACCGCGAGGTGGATGCCGCCATCGCCGAACTTGAACGCATTGATCGCAGCGTCGATTATGCCCTCTTGGACACCGAGGAATCCGCTGAGTTCAGCGATTTTTTCCGCGCAGTATGCCGCAGCCTCGGCGCCCCGCTGGAGCAGGAGTGGGAGCTCGGCGAGCCCTCGGACGGGGAGAAATAACCACGTCTACGCTGCACACTCTGGATGTATCCGCGCCAGCGTCCGAGCGTCGGTGGTGTGTAGGGAGAGCGCAGCTCAGGCAGTAATTAGACCGCTCGGTTTCTTGCGAGCAGGGCCATTGGCTTGGATCACTCGCTAGTTGCGTACTAAGCTGTCTATTTCATGAGCCAGATTGACGCTATTTCGCAGATCACCACCCCGCCTCTCGCCGAGGTTCTCGGCACCCGCGTACTCGTCGGCGATGGGGCCATGGGCACCCAGCTGCAGAGCTTTGATCTGGACTTAGACAGCGACTTCCTGAATCTTGAGGGCTGCAACGAAATCCTTAACGTCACCCGCCCCGATGTGCTCCGCGAGATCCATCGCGGCTTCCTCGATGCCGGGGCCGAGCTGGTGGAGACCAACACCTTCGGCTGTAACCTGCCGAACCTGGCCGACTATGACATCGCCGATCGCTGCGAGGAACTGGCCTACGCGGGCGCGCAGATCGCTCGCGAGTTGTGCGATGAGTACTCCGCCGGTGAGGAGGCCACGCCGCGCTATGTGCTCGGCAGCCTCGGGCCGGGCACGAAGCTGCCCTCCTTGGGGCACGCCCAGTTCGGCGATCTCAAGCAGTACTACTATCTGGCCGCCAAGGGCCTGCTCCGCGGCGGGGTCGACGCCTTCCTAGTGGAGACCGCCCAGGATTTGCTCCAGGTCAAGGCCGCTATCCACGGCATCCATCAGGCCGAGGCAGAGCTGCAGGTCAGTCGGCCCATTCTCTGCCACGTCACCGTGGAAACCACCGGCACAATGCTGCTCGGCTCCGAGATCGGCGCCGCCCTAACCGCACTGGAGCGGCTGGGTATTTCCATGATCGGCCTCAACTGCGCCACCGGCCCCCACGAGATGAGCGAGCACCTGCGCTATCTGGCCACCCACGCCTCGGTGCCGGTGTCCGTGATGCCCAATGCTGGCTTGCCGGTACTCGGCCCCAATGGCGCCGAATATCCCCTCACGCCCGCAGAACTCGGCGATGCGCTGGCCCGCTTTGTCGATGACTATGGTTTGGCCATGGTGGGCGGCTGCTGTGGTACCACCCCCGAGCACATCCGGGTTGTCGTCGACAAGCTCGAGGGCAAAAGGGATAACCCCACCGCACGCCCCCAAGAAGAGCCGGAGGATACTGTGTCCTCGCTCTATACGGCGGTGCCTCTCACCCAAGACACCGGTATCACCATGATCGGCGAGCGCACCAACGCCAATGGTTCCAAGGCCTTTCGTGAGGCGATGCTCGCTGGAGACATGGAGACCTGCCTGGATATCGCCAAGACCCAAACCCGGGATGGCGCACACATGCTCGATGTGTGTATTGACTATGTAGGCCGCGATGGCCGCGAGGACATGGCACGCTTCGCGGAGCTGCTGGCCACCTCCTCCACGCTGCCGATCATGATCGACTCCACCGAGCCCGCCGTGATCGAGGCGGGGCTGGAAAAGCTCGGCGGGCGCTGCGCGGTGAACTCGGTGAACTTCGAAGATGGAGACGGCCCCGATTCCCGCTATCGCCGCATCATGGAGCTGGTGCAGGCGCATGGCACCGCGGTGGTGGCCCTGACCATTGACGAGGAGGGCCAGGCCCGCACCGCAGAGAAGAAGGTGGAGATCGCCACCCGCCTCATCGAGGACATCACCGGCACCTATGGGCTGCGGCATGAAGACATCATCGTCGACTGCCTCACCTTCCCGATCTCGACGGGACAGGAGGAGACCCGCCGCGATGGCATCGAAACGATCGAGGCCATCAAGGCGCTCAAGGCGAAGTATCCGCGGGTGCACACCACACTCGGGCTGTCCAATATCTCCTTCGGGCTCAATCCGGCAGCCCGCCAGGTGCTCAACTCGGTATTTCTCTCCGAATGCATCAACGCGGGCCTCGACACCGCGATTGCGCACTCCTCCAAGATCATCCCCTTCAACCACATCGATGAGCGCCAGCGCGAGGTGGCGCTGGATATGGTGTACAACCGCCGCAGCGAGGACTATGACCCGCTGCAGGTGTTCATGGAGCTTTTCGACGGCGTCTCCGCGGCCTCTGCCCAAGATGCCCGCCAAGAAGCCCTCGCCGCTTTGCCGCTGCTCGACCGGCTGGCCCAGCGCATCATCGATGGCGAGAAAAACGGGATGCAGGAGGATCTCGATGCCGCGATGGCGGAAAAGAGCCCTATTGCCATCATCAATGAGGACCTACTGCGGGGCATGAAAACGGTGGGTGATCTCTTCGGCTCCGGAGAGATGCAGCTGCCCTTCGTGCTGCAGTCCGCCGAAACCATGAAATCGGCGGTGGGCTATCTCGAAAGCTTCATGGAGGCCTCCGATAACACTGGGTCAAAGGGCACCATTGTGCTCGCCACGGTGAAGGGTGATGTGCACGATATCGGCAAGAACCTAGTGGATATCATCCTCTCTAATAATGGCTACACCGTGGTGAATCTCGGCATTAAGCAGCCGATCGCCACCATCGCGTCCGCGGCGAAGGAACATGGAGCCGATGTGATCGGTATGTCGGGGCTGCTCGTGAAATCCACCGTTGTGATGAAGGACAACCTGCTCGAGCTCAACGAGCTCGCGGAGCGCGAAGAAGCGGATCGTTATCCCGTGCTCCTCGGCGGAGCGGCGCTGACGCGCACCTATGTGGAAGACGATCTCGATGCGCTCTATCACGGCGATGTGTTCTACGCCCGCGATGCCTTCGAGGGGCTGCGGCTGATGAACGAGGTGATGCAGGATGCGCGCGGCGAAAAGGGCCAACTGAGCGAGGCCGAGGCAGCTGAGAAGGCGAAGCGCGAGGAGAAGAAGAAGGCGCGTCGCGAGCGCCGCGAGCGCTCCAAGCGCATCGCCGCCGAGCGCAAGGCCGCCCAGGAACCAGTGGAGGTGCCCAGCCGCTCCGCAGTGAGCATTCCCGAAGAAGTCGCCACCCCGCCGTTCTGGGGCACCCGCGTGGTCAAGGGTATTGCCTTGAAGGAGTATATGACCTGCCTGGATGAGCGAGCCCTCTTCCTCGGGCAGTGGGGTTTGCGCGGCAGCCGTGGCGACGGCGGACCAAGTTATGAGGAACTCGTGGAGAGCGAAGGCCGGCCGCGCCTGCGCGCTTGGATTGATCGGCTCAAGCCCGAGAGAATCCTCGATCATGCCGCTGTGGTCTACGGCTATTTCCCGGCCGTATCGGAGGGCGATGATGTGGTGATCCTCTCCGAGCCGCGCCCAGATGCCCCCGAGCGGATGCGTTTTAGCTTCCCCCGGCAGCAGCGCGGCAAGTTTCTATGCATCGCCGATTTCATCCTGCCCTGGGAAGAGGCGCGTGCCCGCGGCACGGTGGATGTGTGGCCGATGCAGCTAGTGACTATGGGCCAGCCCATAGCTGACTTCGCCAATGAGCTTTTTGCCAAGGACAACTACCGCGACTACCTCGAGATCCACGGCATTAGCGTTCAGCTCACCGAGGCTCTCGCCGAGTATTGGCACGGGCGCGTCCGCGCCGAGCTGGCCTTCGCGGATGGCTCCGATGCGGCCAAGGCCGATCCCACCGATGTCACCGGCTTCTTTGACCTTGAGTACCTCGGGGCGCGCTTTTCCTTCGGCTATGGTTCCTGTCCGAACCTCGAAGATCGAGCCGCGCTCGTGGAATTGCTCGAGCCCGAGCGTATCGGCGTGGGCCTCTCGGAGGAGCTGCAGCTCCACCCCGAGCAATCCACCGACGCCTTCGTGCTCTATCACCCCGAGGCGAAGTACTTCAACGTCTAGCGCCGGCCGGATACTAGGCGTGCGGTATTCTCGAACGCATGCTCACTGCCCCGAAACGGACCTTTGAAGACGAGCGCAGCGCCGTGTTCTGCCACTCTCCCCACGCTGTGTTCGCCGCCCTGGAACGTATCGGCGGCGAGAATGGCTGGTTCTCACTCGCGCTGCCGTGGGCCATCCGCGGCCGCGTGGACGAGCTACTCGGCGGGCCGGGGATGCGCCGGCCCAGGCGCCACCCGCGCACCCTGCGCGAAGGCGATGCGGTGGGCTTCTTCGTGGTCTCCGAGATCGAGCGCCCTGAGCGGCTGGTACTAAAGGTAGCCGCGCGGCTTCCTGGCAAAGCCACGCTCGCCTGGGAGATTCATGGCCACACCCTGACCCAACGGGCGCGCTTTCATAGCACCTCCGTGGCCGGCAACCTCTACTGGTACGCGCTTTTGCCCATCCACCTCTTCATTCTTTCTTCCATGCTCAAAGGGATTATTCGTAGTGCTTAAAGCTATTTTCTGGGATATGGACGGCACCCTTGTGGATTCCGAACCGCTATGGGGGGTGGCCACCTATGAACTCTCCGAGCAGGTCGGGCGCCGGCTCACCCCAGAGCTGCGGGAAAAAACGGTGGGCGGCAACTTCGATAACACCTTGGCTATCTGCGCCGCCCACGCCGAGGTAGAGGTGGCCGATCTCGACTATGAGGGCTTGCGCCAGCAGATGTATGCCCGTGTGACCGAACTCTTTGATAATCAGCTGCAGCCGGTGCTGGGAATGCGGGCCCTCTTGGGCGAATTCTCTCGCCGGGGCATCCACATGGCGATCACCACCAACACCCCGCGCGCCCTGGCCCATCACGCGGTCTCTGCGGTGGGGGAGCACTTCTTTGATACCGCCTTCTTTGGCGATGAGGTACCGCGGCCAAAACCGGCGCCGGACATGTATCTCCTCGCCGCTCAGCGATACGGCCTCGACCCCCACGACTGCCTGGTCTTCGAGGACTCGGCCACGGGCATGCAAGCCGCTGCCGCAGCTGGTTGTCGGGTGATTGGCGTGGTGGCTGATGCCACGACACCCACGCCCGAGCGGGTGCGCACCCTCGCCGAACTCCATGGCTCCATCGACTTCTCCACGATCACCGCCGATATGGTCGAGCAGTGGTTCGAGCAGCTGCCCTAGCCCTGCGCGGCTGCCCTCGCTGTAGGGGAAAACACCGCCTCAGCACACGCCCGCGGCGGCTCTGTGAAAGAATGATCGATTGTGAAAGATTTTGAATCGCTGTATGAAGAGCTCCTCGACCGCAAGAAGAATCGGCCCGCCGATTCCGGCACTGTAGCCGCCCTTGATGCCGGGGTCCATTCCTTGGGCAAAAAGGTTATTGAGGAAGCTGGCGAAGTGTGGCTCGCTGCAGAGTATCAGTCGGATGAGGAACTCGCCGAGGAACTCTCGCAGCTCATCTACTGGTCTCAGGTAATTATGGTGGCTCGTGGCATCCGCCCCGAGGACGTGTACAAGTACCTCTAAGCACGATCGACGGCGCCCCACAACGGGCGCTCCTTTTCTCAGTGCAGCGCAGCATGCACCCCACAGCGTTCCCGCGGCAATAAGCAGCGCCCAGTGCGACCCAGCGTAGAAAGCGAGCTAGATCATGTTGAAAGTGGCAGTTCCCAACAAGGGTTCCTTATCCGAGAAGGCCATGTCCATCCTCACTGAGGCCGGATATCCCTCCCGCGGCGATTCCAAAGCGCTGACCGTGATGGACAAGCGCAATGACGTCGAGTTCTTCTTCCTTCGCCCCAAAGACATCGCCATCTATGTGGCCAGTGGCCAATTAGATCTCGGCATCACCGGCCGTGATTTGGCCGCAGATTGCCGCGAGGAGACCGAGGAGGTGCTTGCCCTCGGCTTCGGCGATTCCACCTTCCGCTTCGCCGCGCCCAAGGACGAGCAGTGGAGCATCTCGGATCTGGAAGGCGCCCGCATCGCCACCTCCTATCCCAATCTCGTGCGCTCCTTCTTGCAGGAACACGACATCGATGCCAGTGTTATCCGCCTCGAGGGCGCGGTGGAGATCTCCATCAAATTGGGCGTGGCCAATGTGATCGCCGATGTGGTGTCTACCGGCCGTACCCTGCGCAAGCAGGGCCTGGCTCCTTTCGGTGAACCGATCATCACCTCCGAAGCGGTGGTCGTGGGGCGCAAGGGCCACGAAGTCACCCAAGAGCAGCGCGTGCTGCTGCGCCGTATCGAGGGCATTTTGCACGCCCACAACTTCCTGATGCTCGACTACAACGTGGAGGCCGAGAAGCTCGAGGAATGTGCGGCCATTACTCCAGGTCTATCCGGTCCCACCGTCTCGCCGCTGGCACTGGACAATTGGCGGGCCGTGCGCGCCATGGTGCCGCGAGAGGACGCCAATACCGTGATGGATCAACTGGCCGCCGTCGGTGCCAAGGCCATCCTTGCCTCCGAGATCGCCATCGCCCGCATCTAGCCGCACCCGCGCTCGACGGCCACTGCGGCCGAGGAGTTCTGTGCTCCGCCACTACCCGCATACATACGGGTTGGTGGAGCCATAGCCCACCCACTCCCACCCCCGAAATAGGTGGAGGTGGGCGTTTTGTCTCTGGGGGAGCGGCCGCCGGAGCCACAAGACTAACTCCTGAAACCGCAGCGTGTTCTCAGCTCGGGAGCGCAGACGATGGGGGATACACAGCACGGACATTGATCCAGTACAACCGTTATGTAAAAACTCTTCATTTCTTCTTATGTTGGCCACGATCTCTTTTCTTCCGCCACTTGTGCGGCCCGATTCGCCGCGCCAGAAGCGGCGTTACCATTGGGGTGGATATACAGAGAATCGAGTGAAGTGAAAGGGTTCGCATGGCTTCAACCTACGCTTTTCGTACTGAAGAAGACCTGCTTGGAGAAATGCAGGTTCCCCAAGACGCTTATTATGGCGTGCATACCCTTCGGGCGATGCAGAACTTCCAGATTTCCGGCACCACCATTAATGAGATCCCTGAATTTATTAGGGGAATGGTAATGGTCAAAAAAGCGACGGCTATGGCCAATCATCGGCTCGGGGTGCTGGCAAAGGATAAGGCGGATGCCATTGTGTGGGCCTGCGATCAGATTCTGGACCATGGGGTAGCCATGGACCAGTTCCCGATCGACGTCTTCCAGGGCGGGGCAGGCACCTCAGTGAATATGAACACCAATGAGGTGGTGGCCAATCTCGCGCTCGAGCACATCGGGAAGAACAAGGGTGAATACGTCTTTATCAATCCCAATGACGATGTGAATATGAGCCAGTCCACCAATGACGCGTACCCGTCCGGCTTCCGGCTCGGAGTCTATGCGGCCGTGCAGGACGTGGTGGCCAAGATCGATGCGCTCTGCGAGGCATTCGCGGCCAAGGGCGAGGAATTTTCTGGCGTGATCAAGATGGGCCGCACCCAGCTCCAGGACGCCGTTCCGATGACCCTAGGCGATGAGTTCACCGGCTTCTCGGTCAATCTTGGCGAGGAGCACGAGGTGATCCAGCAAGCCGCCCACCGGCTGCTCTCCCTGAACTTGGGCGCCACCGCCATTGGCACGGGGCTCAATACCCCCGAGCGCTATCAAGACACCATCATCGAAGCGATGCGCGAGGTCACGGGGCTCGATATCTCCGCCTCCGAGAACCTCATCGAGGCCACCAGCGATTGCGGCGCCTATGTGCTGTTGCACGGCGCCTTGAAGCGCGCCGCCATGAAGCTGTCCAAGATCTCTAATGACCTGCGCCTGCTTTCCTCGGGTCCGCGCGCCGGCCTCAATGAGATCAACCTGCCGGAGATGCAGGCGGGGTCCTCGATCATGCCGGCCAAGGTCAATCCGGTGATCCCAGAGGTCGTCAACCAAGTGTGCTTCAAGATCTTCGGCAATGACAGCGTGGTCACCTGGGCCTCCGAGGCCGGCCAGCTGCAGCTGAACGTGATGGAGCCTGCTATTGGACAGGCGATCTTCGAGAGCATCTCGCTGCTGGGCAATGCCTGCGACACCTTGCGGGAGAAGTGCGTGACCGGCATCACCGCCAATGAGCAGGTATGCCGCGACTACGTGGATAACTCCATTGGAGTGATCACCTATCTCAACCCCTTCATCGGCCACCACAATGGCGATCTCATCGGCAAGGAGGCGGCCCGTACCGGCCGCAGCGTGCGGGAGCTCGTCCTTGAGCGTGGGTTGCTCGATGAGGAGACACTGGACGAGGTGCTAAGTGTGGACAATCTCATGCACCCGAAGTTCAAGGCTGCGCACCAGCAGCAGGAGCAGCAGTAGTTCTACCTGCTGGGTGTTAGGGGAGCAGTAGCCTCGTTCGAACACCCCTCAGTTGAGGTAGGATGTCTCTGGTATGGGGATGAGCCACGCTATCGATGGCTCATCTACTGCCCCTTTTTCGGCATGCCGCGAAGCTATGTTCCGTGCGCGCTGTGGCGTGAGCTCGCCCGCTGCGCATCTCCCTCGCACCGGTCCTAGGCATGCGGTGTCCGCCTGTGCTCTCCTGCCTTCCACACGAGAAGTGAAGGCCCATGTCGCAGCACAGAGGACACGTGTACGTACCTGTTTTGTATTGCTGAGGGCTGCTCTAGCCCTCAGGTGAATGTGGGAGGCGCCGAGCGGTGTCTGTAACCGCGGGCGCGGTTGTGCACATCGCTGCGCACCATCCCCAAGATGTGAGGAGCCACTCGTGCTTGTTGCCCTACAGATCCTTATTGTTCTCGCGGCGATCGTCCTCGGTGCCCGGCTCGGCTCGATCGCCATTGGCTTTGCCGGCGGCTTGGGGGTGTTGCTGCTGGGAGCCACGGGCGTGCCCGTGAGCCGTGAGGACATCCCCTTCGATGTCATCGGCATCATCATGGCCGTCATCGCCGCCATCGCCGCGATGCAGCGAGCCGGAGGTATGGACTATCTGGTGCACTGGGCGGAAAAGATCCTGCGCTCCAATCCGAAGCGCGTGACCTACTACGCACCAGTGGTCACCTATCTGATGACGCTGCTCGCCGGCACTGGCCACACTGCTTTTTCCACCCTGCCGGTCATCGCCGAAGTCGCCAAGGAAGGCAACGTACGCCCCTCGCGGCCTCTCTCGGTGGCGGTCGTGGCCTCGCAGATGGCCATCACCGCCTCGCCAATTTCCGCAGCAGTGGTGTTTATGGCCTCGATCATAGAACCGCTCGGAGTCGGGTATCTGCAGCTGCTCGCGGTGGTTATCCCCGCGACATTCCTCGCAATCTTCCCCACAGCCTTCCTCGCCAACCGCTCGGGCAAGGAACTAGAGGACGATCCCGTCTACCAGTCCCGGCTGAAACAAGGACTGGTCTCACCGCCGCAGGGGGCACGGGACTATACCGCTCCCGCAGGGGCTCGTGCCTCGGTGCTGATTTTTCTCGCCGCTATCGCGCTGGTGATGGTCTATGCCACCCTCATCTCCGAGCAAGTGGGGCTGATCAGCGATCCGAGCCTGCCGCGCAATGAAGCGATTATGGCGATCATGCTCAGCACCGCTGCCATCATCGTGATGGTGTGCAAGATTCCGGCGGCAGAGATTGTGGGCACCCAGGTGTTCAAGGCCGGGATGAGCGCCTGCGTCTGCGTTATGGGCGTGGCCTGGCTGGGCACCACCATTATCAATAACTATTTGGAGCAGATCACGGCCTTCTCTGCGGACTTCCTCACCGATTACCCCTGGAGCCTGGCGGTGATCCTCTTCTTCGCCGCAGCCCTGCTGTACTCCCAGGCCGCCACTACAAAGGCGCTTATGCCGGCCGCCCTGGCCGTGGGCGTCGCTCCGCTCACGGCCGTGGCCTCCTTTGCCGCTGTGTCTTCGCTCTTTATCCTGCCCACCTATCCCACGCTGCTGGCCGCAGTGGAAATGGACGACACCGGCTCCACCCGCATCGGCAAGGCAGTGTTTAACCACCCCTTCCTCGTACCGGGCACCGTGTGCATCGCCCTCGCAGTGGGGTTGGGCTTTCTCATCGGCGGCGTCGTCCTCTAGCTGGCTGCGCCTTTGCGCTGCTGGTGCGCAGCGACGATGCTGCGCACCGAGCCATAGGCGGCGACGAGCCAGTGGGCGACGAGGAGCAGCAAGAAAGCATGGCTGAGGGCCGAGAAGAGCGGCATATGCGTACCCAAAAAGTGGGTGCCGAGCGCGAGCGTTCCCACGGGGAAGGTCAGCGCCCACCAGCCGGGATGCACCGGCATCGCGCTTAAAAAGCCGCTATAGCTGAGGTAGAAGGCCGCCAGCAGCATCGGAATGCCGAGCAGCATCATCACCAGCCCATAGACGTCGGCGATGTGCAGGATATGGCTAGCCGGATCCGGCTGCGCGAAGGATGCTGCCTGGCGCGCGATCACCTGCGCCGCCGCGCTCGACTGGCCGATAATGCCCAGCGGAATCCATGCCGAAATCAGCGCCGCCGGTGGCAGAGGAGAGCGTCGCCACGCGTGCACATAGGACAGCATAAAGACGATCGAGGCCAAAACGAGGGCGATGAAGAAGCAGGCCGTGGATGCCATGAGCATCCACACCTTGGCGCCTGTCGACGCCAGCTGCGGCACCTGCGAAGCGCCCGTGGTCGCCGCCACCATCGGTGCCACGATCGGCAGCCCCCATACCGGGCGAGGCTCGGCGAGGCGGTTCCTGATGATCACATAGCCCATGCCGAAGGCGCCGATGATGCCGATCGTGGTTCCGGTCAGCCACATCAGCATGTCCACGCTCCAGGCGGCATCCATCACCCCTGCTGGGGCCTCCCAAGCCCCCAATACCACGGGAGTGGCCGCGCCCACCGAGAGATAGCCCATGGCCACCATGCCCCAGCCGGTGCACTGGCCGGTATCGGTGATCGAGGAAAAGAGCACGGCGCGATCCCGGTGCGAACGGTGAAAAAAGGCGACGGTGATGCCCACCAGCATCAGCCAGCCCAGCACGAGCATGACGGCGCCGAGCAGCCGCATTCCGCCGACAGTGATGAACAGATTGGCAAGGATGCCAGTACCCATCACCGCACCGAACCAGGCGGGGCCGGGTCCTGGGACGAGGAGGGGACGCTGCCTGCCCAGAACACGGGCATGCGGCAGGGAAGGTCGAGCCTGAGAGGTGGTTGTTTCTTGAGTCACCTCTACCACTGTGCCAAAACGGTGCTGCGGAGAGTAGACCGCTCCGTCCGATGTGGCCACAAGCGCAGCCTGTGGGAGCTACCATCGAGGCATGTCGCTCAGTGATTTGCCCGATCTTCGCGCTCTCCAAATATTGGTGGATAGTGCCCGCTTGGGCTCCTTTGGGGCTGCGGCCCGCTCCCATGGCTTAAGCCAACAGGCCGTCTCGGAGCGGATGCGCAGGCTCGAAGGCGAGCTCGGTGTCACCCTGTTTCAGCGCGGCCCCACGGGCACTCGGCTTACCGCCGCTGGGGAGAAAGTGCAGGCGACCGCCCAGGAGATCCTAGGGGCTTCGGCCGCGTTGGGCGATGCCCTCGCGCTCGAACGCCATCCCGATGCGCCGAAAGTGAGCGTCTACGTCTCGCGGACGGTCAGCGAGTACTATCTGCCACGCTGGTTCGCCGCGCTGCGCCGCAACCATCCGCGCGCACAGCTGGAAATGGTCGCCGTCAATTCCGATCAGGTGGCCACCGCCGTGGCGCAGGGACACACGAGTCTCGGGTTTATTGAGTCAGTGAATGTTCCCGTCCCCGACTCCCTCGGCGGCCACCGAGTCTTCAGCACCTCCGTGATCTGCGAGGATCGGCTCAGCCTCGTCGTGCGCCCCGATCACCCGTGGGCGACAGCGGTCTCGGTGCGCCGCGCCGAGCTGACACGCACCCCGCTGATCCTGCGCGAGCCTGGCTCCGGCACCCGGGAGGTCCTCGACCTTGCCGTCGGGGTGCCGTGGGCTCCTCCCGTCGCGGAGGCGAGCAGCCCCATGGCGGAGATCAATCTCGCGCTCAGCACGGGGGCTCCGGCCGTGGTGCCGGCAATCAGCGTCGCCGAGCATTGTGCCAGCGGAAAGCTGGTGGAAGTGGATATCGCTGATGCCACGCTGCGCCGCCCTATACGCGCGCTGTGGCGCACCGGATCGCGCCCGCGCGGAGCCGCAGCATTGATGCTGCGGGCAGCGCGCGAGGTGAGCGCGCAGGAAGCGCCGCCGCGGATTCGGCGCGACTAGCTCATCGTGTGCGATCTACTCCGCGTCCTGCACGGCGTTCTGGCCCGCGTCCTGCGCGGCGCTGACCTCGTGCAGGGGCAGCGTGTCCTGCGGCCCAGGCCAGCCCGGATACTCCGGCGGGGTGCCGCCGAAGGCGGGGCAGAGGGACTGATGCGCGCACCAGCCGCAGAGCTTCGAGGTGCGGGGCCGGAACGTCCCGCTTCGGCCATCGGCGAGGATCTTGTCCCAGAGCTCGCCGAGATCCCGCTCGAAATACTCCAGCTCTTCCTTGGAGGGGGTGAGAAAGAGCGAGTCGATCACTTTCAGATACATCAGCCGCAGCTGGTGCGGGATCACCCCATAGAGGCGCCAGTACACGAGGGCATAAAAACGCATCTGGAAAGTGGCGTCGTGGGAATAGCGGGGCAGAGGTTTCTTACCGGTTTTATAGTCCACCACGCGCACTTCTCCTGTGGGGGCGACGTCTACTCGGTCGATGAAGCCGCGCACCGGCACCCCATTGGGCAGGGTGGTGTTCACATACATCTCGCACTGTTTGGCGTCGAAGCCCTGCGGGTTTTCCATCTCGAAATAGCCCCGCAGCAGGGCGCGGCATTCCACGAGGAAATCATAGAGATCCTCCTCCGGCACGAGCTCTAGCAGCTCTGGGTCTTTCTCCACCATCTGTGCCCATAGCGGCTTGAGTTTTTTCACGGCTCGGGGAAAGTCGCGGGTGGAGCGCTGCTCTTTATGCATCTCTTCGAGCACTGCATGCACGAGGGTGCCCTTGATTTGGGGCAGGGTGGTGGGCTCGGGAATTTTATCGATGGCGCGGAGGCGGTAGAGCAGCGGGCAGCGCTGGTAGTCCGAGGCGCGGGAGGGAGAAAGTGCTAGCTGTGCCATAGTGACTATGTAGTCTAAGCCTCCCCGCGCAAGCGTGGGGAGTAGGCGGCACTATCCTTAAGTGCCATGACCTCATTCCGCGACTTTCTGCTCTCCTCGCCAAGTTCCTTTCACGCCGCCCGCAGCGGCGCCGAGCTGCTCGCCGAAGCGGGTTTCCGCCCCTATGACCGCCGCCAGGCTTTCGACGCCGAACCCGGCGGCCACTATCTCGTGCGCGGCGGGGCGCTGCTCGCCTGGTGGGTGCCGGCGAGTGCCAGCGCCACTTCGCCGCTGCGCATCATCGGCAGCCATACTGATTCGCCGGGCTTCAAGCTCAAGCCCCACACCGATAGCTACCAGCATGGATGGAACCAGGTAGAAGTAGAGGTCTATGGTGGCCCCATCTTCGCCTCGTGGCTGGATCGGGATCTCGCCCTCGCCGGCGAGCTGGTTCTTCACGACGCCACCTCGCGGCTCGTCCACACACCGGCGATCGCCCGTATCCCGCACCTCGCTATCCACTTAAGCCGCGACAACGATATCTCCCTGAATAAGCAAACCCAGCTGCATCCCATCGCCGGATTCGGCCGCCCCGACCGCGCCGTGATCCTCGAAGAACTCGCCCGATGCGCCGAGGTGAAGGCGGAGGATATTGCCAGCTTCGACGTCATCACGGTCGATGCCCAGCCCCCAGCTTTGCTGGGCGCCGAGCAGTCCATGCTGGCTGCAGGGCGGCTCGATAATCTCTCCAGTCTCTACCCATCGCTGCTGGCCCTGCGTCAGGCTGCCGCAGAAGACCCGGATTCGATTATGGTTCTCGCCTCCTTTGACCACGAGGAAGTGGGTTCTCAATCGCCCACTGGTGCCGGCGGGCCGCTGCTGGAGGAGCTGATTAGCCGGCTCTGCGCCGCCCTCGGGGGCGGCCGAGAGGAGTATCACCAGATGCTGGCGCAGGCCAGCTGCCTATCTGCCGATGCCGCACATGCAGTGCACCCCAACTACGCAGACAAGCACGCCCCCGAGCATCTGCCGCAGCTCGGCCAGGGGCCGGTGACGAAGATCAACGCTAATCAACGCTACGCCACCACCGCCCACACCTGGGCGCTGTGGGAGCGTGCCTGCCGTGACGCCGGGGTTCAGTGCCAGCAGTTCGTGGGCCGCAATGATGTTCCTTGCGGCTCGACGATCGGCCCGATCAGCGCCACTCGTTTAGGCATCGACACAGTGGATGTGGGCATCCCGATGCTGTCTATGCACTCCGCTCGCGAGCTGGCCGCACCGGAGGATGTGGACGCCTTCGCCACGGCCATGCAGGCCTATCTGCTGTCCTAGACGTTCTTTTCGCCCGTAATACCTCTTTAAAAAGGAGCACAATCGCCATGGCCTATTCCGGCCCCTTTCAGCCCGGTGACCGGGTGCAATTGACGGATCCTAAGCGCCGTCACCACACCATCAAGCTCACCCCAGGTGAGAGCATGTTCACCCACAAGGGCCAGATCAAACACGATGACATCATCGGCCTCGACGAAGGCTCGGTGGTGACCACCCCGCAGGGCGGGCAGTATCTCTGTTTCCGCCACCTGCTGGTGGATCACGTGCTCTCCATGCCGCGCGGTGCGGCGGTGATCTACCCCAAAGACTCCGCGCAGATTCTCATCGAAGGCGATATTTTCCCCGGTGCCCGCGTGCTGGAGGCCGGTGCCGGCTCAGGTGCGCTGACCATGCAGCTGCTCCGCTTTGTCGGCGATGAAGGCGAGGTGATCTCGTATGAGATCCGAGAAGATCACCTGGAGGTCGCACAGAACAATGTGAGCGAATACTTCGGCGGCACCGCCCCGAAGAACTGGTCGCTGAGGCTGGGGGATATGACCAAGGTGGGCCCCGAGGACACCGGTGGGCCCGTCGATCGCATTATCCTCGACATGCTCGAGCCCTGGGAGTGTATCGACAATGTTGCAGAGCTGCTCATGCCGGGCGGGGTGTTCATGACCTATGTGGCCACGGTGCCGCAGTTAATGAAGATCATGGAGGCCATTCGGGACAAGAAGTGCTTCACCGAGCCGCGTGCTTGGGAATCGCTGGTGCGCGAATGGAAGGTGGAAGGCCTAGCCACGCGGCCCGAGCACCGCATGAATGCGCACACCGCGTTTTTGGTGTGGACTCGCAAATTGGCGGATGGAGTGACCCCTCCTCGTCCACAGCGCCGCGCCCGCAAGTAAGCTATGCCTTAAAAGTACGACACACTGTTAGAGGAGATGCGTCTATTTTGACCACCGACGCTCAGGAGACGACCTTTGAGGTCCGCCACCTCCAGCGCATCAACCGCGAGCTGGCCGGCAGAAACACCAAGCTCGTGGAGTTGTTAAAGTCCTCGCGCGATAAACTCGCCCTGCTCAACGAGCAGATGGAATCCCTGGCCCAGCCTCCCAGTACCTATGGGGTCGTGCTCGACGCCGGCTATCAGGACTCCAGCGCGGATGTCTTTACCGGCGGACGGCGGATGCGGCTGATGGTGAGCCCCGAGGTCGCTGCAACCGAGTTGGTGCCCGGCGCCTTGGTGCGGCTGGGGGAGAGCTCCGCAGTGGTTGAGGTGTGCGGCACCCAAACCACCGGCCAATTAGCTACTGTGTCGGAAATACTGGATGGTTCGCGCATCCTGATTAGCACCACCACCAGCGATAACGCTGTGCTCACCGTGGCGCATGCGCTACGCGAGCCCGGCGCGGTTAAACCGGGCGACACGGTGCTCTATGATTCCCGCGCCCTCATGGCGCTGGAGGTCGTGGCCCACACGGAGATCAACCGGCTAGCGCTGGAGGAGATCCCGGATGTCACCTACACCGATATCGGTGGCTTGGATGAGCAGATCGAGATGATCCACGATGCCGTGGAGCTTCCCTTTACCCATCCCGAGCTCTATAAGCACTTTGATCTGCACCCGCCCAAGGGGGTACTGCTCTATGGCCCGCCTGGCTGTGGCAAAACCCTCATTGCCAAGGCCGTGGCGAACTCGCTCTCGGCGCGCATTGGGGAGGTCGGCTCCTCCTATTTCATCAACGTCAAGGGCCCAGAGCTGCTGAATAAGTTCGTCGGCGAGACCGAGCGCATGATTCGTTTGATCTTCGAGCGCGCCCGGGAATTGGCCAGCGAGGGCCGCCCCGTGATCGTGTTCTTCGACGAGATGGAATCCATCTTCCGCACCCGCGGTTCGGGGCGCAGCTCGGATATGGAAACCACCGTGGTGCCGCAGTTGCTGGCAGAACTCGACGGTGTGGAGTCGGTGGCCAATGTCATCGTGATTGGCGCCACCAACCGCGAGGAGCTCATTGACCCCGCGATCCTGCGTCCTGGCCGCTTGGATGTGAAGATCAAGGTGTCCCGGCCGAATAGGGAGCAGGCCCGCGAGATCTTTAGCCGCTATATCACCGACACCATTCCTTTGGCGTGCGAGCGCGAGGAGCTCATTAGCCTCGCCACAGAGGAGCTCTTTACCCCGCGCCCCTATGTGGTGCTGACGCTCTCGAATGGCTGCACGGAGACTCTCTACACCAATGATTTCGTCTCCGGCGCCATGATCGCCAATATCGTGGACCGCGCCAAGAAGCTGGCCATCAAGCAGCATTTGGCGCATCCCCAGGACACAGTCTGCGGCCTTTCTGCCGAGCACCTCCGCGAGGCCGTGCGGGTGGAGATGAAAGAAAACGAGGATCTGCCCAATACCTCCAACCCCGATGAGTGGGCGCGGATTACCGGCCGGCACGGCGCGCGCGTGGTGGAGGCCCAGGTGGTGCTCTCATGATCTTCATTGGCACCGAAACCGAGTACGGTATTTCCACCCCGAGCACACCGCTGTTAAGCCCGATTATCTCCTCCACTCACGCGGTGGTGGGATATGCCACCTCGCGGGGTGCACGGCGGGGCACGCAATGGGACTTCGGACCAGAAACCCCGCTGCGCGATGCACGCGGATTTGATCTGCGCCGCTATCACACCGCACCGACGATCGACCCCCACGCGCTCGGGGTGGCCAATCTCGTGCTCGACAATGGCGGCCGGTTCTATGTGGATCACGCCCACCCCGAGGTGTCCTCGCCAGAGACCGCGGACCCCTTACACGCTATGGTGTTCGACCAAGCGGGGGACAGGGTAGCGCTTGACGCCATCACCGCAGTGGCGGAGTTGAGCGAGGCTGGGGTGAGCGCGCTGGATAAGCACGAGCCGTGCCCGCCGCTTAAGCTGTACAAAAACAATGTGGACGGCAAGGGCGCCTCCTATGGCGCCCACGAGAACTATCGCTATTCCCGCACCGTGCCTTTCGATGAACTGGCGGCCGCGCTCATTCCTTTCTTCGTCACCCGCCAGGTGGTCATCGGCGCCGGTCGAGTGGGGCTGGGTAGCCATGGTGAACAGCCGGGCTTCCAGATCAGCCAGCGCGCCGACTATATCGAGCAAGAGATCTCTTTAGAGACCACGCTCAACCGCGGCATTATCAACACGCGCGATGAGTCTCATACTGACGATGAACACTATGGTCGGCTGCACGTGATCATCGGCGACGCTTCCATGTCGCAGATTTCGAGCTTCCTCAAACTCGGCATGACCTCCCTCGTCATCGCCGCCATTCAGCGCGGCGAACGCTTCAGCGATCTGGCTCTCGCGCATCCTGTGGCCGAGGTCTCGGCCGTATCCCGTGATCTCACGCTCAGCCACCGCCTCGAGCTCGCCGATGGCCGGCGCCTCACGGCGCTGGAGATCCTTGGCGAGTACCGCCGCCGTGCGGCTGCGGCGGTGGGAGATAGCGTCGATAAGCGGCTGCTCTCGGAGTGGGATGAGGCCGCGGACTTACTTGCCACCAACCCGCTTGCGGCGGCGGACCGGCTGGACTGGGTAGCCAAGTACGCGCTCATGCAGGGCTTCGTGGCGCGCGGGGCCAGCTGGGATGATCCCAAGATTGCGCTGGTGGATCTGCAATATAGCGATATCGATCCGCGTACCTCGCTCTATCACGCCTTGGTGCGCAAACAACGCATGCGCACCCTGGTGGATGAAGAGACCATCCGGCGCGCCGCCTATGAGCCGCCCAAGGATTCGCGCGCCTATACCCGCGGGATGTTTATGACGCGCTATCCCGATGAGGTCGTGGGCGCCAACTGGGACCGCGTGGTGGTGGCCGAAGGCGAGGCGATGCTCACGGTGCCGATGGTCGCCGTCGATGGATATACCCACGCCGATACCGCCGCTGCCTTCGAGCAGCCCACAGCCGCCGCCGCGGCGCGAATGATCAACCCCGATTAACTCAAGGAGACAATGACGATGGCACAAGAACAGATCACCACCCCCGGTGGCGGTCCAGAAGAGAACAACCAGGACAGCGGCTTCGGCCAACTGAGCATCAGCACCGAGGGCACGGACGAGCTGCTCGACGAGATCGACGATCTGCTCGAGGACAACGCCGAAGAATTCGTGCGTGCCTATGTGCAAAAGGGCGGACAGTAGGCCAGCACAATGACACACGGGGATAGTACGCCAGAGACGCAGCACGCAGCAGCGGAATCCGTCGAGGCCGCGATTCTGCGGCGCATCATGGGAATTGAAACCGAATACGGTGTGAGTTTCCGCTGCGCCCCAGGACAGCGCTGCCGCGAAATCACCCCGGACGAGGTGGCCCGCCACCTGTACCGGCCAATCCGCGAGCGTTTTTCTTCCACGAATATCTTCACCCGCAATGCCGGCCGACTCTATCTGGATGTGGGCGATCACCCCGAATACGCCTCCGCGGAATGCGACTCCATCGAGCAGCTCATCAACTATCACATCGCCGGTGATCGGCTGGTGAATCAGCTGGCCGAACAGGCCCAGACGAGCCTCGAGACCATGGGCTATCCCGGCTCGATCTATCTCTTCAAAAACAACGTGGATTCGCGCGGAAACTCCTATGGCGCCCACGAGAACTACCTTGTTTCTCGGGATACCTCGCTGAAGGTGCTCTCGCGTACCCTGCTGCCTTTTTTGATTACCCGCCAGCTCATCTGTGGCGCCGGAATGATACATCACCCACGGCTGCCGCAGGCGGATGATTTCTCGCTCGGCTATTGCTTGTCCCAGCGGGCCGACCACGTGTGGGAGGGGGTGTCCTCGGCCACCACCCGCACTCGGCCGATTATCAACACCCGCGATGAACCGCATGCTGATTCCAAGCGTTATCGGCGGCTGCACGTGATCGTCGGCGACGCCAACATGGCCGAGCCCACCATCGCCCTCAAGCTCGGCTCCACCCTGCTGGTGCTCGAACTCATCGAGGCAGGCATGCCGCTACCCGATGTGGAGCTGGAATCCTCGGTGGGCGCGATTCGCGAGATCTCCCGCGATCTCAGCGGGGCCGCAGCCGTGCCACTGCGTAATGGCTCCACACTGCCGGCGCTCGAAATTCAGCGCATCTATCTCCACGCTGCCCAGCAGTGGCTGCAGCAGCGCCCCGAGCCGAACGCCGAACTCGAGCGGGTCGTCGAGCTGTGGGAGAAGGTGATTACCTGCTTCGACACCGGTGACTTCACCCCCGTCTCGCGGGATATCGACTGGGTGATCAAGCGGTCCCTGCTGCAGCGTTATCAAACGCGTCTCGGCTGTGGACTGGATCATCCCCGCTTGGCGCAGGTGGATCTGACCTATCACGACATCGCCCCCGATCGCGGGCTGGCGCTGCTGCTGCAGCGCAAAGGCCTGATCAATCGCTGGACGAGCGACGAGGCCATTGACGCCGCGATGTTCCACGCGCCGACGACCACCCGCGCCCACCTGCGGGGCCGTTTCCTCGACGCCGCCTATACCCGGGCCGCGCCGGTGGCGGTGGATTGGATGCGGATGAAAGTCTCACGACCGGAGCCGCAGCTGGTGGAGCTCGGCGATCCTTTCGCCACTACCGATCCGGACGTGGATGCGCTCATCGCCTATATGGAGAAGCATTTTCCTTTGTGTGAAGGCGCACACTGCTGCCGCCAACGCGATAACCTGAGGCTATGAGTTCCCCCAGTACGCGCACGGCTAGCGAAGAGGCTCTGGAACGAGCCATCAACCTCACCTTCGCTCTGCTCAATGCCCCGGCCCAGGGCCGCGGGCTGAGCAAGGAATGGATCCGCACCCATGTGTCCGGATACCAGAACAAAAGCGATGCCGCCTTTGACAAGATGTTCCAGCGCGACCGCGCGGTATTGCGCGCCGTGGGCGTGCCCATCGTCTCTGAGGAAGATATCTTCAACACCAAGCGCTTCCGCCTCGTGGAGTCGCGCTACTCGCTGCCGGAGATGACCTTCACCCCCGAGGAAGCGAGTGTTCTGGCGCTCGCGGGGGAGCAGGGCATGAGCGGCGAGCTCGCTACCTTCGCCCGCTCCGGCTGGACCAAGATCGCCGCCGGCGGGGCGCAGCGCGGGGAGCTCAGCCCAGCAGGGGAGTACACCAGCGTGAGTGATCTTTCCACGCTGAGTACCACCACCTTCGAGCGTTTAGTGCGAGTGTGCCATCGCCGGTTGTCCATCACCTTCGATTACTACCGTCATGTCGGCGCCGACCCGCAGCCTCGCGCCATGGATCCCTGGGCGCTCGCCCCGGTCGGCGGCCGGATCTACCTGCTCGGTTTCGATCTCGACCGCACAGCCCCACGAGCGTTTCGTATCAGCCGCATCGATAACATCGCCGCTAACGGTCCGCGCACCCACGAGCCACCGGCCGAGACCACGCCCGCGGAGATCATCACCGAACTGTTGTCTTTTCGCCAGCCGCTTGTCGACGCCCACCTCGTGCTACAGCAATCTCCCAGTTTTAGCTCCGAACTCTTGCGTGCCGCGGAGGAAACAGAGCCTGGGCACTATAGCCTCAGCGGTGTGGACTTCAACTGGCTGGTTACCACCGCGGTAGGTGAGGCACCGGAGGTGCTGGTCACCTCGCCGCCGGAGGCCGTCGAGGCCATCACGCACCGCTTGCGTGGATTCATAGCCACCCAGGAGTCCCTCGACCCAGACACCGCGGAAGGACACTGATCTCATGGCCCGTGCACACACCGGCGAGCGGGTCAATGATCTCGTTCGCTTGCTCAATCTCATTCCCTATTTCCAGGCGCATCCCGACACCACCATCGCTGAGGCCGCCGCCGATCTAGGCCGCTCGCCCGGTGAGATCGCCGCCGATTTGCGCCGGTTGTGGTGCTGTGGAACCCCGGGGTTGATGCCCGATAACTTGGTGGATTTCGAAACGGATTTTAAGTCCGTGACCATCACCAATAGCCAAGGCATGGACAAAGCGCTCAACCTCACCGCCAGTGAGGCGGGCGCGCTGCTGCTCGCCCTCGAAGCCCTAGAATCGCGTGGCTCGGTGGCCGATGTGGACTCCATCACCTCAGCTGCCGAGAAACTGCGCACAGCGCTCGGCGCCGCTGGGGCGCCGGTGATGGATGTGGAGCAGAGCCTCTCCGCCGCGGAACGAGATTTTCTCGCCACGGTGCGCCACGCCGTGGCCGTGGATAAGCAGCTGCGTTTTAGCTACTCCGGGGCGCTCGACGCCGAGCCCCAGCAGCGCACTATCAGCCCCGTCGCCATCTTCGATCACGATGGCCACTCCTATGTGCGTGGCTGGGACCACGACCGCGCTGCTGAGCGCACCTTTCGTGCCGACCGCGCCCACAGCGCGGGCGTGCTCGATCTGCCGCGGGAGGTCCCCAGCATCGTCACCCTGGACGCCGATGATCCCTTCGATCTCACGAGTTCGGGGGAAGACGTACACATCCAGTTAAAAGAAGAGGCGCTATGGGTGGCAGAATACTATCCTGTACAGCTTCAGCTGGAGCCTATCGATGGATGGTATCCAGCCACAGTGCGCATGCTGCATCCGCACTGGCTCTATTGCTTCGTGGCATCGCTCGGGGAGAATGTGAGAATCTCCTCGCCGGCGGTGGCACAAGAAGCGAGCCTCGTGCGCGCTCGTGCTGCACTCGACGCGTATGATCAGTTCATAAACGACCACACGTCACCGACAGCTACTGAGAGGTAACTATGCCAACTCTAGGCTTCTGGGAAATTGCCCTTATCGTCTTCGTCATCCTTGTCCTCTTTGGCGCGAAGCGTTTGCCGGATGCGGCCCGATCCTTGGGTCGATCCATGCGCATCTTCAAGTCCGAGGTCAAGGAAATGAGCAACGACGATAACCCCCAGCCCGCCC